>JBLMXQ010000117.1:0-63017 GCA_050257855.1 Betaproteobacteria bacterium | reverse complement strand
CTCGATCGTGCCCTGTGGGCGCTGCTGGCGTTTCGGGTGCTGCGCAGCATCGCGGCCGGCCTGATCACGATCGCCTTCCCGTACCTCGTGCTGCGTGATGCCGGCCTGAGCACGCTGACGCTGGGATTCCTGTACACCATTGCGGCGATTGCGACGGCAGTGCTCGGGCTGCTCACCGGCATCCTCGCGGACGTCTGGGGCCGGCGCAGCACGCTGCTGCTCGTCGGCCTGACGCTGCCGCTCAGCGCGGCGCTCGTGTACGCCGGGCGCGGCACGACGTTGTTGTTCGCGGCCGCCGCCGTCGGCGGCTACTCGGCGACCGGATCGCTGATGGGCGGCGGAGTCGGCGGCGCCGCGCAGCCGATCCAGACGGCGATCATCGCCAGCCTGGTGCCGTCCTCCCGGCGCACGCGCTACTTCGCGGTCTTCACGTTCGTGAGCGGCCTGGCGGCGGCGCTCGGCGCGCTGGCGGCGAGGCTCGTCTCCACGCGCGACGCATTTCTCCTCGCGGCGGCGATCTCCGGGATCAGCGTGCTCTTCGTCGCACCGTTTCGAGTGCCGGAGGTGAAGGGGGACATCCGACGGCTCGACAGCCTGCGCGTCATCGGCCAGTTCTCGCTCACCGGACTCCTCAACGGGTTCACGCAGGGCCTGATCACGCCGTTCCTGATCCCGTTCTTCCTGCTCGTGTACGGGGTGTCGAAGGATCGGATGGCGACCTACGGCTTCCTCGCGGGCGCGATTGCGTCGTTCGCGCTGCTCGCCGCGCCGCTGCTCGACCGGAAACTGGGCTTCGTCCGGGCCATCGTTTTCACGCGCGGCGCCGGCGCCGTGCTGGTGGCGGCGCTGCCGATCGTCCGCGGATTGAAGCTGGCGCTCGGCATCTATCTCGTGATTCCCGCGCTGCGTGTGGTGGCCCTTCCCGGCCAGCAGCGCGCGCTGACCGACATGATCGGCGCCGACGAAACCGGCCGCGCCCTGGGCGTGAACCAGGTGACGCGCCTCGCCGCTTCCTCCGGCGCGGTGAGCCTCACCGGTCTGCTGTTCTCCGAGGGCGATTTCGTCGCGCCGTTCCTGCTGTACGCGGCGATCATGGGCGCGAACCTGTATCTCTACACGCGGTTCTTCGGGCGCTCCGAGGCGCAGTTCGCAGCCGGCCGAAGCCGCGATTGATTCGACCCGCACGGGAGGCCATATGTCGGAGATCTCGCTTCCTTTCGACCCGCTTCGAGACCACCTGTACACGAGCCGCGAACTGTTCGATGGCTTTTCGGCAGGCGATCCGGACTCGTACGCGCGTTCTCCCGACATCGCAGTCCTCAGTTATTTCGTCCGCCACGGAAAGAATCCCACAGCCGACCATCGGGTGAGTACGCTCGAAGCCCTGCACGACAATTCCATATCCGAGGCGCTCGAGGACCTCCTTCATGAAAAGACCAAGGTCGTTGCCATCATGGGTGGCCATGACATGAACCGAGGAACCCGGCCTTACGCCGACATCGCCCACATTGCCCACGCACTCTCTGCCGCAGGCTTCCTGGTCGTGAGCGGCGGGGGGCCCGGAGCAATGGAGGCGTCGCATCTGGGAGCGGCGTATTCGGCGCTCGCGATCGCGGAACTCGACGCGGCCATCGACCGCCTCGCCGGAGAAGTCGCCCTGCCCGGGAACGCCGCCAGCCTCGTCGACGCAAACGGCCACGTTGACGCCCGGATCGCCCGGGATCTGCACAAGTGGTTTACGCCCGCCATGGCCATCGTGCACGAACTCGGCGACCGCATCGGCGAGAGCCTCGGCGTGCCAACGTGGCTCTACGGCTTCGAGCCGACCACGCCATTCGCCACGCACACGGCGAAGTACTTCCAGAACAGCCTTCGTGAGGACGGACTCGTCACCATGGGCGTTCAGGGAATCATCTATGCGGAGGGAGGCGCCGGGACGGTCCAGGAGATCTTTCAGGATGCCGCCCAGAATTTCTACGACGCTTTCAGCCCGATGGTGTTCCTGAGCTCGCCGGACGCCCCCGGCAGGCGCTACTGGGAGAGCACGCTCCCCGTACGGCCCCTCATCGAGGCGCTGCTCGGGAAGAAGCCGGACTTTCAGGCGAAGGTGCTGTTCACCGATTCCGCGCGGACGACGATCGATTTCCTCTGTGCGCAAAAGGCGCGAACCGTGCCCAGCCTCCGCTCATTCCGACCCGGGGTGAAGACCACCAGCTGCTGACAGGTCGCGACGCACTGTCCTCGCCGATCGTCGGACCGATCAGGTGTATAAGTAGCCTTCCGCATTCGCGCCCACCAGCAGAGCGATGGGGCGCTCTGCTTCAGGATGATGTCGTGAAGAACATGACGCGCGCCGGGATCCTCGCGGCACTCGTCGCTCTGGCCGCCGTTGCCGTCGCCCTGCAGTTCCGCCGGGCCGGGCCGCCATTGCCGCGGCTCACGTGGATCGCGACCGCCGGTCAGTTCGGCCCGGTCGGCTACCGCGACCCGGCGGGCGCGGTATCGCCGGATGGCCGCTGGCTCGCGTACGCGGAAGGCCGCTTCCTTCGCGTCGTCCCCGTCGGCGGCGGCCCGGTCGTCTCGTTTCCGCCGGCCGAGGGGCAAGTGCGCGACCTCGCCTGGAGCCCCGACAGCCGCACGATTCTCGCCGACGGGTTCGGCACGCGCGAAGGCTGGGCGCTCTACGACCGTGCGGCCGGCACGCGGCGCGGCCTCTGGCTCGACCGTCCCGCGATCACCGCTACGGTAAGCGGCCGGGCGAGCACGATCCACGCCGCCAATCTGCGGCAGCCGGCGTGGTCGCCGGACGGCGCGTCGATCGCGGCGGTCGTCAACGCGCGCGAGGGGCAGCAGCTCTGGGTCGTGTCGGCGGACGGACGCTCGGCCCGCGCGCAGGCGATAGACGGGCGCGTGGCCTTTCCCGCGTGGACGCCCGGCGGCGAGATCGCCTGCGTCGTCACCACCCATGGCCGGTCGCGGGTGACGATTCCGTGCGGCGGCACGCCGCTCGCCACCAAGCCGGACCTCGACGTCTACGGGCCGATCGCCTTCTCGCCCGACGGCGCAATCGTCTACGTGGCGCTGCCGAACGCGTCCGACGTCGTCGATCTGTGGGCCGCGCCGATCGCCGGCGGGCCGGCGCGGCGCCTGACCTCGTTCGCGCGCGACGCGTACGGCCCGACGATCGCCGCCGACGGAACGGTCGTCTTCAAGGCGCAGCGCTACGAGACGCACGTCGCCGTGGCTCCGGCCGACGGCGGCCCGAGCCGCGCCCTGGCGCTCTTTCAGAGCGAGACGCCCTCCTGGGATCCGACCGGACGACACCTCGGCCTCACCTTCGGCACGTGGCGGCGCCTCATGGACGACGCGCGGTATCCCGACATCTCGCAGGACGCCGGCATCATCGCGGTCGATCCGGATCACCCGGCCGCGACGACCTCGAGTGTCGTGCATGCGTCGGTCTCGGAGGACCAGTCGCTCTGCTGGTCGCCCAACGGCCGCTGGATTGCCTTCCACTCCCACCAGAATCAGTCCGATGACGTATGGCTGCGGCGGGCGGACGGGGCCGCCGACGCGCCGGCCACGCGGGTGAGCTTTCTCGGCCGCGGCGCGGAGGTGGGATGGCCGCGCTGGTCGCCCGACGGGAAGTGGCTGCTCTTCGACGGCGCGAGCCCCCGCACGCACGTTGCGACGATGTTCGTCGTCGGCGTCGATCAGGAGAGCGGGGCGGTGGCCGGCCGGCCGCGCGAGGTAGCGCTCGGGGGCATCGAGGGCGAGATCAGCCACTCGGAGTGGCTGGCGGACGGCGCGCACGTGGCGGCGCTCGTGAAGGAAGGGCCGGGGCGCTACGCGATCGTGACGGCGCCGCGCGACGGCGGCGACGCGCGCATCGTCCACCGGTTCGAGTCGGAGCACGATTTCGGCGGGCTCGCCGTGTCGCCGGGCGGGACCGACGTGGCGTTCGTCGCGCCGGCCCCCGACGGCTTCTTCCAGGTGTTCCGGATGACGCTGGCGGGCGGCGCGCCGTCGCAGGTCACCACGGATCCGACGAACAAGACGCAGCCGGCGTGGTCGCCGGACGGCGGCCGGATCGCATTCACCGTCTGGAGCTACCAGGCGCAGTTCTGGTCGATCGGTCCCGCCGACGCGCGGTGATCGCGCGGCACGACGAGGCCGCGAAGCGGTGCCCGGACGGCGTTGAGCTGATGGTTGGTGCGGAAGAGAGGATTTGAACCTCCACCCGGTTGCCCGGACTAGCTCCTGAGGCTAGCGCGTCTGCCGTTCCGCCACTTCCGCAAGTGGGTTCCCCGCGAGGGGTGACAACCTTTCGAGTATACGGAAATCCGCCGGCCGCGACAACAGACGCCGAGGCGTCCCGGTGACGGCGAGGAAGACGACTATCGCGCGCGCAACCAGACGATTCCGAGAGCAATCAGCGGAACCAGCAGGAGTACCCACCCGAAAAACCACACGAATGCCGGCGGTGACGGCTTCGTGATACGGAAACCGACGTGTTCGCCGAGGACGTCCGGGAACCAGATGCACAGCAGCGGCAGGACGCAGAACGACACGACGCGAACCGATCCGCCGGTCCTCCACGCCGCGGCGACGTACAACAGTGCCACCGCAGACGACGCGGCGCGTGAACGCCAGCCGGCCACGTCATCGTCGAACGCGATCGCGAGGAGCGATTGCGAATGAAGAATGGCCGCGACCGTTTCGTCCTTCTGCGCCGGCGTCAGACTCCCTGCGACAAAATCGCCCGTCTCGACGCGGGCGGGAACAGCCCGAGGTTCAGCCGCCGAAACAATCGCCGAGCCCTGTGCGGAAACCGCGCGGTGAGCGCCGAGAACCGCGCCGTACGCGTGGTTCACCGCCTTCAGCATGAGCGTGGCCTCGGCGACGCCCTGCGGGTCGGCCGCGAAACGGTCGGGGTGCCATTTCCTGACCAGCGCCCGGTACCTGCGCCTGACCGCGCTCAGCGGCGTGCCTCGCCTCAGCCCGAGGGTCGCGTACGCGCTGTCCAGCTGATCGTGCGGCATCACGCGGCCCGGGACGCCCGCGGCGTCGGCGCGGTCACACGCCGCGGACAGCGCAGGCCGAGAATTCCGCCCGCCTCATCCGCGCGCTATCCCGCCTGGCAGACGTTCGGCGTCGGAATGACGCACACGAACTGGACGGTCGTCTCGGCGACGAAACAGTGCAGCTCGTGGCCCGGAATGAAGACCGTGTCGCCCGCGGCGAACGGCCGGTCTCCCTGCTCCGAACCGACGTGTCCGCGGCCGCTGACGATGAACACTTCGTGCTCCCAGGCGTGCTGGTGGTACGGCGTGCTCGCGCCTGCCTCGATGTCGAAGATGCGCATCGCGAAGGTCGGCGCGCCCTCGCGCGCCGTGATCATCTCGCGCATCGCGACGCCGGCGCGGCCGCCGTCGTAGACCGCCGGTTCGACGTCGCGGTAGTGGCGGACGAGCATGGGCCCTCCTGATGTGGCGGCCATCATAGCATCGCTGCCGGCCGCGCGCCTCAGGGCTGGCGGCTGCCGCCAGGCGCCCGCCAGTGCAGCAGGACCGACGCGGTGGTCGTGTTGTCCGTTCTCCGGAATCCCGGGACCGGCGAGTTCGAGTAGCGGAGCAGGTACCCGATCTTGAGCGCGAGCCAGCTGTTCATCGCCGCCTCAGCGGTCATCTCGGCTTCGCCGCGGTAGGCCGACGCCTCCTGCAGATCCGGATAGAGCGTCACGCGCTCGGTCGTCGTGCCGCTGCTGCCGAGCGACACCCTGCTCAGGACCTGCAGCGTGCCGACCGGGTCGCTGCGGTTCGGACCGACGAGCCGCTGTTCACGATTCCACGCCAGGCTCGTCAGCGCGTCGACGCTCCAGTCGTCGGTCTCGACGAACGCGTAGCTGAGGCCGCCGTCGAGAATCGTGCGGAGGGCGATGCCCGAGAGGCGATCCCGCTCGGCGCGGAGACCGCTCGAGAACCCGATGCCGTCCTTCAGCTTCCGCCGGCTGCGGAAACCGGCAACGTACTGTTCGGCTTCGAGCGCGCCCGTGTCGCTCGTGCGCACGGCCGTCGCCATCGAGTCGAGCTGCCACGCGGCGCCGCGGTAGCGATAGGCGAAGTCTCCGCCGACCGTCGACGTATGCGAGTTGCCGCTCGTGCCGACGAACGACGCACCGAAGTGGATGTCCCAGGCCGGGGGCGGATTGGGGGCCTGCGCGGCCGCGCCCGCCGCTGCTGCCAGCAGCGCGCAGACCGCGAACAGGCTCGCACGTCCTCGCAACGCTCCTCCTCGCGCAGGAAAAAGAAGGGAGTCCCGCCTAGTGTGCAGATTTCGCGGCCCCAGGTCCAGCTCTGCCGAATGCGATGCCGCAAAGCGCAGTGCGATCCTGAAGGGTCCGCTCGCAAGACGGTTACGATGAGACATGCATCCGTGGCACGACTACCCGATAGACGAGACGCGCCTCGCCGACCGCCTGCCGGCGATCATCGAGGTGCCGATGGGCAGCAAGAACAAGTACGAGCTCGACAAGGCCACCGGCCTCCTGCGGCTCGATCGTGTGCTGCACAGCGCGGTCTACTACCCGGCAAACTACGGCTTCGTGCCGCGCACCTTCTGCGAGGACGGCGATCCGCTCGACGTGCTCGTGTTCGGCCAGGAGCCCGTGGCGCCGCTGACGGTCGTCGAGGTCCGTCCGATCGGCGTGATGAAGATGTGCGACGACAAGGGCGAGGACGACAAGCTGCTCGCCGTGGCGATCGGCGACCCGGCGTTCAGCGACTATCAGGATTTCCGCGAGCTGCCGAAGCACGTCGTCCGCGAGATGGTCCGGTTCTTCCAGGACTACAAGGTGCTCGAAGGCAAGACGGTCGTCGTGGACGAGCCGCTCGGGCCCGCCGAGGCGCTGCGTGTGCTGCGGGAGGCGCTGGAGCTGTACCGGCGCGAGTTTGGAGGAGGGACGGCCTGAAGGCCGTCCGTGTCAGTCGGCTCCGGTAGCGGACGGCCTTCAGGCCGTCCATGTCAGTCGGCTCCGGTAGCGGACGGCCTTCAGGCCGTCCGTGTCAGTCGCATCGCAGCGCTTCGGCCGGATCCACCGTCGCGGCACGGCGCGCCGGCAGCGCGCACGCGACGACCGCAACCAGCACCAGCGCCAGCGGCGCGGCGAGGAACGCCAGCGGATCGAGCGGCGTGACGCCGAACAGCAGCGACTCGAGCAGGCGCGTGACTGCGGCTGCTGCGAGCAGGCCGAGCGCGAGGCCGCCGAGCGTCAACCCGAGCCCCTCCCGCAGCACCATGCCGACCAGTCGCCCGCGGCCCGCACCGAGCGCCGCGCGCACGCCGAGCTCCCGTCGCCGCTGCGCCACGCCAAACGCCAGCACGCCGTACAGCCCGACGGCCGCGAGCGTCAGGGCCAGCAGCCCGAACGTCATCAGCACCGTCGTGGCGAATCGCGGCTCGTCCATCGATCGGTCGACCGCGGCCGCGAGCGGCTCGATGGCGTCGATGCTCGCCGTCCTGTCGATCCCGCGGATGAGGGATCGCACGTCGGCCGCGAGGACGGCCGGGTTCCCGGTGCTGCGGACGACGACGTTGATGTAACCCTGGATCCGGCGGCTCGATCCCCCCAGGCTGGCTCCGTCGGCGAAATACACCTCCGGCTCGGGCTTCTGATCGTTGCCGTCCTTCAGCACGTTGCCCACGACGCCGACGATCTCGGTCGTGGTGCCGTGCTCGTCGTTGTACAGATCACCGAACCGGCGGCCGACCACGGGTCCGCCTGCGAGGTACTGGCGCGCGAACGCCTCGTTGACGAGCATCCGCCGGACGCCGGCGTTCGCGTCGGCGTCGGTGAAGAAGCGCCCCGCGCGCAGGCGCAGGCCCAGCGCTTCCGCATAGCCGGGCGTCACCCGGTAGGTGAGGGCGTGGGTCTCGACCGGCGGGCCTCCGTCGGGCGGCGGCAGCCTGAAGCTCGTGATCGCCGTGCGCGCGCTGAGCGGCATCATGCTGCCCGCGCCGGCCGCGGCGACGTCCGGGCGTCCGCGCAGCGCCGGCAGCAGCGTGTCGAGGAGCCGCGCGCTGCGGCCGGGCACCTGCTCGCCGAGGACTTCGACGCGCGCGGCGAGCACGTGCTGCGCGTCGTAGCCGGCGTCCACGTGCGCGAGGCGCACGAAGCTCTGCGCGAGGAGGATCGCCCCGACGAGCAGGGGCACGGCGAACGCGGTCTCGGCGACGACCAGCGTGTTCCGCAGCGTGCGCGTGACGCGGCCCTGGCCCGCGGGCGCGCCGCGAAGCGCCTCGGCGGCCGCCGCGGCGCCGGCGCGGACCGCGGGGGCGAGCCCGGACGCGACGGCGGCGACGATCGACGCGGCGGCGGCAATCGCCAGGACGCGCCAGTCGATCCGGGCGTCGTCGAGCCGCGGGAACTGCGGCGGCGCGAGCGCCGGCAGCAGGCTGACGAGCGCGGCCGCGAGCGCCAGGCCGAGTGCGCCCCCCAGCGCCGCCAGCACGAAGCTTTCGGTCATGAGCTGCCGCGCCAGGCGGCCGCGGCCGGCGCCGATCGCCGCGCGGATCGCGAGCTCCCGCTGGCGCGCGATGCCGCGCGACATCAGGAGGCTGGCGACGTTGGCGCAGGTGATCAGCAGCACGAGCGCGACGGCGCCGGCCAGCACCAGCAGCGCCGGCCGCACCTGCGCGCTCATGTCGTCCACCAACGGCCGGACGTGGACGACCGGCGCGCTGCCGCTCCCGAACAGCATCCGCGTGGCCAGCGTCACCGGCGCGCTGAGCGCCGCCGCCGTGCCTTCTGCCTCCGCCTGCGCCAGCGTGATGCCCGGCGCCAGGCGGCCGATCGCGCTGAACACCGACGTGCCCTGGCTCTTCGGGTCCGTCGGGACGGGCCTGATCCGGTCCGGGAGCCAGAAGCGCGCGCGCCGATCGGGGAACACGAAGCCCGCCGCGACGACGCCGACAATCCGGCGCGGCTCGCCGTCGACCGTGACGGAGCGCCCGATCACGCCGGCGTCCCCGCCGAACTGCCGTCGCCACATCGACTCGCCGAGCACGATGACCTTCGGCGCGTTCTCCGCGGCATCGGCGTCGGTGAGCAGACGCCCGAGCACCGGCCGCGCGCCGAGGACCGACGGCATGGACGGAGACACCTCGCTGCCGAAGACGCGCGAGACGTCGTCACCCGACGCGAACGCGTATTCGTAGAGGCCGAATGCCCCGAGCGCGTCCAGGGTCCGCGCGTGCTCGATCCACGCGAAGTACGTGCGGTTGCTCAGCCATCGGTTGCCGGCGACCGCGCGCCCCGGCGGATGCTCTTCCCAGACCCGCACCAGCCTGCCGGCATTCGGATAGGGCAGCGGCTTGAGGAGGACGTCGTACACCACCGAGAACACCGCGGTGGTCGCGCCGATGCCGAGGGCGAGCGTGACGAGCGCCGCCGCGGCGAACCCGGGGCTGCGCCGCAGCAGGCGCAGCGCGTAGCCGACGTCCTGGAGCAGCCGATCGAGCCAGGTCCAGCCCCACATCCCGCGCGTCACTTCCTTGACCAGCGTGACGTTGCCGAACTCGCGGTGCGCGCGGACCGCGGCTTCGTCGGCCGACTCGCCTCTCGCCATGCGATCGTCGGCCGACGCGCGCAGATGGAATTGGATTTCCTCGTCCAGATCGGCGTCGCGCGTCGACAGCCGCCGGAGTCGTTCGACGATGCCCGCTATGCGCATCGGAGCCTCACGCTTCGCCCTCCCGGCGGGCGTTCAGGATGGCGCCGATCGCTTCCGACAGCCGCGTCCAGCGCGATCGCTCGGCGGCGAGCTGCTTCCGGCCCGCGGCGGTCAACCGGTAGACGCGCGTCCGCTGCTTCTTCTCCGACAGCTTCCACTCGGCCGCAATCCAGCCGCGGCGCTCGAGCCGGTGCAGCGCCGGATAGAGCGAGCCGGTGTCCACCTGCAGGACCTCGCCGGATCCGGCGCGCATGGCCTGGCTGATCCCGTACCCGTGCTGCGGCCCCCATTGCAGCGTCTGGAGGATGAGCAGGTCCAGCGTCCCCTGGAGCAGCTCGATGCGGTTGCGGTAGCGCGCGCGCTTCAGCACCATGGTGTAGCCATTCTACACCCATCGGTCCGCCGCGCTCCCCCCGGCACCGGGCACCGGCACCCGATTGGCTATACTCACAGGCGCGCCGGTTTCATGGCGCTTCGCGAGGAACAACGTATGGCCCGCCGCGGTCTGCTCGTCGTGGTCACCATCCTGAGCATTGCCCTCGTCATCTCCGTCGCCGGCTTCGCCCTGCTGTACATCCTGGTCGGGCGCGAGCCGTCCGTTCCCCGTCGGGCGATGCTGCAGTTGCGCGTCGGCGGCAGCCTCTCCGAGGTCGCGCCGACCGACGTCGTCACCTACGTGCGCGGCGTGCGCACGCCGACCGTCCGCGCCATCGTCGACGACCTGCGCAAGGCCGCCGTCGATCCCCGGATCCAGGCGGTGCTGCTCGAGCCGACGGGCTTCGACACGCCGTTCTGGGGCAAGGTGCAGGAGATCCGCGAGGCGGTGCTCGCGTTCCGGAAGTCCGGCAAGCCGGTGTACGCCTACCTCGAGTACGGCGACGACAAGTCGTACTATCTGGCGACGGCGGCCGACAAAGTCTTCCTGATGCCGTCGACGTCGCTCGATCTCGACGGCGTCGCGACGTACGAGCTGTTCCTGCGCGGCACGCTCGACAAGATCGGCGCGTACCCCGATCTCCACCACATCGGCGACTACAAGACCGCGATCAACACGTTCACCGAGAAGGGCTACACGCCGGCGCAGAAGGAGATGGACGAGTCGCTCAACCGCGATCTGTACGACCAGCTGGTGCGCGGCATCGCCGACGGCCGGCGCAAGCCCGAGTCGGCGATCCGCGAGCTGATCGATCAGGGACCGTTCCTGCCGGAGGATGCGTTGCGGGCGGGACTCGTCGACGACGTCGCGTACGAGGACCAGGTGGAGGATCGGCTGCGCGCCGCGCGGCCCGATCTGTCGCGGTCGCGCGTGAGCGGCGACGACTACACGCAGGTGAGCCTGTCGTCGGTCGGCCTCGACGGCGGCCCGCGCATCGCGGTGATCTACGCGGCCGGCACGATCAACAGCGGCCGCAGCGGCTACGATCCCGTCAACGGGCCGATCGTGGGCTCCGACACGCTCATCGACTACATCCGCCAGGCGCGCCGCGACAGCTCGGTTCGCGCCATCGTGGTGCGCATCGACAGCCCCGGCGGATCGGCGACCGCCTCCGACGCGATCTGGCGCGAGCTGATGATCGCCCGCGACGAGCGGAAGAATCGTCCGATCGTCGCGTCGATGTCCGACCTCGCGGCGTCGGGCGGCTACTACATCGCGCTGCCCGCGGAGTTCATCGTCGCGCAGCCGTCGACGCTGACCGGATCCATCGGCATCTTCGGCGGGAAGGTCGTCACCGGCGGCACGTACCAGAAGCTCGGCGCGAACGTGCAGTCCACGAGCGTCGGACGGCATGCCGAGATCGACTCGCCCGTCCGGCCGTACACGCCCGAGGAGCTGCAGAAGCTGCAGGAGCAGCTCCAGTCCTTCTACGACCAGTTCGTCGAGAAGGTCGCCAACTCCCGCCACAGCACGCCGGAGAAGATCGATCAGCTGGCGCAGGGGCGCGTGTGGACCGGACGCCAGGCGAAGGACAACGGGCTCGTCGACGAACTGGGCGGACTCGACGCGGCGATCGCTGCCGCGAAAGAGCGGGCGAAGATTCCGGCCGACAGCGGCGTCAGCATCGTCGTGTACCCGCCGCGGCGGAGCTTCTACGAGCTGCTGACCAGCGAGTTGAGCGGCGGGGACAACGGGTCGGCGGTCGATGCGTGGCTGTCGGTCAACCTGACGGCGCCGGAGCGCCAGGCGCTGCGCGCGCTCCGGAGCCCGCTGACCATGTTCCACCCCGGCGAGCCGCTCGCGCTGATGCCTTTCTCGTACCTGCGCTGACGGGGCCCGGGGCTCGGTCAGGGGACGGTCTCGAGACCGTCCCCTCCAAGGATTCTGCCCGCGGGGATCCTAGCTCGTGACGCGCTGGAGCGCTTCGCGGTTGACCTCGATCTTCATCCGCTGTTTCGCCTTCACCATGTAGGCGGTGAAGAACCGGTTGCGGCGGTCGGCGAGCATGTCGTCGCGGAACTTCTCTTTGGCCGCCTGCCATTCGGCGGGCGTCACTTCCTTCTTCTGGAGCACCTTGATCACGGCCGTGCCGGTATCGGTCGCGATCGGATCGCTGACGGCGCCCTCGGGGAGCGAAAAGGCGGTCTCCTCGACGGCCGGCGCGACGCCCAGATCGGGAATCGGCGTGTCGCGCGTGATGAGCTCGGTCGTCTTCGCTTCGACGCCGGCCGCCTTCGCGGCCTTCTCGAAGTCGGGCGCCGACTTCAGCATCGCCGCGACTTCGGCCGCCTTCTGACGACTCAGCTCGCGCGTCTTCTCCTTGACGACCGCCTCGCGCACGCGCTCCTTCACCTCGTCGAGCTTCGGGATGTAGGGATCCTGCCGCGCGACGACGGTCTCGAAGGCGAAGCCGCGGGAGGTCCGGATGGCGCCCGAGACCTCGCCCTGCTTCATGTCGAAGGCGCGCGCCGAGGCTTCGGGCGACGGGCCGAGGCCGAGGATCGGCTCGTCCCGGGCGAAGAAACCGGACTCCTGCACCGTGAGCCCCTGCTTCTTCGCGACGCTGTCGAGATCGGCCGGCGTGCTGATGTCCTTCTCGAGCGACTGGGCCAGATCCGCCGCCTGCGCCTGCGCGCGCTCGAACGCGAGCTGCTCGACGATCTGCGGACGCACCTCGGCGAGCGTCTTCGTGACCGCGGGCTTCCTGTCCACGAGCTTCACGATGTGGTAGCCATACTGCGTCTTCACCAGGCGAATCTCTCCCGGCTTCATCGAGAAGACCGCCTCGTCGAATTCCGGCACCATGCGGCCCTTGCCGAAGTAATCGAGGTCGCCGCCGTTCTTCGCGGTCGCCTCGTCTTCGGAGTCCTTCTTCGCCAGCGCGGCGAAATCGGCGCCGCCCTGCGCCTCCTTCAGGATCTGTTCCGCCTTCGCCTTGACGGCCGCATCGTCCTTGCCCTGCGTCTTCAGGAGGATGTGGCTCGCCCGCACCTGCTCCGGCGTCGTGTACTGCTCGATGTTGTCGTTGTACGCGCGATCGACGTCGGCCGGCGCGACGGTAATCTTCTGCCGCATCGCGTCGACGTCGATCAGCAGGTAGCGGATCTTGCGCTTCTCGGGAATCTTGAAGTCGGCCTTGTGCGCGTCGAAGTAGCTCGCGATCTCCGCGTCCGAGACGTTCGCCTGCGGCCGGAAGCTGTCGGCGACGAAGCTGACGACGGCGAGCTTGATCTTGTCGTTGCGGCGGCGGTACTCGCGCTCGAGATCCTTGTCGGCGACGGCCACCCAGCCGGTGAGCGAATCGCGCAGCTTGTCGACGGTGAGGCTGCGGCGGACGCTGTCCTCGAACTCGGCCGGCGTCATCGGCGGACGCTGCATCCGGAGCAGCGCCTGATAGCGCTCCTCGCCGATGAAGCGTCCGTTCTCCTGGAAGGCCGGCATCGCGAAGATGCGCTGGCGCACTTCCTCGTCGCTCACCGTGATGCCGACGCGCTCGGCTTCGGCGAGCGCCGCGCGCTCGTCGACCATCTGCTGCAGGATCTGCTGCTCGACACCGAGCTGCTTGAGCAGCTGCTCGCTGACGTTGCCGCCGTACGCCGAGCGGTACGCCTGGAGCTGCGCTTCGTACGTGCGACGGAACTCGCCGGCCGTGATCTCCTGTCCTTCGACGCTGGCGATCGTGTCGGCGGAAGCCGCGTCGGCGCCGCTGCGCAGGAAGTCGGGGATGTAGAAGATGATGAACGCCAGGCAGACGAGTCCGAGGCTCCATTTGAGCCAACTCTTGTGCCGGCGCATCCGGTCGAGCATCGTCATGAAATCAATCCTCGGGAAACACCCATCGTAAGCTATGAACTTCCAATGTGGCAAGCAGTTACGGCGTCGGTGTGGTATATTTGCGCTGCACAGAAGCACTTAGCGGCTCAGCTGGCGCTGGGCCCCACGCTCGATGCCTTCATCGTCCCGCGCCGCGAGCGCGCCTCAATCCCGTCGGACGCTGTCCGACCGCGGCCGCGCCGCCGCGACCCGGTATGCGGCGGGTGGCGATGCCGCCGCGCGGGCGTCCCGCCTGCGCCGGGCGGGCGGCCTGGCGGCCGGACAGGACCTGGCGACGCGCCTGCGCGCCGTGCACCGCGGGCTGCGCCTCCGCGTGGACCGGCGCGAGGCGCTCGAAGACATTGTCCGGGCCACCAATGCCACGCTCGATCCGCAGCGGATTGCCGACATCATCATCGACCGGGCCGCGACATGGGTACCCGCGCCCTGCTGGGCGCTCGTCTCGTCGGATATGTCGGGCGAGCTGTCGGTTCTGGCGGACCGGAGCCTGCAGCCGGAGGTCGGTCCGGCCGTGTTCGACGTCGCCAGCTGGGTGATGCAGCGCGACGAGGAGTTCGTCACCGCCGACCTGCGCCACGACGAGCGCGTGCCAGCTGCGGCGGTGGCGAGCGTGGTGGCCTTCCCGCTGAGCTGCCGCGGGCACC
Organism: Betaproteobacteria bacterium; assembly: GCA_050257855.1. Taxonomy (GTDB): domain Bacteria; phylum Acidobacteriota; class Vicinamibacteria; order Vicinamibacterales; family CAVVIG01; genus JBLMXQ01. The sequence goes on along the minus strand of JBLMXQ010000117.1, from coordinate 48,372 downwards.
GCGTGGGCGCCGTCGTCGGGCTGGATCGGCGGCCCTCGTCGCGGGAGCCGCGGCTGGCGCCGACGGTGCGGCGCGCGCTGCGCAACCTGCTCGAGCCGGCGGCGGTGGCGCTCGAGAACGCGCTGCTCCTGAAGCGCGCCGAGGCGCTGTCGCTCACCGACGACCTGACCCAGCTGTTCAATTCGCGGTTCCTCAACCAGGTGCTGCGACGCGAGACGAAGCGGGCATCGCGCAGCGGCCGGCCGCTGTCGCTGCTGTTCATCGATCTCGACGGGTTCAAGTCGATCAACGACACCCACGGCCACCTGTTCGGGAGCCGCGCGCTGGTGGAGGCGGCGGCGGTCATCCGTGGCAGCGCCCGAGAGACGGACATGGTGGCGCGGTTCGGCGGCGACGAGTTCGCGCTCGTCCTGCCCGATACCGGCGGAGAGGGGGCCTTCGCGGTCGGCGAGCGCATCCGGGAGCGGATCGCCGCGCACGTGTTCCTGGCCGGCGACGGCCTCGCCATCCACCTGACGGCGTCGGTCGGCGTCGCGACCATCCCGGACGCGGCCGGGTCGGCCGAAGAGCTGGTCCAGGAGGCCGACAAGGCGATGTATCGCGTGAAGGATTCCGGCAAGAACGGTATTCAGGCCGCTCCCCCTCCAGCCGATAATTGATCACTGATCTCGCTGATGAAGCCGTCGACGGACCTTCACACTTTGGCCGGCCCCTGCGCGCGACAAGGAGCTCTCGTTGAGTTTGCGTTCGATGCTCTCGTTGTTTTCGAGTGATCTGGCCATCGATCTGGGCACGGCGAATACGTGCGTGTACGCCCGCGGGAAGGGGATCGTGGTCAACGAGCCCTCGATCGTGGCGATCAACAAGGTGAACGGGCGGGTCGAGGCGGTCGGCAGGGACGCCAAGGACATGCTCGGGCGCACGCCGGGCAACATCGTCGCCATCAAGCCGATGAAGGACGGAGTCATCGCCGACTTCGAGGTCACCGAGAAGATGCTGACCTACTTCATCAAGAAGGCGCACAACCGCAACGTCTGGGTCCGGCCGCGCATCGTCATCGGGGTGCCGTCCGAGATTACGCAGGTCGAGAAGCGCGCGGTCAAGGACAGCGCCTACCGCGCGAAGGCCAGCGAGGTGCATCTCGTCGAGGAAGCGATGGCGGCGGCCATCGGCGCGGGCATGCCGATCACCGAGCCGTCCGGCAACATGATCGTGGACATCGGGGGCGGCACCACGGACATCGCGGTCATCTCGCTCGCCGGCATCGTGTACAGCAAGGCCGTGCGCGTCGCGGGGAACGAGATGGACGAGGCGATCATCCAGTACATCAAGAAGACGTACAACCTGCTCATCGGCGAGCGCACGGCCGAGCAGATCAAGATCGAGATCGGATCCGCGTTCCCGCTCGAGGATCGGATGACGATGGAGATCAAGGGGCGGCACCTGATCGAAGGGGTGCCGAAGACGATCACCATCACGGACGAGGAGATCCGCGAAGCGCTGGCCGAGACCGTCAACGTGATCGTCGACGCCGTCCGCGTGGCGCTCGAGCGCACGCCGCCCGAGCTGTCGGCCGACATCGTCGACCGGGGCATCGTCCTCACCGGCGGCGGCTCGCTCCTCAAGAACCTGGACAAGCGCCTGCGCGAGGAGACCGGGCTGCCGCTTGCGATGGCGGAGGACCCGCTGTCCTCCGTCGTCCTCGGCGCGGGGAAGATGCTGTCGGACTTCAATCTGCTGAGGAAGATCTCGATCGACTGACATGCGGGGGGACGCTTTACCAGCGATTTGTCCATGACCGTGGTCGACATCCGGCAACGCAGCGGCTACCTGCTCGGGGCGCTGCTCGTCGGGCACATCCTGCTGATTTCCGCGCAGGTCAACGCGCGCGGCGGGGTGCCGATTCTCGCGGCGGTGACGTTCGGGATCTTCTCCGAGGTCCAGCGCGCCACCTCCTCCGCCCTGAGCGGCGTCCGGAACGTGTGGTCCGGCTACATCGACCTGCGGCACGTGCGGGCGGAGAACCAGCAGCTCAAGGGACAGCTCGCCGAGGCGCAGGTCCAGCTGCAGGTCCAGCGCGCGCTCGCCGACCAGTCGCGCGGTCTCGAGCAGCTGCTGCAGCTCCACGATCGCTCGCAGCTGAGCACGACGGGGGCCGAAATCATCGGCGCCGGCGCGACGCCCGATTTCCGCACCGTGACCATCGACAAGGGGACGACCGACGGGCTGCGGCAGGACATGGCGGTCATCGCGCCGGCCGGCGTCGTCGGGCGGGTCGTCGTGCCCAGCGCCCGCGCGGCGAAGGTGCAGCTGCTGATTGACCGCAACGCGGCGGCCGGCGCCCTCATCGAGCGGTCGCGCGCGCAGGGCGTGATCGTCGGGCAGGGCGACAACGAGCTGCTGCTCGAATACGTCTCGGAAGTGGCCGACGTCAAGCCGGGCGACGTCGTCGTGACGTCCGGCATCGACGGCATCTTTCCGAAGGGGTTCGTCATCGGGTCCGTGGACGCGGCGGAGAAGGGCGGGACGGGGTACGGCCGCATCACGGTCAGGCCGGCGGTCGACTTCCGGAGCCTCGAGGACGTCCTCGTGGTGCTGACGCCGACCCCGGCGCAGGAGGCTGGCGCCCACGGGAGCGGCGTGTGAAGACTGCCGGGGTGCTCCTGGCGATTGCCGTCGCCCTGGCGCTGCAGACCACACTGGCCCGGTTCGTCATTCGCGGCACGGTCGCGGTCGATCTGGTGCTGGTGGTGGTCGTGTACGTGGCGCTCGTCTACGGGCCGGTGACGGGGATGCTCGCCGGCACGGTCGGCGGGCTGGTGCAGGACGCGCTGGCGAGCGGGGTCGTCGGCATCGGCGGGCTGGCCAAGACGATCGTCGGGTTCCTGGCCGGCGTCGTGGGGACGCAGTTCATCGTCGCGCAGCCGTTCCCGCGATTCGTGGTCTTCTTCGGCGCGACGCTGCTGCACGCGGTGATCTTCATCGGGTTGTACATGCTGCTCGATTTGCGCCAGTTCGGCACACCGTACGCGGCCGTCGCCGGACAGGGACTGGGCAATGCCATCGTCGGCGTCGTGGCGTTTCAGCTGGCCGAGCTGCTGCCCGGAGCGGTCGAGCGGCGCCGGGGCCAGGGCACGCACCTGCGCCGCTGAGGGACGGATGGTTCGATGATCGAAGAACGTCGCAGACTCGGCATGCGGCTGACCGTCCTGCAGTACCTGATCACGGTCGCCTTCTCGATCCTCGCGGTCACCTTCTGGGTGCTGCAGGTGGTCGAGCACGCCAAGTTCGAGGAGATGGCCGAGAACAACCACCAGCGCACGCTGCCGCTGCGGGCGCCGCGCGGCCTGGTGTTCGATCGCGACGGCCGCGTGCTCGTCGCCAACCGCCAGTCCTTCAGCATCTCCATCGTCCGCGAGCACACGAAGAACCTCGATCGCACGATCCGTCTGCTGGCCGGCGTCCTCGGCATGGAGGAGGCGCAGGTGCGTGAGATCGTCGATCGCCACCTGCACGAGCCGGCGTACCGCCCCATCACGATCGTGCAGGACGCGACGCTCGCGCAGGTGGCCGCCGTCACCGCGCGGCGGCTCGACTTCGAGCTGCCCGACGTGGTGGTCGAGACCGTGCCGACGCGCCGCTATCCCGATACCATGGCCGCGCACCTGTTCGGGTACGTCGGCGAGGCGAGCGACACGCAGGTGGAGACGAGCGACGACCTCAAGGTCGGCGACATCGTCGGGCAGGCCGGCATCGAGAAGGTCTACAACGCCCTGCTGATGGGCGAGGACGGCGCGCGGCACGTGGTCGTGAACAGCATGGGGCGCGAGATCCGGACGCTCGACGAGGAAGAGCCGACCGAAGGCAAGCGGCTGCAGCTCACGATCGACTACGACATCCAGAAGGCCGTGCAGGACGGCTTCAAGGCGGTCGCCGAATCGGGCCTGACCGACGCCGGCGCGGCCGTCGTGCTCGATCCCAACACCGGCGACGTGCTGGCGTTCGCGAGCGAGCCGGCGTACGATCCGAACGCGTTCGCGAGCGGGCTCGATCGTGCGGCGTGGACGTCGCTCCTCACCGATGGCCAGCATCCGCTCAACGATCGGGCGATTCAGGGGCGGTACTCTCCCGGGTCGACGTTCAAGATGGCGGTCGCGCTGGCCGGCCTCGAGGAAGGCGTCATCACGCCGGGCTTCACGGTGACCTGCCCCGGCCATGCGAACTTCTATGGCCGCGAGTTCCACTGCTGGAAGAAGGGCGGGCACGGCACGGTCGACCTGCGCCACGCGATCCAAGAGTCGTGCGACGTCTACTTCTACACCGTCGCCAACATGGTCGGCATCGACCGGATCAACAAGTGGGCGACGCTGCTCGGCCTGGGCGCCATCAGCGGCATCGACCTGCCGAACGAGGTGCAGGGCCTCGTGCCGTCGAGCGCCTGGAAGCTGCAGCGATTCCACGAGCGGTGGTACCCGGGCGAGACCATCTCGGTCGGCATCGGCCAGGGCGCCGTGTCGGTGACGCCGGTGTCGATGGCCGTGTACATGGCGACGCTCGCCAACGGCGGCACGCGGGTGACGCCGCACCTGCTCAAGGCGGTCGATGACGGCAGGGGCTGGAAGCCGGTGCCGCCGCCGCCCCCGCAGTCGAAGATCACCATCGATCCCGACAAGCTGCAGGCGATCAAGGACGGCCTGTGGCTCGTCGTCAACCAGGGCGGCGTCGGCGGCGGGACGGGCGTGACGGCAGCCGTCGCCGGTCACGACGTCTGCGGCAAGACGGGGAGCGCTCAGGTGATTTCGAACCAGGGGCGCGCCGCGGCCGGCAGGAGCGGCAGGGATCTGCGCGACAACGCCTGGTTCGTCTTTTTCGCACCGCGCGATCACCCGCAGATTGCCGGCGTGGTCTTCCTGGAGCACGGTATTCACGGCGCCAACGCCGCGCGCATGACCCGTCACATTCTGGAAACGTTCTTCGCCAAGAAGGACGGCCGGCCGCTGCCGCCGCCGCCGACGCCGGCCGACCTGCACCTGGTGTTCTCGGAGGCCCAGTAGGTGTTCGAACGGCGCCTCTACTACCACATCGACTGGGCGCTGGTCGGCGCGATCTTCGCCCTCTGCGCGATCGGCGTGGCGATGATCTACAGCACGACGTACGACCCGATGCGCGGGACGTCGCGCCTGTACCTGACGCAGCTCTACGCGGTCGGCATCGGGCTGCTCGCGTTCCTGGTCTGCCTGGCGGTCGACTACCGGACCTTCACGGACAAGTCGCACCTGATCTACCTCGGCCTGCTGCTGCTCCTCGTGTACGTCCTGTTCTTCGGGACCGCGATGATGGGCGCCCGCCGCTGGATTCCGCTGAAGGTGTTCAATCTGCAGCCGTCGGAATTCGCCAAGCTCGGGGTGGCGCTGGTGCTGGCGAAGTTCTTCGGCGAGAACCGGGGCGCGCCGACCTGGGGCGATCTCGCCATCGCGGGCGGTCTCACGCTCGTGCCGCTCGCCCTCATTGCCAAGGAGCCCGATCTCGGGACCGGCGTCACGCTCCTGCCCGTGTACCTCGCGGTCGCGTATCTGGCCGGCATGCGGATGCGCATCCTGGGCGTGCTGTGCCTCTGCTTCGTGCTCGCAGCGCCGCTCGCCTGGAAGTTCGCGCTGAAGGATTATCAGAAGTCCCGGATTGTGACGTTTCTCGACCCGTCCGCCGACGCGCGCGGCGCCGGATACCAGCAGATCCAGGCGCGGATCACGGTCGGCTCGGGCGGGCTGACGGGCAAGGGGTTCCGCAAGGGCACGCAGGGCCAGCTGCGGTTCCTCCCGGTCGCCCACAACGATTTCATCTTCTCGGTCCTGGCCGAGGAGCAGGGGTTTGCCGGCGTCCTGGTGACGATCGGCCTGTATCTTTTCGTGATTCTTCGCACGCTCGAGGCGGCGCGGCTGTCCAAGGACCGGCTGGGCTCGTACCTCGTGCTTGGCGTGCTCGCCAGCTTCACCTTCCAGGTGGTCTACAACATCACCATGTCGGCAGGTCTGGCGCCGGTCAAAGGGCTCACCCTCCCGCTCATGAGCTACGGCGGCTCTTCGCTGATCGCCACGCTCGCCGGGTTCGGGCTGGTGCTGAACGTCCGGATGCGAAGATTCACGAACTGACAAGTGAACCGAGCTATGAGCTGTCGGCGGTCAGCTATCGGCAAGACCGAAAGCTGAGGGCCGACAGCCGACAGCTCGGTGGAGGTTCGTGATGACCAAGGAGATGATCATCTCCACCAACGGCCACGAGACGCAGGTGGCCATCCTCGAGGACGATCTCGTCGCCGAAATCTTCGTCGAGCGCGAGCGCCAGCGCGGCGTCGTCGGCAACGTGTACAAGGGCCGCGTCTCGAAGGTTCTTCCGGGCATGCAGTCCTCCTTCATCGACATCGGCCTCGAGCGCGACGGGTTTCTCTACGTCGCCGACGTCGTGAACACGCTCGAGGAGTTCGAGCGCCTCGAATCGGGCGACGAGGAGGACGAGAAAGCCGAGGCGAAGAAGGGCGGAGAAGAGCGCCCGCAGCCGAAGATCGAAGAACTGCTCCGCGAGGGGCAGGAGATCCTCGTGCAGGTGGTCAAGGAGCCGCTCGGCACCAAGGGCGCCCGCCTGACCTCCCACGTGACGATGGCCGGGCGGTTTCTCGTGTTCATGCCGACGGTGGATCACGTCGGCGTGTCGCGGAAGATCGAGTCGCGCGAAGAGCGGAACCGGCTTCGCGGCATCGTCCGCGAGTTCCGCGAGAGCCGCGGCTTCACCGGCGGCGTCATCATCCGCACGGCTGCCGCCGGCCGGCCCCGCGAGGACATCGTCAGCGACCTCGAGATGTTCCACAAGATCTGGACCGAGATCCGGCAGAAGACCGAGAGCTCGCGCGCGCCGGCGGTCGTCTATCGCGAGCAGAGCCTCGTCGGAAAGCTCCTGCGCGACCTGCTCACCGACGAGTTCCAGGCGATCCGGATCGACCACGAGATCGAGTACCGGCGGGTGCTGGAACTGGTGGAGCGCATCCTGCCCGGGCTGGCCCCGAAGGTGAAGCTCTACACCAAGCCGTTCCCGATCTTCGAGGAATACGGCGTCCAGGCCGAAATCGACAAGGCGCTGAAGAGCAAGGTCTGGCTCAAGTCGGGCGGCTCCATCGTCATCAACCAGACCGAGGCGCTCGTCGCCATCGACGTCAACACCGGACGGTATGTCGGCAAGAAGTCGAGCGGCCGTCTCGAGGACACGATCGTGAAGACGAACCTCGAGGCGGTGAAGGAAATCGTCCGGCAGATCCGGCTGCGCGACCTCGGCGGCATCATCGTCCTCGACTTCATCGACATGGAGGAGAAGAAGAACCGCCAGAAGGTGCTGCAGGCGGTGGAGCAGGAGCTGAAGAAGGATCGCTCGCCGTCGAAGGCCGTGCAGGTGTCCGACTTCGGCCTGATCATCATCACGCGCAAGCGGGTCAAGCAGAGCCTCGAGCGCGTGCTCACCGAGCCGTGCCCGTACTGTTCCGGCACGGGCGTGATCAAATCGAGCGCGACGATCTGCTACGAGATTCTGAGCGAAGTGAAGAAGGTCGGCCCGGACCTGAACGGCCACCGCGTGGTGCTGCGCGTGAACCCGGACATCGCGCGCGCGCTGAAGGAGGAAGAGAGCGCGGTGCTGAGCGACCTGCGGCAGTCACTCGGGAAGGACGTCACGGTCAGGCCGGACATCCACCTGCACCACGAGCAGTTCGACCTGATGGCCGTATAGAGTGCGACAGCGAGAGGGCTCAGGGCTCAGGGCTGAGCGTTCGAGCAGTCCTGAACCTCGAGCCCCTGGTCCTCGCGAGCGTCAGCTCGCGCTCGCGACCGGCAGGTGGATCAGATAGTTGACCCCGCCCTTGTTGATCCAGACCCTGACGTAGTCGTTGCCCTTGAGCAGCTCCACCTTCGCGGTGCCGGCCTTCGGCGGCCTGCTCGGCGGCGTCTTCGCGACTTCCTTGATCTGGTCGGCCGGCACGATCGAGGCGACGGCCTTGCCTCTGACCTTGCCGCCCTGGACGAACTCGACCCACTGCTCGAGATCCGGCGTCTGTCCCGGCGCAGGCTCGAGCGCCTCGCCCGTCAGCTGCACGACGTAGGTACCGGCCTTCAGCGGCTGGTCGTCCGCGTTCACCTTGCGCGGGATGTGCACGGTCGCGAGCCGCATCTTGGTGGCCGGAACCTTGGCCGGATTCGACTCCTGCGCGGCCGGAACGGTCTTCATCGCCGGCTGGCTCGTGCTCTGGGACGCGTTCGCGTGCGCGTAAGCGCCCGTCACGCCGAGCGCTCCCACGAGAGCCCCCACCAGAACCCATCGCTTCATCGTTGCCTCCCGGAAAACGGCAGAGCTGTTCTTTCCCAATTATACAGACGCCGGAGCAAGTGGGATGCCAGGAACAGCTTGTTCGCGTGCCGGGTGTCGGCTGCTGGTTCCTGGCGAGTAACGGGGGCTCCGGTTGCCCGCGGACAAATTACTGTGCAGGCGTCTGAAAGCACGACAGCAGCCGCCCCGATGATTCCTGTCGCCTGCCGTCCCTGCCGGCCGCGCGAAGCGCGCCGGTCACCGCTTCGCGACGACGATGTCCCCGCTGAACGTGTTCAGGTTGAGCGCGGCGCTGCCGTCGCCGAACGTGGCGTGCATCGCCTGGCCGGGACCGTGCCGGCGAAGCGCCTGGCCGCCAGCCACCGTCAGCGGAAAATCCGATCGAATCGAGCCGCTGAAGCTGGCGGCGCTGAGCTCGAAGCCGGTGCCGCCGGCCAGCGTCAGCCGGACGTCGCCCGAGTGCGTGGTCACCTCGTAGCGGCCCGCCCGCATCAGCGCGCCGGAGAATTCGATGTCGCCGCTCACCGACTTGGCGCTCAGCCGGTCGCACGTCACGTCCTTCGCGACGATGTTGCCGCTGACGCTGCCGACCTGCAGGCCCCGCGCCTTCAGGCCGTTCGCGCGGACCTCGCCGCTCACGCTGCTGGCGCTCAGGTCGCCGTCGGCGGCCGCTCCGGTCAGCTCCACGTCTCCCGAGACCGACTTGGCGGCTTCGAGCCGCGGCGTCGACGCCATCACCACGTTGCCGCTGACCGTCTCGCCGCGGACGGCGCCCTGCACGCCGGTCACCTTGACGTTGCCGGAGACGGAATGCACTTCGACCGATGCCGACGCGGGCACCGTGATGGTGTAGTTCACCGATACGCGGTCGTGGCGCCCGATGTGGTTCGTGCTGATGTCGACGCGGCCCGGCAGGTGGTCGACGCTGATCTCGACGCGTCCGAGCTCTTCGCGATCGCCGCGCGTCTGCTTGACGGCCTCGATCGACACCGTGTCGCCGTTCCCGGCGTTCACGACGATGTCACCGGCGATGTTCGACACGCTCACCGAGCCGTTCGGCCCGAGCGTGACGGTGCGCGAGAAGCGCTCGGTCTGCTCGGGGCCGCCGCGTCCCTGGTATGCATGCGGGCGCGGCGCGCGGCCGGACTCCCGGCTTTCGCGCGCGACTTCGCGCGCGACTTCGCGGGTGGCTGTGCGGACGGCCTCGCGGGCCGAGCGCAGCGCCTCGCGCACGGTGGCGGAGACGTCCTGGTCCTGGGCGCCCGCCGGCGCGGCGAGCGCCAGCGTGCAGACGATGAGGGGAATGTACCGGATGCGCATGGTCAGCTCTTCTGCTTGAGGCCGGAGACGATTCGCGCCGCTCCGGCGTCGTTGCCCTTCCGCATTTCGTTGATGAGCGCCACCGTGTCCTGCAGCAGCGCGATCTTCGACTTGAAGCTCTCGAGCAGGCTCTGCTGCGCCGGCTCGCTGTCCGGCTGGGTCCGCAGCGCGGCGCGGCTCTCGCTGATGGCCTGATCGACGACCTGCAGGTTCTTCTCGAGCGTCGCGGCGGTCTGCGGGTCGAGCGATCCCTTGCCTTCGTTCGCGATCTGCTCGAGGCCGGTGATCGCCTTCTGGTAGTGCGACTCGGCTTCGCGGAGCTCGGCTTCGACCGAGGCCGCCAGCTCCCGGCTCTGGGCGTCGGTCGCGGCGGCGGGCTGAGCGGGCGCCGCGCGGTGCCGCGCGGCGAGCGGGCCGAGCCAGATCGCCGCGCCGGCCGCGATCGCCAGGACGGCCGCGGCCGCCAGCCACGTCCACGGGTACCGCCGCGCCGGCGTCCGAGCCGCGTCGCTCCCGATGGCGGCCTCCAGGCGCTCCCAGACGCCCGCGGGCGGCGCGATCGGCTGCAGCGTCGAGGCGACCTGCCGGATCTCGCGCAGGTCGTCGATCGCCGCGCGGCATTCGGCGCACCCGGCGGCCAGGTGCCGCTCCACGTCCTCGCGGCCGGCCGCGTCCAGCGAGCCCTCGACATAGTCGTTCAGCGTCGCGTCGTTCGGGTGCATGGTCACGCCAGCAGCGCACGCAGCCGCGCGCGCGCCTTGAACACCTGCGACTTCGACGTCCCCTCGGCGATGCCCAGGAGCCTGCCGACCTCGCGGTGGTCGTATCCTTCGACGTCGTGCAGCACGAACGCCTCACGGCATCCGTCCGGCAGCTGCGCGATCGCGCGCTCCAGATCGATTCGAGCCAGCGGCGTCTCGCGGCGGGCCGGCGGGACCGCGGCGGTCTCCAGCGGGTCCGTCACGCGCTCCATCTTCGCGCGGCGGCTCCGCACGAAATCGAGACAGTAGTTCGTCGCCAGCCGGTAGAGCCACGTGCCGAGCGCGGCGTCTCCCTTGAACGTGTCCAGCTTCCGGTGCGCCTGCAGGAAGATCTCCTGGAGGAGATCCTCGCCTTCGGCCGTCGAGCCCGCGATCCGGCAGGCCAGCGCGTAGATTCGCGGAGCGTGCTGCCGGTAAACCGTTTCGAACGCACCCGTGTCTCCCGCCAGGCATCGCGCCACCAGTTTCGCGTCGGTGCCGTTCACTCTCATGGAGTTAGACGGAAAGCCGGGGTCCCGGCGTTGCCCGGGAGCGGTTTCGGAGCTCACGGAGATGGATACGAGAAAACCGCCCCTGCGGGTTCAGGGCTTCGGCCGCCAGCGGACCCGGTCCAGTTCCCGCACCCGCGAGCCCGACACCCGGACGCCCTCGGCCGCGAGCAGCGCCCGCTTGAGCGGCTCGTTGCCGCCGTATCCGCCGAGCCGGCCGCCGGCCGCGATCACACGATGGCAGGGGACGTCCGAGCGCCCGCAGCCGCGCATCACGTTGCCCACCGCCCGGCCCGCCCGCGGGCGGCCGGCGAGGGCGGCAACCTCGCCGTAAGTCGCGACCCGGCCGGGCGGAATGCGTCGGACGACCGACAGCACGCGCGCGGCGAAGGAATCGCGTCCCGGCTGCGGCGTGGGGCGCGGTCTCATCGCCTGCCGCGCATCGACGAACTGCGCTGCCCGGACGCGAGCACGTCTCGCAGCGGATGGCCTTCGGCCTTCGGCATCGCGACCCCGCAAATCGCCGCGAGAGTGGGAGCGACGTCGGCGGGGCTCGCTGGCGCGTCGTAGCGCCCCGGGCGGATGCCGTACCCCATGAAGAGGATCGGCACGCGCTGATCGTCCGCGCTGCTCGAGCCGTGTGTCGTGCCGGTCGCGCTGAACATCCAGCCCGGCTTCGGCGCGAGCACGAGATCGCCGCTGCGGCCCGGGAAGTAGCTGAGCGCGGCGGCGCGTGCGAGCGGATCGGCTGCCGTGTCGGCGCCGATCAGATCCTCGCTCCGGAACACCTTCGCGACGCCCGGCCTCGCGGCGATGGCGGCCACGATTCGCTCGAGCGCGGCCGGCCGCGACTTCAGCGTCTCCTCGACACCCGGCTCGAAGTAGACGCCGCTGCCGCTCACGCGCGCGACGTACTTGCCGGGACCGAGCGCGGCCTCGGCGGCGCGCTCCGCAGCCCCGACGAGCGCCATCGTATCGATCCGCCCGGCGTCCTTCTTCTGGGCGACGAGCTGCTCGGGAATCGGCGTGACGCCGTGATCGGCCGTCAGCGCGACGACGTACTCGTCGCGCCCCACGAGAGCGTCGAGCCGGTCGAGCAGTGCGCCGATCGTGCGATCGAGGTGCATGTACATGTCCTGCACCTCCTGGCTGCGCGGCCCGAACGCGTGGCCGACGAGATCCGTGCTCGAGAAGCTGATCGCGAGCACGTCGGTGCCGTCGTGCCTGCCGAGAGCCATGCTCTCAGCCAGCGCCGCCGCCATCCGCCCGAGATAGGCGTCGGCAAACGGGCTGCGCTCCCATTGCGCGTAGAACGTGCGCGTCGGCTTGCCGCCGCCGTCGCCGTCCAGGACGTGCGGGAACAGGGCGGTCCAGCCGCGCGGCGGCGCCTCGCCGACTCCATCGTCGCGGCCGCGATAGCGCGACGGGGGCAGGAGGCGCGTCCAGCGCGCGCCGAAGTCGGCGTCGATCGGGTTGGCGGCCACGAACTGCTGCACCGCCGGCACGGGACCGGGCGCGAACGCGCTCGACGTCACCCAGCCGTCCAGGGAGTTGCTCAGCCACGTCACCGCGTCGCCGCCGTGGCCGGCCAGCATGATGGCGCTGCGATCCTTCAGCGAGAGCGCGACCACGTGCGCCGCGCGCTCGTCGCGCAGCACGTCGGCCAGGCCCGGCACCAGCAGGCGATGGGCGCTGTCGCCGCCCTTCGCGTCGAAGCCGTAGCCGATGTCACGGGCGTTCGGGTCGGCCGTGCACGACATCGTCCGCCCGGCCTCGCGGTCCCACCACGCGTTTCCGACGACGCCGCTGACGTGCGGGTAGGCGCCGCTCGACACCGTCGCGTGACCGGCGCACGTCACCGTCGTGAGATACGGGTACCTGGCGCGGCGGAGCCACGCGCCGTGGTGCACGAGCCGTCCGAGGCCGCCGGACCAGTCGCGCTGGAACTGTTCCACGTAGTCGGCGCGCATCTGGTCGACGACGATCAGCACGACGAGCTTCGGCGCGGTGGCGTCGGGCCCGGGCGCGGCAACCGCGTCGGGCGCGCGCACGCCCAGGACGAGCAGGGCCGCGACGACGACCGTCCGGGCCAGGCCGGTCGTCCCGGGCGCGCGGCGCCCGAACCAGGACTCAGTGCTCACCGTCGTAGACCCACGTCCCGCCAATCATCGTCCTGAGGACCTTCGTGGTGAGGATCTCCGGCGGCGGGACGGTCATGATGTCGTTCGACAGCACGACGAGATCTGCGAGCTTGCCGATCTGAATCGACCCGAGCTCCTGCTCCATGTGGGCCGCGTACGCCGCGTTGATCGTGAACGCCTGGAGCGCCTCGAGGCGGCTCATGCGCTGATCCGGCTGCCATCCGCCGGGCGGGTTGCCGTGCACGTCCTGGCGCGTGATCGCCGCGTAGAGGCCGAGCATCGGGTTCGGCTGCTCGACCGGGAAATCGGATCCCCCGGCGACGACGACGCCGGTCTTCATCAGCTTCTGCCAGACGTACGCGCCGTCGGCGATCCGCTTCGGGCCGATTCGCGACGGCGCCCACGGCATGTCCGACGTGCAATGCGTCGGCTGCATCGACGCGACGACGCCGAGCTGCGCGAACCGCGGGATGTCCTCGGGGCTCAGGATCTGCGCGTGCTCGTCGCGCATCCGCAGCGCCTTCGAGCCGGGCACCTCCTTCTGCACGCGCTCGAAGACGTCGAGGACCTCGCGGTTCGCACGATCGCCGATCGCATGGATGCAGGTCTGGAACCCGGCCCGCGACGCTGCGAGCGTCTGCTGATAGATGACGTCGGGCGGCGTGACGAGCAGGCCCTTGTTGCCGGGATCGTCGCTGTAGTCGTCGAGCATCGCGGCGCCGCGCGAACCGAGCGCGCCGTCCGCGTAGAGCTTGATGGCGCGCACGACGATGTGAAAGTCGTGGTAGTTCGTCACCGGCCCGCGGGCGAAGAACGGCCGCAGCTCGTCGAGCGATCCGCGGAGCATCACGTACAGCCGCGTCTGCAGCGTGCCTTCGTCGGCGAGCTTTTCGTACAGCGCGAGCGTCCTGCCGTTCGTGCCCGCATCGTGGACCATCGTCAGGCCGAGGCGACGGCATTCGGCGTCCGCGAGGCGGATTTCCTCGGTGAGCTGCCGGTCGCTCTCGGGCGGAATCCGGGACTCGATGAGGCGCTGCGCCCCGTCGACGAACGTCCCGGTCGGGTTCCCGTTCGTGTCGCGGATGATGCGCCCGCCCGGCGGATCGGCGCTCCGGCCGGTCACGCCGGCCAGCTGCATGGCCATGGCATTGGCGAGCCCGGCGTGACCGTCGATGCGGGTCAGGTACACCGGGTTGTTCGGCGCCGCCCGATCCAGCTTGTCGTGCGTCGGGAACGATTTGTCCGTCCACAGGTTCTGGTCCCAGCCGCGGCCGAGGATCCACTCGCCGGGACGCGCGGAAGCGGCCCGCTTCCTCACCATTTCGACGATCTCGTCGTAGCTTGCGACGCCCCGGAAGTCCAGCCGCTCCAGGCTCGCGCCGAGCCCGGTGAAATGGCCGTGTGCATCGGCGAGGCCGGGCACGACGGTGCGGCCGGCCAGATCGACGATGGTGGTGGCCGGGCCCTTGAACGGAGCCACGTCGGCGGCGCTGCCCACCGCGACGAATCGGTCGCCGCGGATCGCGAGGGCCGTCGCCCGGGGACGGGCCCCGTCGACGGTGTAGATGCGCGCATTTTCCAGGATGAGATCGGCCGGGCGCTGCGGCTGTCCGCGCTCGCCGGTGCCGATTGCCGGGATCAGGACCATGGCTGCGAGCCATGCGGTGCGGTTCATCAGACCGCCAGTCTACAACAGGGCGAGCGGGTCGATGTCGTACTCGGCGGGGTCGAGCGGGGCCACGATTTCCGACGGCGCTCCGCTCCCGGGTGTCGCCTGCCAGAGGTTGAGTTCGTACGGCCGTTCGAGCCGGACGCCGCCGCCGTCCGCGACGACGCGCACCTGCGGCCGGTAGGGATCGGGTGCGTAGACTTTGATGACCACCGCGATATGGCCGGAGTCGAGGCGCACGAGGTTGCCGGCCGGGTAGATGCCGATGAGCTGCACGAAGCGCCGCACCAGGTTCTGGTCGAAGTGCTGCGCGTCGTTGCGCTGGAGGACGGCGAGAATGCGTTCGGTCGGAAACGCCTGCTGGTACCGCCGCTGCGATCGCATCGCATCGTAGACGTCCGCGATGCTGCAGAGCATCGTGCCGAGGTTCAGCGTGCGGCGGATGACGCCGAAGGGGTAGCCGCTCCCGTCCATCCGGAGGTGGTGCTCGAAGGAGACAATCGGCGCCAGCGTCGGCACGTCCGGCGTGCAGCGGAGAATCTCCGCCCCGTCGACCGGATGGCGCCTCATGATCTCGACCTCCATCTCGCTCAGCTTCTCCGGCTTGTTCAGGATCTCGAGCGGCATGCGCACCTTGCCGATATCGTGCATGAGCGCCGCGAGCCCGAACTCGCGCAGCAGCGGCCCGTCGATGCCGAGGCCGCGCGCCTGCCCCATCGTCAGAATCGACACGTTCACCATGTGCGTGAACGTGTAGTTGTCGTAGTTCTTGAGCGTGGTCAGCGCGAGCAGGGCGGTGCGGTTCTCCGCGACCGCCTGGGCGAGGCCGTCGATTGTCGTCCGCGCGACGCTCACATCGGGTTGTCCCTCGGTGCCGGAGCTCTCCCAGACCGCCGTCGCGGCCGACACCGCCTCCGAGTACAGGCGCTGCATGGCCGCCATGTCGGCGTTCGCCGGCTCGGGGCGCGACTCGACGGCGATCCGGCCGACGCGGATGTGCGGCAGCGGCGGGAATGCCTCCCGGGCGCCGCCCTGCGCTTCGAGCGCGCTCACGGCCGCCACGAACGCCGCCAGCTCTTCCCGGGTGACGCCGCGCTCGATGGTGATGCGCTCGATCCCGCCTCGCGTCAGCCGCCGCACCAGCGGGCCGAGCGCGTCGGCCTGTGCCACCGGCACGTCGTCGACGATCACTTCTCCCTCGACG
Organism: Betaproteobacteria bacterium; assembly: GCA_050257855.1. Classification (GTDB taxonomy): domain Bacteria; phylum Acidobacteriota; class Vicinamibacteria; order Vicinamibacterales; family CAVVIG01; genus JBLMXQ01. Next base: position 32,425 of record JBLMXQ010000117.1, on the reverse strand, counting down.
AGGCCGACGACGGTGACCGGCTGCATGGTGTGCAGCAGCTGGATGGCGGCGTTCAGGGCCTCGACGTTGCGGCCGATGAGCGGATGGTGCTTCGAATAGAGCTGCGCCGCCCGCAGAGCCGACGCGAGGCGGCGGAGGAGCTCGTCGGCGAGCTGCGTCCGGGGGGGCGGCGCGGTCATTGGTCCGTCTCTCCGGCCGGCCGCGCCGGCGCGGGCCGGCTTCGGGCCTGGGCCTGGGCGCGCGCCGCGGCGCGGACGCCGCGGGAGCCGCTCTGCGCGGCCTCGTCGAGGATCGACGCCGCGTCGGGCGTGCCGATGCGCGCCAGGGCGGACGCGGCGGCGTGCCGCAGCGCCGCCGTGCGCCTCGGCGCCCACCACTCGCCGCGGTAGAGCGCGTGCTTGAGCGCCGGAACGGCCTCCCCGTCGCGCAGCGCGCCGAGCGCTTCGATGGCCCGGAGATAGATGCTGGCGAGCGGCCCGCGATGATCGACGTGCTCGAGGATGTAAACGAAGAGCGGCGTGGCGCGTTCGTCGCGCACGGCGGTGAGCGACTGCATGATCGCGTCGCGTGAGGCGGCCGTGCCGTCCGCCAGCGCCTGTTCGAGCACCTGGTACGCGCGGTCGGTGCCGATCTCGAGCAGGGCCCGCACTGCCGCGCGCTGCACCTGCGGTTCGGTGTCGTCGAGCAGGCGCGCGATCTCGGGGAGCGCCTCGTTGCCGCCGAACGCGCGCAGCAGGTGGATGGCCGTGCGCCGGACCGCCGGGTTCGGCGAGCTCTTGAGGCGCTCGACGGTGCGCCGCCCGAGCGCGTCGAAGCCGAGGAGGATCTCGGTGAGCCGCTCGCGCGTGCGCCCGTGCTCCTCGACCGACAGCGCTTCGGCGAGCGGACGGACCAGCGGTTCGCCGATCGACACGCACATCGCTTTCGCCCGCTCGAACTGCGCGTCGTCGATGGTCGGAAGGTGCGCGGAGACGTGGCGGAGCATCGCTCCCTCGACGAGCCGCTCGAGCGCGCCTGCCGCCGCCTGGCGGCGCTCCTTCGATCCCTGCGGCGACGCCGCGTGGGTGAGGACCGCGAGGAGCGAGCCGGCCGCCTCGAAATCGCCGACGAGCAGCAGGTCCTCGATGAGCCCGGCGATGGGCGTCATCAGGTCGGCCCAGTGCTTCGCGTCCTGCTCCAGCCGCAGCAGGTCGAGCACCAGCGTGACGTCGAGCGCGCGCAGCGCGCTGGTGGCGATCGTGTTGAGCCAGGCGCGGACGCGCTCTTCGGGGTCGTCGCCGACCTGCTCGACCGGCACGGCCTGGTCGCGCGCGAGCGACAGCTCGCGCGCGTACGATTCGGAGACGAACGGCCTGTCGGTGTACTCCGTCAGCAGCTTCTGCGCGACCTGATCCCAGAATCCGTCGAATCCCTCGTCGCTGCCCAGAGGCGAGCTGGCCGCCTCGCTGCGTGCGAGCGCCAGCAGGCGGACGCGCTCCTGACCGTCCAGCACGAGCGCCTGGAACGCCTGGGCCAGCCGATCGGTCGCCGTGCCGTCGGCGACGCTGCGCGCGATGAATCGGGCGATCGTGCCGTCGGACATGTGGCTCACGACGTCGTCGACGAGCGCGCCGTCTGCGGTCGCCTGGCCCCGGCGGGCCAGCATCGCCATCAGCATCTCGGGCGTCAGCCTGCCGATCGCGCCGGCCATGTTCCGGAGCACCGGCTCGATCCCGTCCGGCCGCCGTTCGCGCGCGACGGTCACCACCGCATGCAGCAGGTGCAGGATGGCCGCGGCGGATACTTCGATCGACGCGCCCGTCTCGGCGCCGCGCGATTGAAGGGCCGCGACGAGGTCGACCAGCTTCTCGGGATCCGCTGCCGCCTCGACGAGCACCTCGCGCACGTCGGGACTGAGCGGCGTCTGTCCCTGAAGGCAGTTCGAGACGATGTGGTCCCAGGCCGGGGGCAGCCCTCCGGCCCGCTCCCGCAGGACTTCGGCGTAGTCGATCTCGCGCAGCTCGACGTGGCGTCCGGCCATGGTCGCCCAGAGCCGGCTGATGCCGCCCTCCGCGCGCACCGAGTCGGGCGAGCGGGCCAGCAGCAGCAGTAACTGCTGCCAGGCTTCCGCAAGGCCGCCCGGGTGGATCGTCAGCTCGCCCACCAGGTGGTGGTGCAGAAGGGCCGCCAGCTCGCCGAGCGCGGGATCTCCGCGCGCCGCCGCCCGTCCCTCCAGCAGGAGCTGGTCGGGAAGCACGGTGAGCCTCATCGGCCGGGGCATACGCGCCTCGGACGTCATCTCCACGATCCGCCCGAGGGTCGCCGCGACGGCCGGGTGGCCGCCCGGATACAGCACGACCGCGCGGGCGGCAGCCTTGCACGCGCGCGCGAACTCCACGAGTCGCGCCGCCTGCTCCGGCGCGAGCGGCGTGGCGGTTCCTGAATCTTCTACACCGGCCATGACCAGTTCGCCGCGATGGCCTCCGACTCCCCTGAGCGCTCGGGCCCCGGTGACATGGGTTGTCGAAGTATACTGCCGCCGGACGCTTCCGACAGGCCTGAGAACGCGGTGCGCGCGGTCGACATCATCATCAGAAAACGGGACGGCGGCGCGCTGACCCGCGAGGAGATCCGGTTCTTCGTGGACGGCGTCACGGCCGGCACCCTGCCGGACTACCAGGCGTCGGCGCTGCTCATGGCGACGCTCCTGCGCGGGATGACGCCCGAGGAGACCGCCTGGCTGACCGACGCCATGGTGCACTCGGGCGTCCGGGTCGATCTGTCCGACATCCCGGGCGTCAAGGTCGACAAGCACAGCACCGGCGGCGTGGGCGACAAGACGTCGCTCGTGCTCGCGCCGCTCGTGGCGGCGTGCGGCGTGGCGGTGCCGATGATGTCGGGCCGCGGCCTCGGCCACACCGGCGGCACCCTGGACAAGCTCGAGGCGATCCCCGGCTTCCGCGTCGATCTCTCCCTGGACGAGATGAAGCGCGCGCTCGCGGGCGTCGGCTGCGTGATGATCGGCCAGACCGCCCGGATCGCGCCGGCCGACAGGAAGCTGTACGCGCTGCGCGACGTCACCGGCACGGTCGAGAGCATCCCGCTCATCAGCGCGTCGATCATGAGCAAGAAGATTGCCGAGGGCATCGGCGCGCTCGTGCTCGACGTGAAGACCGGCAGCGGCGCGTTCATGAAGACCGAGGCCGATTCGCGGCGCCTCGCCGGGTCGCTCGTCTCGATCGGCAACGCATCGGGCGTGCGCACCGAGGCGATCATCACGCGAATGGACGCGCCGCTCGGGCGCGCGGTGGGCAACGCGCTCGAAGTCATCGAGTCGATCGAGGTTCTGAAAGGCGGGGGGCCGACCGACCTCGTCGAGGTCTCCGTCGAGCTCGCCTCGCGCATGCTCGTCCTGGGCGGCGTGGCCGACGGCCGCGCCGACGCCGAACGGCGCATCCGCGACGCCATTGCCTCGGGCGCCGGCGTGGACCGGTTCCGCCGCATCATCGAGCAGCAGGGCGGCGACCCGCGCGTCGTGGACGATCCCCGCCGGCTGCCCTCGGCGCCCCACCGCCGCACGATCGCGGCGCCGCGGCCGGGCTATGTCGCCGAGCTCGACGCCGGGCTCGTCGGCCGCGCGGCGGTCCTGCTCGGCGCCGGGCGCGACCGCGTGGAGGATCCGGTCGATCCCGGCGTGGGAATCGTCGCGCGCGCAAAGCCGGGCGACGCCGTCCGCGAGGGGGACGCCGTGCTGGAGCTGCACTACCGTGAGCCGTCGCGGCTCGACGCGGCGCTCGCGCTGGCGATGCGTGCCGTGGCAGTCGGCGACCAGCCGCCGGCGCCGAAACCGATCATCGCGGGCGAGGTTCGATGATGACGACCGAGGCCAGGACCGCGAGCGAGCCGACACCGGCGCGCCGCACGCAGCGCTTCGACCGGGGGATCGTCGCCGCGGCGATCGTGCTGGCCGCGGCCGCCGCGGCTGCCGCGCAGCTGGGCGTCACCCGGGCGCAGCCGCTCGTCGGTGCCGTCGTCATCCTCGGCATCGCGTACGCCTTCTCGACCGATCGCCGCGCCATCGACCTGCGGACGGTCGCGTGGGGGCTCGGCCTGCAGTTCGTCTTCGCGCTCATCGTCCTCAAGACGTCGGCGGGGCAGCGCGTCTTCGCGACCCTGGGCGATCTGGTGACACGGCTTCTCGGCTTCGCCGGCGTCGGCTCGGCGTTCGTCTTCGGGCCGCTGGGCGACAGCTCGGTCTGGGCGCGCGTGATGAAGGGCGCGCTCGGCGCCGACGGCGCGCAGTACGCGAGCATCTTCGCCTTCCAGGTGCTGCCGACGATCATCTTCATCGCGGCGTTGTTCGCGATTCTCTACTACTTCGGCGTGATGCAGGTCGTCGTCCGGTTCTTCGCGGTCGCGATGCACCGTGTGATGAAGGCGAGCGGCGCCGAGTCGCTGAACGTCGCGGCGAGCATCTTCATGGGGCAGACCGAGGCGCCGCTGACCATCCGGCCGTACCTGCCCGACATGACCGAGTCGGAGCTGATGACGGTCATGACGTCGGGGATGGCGCACATCTCGGGCGGCATCATGGCCGCCTACATCCTGTTCGGCGTCGAGGCGAAGCACCTGCTGACGGCGGTCATCATGACGGCGCCCGGGACGATCATGATGGCCAAGATGCTCGTCCCCGAGACCGGGGTGCCGAAGACGATGGGCACGGTGCGTCTCGAGGTGGAGCGAACCGACGTCAACGTCATCGACGCCGCGGGGCGTGGCACCGGCGAAGGCCTTCAGCTCGCGCTCAACGTCGGAGCGATGCTCATCTCGTTCCTCGCGCTGATCGCGCTGATCAACGCGCTGCTCGGCCTGGTGCACCTCAGCCTGCAGGAAATCTTCGGGTGGGTGTTTTCGCCGGTCGCCTGGTCGATGGGGGTCCCCTGGCGCGACGCGCCGGTCATCGGCAACCTGCTCGGCACCCGGATGGCGCTCAACGAGTTCGTCGCGTACTCGCTGCTCGGGCCGCTGAAGGGATCGATCGACCCGAAGTCGTTCACGATTGCCACCTACGCGCTGTGCGGGTTCGCGAACTTCAGCTCGATCGGCATCCAGATTGGCGGCATCGGCGCGCTGGCGCCGAACCGCCGCCACGACCTGGCGCGCCTCGGGCTGCGCGCGATGTTCGCCGGCACGCTCGCCAACTTCATGACGGCGACCATTGCCGGCTTCCTGCTGTGATTGGCACGCCCCGGACAACGGCACGAGGGCGCAGTTCACGGGCGGTGCGATGGGCTACTACGAGCAGGTGAAGGAAGCCGCGGACGCGGTTCGCGGCCGCATCTCCGGGACGCCGGGGATCGCGATCGTCCTCGGCTCCGGCCTCGGCGACTTCGCCGGCAGCCTCGCCGATGCGGTCTCGATGCCGTATGACCGCCTGCCGCACTGGCCGGCGTCGCGCGTCGTCGGCCACGAGGGCCGCCTCGTGGTCGGGCGGACGGGCGGCCGTCTGGTCGCCGCGCTGGCGGGCCGCTGCCACGCCTACGAGGGCCACGACCTCCGCACCGTGACGTTCGCCGTCCGCGCCATGGGCCTGCTCGGCGTCAGGACGCTCGTCCTCACCAACGCGGCCGGCGGAATCAACACCACGTTCTCGTCGGGCGCCCTCATGGTGATCGACGATCACATCAACCTGACCGGCATGAACCCGCTGGTCGGCGCGAACGAGGACCGGTTCGGCCCGCGCTTTCCCGACATGTCGGAGGTGTATTCGCTGCGGCTGCGCGGAATCGCCGACGAGGCCGGCAGGGCAATCGGAACGAGCCTGCCGCACGGCGTGTATGCCGCGCTCCTCGGACCGAGCTACGAGACCCCTGCCGAGATCCGGTACCTCAGGACGATCGGCGCCGATGCCGTGGGGATGTCCACGGTGCCCGAGGCGATCGCGGCGCGCCACATGGGCATGGAGGTGCTCGGGATCTCGTGTATCACCAATATGGCAGCCGGCGTGCTGCCCGGGCCGCTCGAGCACGCCGAGGTCATGGAGACCGCCCGCCGCGTGCGCGGCCAGTTCATTGCGCTGCTGGAGGGAATCATTGGACGCCTCTGACCGCGGCGGCGGTCACGCTGGCGCACGCGGCCCGGCCGATCTGATTGCGGCTGCGCGACGCGCGCGCGAGAACGCCGTTGCGACGTTTTCGGGCTTCAAGGTCGGCGCAGCGCTCGAATGCGCCGACGGCGCGATCGTCACCGGCTGCAACATCGAGAACGCCACGTACGGCCTGACCGTGTGCGCCGAACGGGTCGCGATGTTCAAGGCGCTGTCCGAAGGACATCGCGCCTTCACGCGCATTGCCATCGTGGCCGACACCGACGCGCCAACGCCGCCGTGCGGCGCCTGCCGCCAGATTCTCTGGGAATTCGGCGGCGATCTCGAAGTCCACCTCGCGAACCTCCGGACGACGACGGGCACTCACCGCCTGAAGGATCTGCTGCCGCTGCCCTTCGACGCGCACCTGTTGTGATTTCCTGCGGGGCGGGTCCGGAGAGCGCAAGGCGGGCCGCCGGCGTGCAGGATAGAATCTAGACGTGCTCCCCACGATTGCCCGCGAGGCCGACTGTGTCGTGATGGTGGACCAGCGCAAGCTGCCCGCCCAGGAAGTCTACGTCCGCTGCCGCACCGCTGCCGAGGTGGCGCGCGCCATCAAGACGATGGTCATTCGCGGCGCGCCCGCGATCGGCGTCGCCGCCGCGATGGGGATCGCGCTCGGGATCCGCAGGAGCACGGCCACCGGCACACAGAAGCTCGCGGCCGAGTTCCACAGGATGTGCGAGCTGATGGCCGGCACCCGTCCGACCGCCGTGAACCTCTTCTGGGCGATCGATCGCATGAAGCGGGCCTTCGCGCAGGCCGTGGAAGCCGGCGAATCGGTCGCGCAGATTCAGGGCCGGCTCGAGCGCGAAGCGCAGGCGATTCACGACGAAGACGTCGCGAGCTGCCGCGCCATGGGGGCGTTCGGCGCCGAGGTCGTGCCGGCCGACGCACACGTGCTCACGCACTGCAACGCCGGCGCGCTCGCGACGGCCGGGTATGGCACCGCGCTCGGCGTCGTCCGGGGCGCGGTCGAGGCCGGCAAGCGGGTGACCGTGTTTGCCGACGAGACGCGGCCGTTCCTGCAGGGCGCGCGGCTCACCGCGTGGGAGCTCGTGCGCGACGGCATCGACACCACGGTCATCACCGACAACATGGCCGGCGCGCTCATGCGCCAGGGCAAGGTCAACTTCGTCGTCGTCGGCGCCGACCGGATTGCCGCCAACGGCGACACCGCGAACAAGATCGGCACGTACGGTGTGGCCGTGCTCGCCCGCGAGCACCGCGTCCCGTTCTACGTCGCCGCGCCGCTGTCGACCATCGACCTGAGCACCCCCGACGGATCGCAGATCCCGATCGAGGAGAGGGCCGCGCGCGAGGTGACGCACGTCGGCGGGGTGCGGCTCGCGCCGGCGGGCGCGCACGTGTGGAACCCGGCGTTCGACGTCACGCCGCACGAGCTGATCGCCGGCATCATTACCGAGAGAGGCATCTTCCGCGCACCCTACACCGAGTCGCTGCAACGGGCGTTCGCGACACCGGTCCAGGCAGGCAGGCGTGTCCAGCCAGCGGGCAGGATGGGGCGCGAGGCTTCGCCAGAACGGTAGCATGCGGATCCTGGGCATCGAGACCTCCTGCGACGAGACCTCGGCTGCCGTCGTCGAGGAGACCGGCGACCGGGCACGGCCGTGGGCGATCCGCTCGAACGTCATCGCCTCGCAGGTACTGATTCACCGTGAGTGGGGCGGCGTCGTGCCGGAGCTGGCCTCGCGGCAGCACATCCGCGATATCTGCGGCGTCGTCGAGCGCGCGCTGGACGACGGCGGCGTCACGTGGTCGGACCTCGGCGCGGTTGCCGTGACCCAGGGGCCGGGCCTCGTCGGATCGCTCCTCGTCGGCGTGTCGTTCGCCAAAGCCGCCGCCGTGGCCGCACGGCTGCCGCTCGTCGCCGTCCACCATCTGGCCGGGCACATCGAGTCGCTGGCCCTGCACAACGGCGAGCTGCCCCTGCCTGCTGTCGTGCTCGTCGTCTCCGGCGGGCACACGAGCCTGTTCCTCGTCGATCGGCCGGGGCATTACGAGTTGCTGAGCCGCACGCGCGACGATGCCGCGGGGGAGGCGTACGACAAGGTGGCCAAGCTGCTGGGGCTCGGCTACCCGGGCGGGCCGGTGGTCGATCGTCTGGCGAAGATGGGCAACGACCGCGCCGTGCCCCTGCCGACGACGCGCCTGACGCACCCGGATCGCAACGCGCCGGAGCTGAAGGGCGACCTCGATTTCAGCTTCAGCGGCCTCAAGACCGCCGTGCTGCGCTACGTGCGCGAGCGCGAGCGCCACGGCCCGCTGACCGAGGCGGAAGTCGCCGACGTCTGCGCGAGCTTCCAGCGCGTCGTCGTCAACACGCTCGTCGAGCGCACGTTCGACGCGGCGCGACGCTGGCGCGCCGCGAGCATCGGCGTGGCGGGCGGCGTGTCGGCCAACAGCCGGCTGCGCGCGGAACTGCAGCGCCACGGAGAACTGCGCGAGATCCCGACGTTCGTGCCGAGCCTGCCGCTGTCGACCGACAACGCCGCCATGATCGCGGCCGCCGGCCTGCGCAAGTTCCGCGCGGGCGTCACGGCGCCGCTCGACATCAACGCGGACGCGGGGCTCGCGCTGTAGCAGGATGCCGGATCGGGGTGCCGGGTGGTGGGGCTTGGTGCCGGGCGCATTATCCGGACGGGATCGCAGGGGTCGGGATGTTGGCCCAGGTGGCAGATGGACCAGGCCACGCCAGGCACCCGGCACCAGGGAATCAAGCTCATGCTCGTCCACACCGACTACCTCTGGTTCAGCACGAAGAAGCGCCGCGAGTTCATCCGCATCACCGACGAGGTCGGGGCCATCGTCAAGGCGAGCGGCATCCAGGAGGGCCTGGTCCTGGTCTCCGCGATGCACATCACCGCCGGCGTGTACGTGAACGACTGGGAGAACGGCCTGATCGAGGACTTTCAGTCATGGCTCGAGAAGCTCGCGCCGGCCGGCCTGCCGTACGAGCATCATCAGACCGGCGAGGACAACGCCGACGCGCACCTGAAGCGCACGATCCTGGGCCATCAGGTGATGCTCCCGATCACGAACGGCACGCTCGACCTCGGGCCGTGGGAACAGGTCTTCTACGCAGAGTTCGACGGGCAGCGGCGGAAGCGCGTGGTGGTGAAAGCCCTCGGAATTTGAGAATTTGAGAAGCTGACGGATTTGAGGAGTTACCCGGAGCGGCCCATCGTCGGTGTCGGCGCGGTGATTCTCGACGGCGATCGCGTGGTGCTCGTCAGGCGCGGCAGCGAGCCGCTCAAGGGGCTCTGGAGCATTCCGGGCGGGGCGGTCGAGATCGGCGAAACGTGCCCGGAGGCCATCGCGCGCGAAGTGCTCGAGGAAACAGGGCTCGTCGTCGAAGTCGGGCCGATCGCGGCGGTGGTCGATCGCATCCGGCGCGACGAAGACGGCCGCGTGGCGTTCCACTACGTGCTCGTGGATTACGTCTGCCGCGCCGTCGGCGGCACACTCGCGGCGGCATCGGACGCGGCCGAATGCGCCTGGGTCCCCGTGGCCGAGGCCGGACGCTTCGACTTGACCGAAGGCACGCTCGCCGTGATCCAGGACGCCGCCCGAAGCGTGCCGGGCCGGTGACGTCGACCGCCGCGGCCGCATTTGTCCGGGCCGCCGGCCGAATATATGATGCGCACCGGACCGTTCCCGATCGATTCGACAACTCGTCTCCACGTCTGACCATGTCCAACACTGTGTCGCGCGAGGCTGCCTGGGCACTGCTGAACGAGTACACGAAGAGCGACAGCCTGCTGAAGCACGCGCTGGCCGTCGAGGCGGCCGTTCGCGGATATGCCCGTCTCTACGGCGAGGACGAGGAAGCGTGGGGCGCGACCGCGCTGCTTCACGACTTCGACTACGAGCGCTGGCCGACGCTCGGCGATCACCCGCTCAAGGGGAGCGAGATCCTCCGCGACAGGGGTTATCCCGACTGGCTGATCCGGGCGATCCTCTCCCATGCGCAGGAAGCGACCGGCGTGCCGCGGGAGAGCCGTCTCGAGAAGACGCTGTGGGCGTGCGACGAGATGGCCGGCTTCGTCACCGCCGCGGCGCTCGTCAGGCCGACGAAGAGCATCCTCGATCTGGAGGCGAAGTCGGTCGTCCGGCGGATGAAGGACAAGGCGTTCGCCAGAGCCGTGCCCCGCGACGATCTGCGCCGCGGCGCCGAGGAGCTCGGGCTGCCGCTCGAGGAGCACATCGCGAACGTGATTGCGTTCATGCGCAGCCAGGCCGACGCGCTCGGCCTGCGAGGAACGCTCTGATTCCGCGTTTCGTATAGTTCCAGTACATGGCCGACAACAACGAACCCGTCGTGTCGCTCGACGCGGTCACCGTGAGCTACGGGCGCACCCAGGCGCTCGCCGACGTCACGACCGCCTTCCAGCGCGGCGCCGTGGGTCTGCTCGGCCCGAACGGGGCGGGGAAGAGCACGCTCATCAAGACCCTGCTTGGTTTCGTCGTGCCCGTGCGGGGCAGGATGCGCGTCCTCGGATTCGACGTCGCGGCCGCGCCGCTCGAGATTCGCGCCCGCGTCGGCTATATGCCGGAGAGCGATGCGCACATCCCCGGCATGAACGCCGTGTCCTTCGTCGCGTACTGCGGCGAGCTCTCCGGGCTGCCGCGCGCCGACGCGATCCAGCGGGCGCACGAAGTGCTCTTCTACGTCGGGCTCGGAGAAGCGCGCTACCGCAACGTCGAGACGTACTCCACCGGCATGAAGCAGCGCATCAAGCTGGCGCAGGCGCTCGTGCACGATCCCGACCTGCTGTTCCTCGACGAGCCGACCAACGGCATGGACCCGAAGGGGCGCGACGAGATGCTCGAGCTCGTCCGCGATCTCGCGCACAACAAGGGCGTCAACCTGATTCTCTCGTCGCACCTCCTGCCGGACGTCGAATACACCTGCGACCACGTCGTCGTCATGGACAAGGGGCGCGTGGCCACCCAGGGGCCCATTGCGGGGCTGAAGCAGCCGCGCGGCCAGGTCTTCGAGCTGCGGGTCAAGGCGCCGGACGGCGACGAGGCGTTCCTCGCCGCGCTCCGTGCCGCCGGCCTCGACTGCCACGGATCGGACGAGGACGTGATGCGCGTGTTCGTGCCGGGGGAGGGCGGCGCGCGCGAGCTGTTCCGCCGCGCGGCGGCGGCCGGCGTGCAGGTGCGCCACCTGCGGCCGAGCGTGCCGACGCTCGAGGACGTCTTCGCGCACGCGGTGGGTGAGGAATGAGCCCCATCCACGACCAGGGCTACCGGCGGTACGGCGGCGGACGCGCGCCGCGCGGGCGCGGATGGGCGGTCATCGCCGGCGCCGGCATCCGGACGATGCTCGCAAAGCGGACGTTCATCGGCCTGCTGTTGCTCTCCTGGATGCCGTTCGTCGTCCGGGCCGTGCAGATCTATGCCGCCGCCAACTTCCCGCAGGCCTCGATCCTCGCGCCGACCGCTTCGACGTTCCGCGAATTCCTCGACCAGCAGAGCATCTTCGTCTTCTTCGTCACCGTCTACGTGGGCGCCGGCCTCATCGCCAACGACCGCCGCGCCAACGCGCTGCAGATCTACCTGTCCAGGCCGCTGACGCGCGCCGAGTACGTGTTCGGCAAGCTCACGGTCCTCGCGGCCTTTCTGCTGCTGGTCACCTGGGTGCCGGCTGTCGCGCTGCTCGTCGTGCAGATCCTGTTCGCGGGCAACTTCACGTTCTTTGCCGGCAACCTCTATCTGTTCCCCGCGATCACGGTGTTTTCGCTCGTCGAGGCCGTGATGATCGGCTCCGCGATGCTCGCGCTGTCGTCGCTGTCGAACAGCGCGCGCTACGTCGGCATCCTGTACGCGGGGCTGATCTTCTTCACCCAGGCGATCTACGGCGTGCTGACCCTCGTCACGGGCAGCTCGCGCGTGTCGTGGCTGTCGCTGCCGGCCGATCTGGCGCAGGTCGGCAACGCCATCTTCCGCCTGCCGCCGCGGTACGACACTCCGGTCGCCGTGTCGTTCCTGATGGTCGTCCTGCTCGTGGTCGTCTCCGCGCTCGTGCTCGAGCGGCGCGTGCGGGGCGTCGAGGTGGTCTCGTGAGCGGCGTCGTGTCGGCCGAACACGTATCCAAGTGGTACGGCCAGGTGATCGGGCTCAACGACGTCACGCTGTCGGTGCCGGCCGGCATCACCGGGCTGCTCGGCCCGAACGGCGCCGGCAAGTCGACGTTGATGAAGCTGATGACCGGCCAGCTGAAGCCGAGCAAGGGCGAGATTCGCGTGCTCGACGAGCCGATCTGGCGGAACCCCGCACTCTACTTCCGGATCGGCTTCTGCCCGGAGCAGGACGCGTTCTACGAGCGCATGACCGGCCTCGAATGGGTAACCGCGCTCGTGCGCCTGAACGGCCTCGGCGAGGCCGACGCGCAGGCGCGCGCGCACCGGGCCCTCGAGGAAGTGGACCTGCTCGACGCCGCCGGGAAAAAGATCGGCGCCTACAGCAAGGGCATGCGGCAGCGCGTCAAGCTCGCCCAGGCGCTCGCGCACGATCCGGAACTGCTGATTCTCGACGAGCCCCTGGGGGGGATGGATCCGATCGCGCGGCGGAAGACGATCCGGCTGATCAGGGACTGGGGGCGCTCCGGCCGGAGCGTCATCGTTTCCAGCCACATCCTGCACGAAATCGAGGCGATGACCTCGAACATCCTGCTCATCAACCAGGGCCGGATCCTGGCCGAGGGAAACGTCCACCAGATTCGCGACCTGATCGACGAGCACCCGCACACGGTCTTCATCCGCGCCGACGACCCGCGCGGCCTCGCGCGCGCGCTTCTCGCGTACGAGGACGTCCTCAGCCTGCGCTTCGAGGAAGGGGCCGTGGTCGTCCAGACCGGCCGGCCCGATGCGTTCTACGGCCGCCTCACGGACCTCGCGGCGTCCGGCGAGCACGGCGTCATCAACGAGGTCACCTCGCCCGACGACAACCTGCAGGCGGTCTTCCAGTACCTGGTGAAATCATGACCACCGGACCCGTGCGCCGCCAGCCGACCCTCTCCGCGTCCGCGGCGCGGGTGCTCGATCTGTCGCTCGGCCAGATGCTCTGGTCGCGCCGCTCGGTCTTCCTCGCGCTGCTGGTGGGAGGACCGGTGCTGCTCGCAGCCGGCATTCGCGCGGCAACGGCCGTCTCGTTCGACGCGGTCCAGATCAACGGCGCCCGCGTGGGCGGCGGCGCCCTGTTCGGCATGATCATCTGGATCCTCTACATCCGCTTCATCGTGCCGGTGCTCGGCGTGTTCTACGGCACGGCGCTCATCGCCGACGAAGTGGACGACAAGACGATCACGTACCTGTTCACGCGGCCGATCCCCCGCGCGTCCGTGCTGCTGGGCAAGTACCTGGCGTATCTGGTCTGCACGACGCTGCTCGTCCTGCCTTCGGTCGTGCTGGTGTACTTCCTCGTCGCGGGGCTCGGCGGCGGGTCCATCGCGGCATCGTTCCCGGCGCTCGTCAAGGACCTCGGGATGCTCGCGGTCGGCCTCGCCGCCTACGGCGCGGTGTTCGCGTTCGTCGGCGCGCGCCTCAAGCGGCCGCTCGTCATCGGCCTGGTGTTCGCGTTCGGCTGGGAGCCGGGCGTGCTGCTGTTCCCCGGCTATCTGCGGCGCCTGACGGTGGCGTACTATCTTCAGGCGCTGGTGCCGCATGCGATGCCGCAGGACTCGGCCGTCAGCATGCTGATGCAGATCCTGCGCGCGGTGCCCTCGATTTCGGTGAGCCTGGCCGCGCTCGCCGTCATCACCGCCGGGTCTCTCTGGGCCGCCGGGCGGGCGGTCGAGGGGCGCGAATACGTCCTTGAACAATAGGCAAGCCTCTCGCGTATAAGTATTTGAGGCCGCTCTCCATGACGACCAGAACCCGGTATTTCGTCATCGTTTCGCTTCTCGTGCTCGCCGTGGGGCTTGGCACCGGCCTGGTGGCCTATTACGTCGGCTTCCCCACGAGCGCATTCACGCGTCAGGGCGGCCCCGACGAGCTCCAATACGTCCCGAAAGACGCCGCCGTGCTGGCCTTCGCGGACGTGCACGACGTCATGACCTCCGAGCTGCGCCGGAAGCTCCGGGAGGCGGCGCCGGTCCCCGAAAACGGCCAGCGGGAGTTCCAGGAGCGGACCGGCATCAATATCGAAACCGACATCGACCGCGTGGTCGCCTGCCTCGACCCGGAGAGCGCCGGCGACAACCGGAACGGCGGGATGGTCCTGGCGCGCGGGCGCTTCGACGAGGTCCGGATCGAATCGCTCATCCGCGAGCATGGCGGACGTGAAGAGGAGTACCACGGCAAGCGTCTGCTCGTGGTCACGACCGGCCACGACATGGGCGACCGCAGCCGTGACACCGATGGGTCGCACGAGATGGCCCTGACCTTCATCGAGCCGGGACTCATCGCCGTCGGAAGCCCCAGCCTGGTGCGGAACGCCGTCGATCTTCAGCACGGTGGCGCGAGCGTGACGGGAAACACCGAGCTGATGAAGCTCGTGCGATCGCTCGACGACGGCAACGCGTGGGCGGTCGGGCGGTTCGACGCATTGCAGAGGAGCGCGCGGCTGCCGGAAGGGGTCGCGTCGCAGCTGCCTGCCATCACCTGGTTCTCGGTCAGCAGCCATATCGACGGCGGGATCCGCGGCGTCCTGCGCGCCGAAGCGCGCGACGAGGCTGCGGCGAACAACCTGCGCGACGTCGTGCGCGGCTTCCTGGCGCTTGCCAGGATGCAGAGCGGGTCGAGGCCGGAACTGCAGGCGGTGATGCAGTCGCTCCAGCTCGGTGGAACGGGCGACACCGTCGCGCTGTCGTTCGACCTGCCGTCGGACGTGTTCGACCTGCTCCGCCACGCTGCTCCGTCCGGTCGCGGCGATCGCCGCTGACGTAAAGAACTGTCGGTTCCGCAGGCCGCGATGCGTCGCTTGACGCGTTGCGGCCGCCCCTCTACACTCCCAGCGTTCCACAGCGCGCCGGTTCCGCCGGTTGGGGGAGGGTCCCCGGGACCGTCCCTCGAAGACTTCATCCGGGCAGCCATGACCGACCTGGTCTTCTTCTACGGCACGCTCATGAGCGGGTTCCGGCGGTCCGGGCGCGAGCGGATCGACTCGAAGCTGCAGCCGGAGGGCCGCGGCTGGATTCGGGCGGCGCTCTTCGACCTCGGCATCTATCCGGCGGCCGTTCCGGCCCCGGACTCGCGCGTCTGGGGCGAGGTGCACCGGATGACGGACCGGGACGCGGTGCTCGCAGAACTCGACGATATCGAGGGTTATCGTCCGGGCGAGCCCGACGCCAGCCTCTACGTGCGCGTGGAGACGCAGGTGACGTTCGCGGACGGACGCTCGGCCGATGCCTGGGCCTACTTCTACAACGCGCCCCTTGGACGCGCGCAGCGGATCGAGTCGGGCGACTACCTCGAGCACCTCAAGGTCAAGCCATGAATCGTGCGATCGCATGCGCGGTGGCGCTGGCGTGCGCGGCGGCCGTTCCGGTCCGCACCGCGTCCGCACAGGCGGTTCCGGACCTCGATCCCCAGGTGGTGAAGCTGCTCGGCCAGATCTCCGAGGAACGCCTGGCGACGACCCTCCAGAAGCTCGAATCGTTCGGCACGCGCAGCTCGCTGTCGTCCACCGACTTGCCGGACAAGGGCATCGGCGCGGCGCGGCAGTGGATCTTCGATCAGATGAAGAGCTACAGCCCGCGCCTGCAGGTGAGCTACGAGGCCTTTCATGTCGCAAAGCAGGGGCGCTTCACCCGCGACGTCGACCTCCGGAACGTCATGGCCGTGCTGCCGGGACGCAGCGCGCGGCAGGTGTACGTCAGCGGCCACTACGACACGACGACCGTTCCGGGCAGCCAGGGCAGCTCGAACGCCGCCGGCGTGCGCCGCGAACCGGTAACCGCACCCGATCCATCCAGGCCGAACGACGCGCCGGCGCCCGGCGTCAACGACGACGGCAGCGGCACCGCGCTGACGATGGAGCTGGCGCGCGTCTTCAGCCAGAGCGGCCTCGAGTTCGACGCCACGCTGGTCTTCATGTGCCATGCCGGCGAGGAGCAGGGGCTCGTCGGCGCATTCCTTCACGCGCAGAAGGCGGCGGCCGAGCACGTGCGGATTGACGCCGTCCTCAACAACGACATCGTCGGCAACGACCGTGGCGGCAGCGGCATCGTCGACGGCGCGACCATACGCGTGTACTCGGAAGGCCCGGAGGACTCGCCGTCGCGCGAGCTCGCGCGCTTCGTGCGGCGCTGGGGAGCGCGCTACGTCCCGTCGCACAAGGTGCGTCTGATGGCGCGTCCCGATCGGTTCGGGCGCGGCGGCGATCACACGGCGTACAACGAGAACGGGTTCGCCGCCGTCGGCTTCCGGGAGTCGCGGGAGAACTTCGCACGCCAGCACGGTCCGCTCGACCTGTTCGTGGGCACGTCGCCGGCCTACCTCGCACGGAACGCGCGCGTGGACGCGGCCGCGGCCGCGACGCTGGCGCTCGCCCCGCCGGCGCCGGTCGTCGACGACGAGCGCGGGCAGCCGACGATCAGCCGCGCGCCGAGCGGCTACGACGCGAACCTCAGATGGCAGGCGTCGCCCGGCGCCGTCGCCTATCGCATCTTCTGGCGTGAGGCCTGGGGACCGGACTGGCAGCACGACATGCTCGTGGGCAACGTCACGGACGTCGTGCTGCCGAACATGCAGATCGACGACTACGTCTTCGGCGTGGCGGCCGTTGACGCCGCCGGACACGAGAGCCTGGTGTCGCCCTATGTCAGTCCAGCGCGCCGGAAGCCGACGATTCTGACGCTCCCCGGCGGCCGCTAGCGCGTGTGGCGGCTCTCGCGGATAGCCGCGATGAATCCCGCGATGACGGTCAGCACGCGATCGGACGGCTCGATGAACTCGATGCCCGACCGGTAGATCACCTGCTCCTGCTCGACGTCGCTGATGCTGCAGTGCGCGACCCGTGCCTTGATCACGACCGACCGGTCGCCGAGGCTCAGGCGAAAATCGTGGAGGGAGTCGACGTGGAAGGGGAAGGCCGTTTCCACCTGGGCGCCGCCGCGGCTGATCTCCTTGATGGCCATCGGCTCGAACACCATCACTTCGCCGCGCAGCTCCCCGAGGATCTCGATGCGGTCGGTGTCCCGCTTGTCCTGCGCCATCCGGCGCGAACTATAGCACAGCCGTTCAGTTCATCCTCGCCGCGGGCTTGACGACGAACAGCTCGTCGTCGGAGTCGGCGGCCTCTTCGTCCTCGGTTGCGCCATGGTCCTGCGTCGCCGTTTCGGTCGCATAGGTGAGCGTCGGAATGCGCCGGGTGCGCTCGTCCAGCTTGAGCATCGAGAGCACCTGCAGGCCGTCCGCGTCCTCCATGCTGACGCAGAGAATGACGAGATCGGGCTGCACACGGCGGATCTGCGAGTAGGCGTGCTCGGTCGATTCGACGAACACGACGTCGTAGTGGCCCGCCTCGAGCACCGTCTCGAGCATCTCGATGACGTCCGCGTTGCCGTTGACGATCATCACCCGCTGCGTGCCGTTCGCAGTCAGCGCGACGGGAGTGCTGGTGGCGATGGGCTCCATGTGCATCTCAAGTCCGCTCCCCGGACGGACGACCAAATCCGATTCAGGATTCGTGCCACGGGCCATGATGTGAAAACCAAGGCAATTCAGCCCGTCCCGGACCGGCTCGTCGAGAGTCCGCCCCCGGTGACCCCAGCAGGAGCCACCACGGCCGCAGCCTTAAGTCGTTTGCAGCCGGGAGTTTCTGACACTGTTGCGTAACACGTACACAGTACGGCACCCTCATGGCATGTCCGCAACAGCCCGGAAGAATTCGCCTTCGGTCCCCGTGCATTACAACTTTATTGACGGCGAATGGACGCCGTCGGGTTCCGGCGACACGTTCGAGAACCGGAATCCCGCCCGCCCCGACGACCTCATCGGCCGGTTTCAGCGCTCGAGCCGCGCCGACGCCGCGCGCGCGATCGAGGCGGCGCGCCGCGCCTACGAGCGCTGGCGGCTGGTGCCCGCGCCGCGGCGCGCCGAACTGCTGTTCCGCGCCGCACAGCTCATGGCCGACCGCAAGGAGGCGCTCGCGCGCGACATGACGCGCGAGATGGGCAAGATCCTCGACGAGACCCGCGGGGACGTCCAGGAAGCGATCGACATGACGTTCTTCATCGCCGGGGAGGGGCGCCGCCAGTACGGCCAGACCGTGCCGTCGGAGCTCCGCGACAAGTTCGCGATGTCGGTCCGGCAGCCGCTCGGCGTCTGCGGGATCATCACGCCCTGGAACTTCCCGATGGCGATCCCCTCGTGGAAGATCATTCCCGCGCTCGTCTGCGGCAACACCGTCGTCTTCAAGCCGGCGACGCTGACGCCG
This sequence comes from Betaproteobacteria bacterium, assembly GCA_050257855.1. Classification (GTDB taxonomy): domain Bacteria; phylum Acidobacteriota; class Vicinamibacteria; order Vicinamibacterales; family CAVVIG01; genus JBLMXQ01. Next base: position 13,893 of record JBLMXQ010000117.1, on the reverse strand, counting down.
CTGTCGGCCGTCAATTTCGTTCGCATCCTCGAGGAGTCCGGCATACCGCGCGGCGTCGTCAACCTCGTCACGGGCGGCGGCGAAGAGGTGGGTGAGGCGCTGCTCACGAGCGACGACGTGCGCGTCATCTCGTTCACGGGCTCGACCGAGGTCGGTCGGACGGTCTCGCAGAAGGCGGCGCCGTCGTTCAAGAAGGTGCACCTCGAGATGGGCGGCAAGAACATCATCATGGTGATGGACGACGCCAAACTCGATCTCGCGCTCGAAGGCTGCCTGTGGGGCGGTTTCGGGACGAGCGGGCAGCGCTGCACGGCCGCCAGCCGCGTGGTCGTGCACGAACGCGTGTACGACTCGTTCGTCGAGCGGTTCGTCGATCGGGCCCGCGCGTTGCGGGTGGGCGACGGTTTGAGCCCGCAGACCCAGATGGGGCCGTGCATCAGCGAGGGCCAGCTCGAGACGGTGATGCGCTACGTCGAGATCGGCCGGAAGGAAGGCGCGCGGCTGGCGTGCGGCGGGAACCGACTGACCGGAGGCGAGCACTCGGCCGGATACTTCCACGAGCCGACGGTCTTCGCCGACGTCGAGCCCGGGATGAGGATCGCCAGAGAGGAGATCTTCGGCCCGGTCGTCTCGGTGATGCGCTGCCGGTCACTGGACGAGGCCGTCGCCATCGGCAACGGCGTGCAGTACGGGCTGTCGGCGTCGATCTACACGCAGGACGTGAACCGCGCGTTCACGGCGATGCGGGATCTCGACACGGGCATCTTCTACGTCAACGCGCCGACGATCGGCGCCGAAGTGCACCTGCCGTTCGGGGGCACGAAGGCGACCGGCAACGGCCATCGCGAGGCGGGCACGGCCGCGCTCGACGTCTTCTCGGAGTGGAAATCGGTGTACGTGGATTTCAGCGGGAAGCTGCAGCGCGCGCAGATCGACACGGCCGACCTCTGATGCGCGGCGTGAGTGAAGTCGTGTAGAGTACGAGCGGAGGTGGCGATGAAACGCCTGTGCTTCGGTTTTGCCGTCGTTGCCGTGCTCGTGCTCACGTTCGCGCTCGGCGGATATGCCGCGACCAAGACGTACCAGTTCACCGGTGTCGTCAAGACCGTCGACGCGTCCACCTTCTCGGTCGAGAAGAATGCGAAGGAGACCTGGACGTTCGAGCGGGCGAGCGACACCAAAGGGACGCCGAAGCTCGGCGACAGGGTGACCGTCAGTTACAAGATGGTCGCAACGGACATTGAGGTGAAGCCGGCAACCGCGACGCGAAAGAAGTAGTCACGACTCCCTGCCGGTGTTCGAGCCGCCGCAGCGCCCGCGCCGACGTCCGTCGGGCGCTGCGTCACCCCTGCCGGAACGCCTGCTAGAATAGGCTGTTCATGTCTTCGCGCGAGGTCGTCATCCTCAGTAGTGCCCGTACGCCGATCGGCAAGTACGGCGGCTCCCTTCGCGACGTCCACCCCGCAGAGCTCGGCGCCGTCGCCGCGCGCGCGGCGCTCGATCGCGCCCACGTGAGGCCGGAGGAAGTCGACGAGGTCGCCTTCGGTCACGGCCGCCAGGCGGGATCGGGGCCCAATCCTGCGCGGCAGGTCGGACATCGCGCCGGCATTCCGCACACCGCGCCCGCACAGACGATCAACAAGGCCTGCGCGTCGGGCATGCAGGCGATCGTGTCGGGCGCGCAGTCGATCCTCCTCGGGGAGTCCGACATCGTCCTGGCCGGCGGAATCGAGTCGATGAGCCGGATGCCGTATCTGATCGACGCGATCGACGCCCGCTGGGGCCACAAGATGGGCAATTTCACGCTCGTCGACGCGATGTACCGCGACGGCTTCCAGTGCCCGCTCTCGAACATGATCATGGGCGAGACCGCCGAGGTGCTCGCGCGGCAGTACGGCATCACGCGTGAGCAGTCGGACGCGTTTGCGCTCGAGAGTCAGCGGCGAGCGAAAGCGGCCGTCGAGAGCGGCGTGTTCGCCCGCGAGATCGCGCCGGTGACCGTGACCGTCAAAGGGCAGCCGGCGGTGGTCGATCGCGACGAGCACGTGCGGCCGGACACGACGATCGATACGCTCCGCAGGCTGCCGGCGGTCTTCGGCCACGTAGAGGGGCAGCCGGGCATCATCACGGCCGGCTCATCCTCGGGGATTACCGACGGCGGAGCGGCGGTGGTCCTGGCAGCGTCGGACCGCGCGAAGGCGGCCGGGCTGACGCCGATCGCCCGCATCGTGGGATGGGCGAGCGCCGGCGTCGATCCGCGCCTGATGGGGATCGGACCGGTGCCCGCGATGCGCCGGCTGGCCGCGCGCACCGGGCTGCGGACCGACGATTTCGACCTGGTGGAGCTGAACGAGGCGTTCGCGGCGCAGGTGCTGGCCGTGCTGGCCGACGAGCCGATCGCGGCGGATCGCCTGAACGTCAACGGCGGAGCGATTGCGCTCGGTCATCCGATCGGCTGCACCGGCGCGCGCATCGTCGTCACGCTGCTGCACGAGCTCGATCGCCGCCAGCTTCGCCGCGGGCTCGCGACGCTCTGCGTGAGCGGCGGGATGGGGATGGCGCTGGCCATCGAAAGGATCTGACGTCTGTCATGCGTATTGCGGTGATTCCCGGCGACGGCATCGGCGTGGACGTGACTGCCGAGGCGGTGAAGGTGATTCGCGCCGTCGGCGACGCGTTCGGGCGCAGCATCGACCTGGAAATGCTTCCCTACGGCGCCGACTACTACCTCCAGACCGGCATCAGCCTCCCGCCGAACGGGTACGCGACGCTGCGCGACGACTTCGACGCGATCTACGTCGGAGCGCTCGGGGATCCGCGGATTCCCGACATGCGCCACGCGCGCGACATCCTGCTCGGCACCCGGTTCGAGCTCGATCTCTACGTGAACTACCGGCCCGTCCGGCTGCTGCACGAGCGGCTCTGCCCGCTCAAGAACCGCGGCCCGGCGGACGTGAACTTCGTCGTGTTCCGCGAGAACACCGAGGGCGTCTACGTCAACATCGGCGGACGGTTCAAGGCCGGCACCGAGGACGAAATCGCGATCCAGGAGGAGATCAACACCTACAAGGGCGTGCACCGGATCATCAGGCACGCCTTCGAGTACGCGAAGGCCAACGGCCTGACGACCGTGTGCATGGCCGACAAGAGCAACGCGATGACGCAGGGGCACGCGCTCTGGCAGCGGCTGTTCCGGGAGATCGCGTCGCTGTACCCCGGCATCGAGCCGATACACCTCTACATCGACGCCTTGAGCATGCAAATGGTGAAGAACCCCGCTCAGTTCCAGGTGATCGTCACCAACAACATGTTCGGCGACATCGTCACCGATCTCGGCGCTCAGCTCCAGGGCGGGCTGGGCATGGCCGCGTCCGGCAACCTGCACCCGGGGCGGACGTCGCTCTTCGAGCCCGTGCACGGATCCGCGCCGAAGTACGCGGGGAAGAACGTCGCCAACCCGGTCGGCGCCATCCTGTCGGCGGCGCTGATGCTCGAATACCTCGGCCTCACCGCCGAGGCCGCGGCGATCGAAACCGCCGTGAAGGACGCGGTGGTCGCGGGTCAGGGCACCGCCGAGATCGGCGGCAGCCTTGGCACGAGAGAAACCGGCGACTACATCGCGAACGCCATCCGCCGCGCCCCGCGAACCTCGTGAACCCTGTGAATCCTGTGAACCTATGGAGTTGAAGCCTGTTCTGATCGTGGGCGGCGCGCGCACGCCGATGACCGACTACGTGGGCCCGCTCAAAGACGTTTCCGCGCTGGAGCTCGGCGCCATTGCGGCGCGCGGCGCGTTCCAGAAGACCGGCGTCAAGCCCGAATGGATCGAGCACGCCGTGGTCGGCAACGTGCTCCAGACGAGCTCCGATGCGATCTACGGCGCGCGACACGTCGCGCTGAAGGCCGGCGTGCCGGTGGACGTGCCGGCGCTGACCGTCAACCGCCTGTGCGGGTCCGGCATCCAGGCAGCCGTCAGCGGCGCGCAGATGATCCAGCTCGGCGAGGCCGGCCTGGTCCTCACCGGCGGCATCGAGAACATGAGCCAGGCGCCGCACGTCATCCGGGGGCTGCGCAGCGGGCTGAAGCTCGGACAGGGCCGGCTCGAAGACTATCTCTGGGAGGCGCTGCTCGATCCGTATTCGGGCTGCACGATGGCGATGACCGCCGAGAACTGTGCCGCCAAGTACGGCATCTCCCGGGAAGCGCAGGACGAATTCGCGCTCCGCAGCCAGCAGCTCGCGGCGAAGGCCTGGACCGAGGGCCGCTTCGCCGACGAGGTGGTGCCGGTCGAAATCAAGACGCGCAAGGGCGTCCAGCTGGTCGATCGCGACGATCACATGCGCCCGAACACGACGCTCGACGTGCTCGCCGGGCTGCCGCCGGCGTTCGCGAAGGACGGCACGGTCACGGCCGGCAATGCGAGCGGCATTGTCGACGGCGGCGCCGCGCTGATCCTCGCGTCGAAGGAGGCGGCGGATCGGTACGGGCTGAGGCCGCTCGGGCGGCTCGTCGCGTGGGCGGCCACGGGCGTGGAGCCGCGGCTGATGGGGATGGGGCCGGCGCCGGCCACGCGCAAAGTGCTCTCCGCGACCGGTCTGTCGCTCGACGATATCGACCTGATCGAGGTCAACGAGGCGTTCGCCGGCCAGTACCTCGCCGTCGAGAAGGAGCTCGGTCTCGATCGCACGAAGGTGAACGTGAACGGCGGCGCGATCGCGCTCGGCCACCCGCTCGGGATGACCGGCACGCGGCTCCTGCTCACGCTGCTCCTCGAGCTGCGCCGCCGCGGTGCGAAGCGAGGACTGGCGACGGCCTGCATCGGCGGCGGCCAGGGCATTGCGGCAATCGTCGAGACGGTGTGACTTCTTCGGCAGGGGGACGACCTCGAGGTCGCCCCCCTGCAAACGGGAATCATTCTATGGCAGTCAAAACAGTCGGCGTGCTTGGTTGTGGATTGATGGGATCGGGCATCGCGCAGGTGTGCGCGGCGTCCGGCTACAGGACGATCGTGCGGGAGGTGGATGACGGGTTGCTGCAGAAGGGGCTCGGGCGGGTTCGGAAGTTCCTCGACGACGGCGTCTCGAAGGGGAAGGTGACGGTCGAGGCGCGGGACGCCACGCTCGGCAACCTGTCGGGCACCGTCACGTTCGACAGGCTGGGGGAGTGCGACCTCGTCCTCGAGGCAATCGTCGAGAACCTCGACGAGAAGCGGCGCACGTACGCGGCGCTCGAGAAGGTCGTCGGGCCGCACGCCATCCTGCTCTCGAACACCTCGTCGCTCTGCATCACCGAGCTGGCGGCAGCCACGGCCCGGCCCGACCGGTTCGCCGGGCTGCACTTCTTCAACCCCGTGCCGATCATGAAGCTCGTCGAGGTGATCCGCGCGCTGACGACGAGCGACGAGACGTACCGGACCGTGTTCGCGTTCGCGCAGTCGCTCGGAAAAGAGCCGATCACGGCCCCGGACCGTCCCGGGTTCATCGTCAACCGGCTGCTCGTGCCGTATCTGCTCGACGCGGTCCGGGCGTACGAGAACGGCCTCGGCACGCTCGAGGACATCGACAAGGGAATGAAGCTGGGGTGCGGCTACCCGATGGGGCCGTTCACGCTGCTCGACTTCGTCGGCCTCGACACGACGTACTACATCGCGAACATCATGTTCGAGGAGTTCCGCGAGCCCGCATATGCGCCGCCGCCGCTCCTGAAGCGGATGGTGCTCGCCGGCCGCCTCGGGCGCAAGTCAGGACGCGGGTTTTACTCGTACGAGAAGTAGCCGCGCCTTCTCCTTGTAGTCGCGGTCTTCCGGCGCGTAATCCGGATCGACGGGCGCGTCGAGCACCTTCTGGAGCTCGGCGCGCGCCTCGCCGTCGCGGCCCTCGTCCAGGTACAGCTCGGCGAGGAAGTAGTGCGAGACCGTGCTCGACGGGTTGTACTCCAGCGATTTCTTCAGGTACTCCTCCGCCGTCTTCCTGTTGCCGCCGAAGAGCCGCGGCACCTTGAAATACCAGCGGCCCAGGGCGCGGTACGCGGAACCCTGTCTGAAGCCGCCGTCGATCTCGAGCACCTTCTGCAGTTCGTCCCTGATCGGCCCGCGGTACCTGAGCCCGGCGCGGAGGCCGAACCCTTCGGCCATCATGCCCATGTTCGCGGCAATCCAGAAGTGGCCCTCGGGGCGGTTCGGCGCGATGGCGACCGCCTTCCGGCCGGCGTCGATGCCGTCCTCGTAGGCGGCGCGGCGTTCGGCGGCGGGGAGGTGGCCGCCGAGCCAGTAGTCGACGCGCGCCAGCTTCCACGCCGCATCGAATGCGCCGGGATCGCGCGCGAGCCTGGCGCGCCAGAGCGCGGCCGCCTGTCGGGCGCTGGCCAGGTTCGCGCGGTCCGCGTACAGCGCGTCGGGCGAGGGGGCGTCCGCAGCCTGCACACCGGCCGCCGCCGCCCCCGGCCAGGCCCGGAAGCAGATGTAAAATAGCAGGATGCAGGATCTCATCAGGAAGCTGCTGGGCGAGCTTGGCGAGGATCCCTCGCGGGAAGGCCTGCTCGACACCCCGAAGCGGGTAGAAAAAGCGCTCAAGTTTCTCACCAGCGGCTATGACGCCGATATCGACCAGGTGCTCAACGGGGCGCTGTTCACGGTCGATTATAGCGAGATGGTGATCGTCAAGGACATCGACTTCTACAGCCTCTGCGAGCACCATCTGCTGCCGTTCTTCGGGAAGTGCCACGTGGCGTACATTCCCAGCACCAGGGTGATCGGCCTCAGCAAGATCCCGCGGCTGGTGGACGTCTTCAGCCGCCGTCTGCAGGTGCAGGAGCGGCTCACGAATCAGATCGCCGACACGATCCGCGACAAGATCGGCCCTCTCGGCGTTGCGGTGGTCATGGAAGCGACGCACCTGTGCATGTCCATGCGCGGCGTCGAGAAGCAGAACTCGTTCGCAGTGACCAGCGCCATGCACGGCGCCTTCCGCAGCAACGCGCGCACGCGGATGGAATTCCTCGAGCTGATCAAGCTGCGCAGCGCCGTGCCCGGAATCCGGGAGTCCGCGCCGGCCGGCAATTACGCCTGCGTCGCCGACGACTGATCTCCAGCCTTCGGGCCGTTCCCATCCCACGCCGCGCAGGTGACAGCACTCGCCGGTCTCGTGTTCGCCGCCACCTACGCGATTGTGGCGGTCGGGCGGCTGCCGCGCATCCTGCTGGATCGCACGACAGCGGCGGTCGCAGGCGCCCTGCTCATGATTGGCATCGGCGCGATTGCGCCCGCCGATGCGTTCCGGGCGATCGACGTCCGCACGCTCGCGCTGCTGCTGGGGATGATGCTCGCGGTCGCGCCCCTGCGCCTGACCGGCGCCTTCGATCGCCTCGTCCGCTGGCTGGGCGCCCGCCTCCGGCATCCGGCCATGCTCCTGGCCGCCCTCGCCGCCGCCGCCGGAGTCCTGTCGGCGGTTTTCGTCAACGACACGGTTTGCGTCGTGTTCGCGCCGATGGTCGTCGAGCTGACCCGCGCGCGGCAGCTCCGGCCCCTGCCGTATCTGCTGGCCCTGGCGACGGCCGCGAACATCGGCAGCGTCGCGACGATCGTCGGCAATCCCCAGAACATGCTGATCGGCACCGTGTCGCACATCGGCTTCCTGCGCTTCACCGCGTCGCTCGCCCCCGTGGCCGCCGTCGGCCTCGTCATCGACGTCGCCGTCATCTGGTTCGTGTGTCGGCGGGATCTCCGCGCGCATCCGGTGGACGCGACGGCGGAGGCGCCGCGTCCCGTCCGGAGAACGCGGGTCACGCCGGGCGGAATCGTGCGCGCCGTGGACTGGCGCCTGCTGCTTCTGTTCGCCGGCCTGTTCGTCGTTGTCGGCGCGGCCGAACGCGTCGGGATCGATCGGACGCTGTTCGCGTGGCTGCGACCGCTCGGCGTCCGCACGGCCGGAGGGCTTGCCCTGACCGCCGCGGTGTTGTCGAACCTGGTGAGCAACGTGCCGGCGGTGATGCTGTTCACGCCGATCGTGCCGCGGCTGGCCGACGCGCGGCGCGCGTGGCTGCTGCTGGCCATGGCGAGCACGCTGGCCGGCAACCTGACGATCGTCGGGTCGATCGCCAATCTGATTGTCGTCGAGAGTGCCAGGCGCCATGGCGCGCACGTCCGGCTGAGGGACTACCTCGGCGTGGGCATCCCGGTGACCGCGCTGACGCTCGCCTTCGGCGTCTGGTGGCTCTCGTAGATCGCCCGCCCCCTTCCCTGGGTCCCGCGCGGGGCCGAGTCCGTCCGAGTCAGCGCGAGTCATATCGTTTGGGGCCAAACGATATGTGTACAAACGTGTAGAATCCCACCTCGCGAATCTCCCTGGAGGTGGTATGTGAGCAACGGGTGGAGAGTGAGAGTTCTCGTCGGTGCTTTGTCGCTCGGCCTGTTTGCGGTGCCCGCCCGCGCCCAGGTGCAGACCGGCAGCATCCTCGTCAAGGCGATCGATCAGCAGGGAGCCGTCCTGCCCGGGACGACGATCACCATCAGCAGCCCCGCGCTGGTCACGCCGCAGGTCGGCACGACCGATGCGTCGGGCGTGTTCCGGTTCCTGTCCCTTCCCCCGGGCACGTACAGCGTCAAGTTCGAGCTGTCGTCGTTCCAGACCGTCGTCCGCCAAGGCATCATCGTCAGCGTCGGTCAGACGACGCCGCTCGACGTGACGCTGAAGGTGGCGAGCGTGTCGGAGACGTTGACCGTGACGGGCCAGTCGCCAACGGTCGACACCACGAGCGCGAACGTCGCCGTGACGCTCAGCTCGCAGCTCATGCAGTCGACGCCGAACGGTCGCGACATCTGGTCGCTCGTCGAGTACAAGGTGCCCGGCCTCATCTCGAGCCGGCCCGACGTCGGCGGCACGTCGGGCGGCCTGCAGGGCGCGATGGTCGCGCGCGGCACGCCCAACAGCCAGAACGTGCAGTACCTCAACGGCGTGAACGTGGGGGACCCGTCGGCCGTCGGGTACGCGGGCTTCTACTACGACTACGGCTCGTTCGACGAGGTGCAGGTCTCGACCGGCGCGCAGGACATCACGGTGCCGTCGGGCGGCGTCTTCGTGAACATGGTGACGAAGAGCGGCACCGACCAGTTCCGCGGGGACGGCTCGTTCTTCTGGGAGGGCAGCGGGACGCAGTCGCGCAACGTCGACAGCACGCTGCTCAACCTGGGGTTCAAGCCCGACACGAACAAGACCGATTTCGTCTCCGATGTGAACGTCAACGTCGGCGGGCCGATCATCAGAAACAAGCTCCGGTTCTTCGGCAGCTTCCGCGACTGGCGCGTGCACGTCAACGTGCCGGCGGCCTTCTCCGAGAGCGTGCTCGACCAGACCAACATCACCTCGGGGCTCGGCAACTTCACCTACCAGCTGAACGACAAGAACCGGGTGACGGCGTTCTACGCGCGGCAGTACTACAAGAAGCCGGACCGCTTCCTCGGCTCCTCGCCGTTCTTCACCTCACAGTCGAACTCGAACGAGGACGACAAGTTCGACATCGTCCAGGGGTTGTGGAACTCGGTGATGTCGAACCACTTCTTCATGGACGCGCGCGTCAGCTTCAACCGCATCTTCTTCCCGCTGTACTTCAACGGAAACGATCAGACGCTGCTCGACCTGACGACCAGCATCCGGACGCGCAACGCGCTGCAGGAGTACGTGTTCATCCGGAAGCGGCTCCAGTCGAGCGCCACCTTCAACTACTACGTCGATCAGGCGCTCGGCGGCCGGCACGAGTTCCGGTTCGGGGTCGACAACTCCCACATGCCGACCAGCACCGAGGTGCACCGTCTGGACGACCTGTCGCTGACCTACTTCAGCTCGACCGGCGCGTCGCGGTCGGTGACCTTCTACAACTCGCCGAACGATTCGAAGGCCAACCTCAACGTGTTTGCGCTGTACTTCCAGGACAGCTACACCGCCAGGAGACTGTCGCTCGTCGGCGGCGTGCGGTGGGAGCGGGTCGAGTCGTACCTGCCGGCGCAGAGCAGCCCGCCCAGCAAATGGTTCCCCGACGCCCAGCGCAGTTTCTCCCCGGTGCGCGACGCGCCGCTGTGGCACGACATCGGGCCGCGCGTCAGCGCGATCTACGATCTGTTCGGCGACGGCTCCACGGCGCTGAAGTTCTCGGCCGCGCGCTACTACTACATGATCAGCACCGGGACGGCGAACAACATCAACCCGAACTTCAGCGTCAGCAAGACGTACGCCTGGAACGACGCCAACCACGACCTCCGTTTCCAGGACGGCGAGCAGGTTGGCACGCCGACCGAGAGCGGCGGCCTGACGACGTCGTTCGATCCGAACTTCCGGCGGCCGTACACGAACGAGATCACGGCCGGCCTCGATCGGGAGGTCCTGCCCGATCTCAAGCTGAGCGCCGTCTACACGTATCGCGTCGAGCGCTATCCGCAGACGTCCATCAACACCGCCTCGCCGTTCAGCACGTGGGTGCTCACGAGCGCCGTCGATCCGGGTCCCGACGGCCTCATCGGCACGGCCGACGACGGGACCTACAACTATTACGACCGGACGATTCCCGGCAACCAGACCCTGATCACCAACGATCCGACGAGCCGCCAGACCTACAAGGGGATCGAAATCACGGCCACCAAGCGCTTCAGCAGGCGGTGGCAGATGCTGGCCGGCTACACCTACGCCCGAACGACCCTGAGGGATCTGTCGCTCGGCGCGAGTCCGAACGATCTGCTGAACGCCGAGGGCCCCGTCACGAACTCCGGCGGGAGCAGCGACAGGCCGCAGGCGTTCAAACTGACGGGCAACTACATCCTGCCGTACGACATCACGTTCGGCGCGAACCTTCGCGTCCAGAGCGGACCGCCGATCAACCGGCGGATCAGCGCGCCGCTCTCCTTCGGCGGCAGCGCGACGGTCAACATCGAGCCGCCGGGCGCCCACCGGCTGCCGGCGCTGAAGACCGTCGATCTCCGGCTGGGGAAGATCTTCCAGATGGGCCCGAGCCACGCGTTCGAGGCGGATCTCGACATCTTCAACCTGACCAACGCGAACACGGCGTGGGAGGCCTACTCGCTGACCGGTCGCGTCAGCGTCCACCAGGGCGGCAATGCGAGCGCGCCGCTCCTGAACCTCCAGGAATTCATGACGCCCGATCAGATCCTCGCGCCGCGGATCATCCGCTTCGGCGTGTCGTATCGCTTCTGATGCGGCAGGGCGGGTAGTCGGCCGGAGGGCGGGCGGGGAGGGCGAGGCAGGCAGGCACCCGGGCGCGTGCCTGCCTGCCCCCCAGCTTGTGCCGAAGCCTAGAAGCGGAACACGATGCCGAGGCGCACGATCCGCGGCCCGAGCAGGCCCGTGGGCAGCCCGAACGACGGATACGAGTTGACGGCGCCGGTCACCGGATTCTTCACGCGCGAAACGCCCGTGAACGGGTTCATGTCGAACGCCGTGGCGGCATTGAACAGGTTGTACACGTCCACGCTCGCTTCCACCTGCCGATCACCGAACCGGAAGATCTTCGCGCCGCGCAGATCGACCGTCTTGAGCGCCGGCGTCCGGACGTCGCCCGGCGCGTTGGCGAAGATCACCGTGCTGCCCTGGTTCAGGTTGGCGCGGAACACGCGGAACGTCGGGCCGGAGTTGTACGACCAGGCGGTGCCGCTCTGCAGCCGCAGGTTGCCGCTCAACTGCACGTCGTACGGCAGTTGGTACGCGCCCGTGAGCTTGAAGATGTGCGGCCGATCGTAGAACGTGACGCCGTTCGAGTTGATCTGCGTGTTCGGGTTGCTCAACTGTCCGCCGTACTGGCCGACGTACGTGTTGTTCTGGGTCGTCTTGCCGTAGGTGTAGCTGGCGAGCATCAGCCACTTGTTCGAGAACCGCTTGTTCGCGACGATCTGCAGCCCCTTGTAGTTCTGGTCGAGGCCGGAGTTGTTCGTATAGAACAGATGGTCCCTGCCGAAGGTCGCCGGGTCCTGGTTGTACGCCGTCACCGTCGCGTCGTCTCCCGTGCCGACGACGCCATCGGGACCGGGGTCGGTCACCTGCACCGGGAAGTAGGCCGAGGCCGGGACGCCCGTGTTGACCGCCCCGTACTGGTTCCGCTCGCGATGCCAGGTGCCCGTGACGCTCAGGCGCAGGTCGGGAATCACCTCGCGCTCGAGCGAGAGGATCGCCTCGTCGGTGTGCGGCTGCTTCAGCTTCGGATCGATCGACGAGATGTTGGCCCCGCCGCGCGACAGGAGCGTGCCTTCCTCGCCGGGCTGGAACTGGCCGTCGCCGTTCCTGTCGACCCAGGTGTAGGTCGTGAACGACAGGCCGTTCAGGTTGACGATGTTCGGGTCGCCGGTGCTGATCGTGTAGTAGTAGCGGGCGACCGAACCCTTGATCGCGGTCTTGCCGTCGGCAGTCGGGTCGATGATGACGCCGACGCGCGGCGACACCGTGTTCCAGAGGATCACGCTGTTGACGGCGCTGAAGGTGCGCGCCGGCGCGAACGTGCCCGCGGGGCTCGACTGGTCGGGCAGGTAGCCGTCGGTCCGCTGGTAGCGAAGGCCGCCGTTGACCGTGACGCGCCCGAAGCTCACCGAATCCTGACCGAACACGGCGGTCGTGTTCACGGTCGACTTCGAGAGCACCGGCGTGTTGTATTCGGTCACGAACGCCGGCACGCCGCCGCGCACCTGCAGGTTCACGTCGCCGTTGCGCAGGTTGTCGGACTGGGTCGGCGCGTGCGCGAAGTCCACGCCGAAGCGGAACTCGTGGCGGGCGCCGGCCAGGTTGTCCACGTAGTACGACAGGTTGGCGTTTGTCTGCAGGCGACGCCGCGTGAAGTGGAACTCGTTCGTGTTCGACCCGGTGCGGATGTTCGTGTTCAGGTCGAACACGCTCACGTCGGTCGACTTCAGGTACAGCGGGAAGAACAGGTCGTTGTAGCTGACGCGCGCGTCGAGGAACGCGTGGCTCGACAGCACCGAGTTCCAGAGGCCCTGGTAGATCGACGTCGTGTCGTCTTCCTTCCAGTCCGACGCCGGGGTGTTGAACGCGCTCGCGCCGCGGTTCGGCTTCCGGTACCGCTGACGGCTGATGAATCCGGTGAACCGGTTCTTGTCGTTCATCTGATACGTGATGTTGCCGAGGCCCGACGTGATGTTCGTCTGCTCAATCTCGGGGAACCCCGGGACGTTGACGTGCACCCGCCAGTCGCGCACGGACGCGAAGAACCGCAGCTTGTTCCTGACGATCGGTCCGCCAAGCTGCCCGTCGGCGTCGGAGACGAAGTCCACGTTGCCGGCCGTCGGCGAGAGGCCCTTGTCTTCGAGCGCCGAATCGATGTTGTTGCCCTGCGTCTGGTGCCCCTGCCAGTACAGGTTCGCCTTGCCGTGATACTGGTCGGTGCCGCTCTTGGTGACCATGTTCAGGAACACGCCGCCCGAGGGGACCGACAGGTCCTGGGCGCCGACCGACACGTTGATTTCCTCGAACGCGTCGTAGTCGTAGTAGAACTGCGTGTACCCGATGGCCGCCGGGTCGCCGACGTTGATGCCGTTGAGGAACTGCGTGTTCTGGCCGTTGCTCGTGCCCGCGGCCACCATGCCTGCCTGCAGCCCGCCCTGGTTGCCGCCGGTGTCGGGACGGTTGGTCACGAGACCCGGAATCTTGTATTCGGCGATCGACCAGATGTCGCGTCCGCCCGGCGTCGACTGCAGCAGCTGCTGGTTGAGCGTCGTGCTGACGTTGGCGCTCGTCGTGTCCACCGTCGGCGACTGGCCGGCGACCGTGATCGACTCCGAGACCCTCGCCACGCCGAGCGTGAGGTCGAGCGGCGTCGTCTGGCCGACCGAGACGATGATCCCCTGCCGATCGATCGTCTGGAAGCCCGACAGTTCGATCTTCACGT
>JBLMXQ010000116.1:0-11072 GCA_050257855.1 Betaproteobacteria bacterium | reverse complement strand
CTCCGAAAGAAACCGATCGAGGTGATCGCTGCCTATTTCCTCCTCGCCCTCGAAGAGCATCTTGAGGTTCACGGGAAGGCGGCCGTTGGCCTTCATGTGGGCCTCCACCGCCGCCCAGTGCATGTAGATCTGGCCCTTGTCGTCCACTGCTCCGCGAGCGTAGAGCTCGGCGTCGCGCACTTCGGGCTCGAAGGGAGGGCTTTTCCAGAGGTCGATCGGATCGACCGGCTGCACGTCGTAGTGGCCGTAGAAGAGGATCGTCGGCGCGCCGGGCGCGCCGGTCCAGTCGCCGTAGACGACGGGGTTGCCGGGGGTGGCGATGAGCCGGACGTTCTGCAGGCCGATGCGGCGCATCTCGTCGGCGCACCACTCGGCGCACTTCTTCACGTCGCCGGCATGTTCCGGCAGCGCGCTGATGCTCGGGATGGCGAGCAGCTTCTTCAGCTCGTCGAGATAGCGCTCGCGGTTCACGTTGATGAAGTCGATGACGTTTTCGATCATTCACGGCCTCCAGCGTCCACCGTCCTCGGAGGCGCGCCCCTCGGCCCTCAGCTTCTCGAGGTGCGCGCGCACGTTCTCCCGAGCCGCGCCCATGAGGACGGGGTCGAGATCATGATAGATGGAATCCGCAATGGCCTGCACGGAATGCCGCCCCTGCCGCAGCGCCGCCAGGACCTGCTCCTCTCGCATACGCCGATGCGAGAGGTACTCGCGCAGCAGCGCGCCCGGATCGGCGACGGCCGGGCCGTGCGCGGGCAGGATCCGCGCCGGGGCGAGCGCGAGCAGGCGCTCGAGGGCGCCGAGGTACTGGAGCAGGTCGCCGCCGCGGCTCCAGTGAATCATCACGCTGCTGCCCTGCACGACGAGGTCGCCGGTGTACGCGGTGCGGCTGGCCTCGTGCCAGAACGCGACGTGATCCGGCGCGTGTCCGGGCGTGGCCACGACGATCAGCTCGTCGTCGCCGACGGCGATGCGGTCGCCGTCGGCCAGCGGACGCCAGTCGACGCCGTGCCGCCGATCCTCGTCCGGCCAGGGACGCTTTGCGAACGCCGTACCCGGAAACGCCGCGGCGAGGGCCGGGGCGCCGGACGCATGATCGGCGTGGCCATGCGTCACGAGCACGACGTCGAGCCGCGCATCGTGCGCGCGCAGCGCCCGCGCGACCGCGTCGACGTGGAGCGCGTCACCCACCCCGGCGTCGACGAGCGCGGCCGACCCGCGCGCGCCGATGAGGAGGTACGTGTTGTTTCCCCGCCCGGTCATCACGCCGGGATTGCGGGCCGCGAGCAGGATGGGATCGATCACCGCAGCCTAGAAGCTATACCGAAGCGTCACCGCGGCGTAGGAGTTTCGGCGGTACTGGCCCAGGAAGTCGTCGGCCTGGCCGCGAATGGCGATGCCGTCGAGCGTCGCCCTCCAGTGACCGCCGTATGCCTGCGAGTACTCGCCCTTCACGTACGCGCCGTCGCCGTTCTGCCGCACGGCCGCTTCGAAGACGAGATCGCGGTTCGTGTCGATCGTGTACGACGCGCGGCCGACGAGCGAGCGGGTCAGCCCGCGGTCGGGAGCGAACGTCAGCGCCGCACGGCGCCGGGTGACCGCCTCGCCGGCGTAACCGCCGACGAACAGCCACTCCCCGGTCTGCCGTTCGAGCTGCACGACGTACAGCACGTACTCGTCGGTGGTCCGGGATGCCGACGTGAAGTAGCCCGCTTCGCCCTTGATCGTGAGCCAGCGTGTGGGCACGGCGGCCGAGCCGCCATACATCCTGATCGGCGGATACTCACGCGAGACGGCGACCTCGGGCGGCGCCTCCGGTGACGCGCCGCCGACGAGCGCGGTCCCGATGTCCGGCAGGTAGTTGAATCCGTCGAAGAACGTCGCGGCGTACTCGAAACCGTCGCCGACATGGCTCCAGCGCAGGCCGATCTGCGATCCGCGCGGCAGGACGCTCCCCGCGTCGACGAGCCGCACGCCGGCCGCGCCGGGAGGCACGACCGTCCAGCGCTGGTCGAGGAGCGGCACGCGGCCGGGCGTGAAGCGAGGCACCCATACACCCTCGAACGTGTCGCTCCCGGCGCGCGCCGACGCGCGGACACCGGTTACCGCGAGGAAATCGCTGTCGATCACGTTGAGGAAGTCTCTCGGTGCGAACCGGTCGGTTGGCGTGACGATGTCGGTCTTGCCCCAGCGGATGAACTGCTTGCCGATCGAGACGTCGAACCGTCCGCGATGGACGTCGGCCGCGAGGCGGCGGATCGAGAACCGCGGACGCCTGATGCCGCGATCCGAGAAGTCCACGCGCCACGCGTGCTCGACCTGATCGTGCGAGTTCGCCCGCACATCGACCCCGCCGGCCAGCTGCAGCCAGTCCACCGGCGTGACGAAGACCTCGTCCCGCGCGAGGAGGTCCTCGACGATCCGTGTGGGGTCGTTTGCCGCCTGTTGCGGAAAGGCGAACCCGGTTCCCTCGACGAAGCCGCGCTGGGAGACCGTTTGAGCCGGAGCGCGGGAGCACACCAGCGCTGCGGCCAGGCAAATCGCCGCCACGCGTCGCGGCATGCCTTACGTTCTCGCGGGGCTCCACCCCCGCTCGCTGATGCCCCGGACCGGCGGCGCTCCGCGCTCGCAGCCGCCGGCATGGCCGCAGGCGCCCCCGAATCGCCGAGCCCGCCGGTCGAAGCTGTTCGTCACTGCCGCCTCAACGCCTCCAGCGTGAAGTCCTCGTCGCGCATCGGCACGTTGTAGGCCAGCTTGTCGAGCGTCAGCCGCGTCCGGCTGCCGCGGCGCAGGTCGGCCATCTCGAGCTCCCTGGCCGTCCAGATGCCCTGCACGTTCCGGATGTCGCGATACGCCAGGCGGCGGACGACTTCGCCCCTGATGTAGTTTTCGATGCGCGCGAACGCGTAGTTGTCCTTCCGGATCCAGACGATCGACCGCGTGTACTGAGACGACTTCGTTTCCTTCGGCGTGGACTGAATCTTCCAGCACGCGGCTCCATCCACGACGTCGTCGCCGAGGAGCTCGTAGTCGTACTGGTCGACGTCGCGCTCCTCGAGATCCTCGAAGCTGAAGTCGGTCCCGAAGAACCGCGTCGAGCGATCCTGGAGCGCGATGCGGCGATCGCGCTCGATCGCCGGCGTCCACATCCACTGGTCGGACGCCCGGTCCGGATGGTTCACGACCAGGAGCGCCACGCCCTTCACCTCGGCCGGCGCCGTGAAACGCAGGATGGACTTGCTGCGTCCGTGCGATCCGATGCGCTCGAAGATCCACCGTTTGTCGCTGATCCTGCCCTTCGCATCGAACACCTGCAGCAGCCCTTCGTACCGTTCGGAGTTCGCTTCGGTCCGCCTCTGCGCCTCCTCCACGATCTGGCGCGCGTTGTCGGCGGCAGCCCCGGCGGGGACTCGAGCAACGACCGTGGCCATCAGGAGCAGGAGCGCGGCATGTCTCACCTGCTCGCGGGGCCCCACGCCCGCTCGCCGACGCCCCGCGCCCGCCGCGCCGGCGGCCGCCGGCACGGCCGCGGGCGCCTGCCGGCTACTCATATTCCAGCGCCTCGACGAGGGATCCACGCACTGCCGATTCGGCCGGCCAGATCGCCGCGACGAACGCGGCCGCGAGGATCGTGGGCACGAGAGCGAGCGACACGCTCACGGGGAACTCGTACGCGAGCCGCATGCCCGCGATGTCACGGTGCACGATCTGCAGGATGTAGTACAGGTTCAGGGCGCCGAGCGCGAACCCGAGCGCAAGGCCGAGCGTGCCGATGCTCACCGCCTCCATCCAGATCGTCCGCCGGATCTGGCCGTGCAGGCCGCCCACGGCCTGCAGCACGCCGAGCTCCCTCCGGCGATCGATGATCGAGACGGTCAGCGTGTTGACGATTCCGAGAATCGCCACGAGCACGGCGACGGCGATCTGCACGGAGGTGAGGCCGAACCACTGGTCCGTGATGCGGAGTATGTACGCCTTCAGCTCGCCGTTCGTCAGCACGAACACCTGGCGGACGCCGGCGTAGCGCTTCAGAATCCGCGCCTTCACGGCGGGCACGTCGGCGCCCGGATTCAGGTACACGCGGAAGACGTTCACCGTGTCGTCGCGCCAGTACCTGACGAACAGCTTTCGATCCATCAGGATCGTGCCCTGCTGGTCGGAATAGTCGACCACGATGCCGACGATGGGCAGGCGGATCACGCCGTGGGGCGCCGGGATCTCGATCGTCTCGCCGAGATGCAGTCCCTGCAGCTGCGCCAGGTTGTCGCTGACCATCAGGCCCTGTCCCGCCGCCGTCAGCCTGTACATCTCGTCGGCGTCGCCGGCGACCGGCGTCCGCCGCGCGGTCTGCGCGAGGCTGAGCACGTCGACGGCGACGATCATGACCGGCGTCTTCCGGAACACGATCCGCGCGTCGCGCACCATCTGCACGCGCGCGATGCCGTCGATGCCGCCGAGCTCCGGCCCCATCGACGCGGGGAACCGCAGCGTCCTGAGCACGATGTCCTGCGAGGGCATGACGAAGAGGTCCGGGTTGAGCGCCGTGTCCATCCAGTCGATGATCGAGTCGTAGCTGGCCCGCGCCATGCCCGCGAACGCGACGACGAGGGCCAGCGACAGCATGAGCGCCGCGACGCTCGCCGACGTCCGGCGCGGCGCCTGGATCAGACTGTCCGCCGCGAGCGCGCCCTCGACCGGACGGAGCCATTTGAGCGGCGGCCGGATCAGCCGCGCGAGCCCCAGCGCGAGGAGCGGCGCCACCAGCAGCGACGCGACGATCGCCAGGCCGTATCCGGTGTAGAAGATGACGCGGTCGTCGCCGGCCATCAGGCACGCCGCCGAGATCGCCCCGAGCACGCCGGCCAGCACGGCCCGCACGCGGCTCTCTCCGGCGGACAGCACCTGGTACCTGCCCTTCTGGAGCGCCTGCACCGGATCGACGCGCGCTGCGCCCCTCGCCGGCACCAGCGCCGCGACGATGCTCGTGGCGATGCCGATCCCGAGCGCGAGCAGGAGCAGCCACGGGCTGGCGGCGATCTCGTCGGCGCGCTGCGCCACGCCGTAAACGTCGCTGATGAGGCTCCCGATCCACGCGGCGATGCCGCGCGCGATGAGCAACCCGAACGCGAGCCCTCCAATCGAGCCGACGAGGCCGGTCACCGCGCTCTCGCCGAGGAACAGCCACCGGATCTGCCGCCGCGTCGCGCCGAGCGCGCGCAGGATTCCTATCTCCGACCGCCGCTCGGTCACGGCGATGGCGAACGAGTTGTAGATGATGAACATGCCGATGAACAGCGCGAACAGGCTCGAGATGTTCACCATCATCGAGTACGCCTGCGTCATCGACTCGAACTGCTGGCCGCGGGCCGAGGGCGGGTCGACCTGGAATCCCGGCCCGAGCAGGCCCCGCAGCTCGCGCTGGCACTCCGCGATCGTGCGGCCCGGCTTGACGGCGAGGTCGATGCGATCGAACGTGCGGCCGCGCCCGAACATCTTCTGTGCGGCGTAGATGTCCATGATCGCCAGGTTGCCGCCGAACGCGCTCGACAGCCCGGACGACTTCATGATGCCCCGCACCGTGAACCGGCGCGGGCCGAGCGCCGTCCCCAGCGTCACCCGGCTGTCCGTCCGCAGGCGGTTCTTCGCGGCGAACTCGCTCGTGACGATGATCGAGTCGGGCTGGGCCAGGAAGACGAGCGGGTCATCGATGACCGCCTGATCGCCGCTCTCGAGGTCGTAGTCCCGCAGGCTCCTGTCGCCTGTCATGTCGATGCCGAGGACGAGCAGGCTCCCCTCCCCCAGCACCTGCGTGTCGACGACCGCCTCGATGACCGGCACCGCGACGCGCACGGTGGAGGCGGACTGCACCATCTCGAGCACGCCTTCGTCGAAGCCGGTCTCGCCGGAGGTGACCTGCAGCTCGGTCTTGCCGGCGATGCGGTCCACTGTCCGGTTGAAGGCGTACAGCACGCTCTGGTTGGCGGTGTGCATCCCGACGAACACCGCCACCCCGAGCACGATGCCGGCGACCGTCAGCATCGTGCGCAGGACGTGCTTGCGGAAGTACGGCCAGCTGATGAGCCGCAGGAGGATCACGGCACCGCCGTCCCGGCTGGCGTCCTGTCCCGCGCGCCGCGCCGGACGTCCTCGACGATGCGGCCGTCGCGCAGGGCGATCGTCCGCTCGCTGCTCCCGGCCACCTTCAGATCGTGCGTGACGATCACGACGGTCGATCCGAGCCGCGCGTGAAGGTCCTGGATGAGCGCCAGGATCTCCGCGCCGGTGTGCGTGTCGAGATTGCCGGTCGGCTCGTCGGCGAGCAGGATCGGCGGATAGATCGACAGCGCGCGCGCGATGGCGACGCGCTGGCGCTCGCCGCCCGACAGCTCGTCGGGCAGGTGCTGCAGCCGGTGGCCGAGCTGCACCAACTCGAGCAGCTCGCGGGCGCGCTCCTCCACCTTGCGCCGCGACCAGCCGCGGAGGTGCAGCGGCAGCCCGACGTTCTCGAGGCACGACAGCGTGGGGAGCAGGTTGAAGAACTGGAAGATGAAGCCGATCTTGTCCCGCCTGACGCGCGTCAGCTCATCGTCTCCGAGGCCGGCCAGCGCCTCGCCGTCGACGCGCACTTCACCGCCGGTCGGGCGATCGAGGCCGCCGACCAGGTTCAGCAGCGTCGATTTCCCCGAGCCCGAGGGACCGATGATCGACACCATCTCGCCGCGAGGAATCGCGAGCGAGACGTCGTCGAGGGCCGTGACGTTGCGCTTGCCCTGGAACTGCTTCGAGACGCGAACCAGCTCGATCACGAGGTCCACGGGGTTGGAGGGGTTCACGTGGTTCACGAGGCTCACGGGTTCACGGGGTTCACGAAGTTCACGCAGGGTTTGTAGTTCACGAACTTCGCGAGGTCGGAGCGCGTACGGACATCACGCAAGTCAACTCGAGGCCGTCGATCGACCGTGTGAACCTGGTTCTGCCCCGGCCCGCGGAGCGCTAGACGCCTCAGGTCCCGCCGAACCCGACCGTGACCTTTCCGTCGTCGTCGACGATGACCGGGACGGCGCGGCGGCCCTGACTGTAGCCGAGCATGCGCTCGAGCCCGGCCGGATCCTTCTTGACGTTGATGTACTCGAACGGCACGCCGCGACCGGCGTAGTCGTCGCGCGCCGCCTGCGTGTACGGACAGGTGTCCTTGCCGAAGATGTACACCATGCTCTTATTGTATGCGGGCGCCTTCGAGCAGCGCTCGCGTGGCCGCCGGCATCGGAATTGACGACTCGGCGGCGTAGTCATAGGTGACCAGGACCGTTCGCGCGGCGGCCAGCACCCTCCCGGTGCCCGTATTGGCAATCTCGTACGTGAGGGTGAAGGACGACCGGCCGATCTCCCCGACGTTGACGCCGACCTCGAGCATGTCACCGACGCGGGCTGCCGCGCGGTAGTCGCATTCGACCCTGGCGATGATGATGCCCGCGCCGGGTCCGGCCGATGCGCCGGTCAGATGCCGCCAGAAAGCGAACCGGCACTGCTCCAGGTACGTGAGGTATACCGCGTGGTTGACGTGTCCCATCGGGTCGCAGTCGCGGAAGCGGACTTCGACGGGGTGCGTGAACGCGAATCGGGAAGCAGGCATGGCATCCGTTCCGGCCGCCTCGCGATCGCGGCCCGAAATGCATTGCCGGTAGAATACAGGACGTGCCCGCCATACCCACCACGCCGGAGACGTTCACCCCGGACGAGGCGCGGGCGCTCGCGCCGTACTTCTCGAACGCCGATCGTCCCGTGTTCGCGCTGACGAACCTGCCGGAGACGGTCAAGGGCGCGTTGTTCGCGCGGTACTCGCGATCCGCGAAATCGCTGCGGCGGTTGTTCCTCGACGAGTTCCTCGGCGACATGCCGTCGGCCGGCGCGGGCACGGCGCTTTCGACGGCCGGCACGGCGCGCGCGGACCGGCTCTACGCACGGGTGTTCAACGAGTACGGCGATGATTCCGTGGCGCAGCTCGGCGCCGCCCACCTGGCGTGCGAGGGCGTGTCGAACGTCCTGACCAAGGTGCTCGAGTGGGGCCGCCTGATGGCGTACCTCGAGCAGTCCACGCGCTACGTGCCGTACACGGCGCGGCCGGACGGACGATGGAAGTACCACGTGCCCGGCGAGCTCGAGGGATCGCCGCTGCGGGCGCGGTACGTCGAGACGCTCGACGCCGCGTTCGAGACCTACGCGCGCTGGATCCCGCAGATGGAGACGTTCTTCCGCGCCAGGCACCCGCAGTCGCCGGAAGATCCGGACAACGTCTACCGCGCGGTGATCCGCGCGAAGGCGCTCGATACGCTGCGGGGCCTGCTGCCGGCCGCCACGCGGTCGAACGTCGGCCTGTTCGGCACCGGCCAGGCATTCGAGGCCCTGCTGCTGCGGATGTTCGGGCATCCGCTCGAGGAAGTGCGCGCGCACGCGCGGCTCATGGCCGACGAACTGCGCAGCGTGATCCCGGCGTTCCTCGCGCGCGTCGAGCAGCCGGACCGCGGCGTGCGCTGGACCCGATACCTGGCCGACACGCGCCAGGCGTTCGAGGCGGCCTCCCGGACGGCGCTCGAGGGCGTCGAACCCGAGCCTCGAGACGAAGTCACGATCACGGACTTCGATCCGGAAGGCGAGACGAAAGTGGTCGCCGCCGCGTTGTACTCCGTGTCGGACCTGCCAGACGATCAGCTGCTCGCGGCCGCGAAGCGGATGACGCCGGATGAGCGGGCGGCGCTGCTGCGCGCGTACATCGGCACCCGCGCGAACCGGCGTCACAAGCCCGGCCGCGCGTTCGAGCGCACGAGCTACCGCTTCGACGTCCTCACGGACTACGGGGCCTTCCGCGACCTGCAGCGTCACCGGCTCCTCACGATCGAATGGCAGCCGCTCAGCGTGCGCCACGGCTTCACCGAGCCGGCGGCCATCGAGGAAGCGGGCGCGCTCGCCGACTGGCGGGGCGTCATGGAGCGTTCGGCCGATCTCTACGAAGCGCTCGCGTCGCACGGCTTGCGAGAGGTCGCGCCGTACGCGGTCGTGATGGCGTACCGCGTCAGGTTCTACATGGAGATGAACGCGCGCGAGGCGATGCACGTCATCGAGCTGCGGACGGCGCCTCAGGGCCACCCGGCCTACCGGCGGGTCTGCCAGCGGATGCACCGGCTCATCGAGGAAGTCGCGGGACATCGGGCGATCGCGGCCGCGATGCAGTTCGCCGATCACTCCGAGGTCGCCCTCGAGCGCCTGCAGTCGGAGCGCGCGGCGGAGCGCAAGCGTCAGCGGCAGGCGCAAAGTTCCGGCGCTGCGAGTCCCGGCCGAAGCGACCTAACGAAATCGTAACGGACGCCCGCCACAAATAATCCCGCCCCGGCACGGGACGGGGTGTATAACAGCCTTCTGTTCGGAGCGGCGAAGGACGGGACGCGTGGCGGCGCGCGGTTGTGCGCCCGCTCGCGGCACGGCCGATGCCGGAATCCGCTGGCAGTCAGGAGGACAGATGAGACTCCGCCAGGCTCTTGTTCCGCTCTCCTTGGTCGTGGTCGTCGCCATCATGCTCGTCGGTCTTCGCTCCGGGCCGCGGGCGACGATGAGTCCATTTCTCAAGATGGGCGGGCAGGCAATCCCGTCCGGGATCGCAAGTCCGGGCTATGGCCTCTTCGGGTGCCAGCTTGGTCTGAGTTCGGCCACGTGCTACGACCCGTACCAGATGCGCACCGCGTACGGTACCGACCGCCTCATCGCGTCCGGCTTCGACGGCCACGGCAAGACGATCGTCATCGTCGACGCCTTTCAGTCCCCGAACATCGTCTCCCAGCTGAATCACTACGACGCGTTCTACGAGTTGCCTGGTCTGAACGGGCTCGGCAACCCCGACGACCCGACCCTGGGCACGTTCACGCAGATCGCCCCGGACGGCCTGACGCCCTTCGTTTCCGGCGACGACAACATGACCGGATGGGCGGCGGAGATCTCGCTCGACGTCCTGTGGGCGCACGCGATCGCTCCCGGCGCGAACATCACGCTGGTCCTGGCGAAGTCGAACGACGACGCGGACATCCTGAACGCCACGAAGTACGCCGTCGATCACGGGCTCGGTGACGTGATCTCCCAGAGCTTTGGCGAGAACGAGAGCTGCATGGATTCGACGCTGCTCGTCCAGCAGCACCAGCTCTTCGCGGACGCCACGATGAAGGGGATCACGCTCTTTGCGTCCGCGGGCGATACCGGCGCGGCACAACCGACCTGCGACGGCTCGTCCTACGTGAAAGCGGCTTCCTCGCCCGCGAGCGATCCGCTGGTGACCGCGGTGGGCGGGACCGAGCTGCACGCCGCAGGCTACTGCCTGACGGTCCTGGGCTGCGATCCGACCGCGAACCCGGCGCCCGGCACCTACGAGGGCGAAATCGCGTGGAACGAATTCGACAGCAGCAGCGGAACCGGCGGTGGATTCAGCGTGCTGTACGACGAGCCGCCGTTCCAGCAGGGAACGATACACGGCGGCAAGCAGCGCGGGGCGCCGGACGTGTCGTACAGCGCTGCCGTGGAACACGGGGTGCTGACGTATCTCGATATTCCAGGCATCCCAGCCGGCATGTACCTGTTCGGCGGCACCAGCGCCGGCTCGCCCCAGTGGGCGGCCATCCTGGCGATTGCCGACCAGATGGCCGGACGGAGCCTGGGATTCATCAACCGGTCGCTCTACGACATCGGCCAGGCGCAGCAACACTACGCGGCGTCGCTGAGGGATGTCACGAGCGGCAACAACTCGTTCGCGGCGGACCTGGACAACGACGGCACGATAGACGTAACGGTGGAGGGCTTCAACGCCGGACCGGGCTGGGATCCGACGACGGGACTCGGCTCGCCGAACATGGCCGGACTGGCCAACTATCTGGTCCTGTTCAACTCCCCGGGCGACGGCGCCGCCGCGGTCGCGACGACCAAGCCGCATCCGAACGGCCGGAGCAACGCGAACGGCCATATGAATCCGCACGCGAGCCGGTAACGACAACCGCGGCTGCTCGATCGGGCTGGCGCATGCCGGCCCGATCGAC
>JBLMXQ010000115.1:0-43326 GCA_050257855.1 Betaproteobacteria bacterium | reverse complement strand
GAGGCCGGCGGTCAGCTCATGCTGACGACGATCGTCGAGAATTTCCCCGGGCACCGCGACGGGATCATGGGGCCCGACCTGATGGCGGAGATGCGCGCTCAGGCGGAGAAGTTCGGCGCCGAGATCATCCAGGGTCACGTCCAGCGCGTCGATGTCTGCGCGGAGCCGTTCGTCGTCCGCACCGACGACGCGGAATACACTGCGCGGACGCTGATCATCGCGACCGGAGCGTCGGCGCGGCTGCTGGGCCTGCCCTCGGAGCGGGCGCTCATGGGTCACGGCGTGTCGACCTGCGCCACGTGCGACGGCTACTTCTTCCGCGGGCAGGAGATTGCCGTCGTCGGCGGCGGCGACTCGGCGATGGAAGAAGCCGTGTTCCTGACGAAGTTCGCCAGCAAGGTCACCGTCGTCCACCGGCGGGAGACGCTCCGCGCGTCGAAGATCATGCAGGACAAGGCGCGCGCGAACCCGAAGATCGCGTGGATCCTCAACGCCGAAGTGGAAGAGATCAAGGACACCGGCAAGGGCGAGGTCACCGCGATGGTCGTGCGCGATCGCACGACGGGCGCGAAGACCGAGGTGCCGGTCGCCGGCGTCTTCGTCGCGATCGGCCACACGCCGAACACCTCGCTGTTCCATGGCCAGATCGAAATGGACGCGAACGGGTACCTGATTACCCACGACGGCGCCAAGACCAGCGTGCCCGGAGTGTTCGCGTGCGGCGACGTGCAGGATCACATCTACCGGCAGGCCATCACCGCCGCCGGCTCCGGCTGCATGGCGGCGCTCGATTCCGAGCGGTATCTGGAAGGGGTTCCCGAACACCTGCAGACGACTACGACCATATAGGCAATGGGGTAATGGGTCCCTTCACCCATGTAGCCCTTCACCCCTTCACCACATTCACTCGATCCACCCGCCCGCGACGACGACGTCGCCGTCGTAGCACACGACAGCCTGGCCGGGCGTGACGGCGACCTGCGGCGCATCGAACACGATCTCGGCGCGTCCGGCGCCGAGTGCGCGCGCGGTGGCCGGCGCGGCCCGATGGCGGTGGCGGATCTGCGCCGTCACGCGCACAGGGCCGGACGGCTCTCCGGCCATCCAGTTCACGTCCGACGCGGTGAGGGCCGTGCGCTCGAGCGATCGCTTCGGGCCCACGACCACCTGCCGGTCGGCGGGCCGCAGTTCGAGCACGTACAGCGGCGCGCCGGTCGGTGACCCCGGAAGTCCGAGCCCCTTCCGCTGTCCGACCGTGAACCGGTGCACGCCGCCGTGCCGTCCGACCACGCGCCCCTGCTCGTCGACAATCGCCCCCTCGCGAGGCGCCTCGGGCGCGTGTCTGGTGACGAACGCGGCGTAGTCGTGGTCGGGGATGAAGCAGATCTCCTGGCTGTCGGGCTTCTCGGCGACGGGCAGCCGCCGCGCCCGCGCGTAGGCGCGGACGGCATCCTTCGGACGGTCACCGACCGGGAACACGGCGCGCGCGAGCTGGTCCTGGGTGAGCGCGAACAGGAAATACGACTGGTCCTTCGATGGATCCACACCGCGCTTCAGGAGGTATCGGCCGGTGGCCGCCTGGTGCTCGACGCGCGCGTAGTGGCCGGTGGCGACCGCGTCGGCACCGAAGCCGCGCGCGCGCTCGACCAGCGTGGCGAACTTCAGGTCGCTGTTGCAGTGGGTGCAGGGGAGCGGCGTGCGCCCCGCCGCGTACTCGCGGACGAAGTTCGACACCACGTGCTCGTCGAACTGGCGCTCGAAGTTCAGGATGTAATGCGGGATGTCGATCGCCTGTGCCACGCGCCGCGCGTCGTGCAGGTCGTCAATCGTGCAGCAGCCGCCGAACGACGGCCGCCCCTCCTGCTGATCGTAGAGCTGCATCGACACCCCGACGACGTCGTGCCCCTGCTCGGCGAGCAGGGCCGCAGCCACCGACGAGTCCACGCCGCCCGACATCGCCACGACGATACGCATCTGTAAGACGTCCGCTCCTCGATTACCAGCTTCGTGGCGCTGCCATCAGGCGGTCCTCCGCGTCAGGCTCCGCAGCTTCTCGACGATGCCCGGCAGCACCTCGACGACGCGGTCGACCTCGGCGTCGGTCGAGAACGAGCCCAGGCTCATGCGAATCGAGTTCTGCGTCCGGTGCGCGGGGAAGCCCATCGCCCGGAGCACATGCGACGGCTCGAGCGTGCCCGACGAGCAGGCCGAGCCGGTCGAGACCGCGATGCCCTCCAGATCGAGCGCGATCAGCAGGCTCTCGGCCTCGACGCGATCGAAGCTGATGTTCGTCGTGTTCGGCACGCGCGCGGGGGCGTCGCCGTTGACCGCCGTGCCCGGCACGCGCCTCAGAATTTCCTCCTCGAGCCGGTCGCGCAGCGCCGCGACCCGCGCGTCCTCGGCCGCGAGCTTGCCGGCCGCCTGGCCCGCCGCCACGCCGAAGCCGACCAGGGCCGGGACGTTCTCGGTCCCAGCGCGGCGGTTCCGCTCGTGGCGGCCGCCGGTCAGAATCGAGACCAGACGGGTCCCGCGTTTGATCCAGAGCGCGCCGGCGCCCTTCGGCCCGTTGAACTTGTGGGCCGAGATCGCCAGAAGGTCCACGCCCAGCGCGTGAACGTCCACCGGGATCTTGCCGGCCGACTGCACCGCGTCGGTGTGCATCAGCGCGCCACGCTCGTGGGCGAGGCGCGCGATGTCGGCGACCGGCTGAATGGTCCCGATCTCGTTGTTGGCGTGCATGATCGAGACGAGCGCCGTGTCGTCGGCGAGCGCCTCCCGCACCCGTTCGGGCGACACGACACCCGACCGATCGACCGGCACGAGCGTCGTGCGCCAGCCGCGGCGCCCGAGCGCCTTCAGCGTGTTGAGCACCGCTTCGTGCTCGATGGCGCTCGCCACGAGATGGCGGCGTCCCGACGCCTCGAGCGCTTCGGCCGCGCCGCGCAGCGCGAGATTGTCGGCCTCGGTGCCGCCGCTCGTGAAGACGATCTCCGAGGGGTCGGCGCCGACGAGCGAGGCGACCGCCGCGCGCGCCCCGTCCAGGGCGGCCTTCGCGCGCTGGCCGTAGTAATGAACACTCGACGCGTTGCCGAAAAGATCCCGTGACGCCGCCGCGACGGCCTCGGCGACCTCGGGGGTCAGCGGCGTCGTGGCGTTGTAGTCAAAGTAGACACGCACAATGAACTCTTCATCGTATCATCGCCGCTAACCATCGGTAAACAAAAGGAGTAGACAACTTCAGCAGTGTCCCCTATACTTGCACCGGTTTGTCGAAATCCGGCACTCACTACGCAACTGCACACCGCCCCAGGGCGCCCTGGAAAGAGGACAGTCGGAGGAATACATGTGGAAACGCGATGAAGCGGTCCGACCTGTGAGCGGACAACCGACGGCGGCTCCCCAGCCTGCCGCGACGCCGATGACGGGGGCGCCGAGTCCTCACACGAGTCATCACATGGAGAAGGACATCGTGAATATTGGGAAATCGGTCGTCATCAAGGGCGAACTGAACGGCAGCGAAGACCTCACGATTGAAGGGCACGTTGAGGGGACGATTCAGCTTCGCGACCATGTGTTGACCATCGGGCCGAACGGCCGCATCAAGGCGCAGGTCTTTGCGAAGGCGGTCATCGTGCTCGGCGAGGTGACCGGCAACGTCAGCGCGAGCGAGAAGGTCGACATCCGCGACAACGGGTCGGTCGACGGCGACATCGTGGCGCCGCGCGTCGCGATCGCCGAAGGCGCGCACTTCCGCGGCAGCGTGGACATGCAGCGCAAGGGCGGCGCGCCGGCGCAGCCATCGAAGCCCGAGGCCAAGCCGGCCGCAGCGGCGGCCCAGGCGGCCGCGCCGGCGGCGGCGCAGGCCGCTCAGCGCGCCTCCTAGCGCGGGAACCGTGGGACGGGCGATTGGGATTCGGTGATTCGGTCGAATCCCAACGCCCGGTGCCGTTGGGCCAACCCCGAGACTGACCGGATCCCGAACGCCGAATCCCGAACCCCGAGAACCATCGCCCAGTGGGCCTGCTAGATCGCCTCGCCCCGCGCCGTCTCGATTCCGACGCCACGGCCGATCCGTCGGGCGCGGCCAGTCTTGTCTTCGCCACCAAGGCGCTGCGCAAGTTCCTCGCGTGCCTCACCTCGCACGAGTCGCCGGTCCTCCTGGATCTCGGGCCGGTCGTCGGCAGCAACGTCAGCTTCTTCGGCGAGCAGCTTGGCTGCAAGATCTTCGTCGAGGACATCTTCGCCGACCTCGATCGCCACGTGCGCGAGGGCACGCTCGAGGCGTTTCCCGAGTTCCTGGCGCGCCGCTTTCCCCAGGGGGACGCCAGCTTCGACGGCATCCTCCTCTGGGATCTGCTCGACTACATGGACAAGGCGTCCGCGCGGACGCTCGCGCGCGAGCTGCTCCGGCTCCTGCGCCCCGACGGGGCGCTCCTCGGCTTCTTCGGCACGGCACAGCCTCACGAGCGCTCCTACACGAAGTACATGGTGGTCGACGAGACCAACCTGAAGCACCGGTCGTACGCTGCCGCGCGGGGCCGGCAGGCGACCCTCCTGAATCGCGACATCATCCGGATGTTCGAGGGGCTGCGCGTGACCGACTCATTCCTGCTGCAGAACAACCGCCGCGAGATCCTGTTTCGCAAGCCCGCCTAGCCAGCGGCCCGGCCGATGGCCAGACCGATCATCGCGCTCCTGACCGACTTCGGCATCCTGGATCACTACGCCGCCGCCATGAAGGGCGTTGCGCTCGGCATCGCGCCCGACGCGAACCTGGTCGACATCACGCACGAGGTGCCCGCGCACGATGTGCTGGCCGGCGCCCTGGAGCTGGCGGCCTGCTACCGCTATTTCCCGCCCGGCACGGTGTTCCTGGCCGTCGTCGATCCGGGCGTCGGAACCGATCGGCGCGCGATTGCCGTCGAGGCGGGGGATTACCGTTTCGTCGCGCCCGACAACGGCGTCCTGTCGGTCGTGCTCGACGAGACGCCGGTCCGCGCCGCCGTGGAGCTGACGGAGCGCCGGTACGCGAGGCCGACCGTCAGCCGGACGTTCGAGGGGCGCGACCGGTTCGCGCCGGCCGCGGCGTGGCTCGCCGGCGGCGTCGCGCTCTCCGCGCTCGGCCGGCCGGCCGGCGACCTGCGGCGCCTCGAGGTGCCGGCGCCGGTCGCGAGGGGCGACGATCTGAGCGGGGAAGTGCTGCGGGTGGACCGGTTCGGCAATCTCGTGAGCAACATCGATCGCCCTGCTTTCGATCGGTTCGCGGCGGGCCGCCGGCTCCAGGTGCGCGCGGGCGGGCAGGAGGTGCCGCAGCTGGTCACGACCTACGGGGAAGTCGGTCCCGGAGAGGTCTGCGCGCTTTTCGGGAGCAGCGATCACCTCGAAATCGCGGTCAACGGGGGCAGCGCGGCCGAGCGCCTGCGGCTGTCGCGCGGCGCCGCCGTGCACCTTACCCGCCGCGCGTGATACGATTTCCCGTTTGAGCCGTCCTTCCGACTTCTTCCTATGATCGATTTCTCACTCACCGAAGAACAGCGTCTGCTCGAGCAGTCGGTCCGCGAATGGGCCGCGCGCGAGGTTTCGCCGCACATCCACGATCTCGATCGCGAGCACCGGTTCGACCGCAAGGTCTTTCCGCAGATGGCCGGGCTCGGCCTGCTCGGCATCTCGGTGCCGCAGCAGTACGGCGGCGCCGGGATGGACTACATCTCCCTCGGCCTCGCATGCGAGGAGCTCGAATACGTCGACACGTCCCTGCGCGTGATCCTGTCGGTCCACGCCGGGCTCAACTGCCTGTCGCTCCTCGCCTGGGGCACCGAGGATCAGAAGCAGCGGTACCTCGTGCCGCAGGCGCAGGGGAAGAAGATCGCCACCTACGGCCTGACGGAGCCCGGCGCCGGCAGCGACGTGCGCGGCCTTCAGACGGTGGCCGTCAAGAAGGGCGACCGCTACGTCCTGTCGGGCGAGAAGATGTGGATCTCGCTCGCCGACGTGGCCGACAACTTCCTCGTCTTCGCGTGGAGCGATCTCGAGAAGAAGAAGCAGCGCGATCCCTCCGGCATCAGCGCGTTCCTCGTCGAGCGGGCGTTCAAGGGCTTCTCGAGCGCTACGCTGAAGGAGAAGTGGGGCATCCTCGCCGGGAACACGGGCTCGTTCAAGATGGACGAGGTCGAGGTGCCCGAGGAGAACGTGCTCGGCCGGCCGGGCGAGGGGTTCAAGATCGCGATGTTCGCGCTCGATCAGGGGCGCTTCACGGTGGCCTCGGGCGCGACCGGCCTGATTCGCGCCTGCCGCGACGCGAGCGCGAAGTACGCGAAGGAGCGGCGGACCTTCGGCGTCGAAATCGCGCAGCACCAGCTCGTGAAGGAGATGATCGCGCAGATGGAGTCGGACTATCAGGCGGCGCGGCTCCTGTGGCTGCGCGCCGGGTGGCTCAAGAACCGCGGCCAGCGCAACACGCGCGAGACCGGGCTGGCCAAGTGGTTCGCGACCGTCTCCTCGGAGCGCGCCGCGAGCGACGCCGTCCAGATTCACGGCGCCAACGGCTACTCGGACGAGTACCCGGTCGGTCGCTTCTTCCGCAACTCCAAGGGCGCCGTCATCTACGAAGGCACGCGCGAGATCCACAAGCTGATGCAGGCCGACTACGTGCTCGGCTACCGGCAGGATCGCCCGACGCGCTGCGAACTGCCGGCGGTCGACGAACGGTGAATCTCGAGCGGTGAATTCGAAGGATTCACCCGAATGGCCACATCCATGATCGACTCAGACCTGTCGCTCGAATTTCTCCGGGTCGTCGAGGAGGCGGCCATCGCCTGCGCCCACACGATGGGGCAGGGCGACCGCCACAACTCCGACCACGTCGCCGTCGAGGCGATGCGGAAGGTGATGGACAACGTCGCGATGGACGGCACCATCGTCATCGGCGAGGGCGAGCGCGACGAGGCGCCGATGCTCTACATCGGCGAGAAGGTCGGGCTCGCGCACGCCCTCGACGGCCGGGGGCCCTCCGGCGGCTTTCCGCAGGTCGACATCGCGGTGGACCCGCTCGAGGGGACGAATCTCTGCGCGACGGGCGCGCCGAACGCGATCGCCGTGCTCGCGGCGTCCACGCGCGGCGGGCTGCTGCACGCGCCCGACCTGTACATGGAGAAACTGGTCGTCGGGCCGAGCTCGAAGGATGTCGTCAGCCTGGACGCCCCGGTGGCCGAGAACCTCAACGCCATCGCCAGAGCCCTCGGCCGCGAGGTGGACGATCTGGTCGTGATCGTGCTGGACCGGCCGCGCCACGAGAAGCTGATCGCCGACATCCGCGCCACCGGCGCGCGCATCCGGCTGATCGGCGACGGCGATTTGTCCGCCGGCATCGCGGCGGCGGTGGTCGGCTCCGGCGTGCACGCGGTGATGGGGACCGGCGGCGCGCCCGAGGGCGTCCTGACCGCGGCCGCGATGCGGTGCCTGAACGGCGAGATCCTCGCACGGCTGGTCGTCAGCAAGCCCGAGCACGAGGAGCGCTGCCGCGCGATGGGTATCACCGAGTTCAAGAAGGTGTACCGCGCACGGGACCTCGCGCCGGGCGACCGGATCATCTTCGCGGCGACCGGCGTCACCGACGGGACGCTGATGCGCGGCGTCCGCTTCTTCGGCGACGGCACGCGCACGAGCTCGGTGATCATGCAGAACGAGCCGCACCAGATCCGATTCATCGACAGCATTCACGTGGCGCCGCAGAAGGACGTCCGGATCCGCTTCTGACGGCCCGAGCGTTCATGCGCCGCGTGGCGATCGATTCGCGCTCGCCGGCTCCCGCCGCCATCGAGGAGGCCGCGGCCGCCGTGCTGGCGGGCGAGGTCGTCGCGATGCCCACCGACACGCTGTACGGCCTGGCCGCCGATCCCTTTTCGCGCCAAGCCGTCGCGCGCGTGTTCGCCGTCAAGGATCGCGCGCGCGAGCGCGCGCTGCCGCTCGTCGCGTCCGACGCCGGGCAAGTCGTCGACCGACTGGGCGTGCTGCCGCCCCTGGCGCGCCGCCTCGCCGACCGCTTCTGGCCCGGGCCGCTGACCCTGCTGCTGCCGGCTCCGCCCGCGCTGGCGCCCGAGGTGGCGGGCGGCACGGGCCGCATCGGCGTCCGCGTGCCCGATCACGCGGTCGCGCGGGCCCTGTGCCGGGCGGCCGGGCGGCCCCTGACCGCCACGAGCGCGAACGTGAGCGGCGCGCCGCCGAGCGCCGACCCCGACGAGGTCGCGCGCGCCGTCGGCGATCGGATCGCGCTCCTGCTCGACGCGGGACGAACCCGTGGCGGGCCGCCGTCGACGATCGTGGACGCGACGGGCGCGCGGCCCGTGCTGATACGCGCGGGCGCCATCTCATGGGACGAAGTCCAGGCATGCGTGGCGGGCGCGTAGCCGCGCCGGAACGGGCCGCGCTCGTCGGCCTGGTGGCCGGCCGGGCGCGGCGTCTCGAGGCGGAGCGGTCGCTCGACGAGCTCGCTGGGCTCGCCGAAGCCGCCGGTGCCGTGGTCGTCCTGCGCGTCATGCAGGAGCGCCCGAAGCCGGATCCATCGACCTTTCTCGGCGGCGGCAAGGTGACGGCGCTGGCTGCCTCCTGTGCCGAGATGGACGTGGACGTCGTCGTCTTCGACAACGAGCTGACGCCGGCGCAGCTCCGGCAGATCGAGGCGCAGGTCGGCCGCAAGATCGTCGACCGGACCCAGCTGATCCTCGACATCTTCGCGCGCCGCGCCCGGACCCGCGAGGGCAAGCTCCAGGTCGAGCTCGCGCAGCTCAAGTACCTGCTGCCGCGCCTGGTCGGCGCCGGCGCGGCCCTGTCGCGACTCGGCGGCGGCATCGGGACGCGGGGCCCGGGCGAGACGAAGCTCGAAACGGATCGCCGGCGGATTCGCACGCGCATCCACGCCATCTCCGAGGACATCGAGCGGGTCCGGCGCCGTCGCTCGCAGCTTCGCGAGCGGCGCCACAAGGCGTCGGTGCCGACGGTGGCGCTCGTCGGCTACACCAACGCCGGCAAGACGACGCTCTTCAACGTGATGACGCAGGCGGAGGCGGAGGCGTCGAATGCCCTGTTCGTGACGCTGGACCCGCTGGTCCGCCAGGTGCGGCTGCCGGACAACCGCGAGCTTCTGGTATCCGACACGGTCGGCTTCATCGACCGCCTGCCGCACGCCCTCGTCGCGGCATTCCGCGCCACGCTGGAAGAGGTGGCCGACGCCGATCTCGTCCTCCACGTCATCGACGCCGCCGCGCCCGACCGCGATCGGCGCCTGCGTGCCGTGCGCCAGGTGCTCGAGGAGGTCGGTGCCCTCGACGTGCCGCTCCTGGAGGTCTACAACAAGTGCGACCAGCTGACGCCGGACGAGCGGCGGCGGCTGCAGGAATCCGATCCGGCCGCCATCTGCATCTCGGCGCTCGAGCGGCAGGGCGTGGACGAGCTCATCGACATCATCGCTTCGCGGCTCGCGCTCGACGTGCGGCGGGTGACGTATACGTTCGATCCCGACGATCCAGACGACCGCGAACGGATCGCGCGCCTGTACCGCCACGCGCGGGTGCTCATTCACGAGGCGCGCGACGGCCAGGTGTCGATCGTCGCGGACGTGCCGCGGCGGCTCGCCGGCCGCCTCGAGGCCCGGGCGAGGTAGAATTTTTCCGATGCGGAAGCCTGCAATCGCGGTCGTCGCGGCGGCGCTGGCGGCGGCTGCCGCGTGTGCCCCGAAGACGGTACCGGAGCCGGTCGTCACGTCCCCGAAATATCCGGACTACGTCGCGCCCGCCGTGCCGCCGACCCTGTCGTCGACGAAGGCGGCCGAGTACGAGGACCGCGGCTGGCGGTTCCTGCAGTCGGGCGATCTCAGGGCCGCCGAGACCGAGTTCGGCGCGGCGATGACCGCAGCGCCCGATTTCTTTCCAGCCGAGGCCGGCCTCGGCTACACCGCGCTTGCACGCAAGGATTACAAGATCGCGCTGTCGCATTTCGATCGGGCGGTCCAGGCGCAGCCCGGCTACGCGTCGGCGCTGGTCGGCCGAGGCTACGCGCTGAGCTCGCTGGACCGTGGAGACGAAGCCCTGGCCGCCTTCGAGGCGGCGCTGGCCGCCGACCCCTCGCTGGCCGACATCCAGCGGCGCGTCGACGTGCTGAAGTTCCGGGTGGCGCAGGACCGTCTGGCTGGCGCGCGGGACGCCGCCCGCGCGGGTCGTCTCGACGAGGCCGAAGGCGCGTACCGGCGCGCGATTGCCGCGTCGCCGGACAGCGCCTTCCTGTACCGTGAGCTTGCGGCGGTCGAACAGCAGAAAGGCGATTTGGATGCGGCCGTCGAGCACTACCGCAAGGCCATGGCG
Source organism: Betaproteobacteria bacterium (assembly GCA_050257855.1). Classification (GTDB taxonomy): domain Bacteria; phylum Acidobacteriota; class Vicinamibacteria; order Vicinamibacterales; family CAVVIG01; genus JBLMXQ01. Next base: position 32,971 of record JBLMXQ010000115.1, on the reverse strand, counting down.
CTCGACTCCGCCGACGCGCAGGCGCCCGAGCGCCTCGGCGACGTTCTGATGACCCGCAGCGATTTCGACGGCGCGGTCGACGCGTACAGCCACGCGTACGCGATCGAGCCGGGCGATGCGCTCGAGCGGAAGCTCGACGCCGCGCGCGACCGCGCCGCCATGGCGCGCATGCCCTCGGAGTACCGCGCGATCGCCGGCGCAGCGCAGATTACGCGCGCCGATCTGGCGGCGCTCATCGGCGTCCGGCTCGCGCCGCTCGTCGAGGACGGCTCGCGGGAAGCCGTCCTCATCACTGATGTCGGCACGAACTGGGCGGCGTCCTGGATAATGAGCGTCGCCCGGGCCGGTATCATGGAGCCGTACGCCAATCATGCGTTCCAGCCGGGCGCCATCGTCCGCCGGATCGATTTCGCGCAGGCAGTGAGCCGCCTGCTGGCGCGCATCGCCGCCCGCAGCCCGGCAAGAGCCGGCGCCTGGGAGTCGGCGCGCGTGGCGTTCCCCGATCTCGCGCCGGCGCACCTGGCGTACCCGGCCGCGTCCGCGGCGGTGGCTGCCGGCGTGATGACGCTCGGACCCGACGGCGCCTTCCAGCCGTCGCAGCCGGTCAGCGGTCCCGAAGCGATCGCCGGCATCGCCCGGCTCGAGACACTGGGCGACGTGGCGGCGCGCCGCAGGCCATGACCGCCCTGACGCCGGCCAATCAGCTGACGCTGCTGCGGATGCTGCTCATTCCGGCGTTCGTGATCCTGGTCGTCTACGGCTACCTCGGGTGGGCGCTCGCCGTCTTCGTGACCGCCGGCGTCACCGACGCGCTCGACGGCCTCATCGCGCGGCGCTCCGGGCAGAAGACGACGCTCGGCGCGTGGCTCGACCCGATGGCCGACAAGCTCCTGCTCGTCACGACCTTCGTCGTGCTGACGATCCCGGGGCTCGGGCTGGCCAACCGCCTCCCGATCTGGCTGACCGTGCTGATCATCAGCCGCGACGTCGTGATCGTGCTGACGGTGGCGATCATCAACCTGGCGATCGGCCGACGCACGTTCCGGCCGTCGATCTTCGGCAAGATTGCCACCGCCACGTACATCCTGACGGCGGTCGTCGCGATGCTGTTCAACTACCTGGGCTATCACTCGATCCTCGTGGACGTGGGCATCTGGTCGTCGCTCGGCATCACGCTCGTGTCGAGCCTGCATTACATCTGGCATGCGGCGCGCCTCGTCGAGTCGCCGCAGGGAACGGGCGGCGTATGAAGCATCTGTGGTTGTGCGCGGCGCTCGCGGGGGCCGCGGTCGCTGCCGCCGGCGCGCAGTCGCCGCCAAAGCAGGCGGTCTTCGACACCACCGCGGGCACGTTCGTCGTCGACCTGGCGCCAGGGGGGGCGCCGGCGCACGTCGCCAACTTCATCAGGCTGGCGAGTGAGGGCGCCTACGACGGCACGACCTTCTTCCGGATGGTGAAGATGGGGATCGTCCAGGGCGGCGACCCGCTGACGAAGGATCCGGCCAGGCGGGACCAGTACGGCACCGGCGGGCTGAACGCGCTCGCCGACGAGCCGCCCGCACCGAAGATGACGCGCGGGTCGGTCGCCGCGGTCACCATCCCGGGCCGGCCGAACAGCAGCGGCTCGCAGTTCTTCGTCGCGGTGGTCGATCAGCCGGGACTCGACGGCAAGTACACGGTCTTCGGCCACGTGTCGGACGGCATCGAGGTCGTCCAGAAGATCTCGGAGACGCCGGTCGACGCCAAGGGCCTCGCCACCGAGCGGGTCGAGATCAGGCACGTCACGATTCGCGACACCCCGCCGGAGCCGTTCGTCAACGAGACCTCCGCGGAGCTGGGACAGTACCGCGCGGTGCTCGACACGGGCGACGGGCCGATCACGCTCGAGTTCCTGGTCGACAAGGCGCCGGAGACGGTCCGCCAGTTCCTGCGCCTCGCCTCCGCCGGTGTCTACGACGGGATGGCGTTTCACCGCGTCGCGAAGGGGTTCGTCATCCAGACCGGATCGCTGACGAGCCGCAGCGCGCCGCTCACCGAAAAGCAGCAGAAGCTCGTGCACCCGCTCGCGCCGGAGTTCAGCGACACGCGGCACGTCAAGGGGATCGTCTCGATGGCTCGCGGCGACGACCCGGCGAGCGCCACGACGTCGTTCTTCATCTGCACCGGAGACGATTCGGCGGCGCTCGACGGCAAGTACACCGCCTTCGCGCGGGTTGTCGACGGTCTGGCCGTGGTCGACGCCATCGAGGCGTCGCCGGTCAACGGGGAGACGCCCGTCACGCGGATCGAACTCCGCGGCGTGCGCATCGGGAAGAAATGAACCGCCAGGCTGCTGCCGGAGCGGCCGTGCTGGGAGCGGCACTCGCCGCCGGCTGCGCACATCGCGTGCCGCCGCTCGATCCGGACGCGCCCATCCAGTGGGCGCGGAAGATCCCGTTCGAGGGACGATCGCTCACGCTGCACCTGTCGCGACCCTGCACCCTCGATCCGGCGCATCCGCTCCTGCTGTTCGCCACCGGCGACGGCGGCTGGCGCGGCAAGGACAAGGACGCCTACGAGCACATCGTCCGGTGGGGATATCCGGCGGCCGGCTTCAGCGCGCCGGAATACCTCAGCCTCATCCGGCGGCGCGGCCACGAGACGACGCCGGCGGACGTGGGAAGCGACTACGCGAGCTTCATCGGCGCGGCGAAGGACGCGCTGTCGCTGACCGGCCCGGTCCCGACCATCCTCGTCGGCGTGTCGCGCGGATCCGGCCTGGCGGTGGCCGCCGCCGGCCAGGCGAGCCTCCAGCCCGAGCTGGCCGGGATCGTCACCGTGGCGCTGACCCGCGAGGAGGAGTACGTGCATCGGTTCCTGCGGCGGCGCCGGTCGTCGAATCGCGAGCTCGTGATGCTCGAGAACTACGAATACCTGCCGCGCCTGCGGCAGCTCCCGCTGTCGATCATCCAGTCGACGCACGACGACTACCTGCCGGCCGACCAGGCGCGGCAGCTGCTCGGACCCGACACTGCGCTCCGCAAACTCCACGCGATCCCGTCGAAGAACCACAGCTTCACGGATGCGCGCCCGGAGCTGTACGACACGCTCCGTGCGTCGCTGGCATGGGTGGCGCACATGCATCTCGACGCCGCGGCGGAGGTGCAGCCGTGAGGCGGGTGTGGCTTGTGCTCCTGGTGAGCGCGATAACGCTCGCGTCGGCACGCGCCGACGCCACCGTGGTGCGCCGGCTCGACGTTGCGGTTCGCGGCAAAACGCTGACGCTGACCGTGTATCGTGCGGCGGCCCAGCCGCGCGGGACGGTACTGATGGGCAGCGGCGACGTCGGCTGGGTGGGACTCGGCGTCTCGATGGCCGAGTTCCTCGCCGATCAGGGATACACCGTCGCCGGCATCAACGTCCGGCAGTACCTCTCGGTCTTCACAGCGGGTAAGAGCCATCTCACCGAGACGGACGTGCCGGCCGATTACCAGACGATTGCCGATCGACTGAAGACGGAGGGGCTGCTCGCCGAGCCGGTGATCGTCTCGGGCGTGTCGGAGGGCGCGGCGCTGGCCGTGCTGGCGGCCTCGTCTCCTGCCAACCACGCCTGGATCCATGGGGTGATCACGATGGGGCTCCCGGCGATCGCCGAGCTCGCCTGGAAATGGACCGACTTCACCGCGTGGATCACGAAGAGCGACGCGCGGGAACCGTCGTTCGCCGCGGAGCGCCACATCGCGGAGGTCTCGCCGCTGCCCCTCGTCATGATTCAGTCGACGAAGGACGAATACGTCACCGAAGCCGACTACCGGCGGCTCGAGGCGACGGCGAAAGAGCCGAAGAAGCTCGTGCTCATCGCCGCCGCGAACCACCGGTTCACCGACAAGCGGCCCGAGCTGCAGCGCGAGTACCTCGCCGGGATCGACTGGGTTCGGAGCCGCCTCAGGCCTTCGTCACCTTGACCGGCTGCCCGACCAGGTATTCGACCCGAATCCGATCGCCGGGTTCGAGCTTGTCCGCCGCCACGGCTTCCGGTCCCACGCGTGCCACCCGCACTTCGCCGTCGGCGTCGTCGGCGTCGGTGAAGTAGAGATCCCACGAGATCTGGCCGTGCACGCTCAACGGCTGGATCCGCTTCAGGATGCCGTCCCTTGTCCCTTTGAGCATTTCATTCGCCCGGCTGACGCCGCGCGCTCCTTTTCCGACCCCAACACAGAATCCGCTTGAACGGAAAGAAGAACGGCCGCGACGGCTCGATCCGCTCGAGCAGCCGCCGCCGGTACGCCTCGACGAAGGACGGGAACACGCCGGGCGGCAGGTGTCGATCGTACTCCGTCAGCAGCGTGCCCTGCATCCATTCGACGACGGCCTCCGGCCCGGCGAGGACGTGGGGATAGACGACGAGCTGGACGCGAGGTTCCGCGAAGCCGTTGGCGAACAGCAGGCGCGCGTACGTCTCGGGCGGCAGCACCGGCTGCGGGCGGTGCCATCCCGAAAACGCCGCGAGGAACGGCTCCTCGCCCGTCAGCTCTTCGGCGACCTGATGGGACGGGTGGTCGTGCGAGTAGGGGACCTGGAACGCGAGCTGCCCGTCCGGACGGAGCGCCCGCGCAAGCCGCGCGATCAGGTGCTCGTGATCGGTCACCCAGTGCAGCGCGGCGTTCGAGAACACGACGTCGAACGCGCTTTCGGCGTCGAACGCTTCGATCGTGCCCTGCTCGAACCGGAGGCCGGGTGGCAGGTCGGCTCCGGCGGCTTCGAGCATCCGCGCCGATCGATCGATGCCGAGTGTCTCGCGCGCGCGCAGCCGCTCGTGCAGCTGCTTCGTGACGCGCCCGGTACCGCAGCCGAGATCGACGACGCGCATATCGGCCGCCGGTTGCACGAGCGCGACGAGATCGAGCGCCGGCTGCTCGCGCTCGCGCTGGAACTTCTCGTACTGTGCGGGATCCCAGTTGTCGAGCATCGTGGCCTCGCAGTTCGGTCGCGCCGGAGAAGAAGGGGCTGCCGGCGCGCCGTCGTCGGCGAAGGGCAGCAGGCCGGACGGCGGCGCGGGCGCCTCCTCCTCGCACAGATTGTGCACGCTGGCACCGAGCAGTCGAACGGGCCGGCGGCCCGCGTCGGTCTTCGCCAGCAACTGTACGGCGCGGGCAACCAGGTCGCCTTCGTCGCGCGTCGGCGCGGCGGTGTGGCTGCGCGTGATCGTCGAGAAGTCCGAGTAGCGGACCTTTATCGTGATCGTCCGCGCGCGCAGCTGCCTGCGGTCGAGCCAGCGCGCCGCGTCGGTGGCCATCTCGGCGATCTCGCGGCGGATCTCGTCGTCATCCGTGAGGTCTTCCGCGTACGTGCTCTCGGTGCCCGACGATTTCGTCGCGCGGTTGGGCACCACCGGCCGGTCGTCGACGCCGTCGGCCAGCTGCCGCAGCCACTCGGCCAGACTGCCGACCGTATCGCGCAGGGCTTGCGGGTCCGCGCGGCGCACGTCCACCAGTCGCTCCACGCCGCGCGCGCGCAGCTTGCGCGCCGTGACCGGTCCCACGCCCCAGAGCGCGTCCACCGGGAGCTGCTGCAGGAAGGCCTCGACCCGGTCCGGTCCGATCACGGTCAGGCCGTCGGGCTTCTTCCAGCCGGACGCGATCTTCGCGAGGAACTTGTTCGGGGCGACGCCCGCCGACGCCGTCAGGCCGGTGTCGGCGAGAATCCGCGCCTTCAGGCGCCGCGCGACGCTCGTCGCGAGCGGCTCGCCCCAGGCGTTCTCCGTCACGTCGAGATACGCCTCGTCGAGCGAGAGCGGCTCGACGAGCGGCGTCACCTCGCGAAAGATCGCGAAGACCGCCTGCGACGCGGCGCGGTAGCGCGCGAAGTCGGGCGGCACGATGACGAGCGAGGGACAGAGCCGGACCGCCTTCGCCATCGACATCGCCGACCGGACGCCGAACGCGCGCGCTTCATAGCTCGCGGCTGCGACGACGCCCCGCCGGTCGGGCCGCCCCCCGACCGCGACCGGCAGCCCGCGAAGCGCCGGGTCGTCGCGCTGCTCGACCGACGCATAGAACGCGTCCATGTCGACGTGAATGATTCGGCGCACGGGAGAAGCGCTCAGGGCTAAGGGTAACGGTCCAGCCTCGGGGCTGATCTGTTTGTGATTTAGAATAGACGATTGCGCGACATCGTGAAATCCCGTCGGTGCCCCTGACGCTCGACTCTTGACCTTTGACCTTCAACCCTTAGCCGTTGGCCCTTAGCCTTCAGCCTTCTGTTATGCCTCAGTTCATCTACACCATGAAAGGCCTCGGGAAGGTTCACCCTCCCGACACCAGAGTCCTCGAGGATATCTGGCTCTCGTTCCTGCCCGGCGCCAAGATCGGTGTGCTCGGCGCCAACGGCGCGGGCAAGAGCTCGCTGCTCCGGATCATGGCCGGCGAGGACCGCGACTTCATCGGCGAGGCGTTCCCGGCCGACGGCATCTCGGTCGGCTTCCTGCCGCAGGAGCCCCGGCTCGACCCGTCGAAGACCGTGCTCGGGAACGTCGAGGAGGGGGTGGCCCCGCTCAAAGCGCTGCTGGCGCGGTACGACGAGGTGAACGCGAAGCTCGGTGAGGATCTCCCGCCCGACGAGATGGAGAAGGTCCTCGACGAACAGTCTCGCATCCAGGATCGGATCGACGCGGCGAACGCCTGGGATCTCGACTCGCGCCTCGAGCTCGCCATGGATGCGCTCCGCCTGCCTCCGCCGGACGCCGACGTGACCATGCTGTCGGGCGGGGAGCGGCGCCGCGTCGCGCTTTGCCGTCTGCTGCTGCAGTCGCCCGACCTGCTGCTCCTGGACGAGCCGACCAACCATCTCGACGCCGAATCGGTCGCCTGGCTCGAGCAGTTCCTGAAAGCGTACCCCGGGACTGTCGTGGCGGTCACCCACGACCGGTACTTCCTCGACAACGTCGCCGGCTGGATTCTGGAGCTCGATCGCGGGCACGGCATCCCGTGGGAGGGCAACTACTCGTCGTGGCTCGAGCAGAAGCAGGGCCGGCTCGCGCAGGAGGAGAAAGCCGAGACCCGCCGTCAGCGGACGCTCGAGCGCGAGCTCGAATGGATTCGGATGTCGCCCCGCGCGCGCCAGGCCAAGGGCAAGGCGCGCCTGAATGCCTACGAGGAGCTCCTCCGCGAGGAGACGGCGCAGAAGATCGAGACGGCCGAGATCTACATCGCGCCCGGTCCCCGACTCGGCGACGTCGTCGTCGAAGCGCGGCGGCTCCGGAAGGGGTACGGCGACAACCTGCTCATGGACGATCTCACCTTCACGCTGCCCCGCGGCGGCATCGTCGGTGTGATCGGGCCGAACGGCGCCGGCAAGACGACGCTGTTCCGGATGATCATCGGGCAGGAGAAGCCGGACGCCGGCACGCTGCGGGTGGGCGAGACGGTGAAGATCGGCTACGTGGACCAGAGCCGCGAGGCGCTCGAGCCCGGCAAGACGGTCTGGGAGGAGATCTCAGGCGGCCACGACGAGGTCGAGCTCGGCAAGCGGAAGGTCGCGTCGCGGGCCTACGTGTCCTGGTTCAACTTCAAAGGGCCGGCGCAGCAGCGGAAGGTCGGCACGCTGTCGGGCGGCGAGCGGAACCGCGTGCACCTGGCGAAGCTCCTCAGGCGGGGGAGCAACCTGCTGCTCCTCGACGAGCCCACGAACGACCTAGACGTCGATACGCTGCGCGCGCTCGAGGAGGCGCTGCTCAACTTCGCCGGCTGCGCCGTGATCATCAGCCACGACCGGTGGTTCCTGGACCGCGTCGCGACCCACATGCTCGCCTTCGAGGGCGACAGCACCGTGGTGTGGTTCGAGGGGAACTACCAGGACTACGAGGCGGACCGGCACCGCCGCCTCGGGGCGGCGGCGGACCAACCGCACCGGATCAAGTACCGCAGGCTGACGCGGTAGGCCGGGTCCTCTGGACCCGGCGAGGACTCACCGGTCTCGCCGCGACTCCAGCAGGCGGCGGATCTCCTCGAGCCGCTCCTCGATCTCGTGCGACATCACGCTGTTCTTGTAGGCCATCAGGATCAGCTTGACCGAGACGAGGAAGACCGCTCCCTCGAGCAGGATGTCGTGGGTGAAGCCCTTCACGAAGAGCGCCGCGACGAACAGGATCAGCGTGGCCGCGACGACCACGATCGAGGTGACGTCGAAGTGCTTCGCCATCGCAGGGTCCGGGTTTCAGCGCACCTTCGTCCGGAAGTACTCGATCGTCTTGACCAGCCCTTCTTCGAGCGAGACCTTCGGCTCCCAGTCGAGCAGCGTTCTCGCGCGGGTGATGTCCGGCTGGCGCACCTTCGGGTCGTCGGTCGGCAGGGGGCGATAGACGATCTTCGACTTCGAGCCGGTCATGCGAATGATCGTCTCGGCAATCTCCTTGATGGTCATCTCGCGCGGGTTGCCGATGTTGACCGGGTCGTTCTCGGTCGAGAGCATCAGGCGGATGATTCCGTCGACGAGGTCCGTGATGTAGGTGAAGCTGCGCGTCTGCGATCCGTCGCCGAAGACGGTGACGTCCTCGTTCCTGAGCGCCTGGGACATGAACGCCGGCACGGCACGGCCGTCGTGGAGGCGCATGCGCGGTCCGTAGGTGTTGAAGATCCGCACGATCTTCGTGTTGAGTCCGTGATATCGGTGGTAGGCCATCGTCATCGCCTCGGCGAAGCGCTTGGCCTCGTCGTAGACGCCGCGCGGGCCGACCGGGTTCACGTTGCCCCAGTAGGTTTCCTTCTGCGGGTGCTCGAGCGGATCGCCGTAGACCTCGGACGTCGAGGCGAGGACGAAGACGGCGTTCTTGGCCTTGGCGAGGCCAAGCGCCTTGTGCGTGCCGAGCGCTCCGACTTTCAGCGTCGGGATGGGGAGCTCGAGGTAGTCGATCGGGCTCGCCGGGCTGGCCCAGTGCAGGACGTAGTCGACCGGGCCGTCGATGTAGATGTAGTTGGTGACGTCGTGCTTGATGAACGTGAACGCCCGGTTCGCCAGGTGCCCGATGTTCGCGATGTCGCCGGTCAGCAGGTTGTCGATCCCGATGATCTCGTAGTCGCGGTCGAGCAGCGCTTCCGCCAGATGGGAGCCGATGAAGCCGGCGGCTCCGGTGATGACGACGCGCTGTTTAATAGGCATGCTTGTGGAAGAACCCTTTCAGGAGGGTGAGCCACATGATCTTGAAGTCGAGCCGCACCGACCAGTTCTCGATGTAGTACAGATCGTACTCGATCCGCTTCTCGAGCGGCGTGTTGCCGCGCCAGCCGTTGACCTGCGCCCACCCGGTCAGCCCCGCCTTCACCTTGTGCCGGAGCATGTACTGCGGGATGCGATGCTTGAACTGCTCGACGAAGTGCGGGCGCTCGGGCCGTGGTCCGACGATCGACATGTCGCCGCGCAGGACGTTCCAGAGCTGCGGCAGCTCGTCGAGGTTGGCGCGCCGGAGGAAGCGCCCGAGCGCCGTCACGCGCGGGTCGTCCTCGGTGGCCCAGACCGGTCCGGTCTCGCGTTCGGCATCCGCCGTCATCGACCGGAACTTGACGATGGTGAACGGCTTGCCGTCGAGGCCCATGCGCTCCTGCCGGTAGAACACCGGCCCGCTCGACGTGAGCCTGACGAGCGCAGCGATGATGCCCAGTGGAATCGCCAGCACGAGCAGCGCCGCGCTCGAAATGACGATGTCGATCGCGCGCTTGACCGCGCTGTTGAAGCCCTGCAGCGGGACGTCGTTGATGTTGATGACCGGGACGCCGTCGAGGTCCTCGAGCCGCGCGCGAAGCGCGATGACCTGCAGCAGGTCGGGGACCACCTTGACGTCCACGCACTCGCGGCTCGTCTCCTCGATGAGCGCCAGCATCTTCACGTGCTGCTCGGGCGGCAGCGCCACGTACAGGTGATCGACCGCCTCGCGGACCGCGATCTCGGCCGACTCCTCGAGCATGCCGAGCAGCGGCAGTCCCCGGTAGCCGAGATGATCGCCGGCGGCGCGGTCGTCGACGAAGCCGACGATCTGGTAGCCGAGCTCGCGGTGCTCGAGAATCTTGTCGGCGACCAGCCGTCCGAGCTCCCCGGCGCCCGCGATGAGCACGCGCTTCAGGCCGAGGCCGGCGCGCCAGCGGCGTTCGAGCACCTCGCGGACGACCTCGCGCGAGGCGTAGGCCAGCCCGGTGTTGAGGACCAGGAACAGGCCCCAGACGACCTGCGACACCTCGAGCGCGCCGCGCCCCTTGGCGGCGTTGGTCGCGAAGTACGTTTCCACGTACAACGTGGCGACGATGCCGAAGACGACCGCCAGAATGCTGCCGACGAACACGGCGAAGAAATCGTCGACGCGCGAGCGGCCGCGCCTGAGGCGGTAGAGTCCCTGCAGCTGAAACGCCACCGGCACGAGCACGGCGACGAACGGCAGCACGTCGAGGTACTGCCGCAGCGGCGGGACGCCCTTGGTGATCGGAATCAGCCCCGTGTGGAACCGGATGGCATAGGCGACGATGAACGCCGACACCCCGATCAGCGCGTCGGAGGCGACGTGAACCGCGACGAGCAGCCGGTTGTATCCCTTCAGCACTGGCTACCCCAGCCCCGAACCACAACCCCCGGCTCGCACCAGGGCCTCGATTTCGTCTCCAAAACGCTCGCGACCGAAGGCTTCCGCATGATGCCGGATCGCCCCGCGATCGAACCGGCGCGCGACCGCGCGGCGGATGGCGTCGGCGAACGCTTCCGCGGTCGGCTCTGCGGCGAGGAATCCGGTCTCGCCGTCGACGACGGTCTCGACCGCGCCGCCGCGGCCGAGCGCAACGACCGGGCAGCCGCAGGCCTGCGCCTCGACCGGCACGATGCCGAAGTCCTCTTCGCCGGGCAGCAGGACGACCGCGGCGTCCTGATACAGCGCGCGGATCTCCTCGTCGCTCCGGCGGCCGAGGAACTCGACGCCGGGGCCGGCCCGCGCTTCGAGCGCCGCGCGCTCGGGCCCGGCGCCCGCGATGCGCAGCTGGATCCCCGCGAGCCGGCACGCGGCGATCGCGACGTCGATCCGCTTGTAGGGAACCAGCGCCGACACCATGAGGGCAGGCCGTGCGGCGGCGGTGTTCGCGGCCGCCGCAGGCTGAAAGAAGGTGGTATCGACCGGGGGATACACAACAGTCGCTTCGCGATTATAGTATCGGCGGATCCTGCCCGCAACATAGTGAGAGATAGCGACATAGCGGTCCACGCGGTCCGCCGTGTCGCGGTCCCAGCGCGCCATGCGCGCCATGATCGGCCGCATCAGTCCGCTCGCGGCGCGCCCCATCCGCGCCGGCCCGAAGTACGCGTCGAACTGATCCCAGCCGTAGCGCATCGGCGTCAGGCAGTAGCACACGTGGCGTGCGCGGCCCGGTCGGACGATCGACTTCGCGCAGCAGTGGCTCATGCTCAGGATGCAGTCGAAGCGATCGAAGTCGAACTGCTCGACCGCCGTCGGGAAGAGCGGCAGGAACTGGCGGTACACGCGGCTGACGAACGGCAGGCGCTGCGCGAACGAGGTGTGGATGCGGCGGCGCTCGATGGTCGGCGACACGGATCCGCGGACGTGGACCAGGGTGAAGAGCTCCGCGTCGGGAAAGCGCTCGCAGATCACCTCGAGCGCCTTTTCGCCGCCGCGCATGCCGGTCAGCCAGTCGTGCACCAGCGCCAGCTTCATCATTCCTCACCGGCGCCGGGGCCCCACCCCCGGCGCGAACTGACGCTGATGCTCGCCCTCGGCGTCGCAAGGCCTCGGGCTCGCATGGCCGCAGGCGCCGTCATTGCCCACCGGCGCCGGGGCCCCACCCCCGGCGCGAACTGACGCTGATGCTCGCAGGCGCACTTTCTCACGCGCCTGCCTGTCCGTAGATCTCGCGGACGCGCCGCGCCGACGCCTCCCACGAGAACTGCCTCGCCCTGGCGAGGCCGCGGCTTCGCAGCGTCCGGCGCAGCTCCTCGTCGACGAGGACCCGGCGGATACCGTCGGCGATGCTCGCCGGATCGTACGGATCGACCAGGACGGCGGCATCCCCCGTGACCTCGGGCAGCGACGAGAGATTCGACGTGACGACCGGCGTTCCGCTCGCCATCGCTTCGAGCGGTGGCAGCCCGAAGCCCTCGTAGAGCGACGGGAAGACGAAGACGCCCGCGAGCCGGTACATCACGGCCAGCGTCTCTTCCGGCACGTAGCCCAGAAACCGCACGTACTGGTGCAACTGATGGCGGTGGACGGCGCGTCGCAGCGAGGCGTACTTTGAGATGTCGTCGCCGATCAGCACCAGCTTCAGATGGTCGAGCCCCTGCTGGCGGACGCGATGGAACGCGTCGATCAGCCGCTCGATGTTCTTGTGAGGCTTGACGGTCCCGGCGTACAGCACGAACTCATCGTGCAGCTGATACCGCTCGCGCACGCGGACGACGTCCTCTTCGCGGGGCTCGACGGCGAAGCGCTCGTCGTAGGCGTTGTAGATGACGTCGATCTTTTCGGGCGGCAGGTTGACGAAGCGCAGGATGTCGCGCTTGGAGCTCTCCGACACCGTGATCACGCGCGTCGCGCGGCGCGCGGCGAGCGTGATGGCCGACCGGGCGTACACGTGCGCGAGCCGTCCCGGCAGGTACTGCGGAAACATCAGGTGAATACAGTCGTGGATGGTGACGACCGATCGGCAGCCGACGAGCGGGGGCAGCACGTAATGCGGCGCATGGAACACGGTGATGCCCTCGCGCTGAACCGCGAACGGCACCTTCAGCTGCTCGGCCACCGAGTAATTGCCGGAGGTTTCGACGACCGGACGGAAGTTGTCACCCAGCGAGACCAGCGCCTCGACATCTTCCGGGCGGCACAGCAGGACGTACTCGGTGTCGCGATCCATCCGCGCGAGGTGCCGCACGAGGTTGCGGATGTACGTCCCGATGCCGAAGTCGTGCAGCTTCCGCGCGTCAATGCCTATGCGCACGGGTTAATGATACTTGCTCGGCGTGCTGAGTCCCGCGCACGACGCGCGTCACCGGTCGCTGCCGGGAAGATCCAGGCGATACCTCAGGCGCAGATCCCGGCGCGTGCCCGGAAAGACGTCCGCCTGCCGGGCGGCCTCGTCGGCCGCCTCGATTCCGGCGCGGATCTCTCCGGCCCGCGCCTGGGCGTCGGAAAACGCCGCGCCGCAGCCCGGGGAGACCGCCCCCTGCATCGCCCCCGGATCGAACAGGGCGAACCACGGCCGGTCGTACGTCGCCGCGACCCGGCCTTCGTAGCAGCCCGCGACGAACTGGCGCCAGTACGCGTCGAGGGCATCGGCGCGCCGCGCCAGCAGCGCCAGCGCGTTGTTGTAGTTCCGAATGCCCGCCGTCCGCTGCTCGTCCGCCGCCGACGCGCCGGTGCCCGTCTGCATGCTCTGATTCAGGTTGGACAGCGGCGTGCCTCCCGCTGCGAAGCTGGGCCGGCGTCCTTCGAGGAGCGGCGCTGCGTGGTCGATCGCCACCGCGAACGAGAGGCCGGAGCCCGCGGCGATGGCCATCGTGTTGATGCCGAGCACCTCGCCCGAACCGTCGAGGAGCGGGCCGCCGCTGTTGCCCGGGTTGATGGCCGCGTCGGTCTGCATCAGCGTGACGGCGCCGACGCGCCGCACGGCGCTGACGATGCCCCGCGTGACCGTGTTCTGCAGCCCGAACGGCGACCCGAGCGCAAGCACTTCCTCCCCGGGCCGCACCGTCGAGGCCGATCCCATGGGCAGCGTCGGCTGGTTGGCGTCGGGCGCGAGGACGTGCAGCACCGCGATGTCCACCTCCGGGGCGGTCAGGTCAACACGCGCCGGCACCACGCGCCCGTCGGCGCGGCGAACGTTCACCGAGGCGTTGCCCGATACGACGTGGACGTTGGTCAGGACGACGTCCGGCTTGACGAAGAAGCCGCTGCCGAAGGCCGTCGACGTCTCGACGCGGACGACTGCCGGCATCGCCCGTGCGATGAGCGCCTCGAGCGAGGGCGCCGGAGCGGGAGGTGTGCCTGCCGCGGATGCGGGTGTTGGCGCGGTGGCCGCCGACGCCGGGTCCGGCGCCGTGAACGCGGGGAGCGGCACGAACCGGGGCTCCTCCGTCTGTTCCGCCGCCTTCGGCAGGGCATGGCTCTCGGGCCGCGCCGTCTCCGTCTGTGGGGTAGGGCCTTCTTCAGGCCGTGCCGTCCGCGCCGTCGTTGTTGCCGCCCACCAGGCGCCCGCCCCGACCGCCACGAGCGCGCAGCCAGCGACGAGCGCGAGGGTCAGGCCAGGCCGCGGCCGCGACTGCTGCGGCACCTGTTCGTCCGGCACCGCAGGACGCTCGTGCCCGCAGCGGCACGTCGTGACCGAGCCGGGCACGCGCCGATCGCACGCCGGGCAGCACCATCCACCCGCTGCGGTCACGGGAGCCGCCCCCGGAGCCGCAGGTACGCCCGCAACAATGGCGACCAGCGCGGATGGTGCTTGTCGTAGAAGGCCAGCCGGCTTCGCTCGTACGCAGCGCTGGTGGCCCGCGGCGCGGCGGCCGCCGAGCGGCCGCGCAGGTGCACGACCTCGATCTCGGGCGCGAACAGCACGCGGCGGCCGCGCGCCCGAATGGCGGCGCAGAAATCGACGTCCTCGGTATACATGAAGAACCGCTCGTCGAGCAGGCCGACGGCATCCGCGTCGGCCCGGCGCACGAGCAGGCAGGCGCCCGACACCCAGTCAGGGAACCGGCGACGGCGGGTCATGCGCTCGACCATGCCCTGTAATATCGGCCAATTGAGCTCGGATCCGCGTACCAGCAGCTTCTGCCGGACCTCTGCCACAGGTCCAATCATCCAGCCGAAAGACAGCTCGGCCCGGCCGGCGCCGTCCACCAGCCGGGGGCCGACGACGGCGACGTCCGGGTGGCCGTCGAGCTCTTCGACCAGCCGATCGACGGTTGAAGGCGGCACGATCGTGTCGCTGTTGAGCAGTAGCACCACGTCGCCCTGACTGGCGCGGATGCCGAGGTTGTTGGCTTTCGCGAATCCGACGTTCGCGCCCGCTTCGATGACCCTGACGCCGGGACGCTGCCGCGCCAGATCCGCGCTCCCGTCGCTCGAGGCGTTGTCGATTACCAGGATCTCGTGCGCGGTGGATGGCGCGTCCCTCAGGAGCGAGTCGAGACAGCGCGCGAGGTCGTGCCGCGCGTTGTAGCTGACGATCACGATCGACAGGCGTGGCCTCACGGTCGTGTCATGCCGTCCTGCCGGCTGCTTCGATGACCGCCAGCGTCTCGGCAGCCGCCCGCGGCCACTGGTATCGCGGGAGCACCGCCGCCGCCGAGTCGAGGATCCGCGCGCGCGTCGGCTCGTCGAACAGCGCCTGCTCGAGCGCCGCCGTCGCCGCCGGGATGTCGCCAATCGGCACGTACAGCGCGGCGTCGCCGCATGACGCGCGCGCCACCTTCGTGTCGGCGAGGACCGGCGGCACGCCGGCGGCGAGCGCCTCGAGCGGCGTCATGCCGAGGCCCTCGTACTCCGAGAGGAAGGCGAACGCCCGCGCCCGTGCGTAGAGGGTTCTGAGCTGGTCTTCGGACGCATACCGATGCCAGCGGAGCCGGTCGCCAAGCTCCTGGCGCTCGATCAGGTCCGCTATGTTCTCTGCCGGAAAGCTCCGGTCGTCGCCGACCAGGTCGAGTGAGGCCGCCAGGTATCGACGGGCCAGGGCCGCGAAGGCGCGGATCAAGTCAGGCACGTGACGCCGGTTGAAGATCGAGCCCGAGTACAGGAGGCGGGGATCGCTCGCGGTTCGGTGCGGCTCGAGACCGTCGACGATCTCGCCGATGCCCTGGGGGATGACGTGGATGGCTCCCGCCGGGACGCCGAGCCGGTCGCCGATCTCGTCGCGCGAGACATCCGACACCGTGATGATGGCGCGGGCGCGGCGCGCGGTATGCCGGGTGATGAACCGTCGCCTGACGCCCTCGCGCAAGGTGAACCACTCGGGATGCGCGACGAACGACAGGTCGTGGATGGTGACGACGATGGGCACCGCGAGTCGGAGCGGAGCGGTGTAGGCGGGCGCGAACCACACGTCGAGATGGTCGCGCGCCGCGACGGCCGGCACCCGCACCTGCTCCCACCATGTGCCGGGCGCGCCGGCCACGACCCGGGTGGCGAACCGGCGAGCGTCGAGCGGCATCGTAATCGGCTCGGCCGCGTACAGCACGAACTCGTGCGCGCGTGTCCGGTCGGTCGCCGCCCACTGCCGCAGCAGTCCGGACAGGTACCGGCCGACGCCGGTCGGCCGGCCGCCGACCTCGCGCGCGTCTACGCCGATACGCATCGGTGATGGTCGAGGGCCAGCTGATAGGCTCCGTAAACGCGGCGCGCCGTCTCTTCCCATCGGAAATGCCGCGCGCGCATCGGCCCGCGCGAGGCGCACACGCCCGCCAGGATCTCGTCGTCCAGCAGCCGCTCGATCCCGTTCGCCAGCTCGTCGGGCTGTTCCGGATCGACCAGCAGGCCCGCATCGCCCAGCACTTCGGGCAGCGCGCCGCGCGACGCCGCGACCACCGGGACGCCGAGCGTCATGGCCTCGAGCACCGGCAGGCCGAAGCCTTCCTCGAACGAGGGCTGCACCAGCAACCGGGCGCCCTCGTAGAGCTGCCGCCGGCTCGACGGGTCGACGTAGCCCTGGTGCCGGACGAGGCCGGCGAGCGGCGGCTTCGCGATCCGATCGAGCCACTCCCGCGATTCCTCCGTCGCCTGTCCGGCGAGCACCAGCGGCGGCAGCGGGCTGCCGCTCGTCGCCGTCGCCCGCCCGCGAGGGCGCCGGGCGGCGAGGCGCTCGTATGCATCGAGCAGGCATCCGACGTTCTTGCGCGGTTCGAGCGTGCCGAAGAACAGCACGTATCCGTCGGGGCGAAGACCGTCGCGGGGCTCCCAGTCCGGCGCGCCGGGATAGCAGACGCTGATGCGGCATTCCTCCACTCCGAGCTGCCTGACGACCTGCCCGGCAGTGAACTTGGAGGGCACGACGACGTGGGCCGCGCGATGCGCGTGCGCGCGGGCGAGCGCCGGATAGTCGCGGCGTATCTCGGCCCGTGTGCGCTCGGGGTGCGCGAGGAAGTTCAAATCGTGGATCGTGATGACCTGCGCGGCCGAGCGCGACGGGAGCAACAGCGGGTGCATCGAGTGCGTCACGTCGAACAGGCGTCCCGTCAGCCGCTCCGCCGTTGGCAGTTCGAGGCGATGCCAGGCCAGGTTCAGGACGCTGACCGGCACGCGCTTGTCGGCCACGTCGGCGCCCGCCAGTTCAGGGTCGCGCACCAGCCGGTCTTTCCACGAGCTCGAGAAGAGCGTCAGCTCGAGCGTGCCGTCGCCCGCGGGCCCGTATGCCGCCAGCAGCGCCCGGGCCATCTGGTGCGTGTATTCTCCGACGCCGCTGCGCTGCTTGAGCGCCGGCCGGTAGTCGAGCAGCACCCGCACGGCCCACGACGTTAGCACAGGATGCTCGAGTACTCGGGTGCCGGGTGCGTCGCGGTGCATGCGTCGAGGTTTCGGCGGGCCTTCGGGGCTCGGCGCGGGCGAGTGCCTGAATGCCGGGCGTATGGCTGCGTCCGTAAGCGGATGCCTCATGCGCACCCGGCACCGCAGCACCCGGCGCCCGGCATCAGGCACCCCAGCACCTCAATCTGACTTGTCTAAGTCGTTCCAAATCAGTATCTTGATGCGATGCTCTGCAGTGCCGGGAGCAGGCGGGAGCATAGTCCCGCGCAAAGGACACGATGCGAATCGCCGTCGTCGGAACTGGATATGTCGGGCTGGTCGTGGGGGCGTGCCTCGCGGAGAACGGCAACAACGTCGCCTGCGTCGACAAGGACGAATCGAAGATCAAGACCCTCGCGGCGGGCAAGATGCCGTTCTACGAACCTGGCCTCGAGGAGATGGTGCGGCGGAACGCCGCGGAGGAGCGGCTGGCCTTCACGACCGACCTGCACGAGGCGGTGCGCGCTTCGTCGATCGTCTTCATCGCCGTCGGCACGCCGCAGGGCGAGGATGGATCGGCCGACCTGCAGCACGTCCTCGACGTGGCGCGGGAGATCGGCCGCGCGATGAGCAGCTACACGATAGTCGTCGACAAGAGCACCGTACCGGTCGGGACCGCCGCGCGGGTGCGCGACTCCATAGCGGCCGAGACGACGCAGGAGTTCAGCGTCGTGAGCAATCCGGAATTCCTGAAACAGGGCGCCGCCGTGGACGACTTCATGAGGCCCGACCGCGTGGTCATCGGGACCTCCGACGAGCGGGCGGCCGCCCTGATGGGCGAGCTGTATGCGCCGTTCACGCGCACCGGCGCCCCGATCATGGTCATGGACACGGCGAGCGCCGAGCTCTGCAAGTACGCGGCGAACTCGATTCTCGCCACGCGCATCTCGTTCATGAACGAGATCGCCAACGTCTGCGAGCTGGTTGGCGCCGACGTGGACCAGGTCCGCAGGGCCATTGGCGCGGACCGTCGCATCGGAACCTCGTTCCTCTTCCCGGGCGTCGGCTACGGCGGCAGCTGTTTTCCGAAGGACGTCAAGGCGCTGCTCAAGTCGGCCGCCGACAAGGGCTACGACTTCCAGGTGCTGAAGGCGGTGGAGGCGGTCAACACGCGCCAGAGGGAACGACTGGTCGACAAGATGGTCGGGCACTTCAGGAACATGAAGGGGCGCACGATCGCACTGTGGGGGCTCGCATTCAAGCCGCGCACCGACGACATGCGCGAGGCGCCCGCCATCACGATCGTCAACCGGCTGCTCGCGCTCGGCGCGGTGGTCCGGGCGTACGACCCGGAAGCCTCCACCACGGCCCGCCGGATCTTCGGCAACCGCATCACGCTCTGCGATCGAAGCTACGACGCGCTCGTCGGCGCCGACGGCCTGGCGATCGTCACGGAATGGAACGAGTTCCGGGAGCCGGATTTCGGCAAGATGCGCTCGCTGCTCAAGGAGCCGGTCATCTTCGACGGCCGCAACATCTACTCGCCGCAGCAGATGCGCGCGCTCGGCTTCACCTACTACTCCATTGGCCGCTGAGCCTCGCACCGTTCTCGTCACCGGCGGCGCGGGCTACATCGGCAGCCATGCCGCCAAGGCGCTCTCGATCGCCGGCTATCGGGTGGTGGTGTACGACAACCTGTCGGCCGGGCATCGCGGCGCGGCCCGCTACGGGGAGCTCGTCGAGGGCGAGATTTCGGACGCCGCCGCCGTGCGCGCGGCGCTCCGGCGGTACCATGCCTTCGCCGTGCTGCATTTCGCCGCATTCCTCGACGTCGGCGAGTCGGTCCGCGATCCCATGCGCTACTACCGGAACAACGTCGACGGCGCGCTCGGCGTCCTCGAGGCGATGATCGCCGAATCGGTGCGCTACTTCGTCTTCTCCTCGACCTGCGCGACCTACGGCGAGCCGATCGAGACCCCGATCGACGAAACGCACCCGCAGCGTCCGATCAACGCATACGGCGAAACGAAGCTGGCGGTCGAGCGCGCGCTTCCGCATTTCGAGCGCGCCCACGACCTTCGCTGGATGGCACTCCGCTATTTCAACGCCGCGGGCGCCGATCCGGATGCGGAAATCGGGGAGGACCACTCGCCGGAGATCCATCTCATCCCGCGGGCGATCGAGGCGGCGTCGGGCGGAGCGGGCCTGCAGGTGTTCGGCGACGATTACCCGACGCCGGACGGCACGTGCCTGCGCGACTACGTTCACGTTTCGGACCTCGCTTCGGCGCACGTGCGCGCGCTCGAGACGGTGGTCGAGACCGGCCGCTCGGGTGCGTACAATCTCGGGACCGGGCATCCGCACTCCGTGAAGGACGTCATCCAGGCCGTGGAGCGCGTCACCGGACGCGCGGTCCCGTGGACGCTCGCGCCGCGGCGGCCGGGCGATCCGGCGATCCTGTATGCCGCGCCGGGCAAGGCGCAGGCCGAGCTGCACTGGACGCCCCGCCATCCATCGCTCGACGACATCGTGCGGACCGCGTGGGAATGGCATCGCGCGCACCCGCACGGGTACGGTGACAGATGAGCGGCGCGACGTGCCGCCGGCTGGCACCGGGCAATGCGGGACTTCGACACTAATGAGCCGCCTCTTCGGCATCCTGACCGATCCCCTGCTGTCGGTGGTGATGCCGGTCTTCAACGAGCGGGACACGGTCGAGGAAATCGTCCGCCGCGTGCTCGCCGTTCCCCTGCGCCTCGAGCTCGTGGTCGTCGACGACGGATCGACCGACGGGACACGGGAGCGTCTGGAGGCGCTGCAGGCGGAGCTGGGGTTCCGGCTGGTCCGGCAGCCGCGCAATCAGGGCAAGGGCGCGGCGGTCCGCGCCGGGCTCGCGCACGTGACCGGCGACATCGTCGTCGTCCAGGACGCGGACCTCGAGTATTCGCCGGAGGAGTATCCGGCGCTCATCGAGCTCATCTGCGAGGGCCGCGCCGATGTGGTCTTCGGGTCGCGGTTTCTCGGGCGGCACCGCGTGTTCCTGTTCACGCACTATCTCGGGAACCGCCTGCTGACGCTCGTGACGAACGTGCTGTACAACACCGTCCTCACGGACATGGAGACCTGCTTCAAGGTCATGAGGGCCGAGGTGGTGCGATCGATGACGCTGCGGTCGGACCGCTTCGGCATCGAGCCCGAGCTGACGGCCAAGATCTTCAAGCGGGGATACCGGGTCTACGAAGTGCCGATCACGTACGACGGCCGCGGCTACACTGAGGGGAAGAAGATCACCTGGCGCGACGGGGTCGTGGCGTTGTGGGTGCTGATCAGGTACCGGTTCACGGAGTGAATCTACTCAAACGCCTCTTCGCCTACGCCGCTCCCTACCGCCTGCGGCTCTCCGCCGCGGTGGCGGGAATGGTGTTGTACGCGATTGGCTCGGCCGGCCTCGCCGCCCTCATCAAGCCGATCCTCGACAGCGTGCTGCCGAACCAGCAGCGGCTCGTGTTCACGGCGTGGGCGATCGTCATCGTATACCTGCTGAAGGGCATCGGCTCGTACATCTCCTCGTACCTGATGGCCGACGTCGGGCAGCGCGTCGTGATGGACCTGCGCAACGCCCTGTTCCGGCACGTGCTGGGGCAGTCGGCCGGCTTCTTCGCGCAGCGGACGTCAGGTGCGCTGATGTCGCGCATCAACAACGACGTGAACCAGGTGCAGCAGGTCGTCTCCGAGACGGCCGGCGATCTGGCGCGCGAGTCGCTCGCGCTCGTCGGGTACGTGGCGCTGATGTTCTACATCGATCCGCGCCTGACGCTCGTCTGCATGACGGGCGCGCCGCTGGTCCTGTATCCGCTCGTCCGGCTCGGACAGCGCGTGCGCCGGACCACGCGACGGAGCCAGGAGGCGCTCGAGTCGCTGTCGCACATCAGCGCCGAGGCGTTCACCGGGCACCGCATCGTCAAGGCATTCGGCACCGAGGGCCACGAGGCGGAGAAGTTCCGCCGCGCCGGGCTGCGGCTGTTCCGGACGAATATGAAGGTGACGGCGTCGCTCGCGAGCCTTCCGCCGATGATGGAGCTGCTCGGCGGCTTCGGGATGGCTGCGGCCCTCTGGTACGGCACCAGGCAGATTGCGGCCCACCACCTCACGCCGGGCGAGTTCACGTCGTTCTTCGGGGCCGTGCTGCTGATGTACGGTCCGGCCAAGAAGCTGAGCCGGGTCAACGCGAACCTGCAGCAGGCGTCGGCGGCCGCCGAGCGCATTTTCGAGATGCTCGACACGCACACCGAGGTGGTCGAAGTCCCGGACGCGCCGCCGCTCGCGCCCTTCCGCTCCGTCATCGAGTTCCGCGACGTCGCGTTCGGCTACGACGACGGTCCGGGGCGGATCCTGCGCGGCGTCTCCTTCACGGTGCGGGCCGGGCAGATGGTCGCGATCGTCGGACGCAGCGGCGCCGGCAAGACGACGCTCGTCAACCTGCTGCCGCGGTTCTACGACGTGAGCGCCGGCGGCATCTTCATCGACGGCGTCGACCTGCGCGCGGTGTCGCTGGCCTCGCTGCGGAGCCAGATCGGCATCGTGACGCAGGAAACCGTGCTGTTCGACGATACGGTCGCCAACAACATTGCCTACGGCAGCGGCGACGCGACGCGCGAGCAGATCGAGGCCGCGGCGCGCGCCGCCAATGCGCACGAGTTCGTCATGGCGATGGCCCGGGGGTACGACACGATGATCGGCGAGCGCGGGCAGCGGCTGTCCGGCGGTCAGCGGCAGAGGCTGGCGATCGCCCGCGCGCTGCTCAAGGACGCGCCGATCCTCGTGCTCGACGAGGCGACCTCGGCTCTCGACGTCGAGTCCGAGCTGCTCGTGCAGGAGGCGCTCGCGCACCTGATGATGAACCGCACGTCGTTCGTCATCGCGCACCGGCTGTCCACGATCCGGCGCGCGGACGCGATCATCGTGCTCGAGCGCGGGCGGGTCGTCGAAGTCGGACGGCACGACGACCTGCTCCAGCGCTCCAACGGCACCTACGCGTCGCTCTACCAGATGCAGCTGCTCGAGGGGCGCCGGGTGGAGCGGAGGGTCGTGCCTTCGCAGGGCTCAGGCCTGAGGGGCTGAGGGACCGAACGCTGACGGCCGACGGCTGATGGTGGCATGATCAAATCAATGACCGGATTCGCAGCGGTGACGCGGGAAGGCGAGGCCGCGACCGTGGGGGTGACCGTTCGGGCGGTCAACCACCGCTATCTCGATCTGCAGCTGCGGATGCCGGCAGCGCTCGCGCCGCTCGAAGCCGACGCGCGCGCGCTGGCGGCGGCGCGGATGGCCCGCGGGCGCGTCGAGCTGAGCGTATCGGTGCAGATGCGCACCGCGCCGGAAATGGAGGTCGAGCTCAATCAGGCCTTCGGCCAGGCGCTCGGCGCCGCCATCGAGACGGCGCGCGAGATCGGCCTCGTGCACGGCCAGTTGACGCCCGGCGATCTGGTGCGACTGCCGCAGGCGCTGACGATTCGCGAGCGGCCGCGCGCCGACAGCGACGCGATCCCGGAGGAGGTCGTCGAGGCGGTCCGCGCGGCCATCCGCGACGCGGTGGCCTCGCTCGACGAGATGAGGGTCCGCGAGGGCGAACATCTGCAGGCGGACCTCGATCGCCGGCGCGTCGTGGTGGCGGATCTCGTGGAGCGGGCGGCGGTGGCCGCCGACGAAGGGCGCGCAGCGGTCGAGGCGCGGCTGACCGAGCGCGTGCGCGAGCTGCGGACCGAGCTGCAGGCGGACGAGACGGCGGTCGCGCAGGAGATCGTCCGGTTCGCAGCGCGGTCCGACATCAGCGAGGAGGTCGCGCGTTTCCGCGCGCACGTCGCGCACTGGGGCGCGCTCGCCGCGAGCGCCGAACCGTGCGGCCGCAAGCTCGATTTCCTGCTGCAGGAGATGAACCGCGAGGTCAATACGATCGGCTCGAAGGCCGACGGGCTGCGTGTCTCGGAACTCGTGATCGCGGCCAAGGCGGAGCTCGAGAAGATGCGGGAACAGGTCCAGAATGTCGAATAGCCGGGGCCGCGGCCTGCTGTTCATCGTGTCGGCGCCCTCCGGCGCCGGCAAGACCACACTGGTTGAGCGGCTGGTGGCGCAGACGTCGCACCTCCGGATGTCGCGCTCCTACACGTCGCGCCCGCCGCGCGACGGCGAAGTCGACGGGGTGGACTATAATTTCGTCAGCCGCGAGCGGTTCGAGGCGATGGTCGCGGTCGGCGAGTTCCTGGAGTGGGCGGACGTGTTCGGGAACCTCTACGGGACCTCGGCGGCCGACACCGAGCGGGTCCTGGCCTCGGGCTCGGATCTGGTGCTCGTGATCGATGTCCAGGGCGCGCGCAAGGTACGGCGCCGCGGCATCGAGACGATCGCCGTCTTCGTGATGCCGCCGTCCTTCGAGGTGCTCGAACGGCGGCTGCGGGGCCGGAGCAAGGACGCGGACGCCGCGATCGCGCGTCGTCTCGACGTGGCGCGGCAGGAAGTCGCCGCGTTCGCCGAGTACGACTACGTCGTGGTCAACGACGAGGTGACGGC
Source organism: Betaproteobacteria bacterium (assembly GCA_050257855.1). Classification (GTDB taxonomy): domain Bacteria; phylum Acidobacteriota; class Vicinamibacteria; order Vicinamibacterales; family CAVVIG01; genus JBLMXQ01. Next base: position 8,949 of record JBLMXQ010000115.1, on the reverse strand, counting down.
GGCCGTCGATCGGCTCCGGTCGATCGTGATCGCCGAACGCGCCCGCGTCGCGCGCATGCGGAGCGACGCCGAGACCATCGCGAAGACATTTCACTAGACGATACGGGCTGGCGCCCACGACGGAGCAGGAGATGATTGACAAGAGCAAGCTCCCCAACGCCTTCGAGTTCGTCGTCACGGCCGGCGCCCGCGCGCGCCAGCTGATGAACGGCTCCACGCCGCGCGTCGACGTCGGGGAGCACAAGAAGACCACCGTCGCGCAGCAGGAAGTGATCACCAGGGCGGTCGAGAAGCTGGACCCGGGAAACGGGGAGATGGAGTAGCGGGGAAGGGCCAACGCTGCTGCTTTGCCCCTTCGTAGCCACAGATGCTGATTGCTCTTGGCGTGACCGGCGGCATAGGCGCCTACAAGGCGGTCGAGGTCGCCCGCGGTCTGCAGAAGCGCGGACACGACGTGGTGGCGGTGATGACCGCGGCGGCGACGCGCTTCGTCGGCCCGGTCACCTTCGAGGCGATCACCCGGCGCCGCGTGGTCATCGACCAGTTCGAGGCCGGCGCCAACGCCGACATCGAGCACATCGCGCTCGCCTCGACGATCGACCTGCTGGTGATCGCGCCGGCGACGGCCAACATCATCGGCAAGCTCGCCAACGGCATCGCCGACGACTTCCTCAGCACGCTCTACATCGCCACGCGCGCCCCGGTGCTCGTCGCGCCCGCCATGAACACGCAGATGTTCGCGCACGAGGCGGTCAGGCGGAACCTCGATACGCTGGCCGCGCGCGGCGTGCGGTTCGTCGAGCCGGGCGAGGGGTACCTCGCGTGCGGCTGGATCGGCAAGGGACGCCTGGCCGAGCCGGACGAGATCGTCGCGGCCGCCGCGGCGATGCTCGGCCCCGAGGGTCCGCTGCGCGGATCGCGGGTGCTGGTCACGGCCGGGCCCACGTGCGAAGACATCGACCCGGTGCGGTACGTCGGGAACCGGTCGAGCGGACGCATGGGGTTCGCCATCGCTGCGGAAGCGGCCCGCCGCGGCGCCGAAGTGACGCTCGTCGCCGGCCCCACCACGATCGATCCGCCGGCGGTGCACGAGCTGATCCGCGTCCGCCGCGCTGCGGAGATGCACCGCGCGGTCCTCGAGCGCGCCGACGCGATGGACGTCGCCATCCTCGCTGCCGCCGTGGCCGACTATGCGCCAGCGCAGCGCGTGCCGCAGAAGATGGCGAAGGACGACGACACGCTGACGCTGACGCTCCACCGGACGCCGGACATCCTCGGCGATCTCGGCACCCGGCGGGCGGCCTCCGGCCGCGGGCCGCTGCTCGTGGGCTTCGCGGCCGAGACGCACGACGTCGAGGCGCGCGCGGCCGCCAAGCGCGAGAAGAAGCACGCCGACCTCATCGTGGCCAACGACGTCTCGCGCACCGACGCCGGCTTCGACGTGGAGACGAACGCCGTCACCATCATCAGCGCGGCCGGCGCCGAGCCGCGGCCGCTGCAGACCAAAGGGCGCGCCGCCGCCGACATCCTCGATCGCGTGGAGGCTCTTCTCGTTGGATCGCGAGCAGCTTCAGGAACATCTCCGATTCGCCGCTGAGCTCGGCGTCGACGGCATGAGCCGCGACCGCGCCTGGCGGCGCCGTGCCGACCACGATCCGGCCGCTTCGAGTGCCGCCGAAGAAGCCGCGCCGGCCGCCGTGACCGTCATCCGATCGCCGGCGGAGGCGCTGACGGACATCCGCGGCGACATCGGCGACTGCACGCGGTGCAAGCTGCACACGCTGGGGCGGCGCCAGATTGTCTTCGGCGTCGGCAACCCGACGGCCGACTTGATGTTCGTCGGGGAGGCGCCCGGCGCCGACGAGGACGTGCAGGGCATCCCGTTCGTCGGCCGCGCCGGGCAGCTGCTCACCCGGATCATCGAAGCGATAGGGCTCACGCGCGAGGACGTGTACATCGCGAACGTGATCAAGTGCCGGCCGCCGCAGAACCGGAATCCCGAGCCGGACGAAGTCGACACCTGCGAGCCGTTTCTGTTCCGGCAGATCGACACGGTCCGGCCGAAGGTGATCGTCGCGCTCGGCACGTTCGCCGCGCGCACGCTGCTGCGCACGCTCGATCCCATCTCGCGCCTGCGCGGCCGCGTGTACGACTATCGCGGCGCGAGGCTGATCCCGACGTTCCATCCCGCGTACCTGCTCCGTAATCCCGGCTCGAAGCGCGAGGTCTGGGAGGACATGAAGCGGGTCAGGCATCTTCTGAGCCTGTAGTCCTGTCTTGGTTCTCGTCCAAGTCGCCGTCCCAGTCCCCACCCTCGGCCTGCTGACCTACTCCGTGCCGGCCTCGATCGGCGTGCCCGTCGTCGGCGCGCGCGTCGTGGTCCCCCTCGGCCCGCGCACCGTGACCGGCATCGTCGTCGAGGTGGACTCCGAAACCGGCGCTGGAGTGGACGCCTCGGCCGTCAAGCCGATTCGCCGGCTCCTCGACAGCGAGCCGTTCATCCCGGCTGACGTCGTGGCGCTCGCGCGGTGGACGGCGGAGTACTACGCTGCCGGCCCCGGTGAGACCATCACGGCCGTCCTGCCGCCGAAGGCGCGGGGCGAACGGGCCGACGCGCACAAGCGGATTCGAGTGGCGAGCGCGACGGCTGCCGGGCTGGACATCGCGGCGACCGGCGCCGCTGAAGGAGCCGCGGCCGCAGGCCGGCCGCTGACGTCGAAGCAGCGCGAGGCGCTCGAGCTGCTCGCGGGCGCGCCCGAGGGCATCGCCACCTCCGGCCTGGCGGCGCGCGGCATCACGAGCGACATCGTCGCGCGCCTCGTGCGGCATGGCCTGGCGGCCGTTCGCCGCGATCGCATCGACCGCGATCCGTTCGAGGCGGCGCCGTTCGCGGCGACGGCCGTCGAACCCGGCCGGCGGCTGACGCCGGAGCAGCAGGCCGCCTTCGACCGGCTGGCCGCGATGGCCGCCGCGCGCGCGTTCGCCGTTGCGCTGCTGCACGGCGTGACCGGCAGCGGGAAGACCGAGATCTACCTGCGGCTCGCGGCGCTCGTGCGCGCCGCCGGGCGGGGCGTGCTCATGCTCGTGCCGGAGATCGCCCTCACGCCCGCGGTTGCGTCGCTGTTCCGCGAATCGTTCGGCGAGCGCGTCGCGATTCAGCACAGCGGCCTCACCGACGGCGAGCGCCACGATCAGTGGCAGAGAATCAGGCGCGGCGACATCGACGTCGTCGTTGGAACACGGTCCGCGGTGTTCGCGCCGATGGCGGCGCTCGGCCTCGTCATCGTCGACGAGGAGCACGACGCGTCGTACAAGCAGGATGAGAGCCCGCGTTACCACGCGCGCGACGTCGCGATCGTGCGGGCGCAGCGCGCGGGCGCGCTGGTCGTCCTCGGCTCGGCGACGCCGTCCGTCGAGAGCTACTACAACGCCGTCAACGGCCGGTACGAGCGGGTCGTGCTCGAGCGCCGCGTGCTCGATCGTCCGCTGGCCGCGGTCACCGTCGTGGACATGCGGGAGGAGTACGCGGCCGAGGGGCCGGACGTCGTGCTGAGCCGCGCGCTTCGCGCGGCCATCGGGCTCAGGCTCGAGCGGCGGGAGCAGTCGCTGGTGCTGCTGAACAGGCGGGGCTTTGCGACCGCGGTGTTCTGCCGGCAGTGCGCGGGGACGCTCGACTGTCCGAACTGCAGCGTCTCGCTCGTCGTGCACGGCGAAGGCGTGTCGCGGCGCGCCCGGTGCCACTACTGCAACTACTCGGCGCGCGTGCCGCCGGCGTGCCCGGCGTGCGCCGCGCCGTATCTCGAGCAGGCCGGCTTCGGCACCGAGCGGGTGGAGGCGGAAGTGCGCCGGCTCGCGCCCGGAGCGCAGGTCGCCCGCCTCGACCGCGATGCCATCCGGCGAAAGGGCGCGCTCAACGCGCTGCTGGCGAAGTTCCGCGCCGGCGACATCGACGTCCTCGTCGGCACCCAGATGATCGCGAAAGGTCACGACTTTCCGCTCGTGACGCTCGTCGGCGTCGTCTCGGCCGACGTCGGCCTCGGCCTCGCCGATTTCCGCGCGTCGGAGCGCACGTTCCAGCTGCTGACGCAGGTTGCGGGGCGCGCCGGGCGCGGCGATCAGCCGGGCGAGGCGATCGTCCAGACGATCTACCCGGCGCACTACAGCATCCAGCTCGCGTGCCGTCAGGACTACCCGGCGTTCTTCGAACGCGAGATGCGCTTCCGGAAGGCGATGCGATATCCGCCGGTCGTGTCGCTCGTCAACGCGGTCGTCCGCGCGCGGACGTACGCTGGCGCGATGGACGATGCCGCCGCGATCGTCGAGCGTTTGAGGCGGACGGACAGCGGCGGCTCGGCGTACCGCGTGCTCGGACCGGCGCCTGCGCCGCTCGGCAGGCTGCGCGGCGAGTACCGGGCGCAATTGCTGATGAAAGGCCCGAACCGCCGACGGATGCGCGAAGCGCTGCAGGCCGCGCTCGCCGCGCGCCCCGAGGTCGCGCGGCGTGTCGTCGTCGACGTGGATCCGGTGAGCGTCCTGTAGGGCCCGGCCCTGGGGCCGGTTGAGCATCCTGTAGGGCCCGGCCTTCAGGCCGGGCCGTCTCAGTGCCGCAGCAGCTCCATCGGCTCGATGGGTGCGGGCGTGAAGCAGAGCACGAAGATGACGAGCGCGACGAAGGCGAGGACGAGGCGGGTCCGGTCGAGCGGCACGTGCTCGTCGAAGGTCCGCGGATGCCGCGGTCCGAAGAAGAAGAGCATTCCGATGATCATTGCCGTCCACACCAGCCAGCTCGTCGAGAAGTAGGTCAGCACCATCGCCACGCCCATCATGACGAGCGTGACCGTCGTCGACCTGCGTCCGAGCACCGCGTACGAAATGTGCCCGCCGTCGAGCTGCCCGATCGGAAACAGGTTCAGCGCGGTCGCGAGCAGCCCGAACCACGCTGCAAACGCCACCGGGTGGAGGTTCAGCGAATAGCCGTCCCGGATCGAGCCCCACATCGTCCACGACGCGAGCTTGAAGAGGAGCGGCTCGCCGAGCTCGAATCCCGTGAACTCCGCCGGGAGCTTCACGACGTGCGACATCGCGATGCCGATGAAGAGCGCCGGTACTGCGATTACGAACCCGGCAAGGGGGCCCGCGATGCCGATGTCGAAGAGCATCCGCTTGGTCGGGATCGGTTCGCGAATCTTGATGAACGCGCCAAACGTGCCGGTCAGGAGGAACGGGACCGGCAGGAAATACGGCAGCGACGCGTCGACGTCATAATAGCGGCAGGCGAAGTAGTGCCCGAGTTCGTGGCAGCCGAGAATCGCCAGGATGGTTCCGCTGTACCACAACCCCCGCACGAGGAGCGCCGCCGCGGGCATCGCCGGGACGGAGTCGCGGAAATCCGAGATGAACGACAGGTAGTGGCCGACCCCTGCCAGCGTGGTCGTACCGACGGTCACGACCAGCAGCAGGACGTGCACCCACACCCGGTCGCGGAACTTCGGTTCGGGGCGCCAGACGGGCGGCGCCGCCAGCAGACCGTCGCTGTCGTCGGAGGCCGGCACGGGGTAGGCCGGCGTCAGGTAGTCGTCGGGCCGAACGGGATCCAAGAAAGCAATGCTACCCGATATTCTGGAGGTCTTTACCGGGCTTGAACCGGATGGTCCGTCCGGGCGGAATCCGCACTTCCTTGCCGGTGCGGGGATTACGGCCAATGCCGCGCTTGCGAGGCTTCACCTGGAAGACGCCGAACCCGCGGAGCTCGATCCGCTCGCCGCGCTGCATGGAGGTCCTCATCGCATCGAACACGGCATCGACGGCTACCTCGGCCTTGACCTTGGTGATGTCGGCGATCTTCGATACTTCGTTGACGATGTCGACCTTGATCATGCTTAGGGTCTCCTGAAGGCTGATAACTACTATAAATACTGACACTTACGCTGTCAAGGCTGAGGCTAACTTACGTCCGCTGCGCCCGCGATATGCCTCGTAAAGCTCCGATCGTCGTCCTCGTAGGGCGTCCCAACGTGGGAAAGTCCACGCTGTTCAATCGAATGACCGGCGCGCGGCGCGCGATCGTGGCGCCGGTGGCAGGGACGACCCGCGACGCGCTGGCGCGGCCGGTCGTCTGGCGCGGTTACACCTTCGAGCTCGTCGACACGGGCGGTCTCTTCGGCGCGAGCGAGGACCCGCTGCACGATCTCGTCGTCCGTCATGGGCAGCGCGCCATCGGGGGAGCGGATCTCCTTGTGATGGTGGTAGATGGGCGGGAAGGGCTCGTGCCGGGCGACGAGACGATTGCCCGGACTCTGCGCGAGGCGAATCGGCCCGTGCTCGTCGCCATCAACAAGACCGACGACAAGCGCGCTCGTGACGCCTCGTTCGACTTCTACCAGCTCGGGTTCGAGCCGATCGTGGAGATTTCGGCTGAGCACGGGACGGGTGTTGGCGATCTGCTCGACGAGATCATCAACGCGCTCGGCGTCCGGGCTTCTGGAGCTCGAAGCCGGGAGCTCCGCGGAGGGCCCGGCCGCGAGGGGGCGACCGTCGGCGTCGCCGCCATGCAGCCCGCGGGTCAGCCCGGTGCGGATTCGCAGCCTTCCGGTGAGATCTCGGTCGCCATCGTCGGACGGCCGAACGTGGGCAAGTCCTCGCTGCTGAATCGGTTGCTGCACGAGGAGCGCGTGCTCGTCAGCGACATGCCGGGCACGACGCGCGATGCGATCGACGCGGTCCTCACCTGGCATCGCCGGCGGTTCCGCATCGTGGACACTGCGGGGATGCGGCGTCCGGGCCGGGTCGGGCGCGGCGGTCAAGTGGAGATGGTCAGCGTCGCCGGGGCAAAGCGGGCGATCGCCGAGGCCGACGTCGTAGCGCTCGTGATCGACGCCGCCGAGAACGCCACCGATCAGGACGCGGCCATCGGCGGAGAGGCCGACGCCGCCGGCCGCGGCGTCATCATCGTCGCGAACAAGTGGGATCTCCTGAAGAGCCGCGGCTCCGAGTACGTCAAGTCGTTCGACGACGAGGTGCGGCGGAGGATGAAGTTCCTCGACTACGCGCCCATCCTCCACATCTCGGCGCTGACCGGCGAGCGCGCGCCGAAGGTGCTCGAGGCGATCGACCGGGTGGCCACGGCACGCCGCCAAAGGATCCCGACGCCACGCCTCAACAAGTTCGTCGAGGCGATCACGCTGACCAACCCGCCGATCAGCCCGGGGCGCAAGCACGTGCGTATCCTGTACGCGGCGCAAATCGGAGTCGCGCCGCCCTCGTTCGTGTTCTTCACCAACGTCGCGACGACATTTCACTTCTCGTACGAGCGGTACTTGGTGAACCAGCTCCGGGAGAGCTTCGGCTTCGTCGGCACGCCGATCCGCATCCAGGTGCGTCGCCGTGCGAAGTGACCGGTAGGGGACGGCCTTCAGCGCCGATCGGTAGGGGACGGCCTTCAGGCCGTCCCGTTGAGAGCGGATGCTATACTTTCTGTCGCACTTGACGTGCTGATGGCCGAGACACCCGCTCAGGTCGACATTCCGAACCGTGCGCTCTTCAAGGCCGCGGAGGTGTGCGAGATCGTCAAGGTGCAGCCGTACGTGCTGCGGACGTGGGAGGCGGAGTTTCCCGGTCTGGGCGTGTCGAAGACGGCGGGCGGGCCGCGCGTCTACCGCCGCGCCGACGTGGAGCAGGTGGCCCGGATCAAGCATCTGCTGCTCGTGGACGGCCTGACGCTCGCCGGCGCGCGACGGAAGCTGGAAGAGGAGATCGCACCGGTGGCGGCGGACGCGCCGGTGCTCGACGAACTGCTCGGGCGCCACGCGCGCGAGCGGCTGACGGAGGTCAAGCGCGGCCTGCGGTCAATCCTGGATCTGCTCTCGGGCCGCGGCGGCGGGGAGGAATTCCGTCTGGCGTCCCCGTCCGGCATGCGCCAGATGACCGCCTCGCGCCCGAAGGCGAAGGGGGCTGGACGAACATCCGCGCGGCCGGGCAGCGGCGTACGACGAAAAAAGATCTAAGATCTCAACAGCACGCCTCGGGATGTAGCGCAGCCTGGTAGCGCACCTGACTGGGGGTCAGGGGGTCGTGGGTTCGAATCCCGCCATCCCGACCAATTCTCCCCGCTCGAGATCACCACGTCGGCTGGAAGGCTGTCATGCGCAGGGCACTTCTTGTCGTCGTCATCTCGCTGTCGGCTACTGCCGCATTCGTGATCATCGGACGGGGCACGACGCGGCAGTGCCATGCCATCGGGGTGGCGCTGGCGCTCGTTGGCCTGCCGCTGATGGTTCTGTCCCGCGCCCATCTGGGAAGCGCATTCTCGGTCGCCCCGAAGGCCGCCACGCTGGTCACGCACGGCCTCTATTCGAAGATTCCGCACCCCCTGTACGTCTTCCTCGACCTGGTTCTGCTGGGCATCGTCATTGCGCTGCGCTGGCAATGGCTGGTGGCCGTGTGGTTGGCTCTCATCATTGTTCAGGCCTGGCAGGCGGCGCGCGAGGCGAGAGCCCTCGAGCAGACCTTCGGGGACGTGTATCGGACGTACCGAGCGCAAACGTGGTGGTGACCGCCAACCGTCGGACAGGGCGCTGCTCCCGGCTGCATGATTCGACTGCGTGATTCCGTCCTCATCGATGTCCCGCCGGAGCGTATCGGGGCGTGCAGCCCGTGGCCGGCCCGGAGCCCGGTAGGGCAGTTGCGGGCGCTCACGCGTCCGGGGCCTCGCCGATCGTCATTTCCTTTCAACGACGTCCACGCTCGCGCGTGTGTTCTCCCACTCCATGTACAGCGTGCACCTGCCGCCGGACCGATCGAACCCGATCGTGAAATCCTCGACCGGCGCGGTGGTCTTCGAGACGGTCATGTCCGTGCGGAGGAGATCCTCGCTGGCGCCCGGGTAGGGGATGCCCCACTCTCCGGTCTTCCTGCTCACGATCAGCGTCCAGGCGTTCTGCTGCGGAATGG
>JBLMXQ010000114.1:0-4199 GCA_050257855.1 Betaproteobacteria bacterium | reverse complement strand
GACCGACCGGAAGCGCTGCGACGCCCGTTTCGTCCAGCGCCGAAACGAGGGATCGCGCGTCGCCTTGACCATGGCCTCCGCCAGGATCGTCGACCCGGCGGTGCGCTCGCCGTAGCGCTCGATCCACGCGAGGATGTCGCGGAGCGACGCCTTCATGGTCGCGCCCGACCGGAGCACGTCGATCGAGGGCCCGAGTTCCCGCCGCAAAGCGTCCTCGGCCGCCTCCAGGACGAGCGCCGGTACCGATCCGAAGTGGTAGTGGACCAGCGCCGGGTTCACCCCCGCGCGCTCCGCGATGGTGCGGGTCCGCACGCGGTCGATGCCGATCTCGGCCATCAGGGCGACCGTCGCCCGGATAATCCGCTGGCGCGTGCGGGACGCCTCGTCGCCGACCGCGACTGCGCGTGACTTAGTCATCTGACTAAATCATATGACCAAACACCTCCCGCGTCAATCAGGTGCTCTTGCCGTCAGTGACCTCCCCTTGAATCACATTGGGCCTAGATGGAGAACGCCTGACAGTTTGACGAGGGACAAGCGCCGGTTCGTCGTGACCTCCCGCGGTCCACGTCCGGGGAACTCGATCCCACGCAGTCTAGAAGCCATCTCATCAACATGCGAACAGCTTTCCGTGGCGCGACGCCAGAACGGGCGATCAGCCCCCGTGGCGCCTGATTTGATCGTCCAGTTCTTTGAGTCCAAACTTGTTCAACTGCACAATGGAAGCTTGGCCGCGATAGGCGGGCGGCAACATATTTCGGGCTTCGTCTTTGCCGTCCACATCCACGATGATCCATGCCTTGTGCACGCCATCAGTGCAACCGAAATCAGCGTGCGTTAAGAAATGTGAACCGCTCTCCAGCAGCACTTTGCTGGCCCGGGCGCACGAAACCGTGTCCGATTCGTGTGGAACTTCAATCAGAAACCTCGGCATGCAGCCTCCTACGAGTGCCCCAGAATTCAAAGACGACTTGATCGGAGCAGATCCTCCGAAGCGCTCACGCGCAGATCACGTGATGTACCCCGTTGCGAGCTCGCAAACGTCGGACGGGCTCCAGACGAGGTCGCGACGAACGCGGCGATGAACAAGAGGCCCACTACCGCGTCGGGGATCGCAGCCGATGCGTCTGCGCTCGGGATGCGTCCGCGGCCGAGCAGCAGCGCCAGCGTCCCGATGAAGCCGAATTTCTCGACGATCGCCGGCACCATCAACGGACGGAATCGCACGGGGTTCGATCCAATCAGCAGAAACGCAAACTGCCACGCGAGCGCGACCGAAAAGAAGCCCCAGAAGAACTGCGGATAATCCATGGGCGCGGCGTAGCGACGGCCGCTGATATCGACGAGCCAGTAGAACGGCGCGAGCGCAGCAATGCCCCATACGCCGCCAGCAACAAAGACGACCTTCGCAAACTTCATATCAGCTCCTTTCCTGCACGACGACGTGCAGCTTCATGTGCGCATTCTGACGGGGCGAGCGCGGTTCTGCTTGACTGCGGGGACGGTTCGCTTGACCGACTGGCCGGATGATGAGTGTGGCGCTCTATTCACCCGCCTGGCGCTGGCGTCGGTACCGAGCAGGGGGGTGACCGTACTCACGCTTGAAAGCTCGGTTGAACGCCGCTTCAGACTCGTAGCCCACGTCCAAGGCAATCTGGGCGACCGTGTGGCCTGTCGAGGTGAGCGCGCGAGCACCGAGCCGTAGGCGCCAACGAGTGAGATACGCGATCGGGGACTCGCCGAGGTAGTGCCGGAACCGCTCAGAGAGCACCGATCGAGAGACACCGACTTCGTGCGCCAAGCTCGGGAGCGTCCATGGATGCGCGGAGCGGTGGTGCATCAACATCAGCGCCCGACCGACGGCCGGCTCGCGGGCGCCGGCGAGCCATCCGGTCTGTCCCGGCGGCAGCTCGCGCTGGTACCGCCGCAGCGCTTCCGCCACGAAGACCTCCGATAATTTCGCCAACACTTCCAGGGTGCCTGCGTCGCGTGACGCCGCCTGGGCGACGGAGAACCGCAGAGAGTTCTCCAGCCATTGTCCCGACACGTCGTCGCGGACATTGAGGCGGATCAGCGGGGGCAGACCGGTCAGGAACGCCTGACTGAGGTGTCGATCGCAGGCGAGATACCCGCAGATGAACTTCGACACGGTGCCGCCGCCGCCAGCCAACAGCGGCTGGAGGCCACGTTCGAGGATGCCCGGAAGTGCGTCGCTCACGTCCAGCGGCTTCGCGTACTGCCCGTTGGCGATCCGGTGGGAATGCCCGTGCGGCAAGGTGACGAGATCGCCGGCGGAAAGATCGACGGAGTCGCCGTCGTCGACCTCACAGCGCGCACGGCCCTCGCAGAGCAGGTGATAGACGATCACGTGGGCCCCGTCCCGTCCCAAGAGCGGCGCCAGCGACGTGGCCTCGGGTGCATCGACGCACCAGGGCTCGGAGAACTCGCCGTTCAGATAGATCGCCGAGTCGATTCTGACGGCGCGAAGCACTTCGGCGAGTGCGTCCATTGGGGCAGTCTTACCGACTTCCGGCCGATCGGTCAAATACGCGGGACACGCGGACAAGGACTCGAGAACGGACCGTCGTCATAGTGCTTCCAGGACGACACGACCGATGACATCCGCAACTGCCGACACCGCATACGACGTCCTCAAGACGCGCCTGAAGGCCACCTGGATGGACGGGAACTATGACTACTTCTCGCGGTTCATGGCGTCGAGTGCCGTGCAACTCCTCGATCCGCTCACGCTCTCTCCTGGCGACACGCTGCTCGACCATGCGGGTCGGGACAGGTGGCACTCGTCGCCGCGAGCGTGGCCTGAAGGTGACCGGTGTCGATATCTCGACCAATTCGATTCTGGCCGCGCGTCCGGACCGCCGCCGCGGGCCTCGATGTGCGGTTCGATGAAGGGGACGCCGAAGCGCTGCCGTACCCCGATGCCGCCTTCGACGTGGTCACAAGTCCCTACGGCGCGATGTTCGCACCGCGTCCCGAGCGGGTCGCCGCCGAACTACTCCGCGTCTGTCGCACCAACGGCATCGTGTCCATGGGCAAGTGGACGAAGGAGGGATTCGTCGGCGCGATGTTGAAGACGTTTGCACGGTTCTCATGCCGCCCGACATGCCGTCCTCACTGCTGTGGCGACGAACGTGTCGTCCGCGAGCGCTTCGGCGCCGGGGGCCATCGCGCTTTTGAGCTGAGGAGGGAAAATGCGTCAATCACGAGAGTTCTTCATCTGTCAGCAGGGTTTCCCGGTTCCGAACGCGGACCCGCACTTGTATTCGGCGTTGATGGTTCAACCACGAATGGTCGGCGGCCTCGTGGTGCTGGGGACGGTTTTTCAACGTCCCGAGGTGTTCCTCGCGCTCGCGGCGGTTATGGTCTGGGCGGCACTGGTGCCGAGCCAGAACCTGTTCGACGCGATCTACAACTACACAGTTGCTTACCGGCGCGGTCTGCCGCCGCTTCGCACCGCTCCCGCGCCGCGACGGTTCTCGCAAGGGTTTGCGGCAGCGATGGCGCTCGCGATAGGCCTGGCGCTGCTGACCGGCGCGACGTCGATGGCGTGGATCCTCGAGAGTGCCGCCCTCGTCTCGATTGCGTCCGTTCTTGTACGACGGTTCTGTGTACCGGCGCACCTCTATCACGTGCTGCGGCGAACGTCGTCGCGGATGTTCGGCGTGCCCGTGGGTCTGCGGTTCTGCTCCGAGCTGTCGCATGTTGAGAGCAGGTCGCGTCAGATGCAAAGTCGAGGTCGTTCTTCCCATGTTGTCTAGGACAACCTCTATCTGGGCGACCTGCTGGGCGCCAATCGATGGCAACGGCTGTTCTTTGCCATGACGCGTCGGTCGGCACTACGCCCGTCGCAGGCGCACTCGCCGGTCGTCCGACGCACCGGTGTGGCACTGTTACTCCTATCCTTCCCGGCGGGAATGCCGGTGCTGACCGCCTACTGCTGGAATCTGGAGCGGCACGCGCGCGCGGTGAGCCGATCGCCTCTCGCCGGGCGCGGCGGTGGGGCTCTCGGGATTGAGTACGTGCACCGCGTCACCGCGGGAGCCGCGGACTGGCCGCCGCGGACACGACTGACCGGCGAGCGGGCGGATCAGACCACGGCGTACGCCAGCACACCGTACACGCCAATGACAGCGAGAATCAGGGTCGCCTCCGAATCGTCCTTGCCAATACCCATAGCT
>JBLMXQ010000113.1:0-18612 GCA_050257855.1 Betaproteobacteria bacterium | reverse complement strand
GCGCCAGGAACAGGTCGTCCCTCAGGGACAGGTTGACCAGCGTCTCGGACCTCGCGTTCGTCACGATCAGCTCGTACGTCACGTGCGAGGCGTCGCTGCTGACGAGGCGCTTGACCAGCGGTGCGGTGACGACCAGCGCGTTGGGGTCGCTGGCCTTGCCCAGGCCGACGGCGATCATGTCCGCGGTGCCGGTCATCGGCGACGCGCCAACGACGCCGTTGTGGACGATGTGCGTGTCGAACTGATTCGCGTCGGCCTCGGGCGTCGCGAGCGTCGGGTCGTCCAGTGCGTACCCGACCTTGATGGACGGCGGAATGTTCGGCAGGTGGAGGCCGAGGGTGGCGCCGCTGACGCTCACGGAGCAGCCGGAATCGTCGGCGCCCGGCTGCACGCAGCTCACGGACGCCGCTCCGCCGAGATGGAACTTGAATCCAGGCACAGGCGAATCGACGACCGCATCGATGCTGGCCGTCCCGCTGCCCCACCGCGCCAGTCCGCCTGGCAGGAAGCGGTCGATCGCCTGCAGCTTGTCCGCGAACCTGCCGGTCAGCGGAATCGTCACGGGCGGAAACGACAGCGTCGCGAACAGCCGCACGGCCGGTCCGGGCCTCGGCGCGGGCGGCGGCTGGCTGCCGAGATCGATGAAGGTCACCTCCGGATCGACCTGCACGGACGCCGGACCGAGCGGCGGCAGCACGAACGCGGGCACGTCGTCGCTGGCCTTGCCGAAGGATCCCAGATCGAGCGTCCCCGAGATCGACGTGAAGCCGGACGCGTGCGCCGTGACCGTCCCCCGCAGCGGCGCGGCGGACGACTTGTCGGTGACGCTGGCCACGGCGGCGTCAGCCGAAGCGATCGGATCGAGGAACTGGGCGCCCGCAACGCCCTCGGCGTGGTTGAGGACCCAGCCGACGAGGGGCGCCATCGGGCTCGTGCCGCCTCCGACGAACGCCGCGACGGCGTCGGCGGCCGCCCCGTTGATGACGTCGACGATGTCGCGCGCGCTGAGGGTCGCCGGCCCGCCGAGCACCTGGAACGTCGCGTCGTCGAGCACGATCTGGCCGGTCGTGCTCAGGACCGAGTTGTCCGGCGCGTTCGGCAGGAGGATCAGCGGCTGGTTCTCGAACGACGCCATCGACGAGACGATGGCGGTCGGAATCGATTGCGGCTTCAGGACGATCTTCGTCAGCTTCAGGCCCGCCAGGACCAGCGCGTATTCCGAGGGCAGATCGCCGCGGCGGGCGCGGACCACCTGGATGCCGGGCGAATTGACGTGCAGCACGCCCGACTGCACGCTGACCTGCGCGAGCTGCACCGGGATCGGCGACTCGCCCATCGCCGCGAGCTTGTCGTTGATGGCGTCGAAGATCGCCTGCACCGCCGGCACGCCTCCGACGCCGGCCAGGAGACCGTTGCCGAGCCATTCGTACACCGTCTCGACGTCGGTGGTCACGTCCTCGGCCGGCCTGCCGTCGGTGTGCTCGAGCGTCACCTGCAGCTGCTGGTCCGCCGGCGCGGCCGGCATCAGGATCAGCCGCGGGGTGAGGTGCAGCGTGTCCGGCGAGACCGCGATGCTCGCGCTCGCCGGCGCCGATCCGTCGGCGCTCACCTCGTTGCGGAGAACGCCGTTGTCGTTCGGGGCGACTGCGGTCGTCGACAGCGTGACCGTCTGGTGCGGCTGCAGCGAGCCGACCGGAATCGTCTGCGTCTGGAACAGCTTTTCCGACGACCCCTGCTTCTGGAAGTACTGCGCGTCGGTCAGCTGAACGTCCGTCAGAGCAGAATCGAACGGGTTCGTCACCGTGATCGTGAACGCCACGTTGGTGGCCGGCTCCACGATCGTCGGCACCTGGCCGGTCGCGTCGGGTGCGAGCTTCTTCGTGAGGATCGGTCCGGTTCCGACCACCGCAACGTGCGCGGTCGAATCCTTCGCGTCTCCGAGCAGGGGCATCGACACGTAGCCGGTCAACTGGGACAGCCCCAGCTTGTTCTGGCGCACGAGGTGCGTGTCGAACGCCTCCACGAGGCCGACGGTGGCAAGCGTTTCGTCAGCGACGTGGTACGTGTTCTGGAACAGCGGAAAATGGTTCGGCGCGTAGAACCCGAGCGACACCTGGCTGAACGAGAGCGTGCACTGCACCTCGCCGGCGGCGTCCGGATCGCCGCAGGAAGGCGTCACAGATCCCTTGAAGTGGAAGCGAAGGTTGGGCGCCGGCGCATTGACGACGAAGTCCTTGTCGATGGAGGTCGACCAGGACGCGAGGCCGCCGGGCAGCACGCGGTCCAGCAGTTCGGCGGCCGTCTTCGCCTTGCCGCTCAACGGCACCTGCGCGCTCTCGACGGCCTTCACCTGGACGAACGTCCGCACCGACGGACCGGGCAACGCCGGGTCGCTTTGACGAATGACCGTCAGGTTCGGCTCGATCGTCGCTGACGCGATCTGCGGCAGCACCCACACGAGGACGGCGTCGTCCGCCTTCCCGAGTTCGCCGAGATCGAGCGTGCCGCTCACCGTGGTCAATCCGGGCTGCTGGCTCTGCACGATGCCCTGGAACGGCGGCTGCTGCGTGACGGTGGCGATCGCCGTGTCAGCGGAGTCGAGCGGATTCAGGAACTGGGTGCCCGCGTAGGACAGCCCGAGGCCGATCATCTTCGTGAAGGCCGCCGCGAGCGCCGGCGCCGCCGGCCCGGTCCCGCCTTCGAGCACGCCCGTCAGCGCGTCCTGCACGAGCGGCTGCAGCGACGTCATCAGGTCCTTGAGGCTGATCGTCCCGCCCGCCAGATCGAAGACCACGTCGTCGAGCAGGATCACGCCCTTGTCGAGGATGAAGCCGTTGTCGTCGGTCACCAGCACCATCGGCGGATTTCCGGAGCTGCCGAGCGCTTCCGTGAGCTCGCCGACCAGCGTGGTCAACGCCGAGTCGGGCCGCAGGGTGATGCCTCCGAGCGAGATTCCCGCCAGCACGACCGAGTAGTTGGAATCCGGAATGCCGGGACTGTCGTAGTGCGCGCGCAGCACCTGGAGGCCGGGCGTGTTGACCGTCAGGACGCCGGCCGGGCTGACGTCGATGTCGGCGAGCTGGAATGGCACGCCGAGCTTCGCGGCGATCGCGTTGAGAATCGCCGTCACGTCGGGCACGCCGTCCACGCCGGATACGAGGCCGTTGCCGATCCAGCGGTACGACGTCTTGGGATCCGCGGTCGCGTCGGACGTCGTCCCGTCAGTGCCGACCAGCGTGACGCCGAGCTGCTTCGTCCCGGGGACGACTGCAATCGCCGCGATTCGCGGAGTCAGCGTCAGGCTGGCCTTCTTCCTGATGGTGATCGTCACGAGCGAGGGCGCGCTGTTGACGAGGCCGTCGCTGACGATCAGGCTGAACGTCAGCGCCGCGTCATCGATCGCAGGAGCGGCGAACGTGGGGTGCGCCGTGTCTGCGGCGGCCAGGACGACCGAGGGGCCGCCGGTCTGCGTCCAGCTGAACGTGAGCGGGTCGTCGTCGGGATCGGAGCTGCCGGAGCCGTCGAGGGTCACCTGTGCGTTCTGGTCGACGCTCGCGTCCGGGCCGGCCTTGGCCACCGGCGGATTGTTGAACTGCACCGCCGCGCCGCGCCGAATCGCCCAGATGTCGAGCTCGCGATCGGAGCTGACGTACGCGAGCCCCCGCGCGTCGTCGTAGTCGAAGCCCTGGATCTCGCCCTGAACGCCGGCGACGTACGGGAGCGCGTAGAGGATTCGATCGTCCTGGCCATCGTGGTCCGCATCGACCAGCCCCGTGATGTACGGACTGCTGACGTCGACGATGTAGAGCATCGTGCCGCCGGTCTGGCCCCCGTCGCCGCCGGCGAACAGCGTCTTGCCGTCCTTCGAGAGCGCCAGCTGACGGACGATGCCCGGCATCGGGACGTTGCCGATGACGGCCATGTGCGTGAGGTCACTAACGTCGAAGACCGTGACGCCGTTGGCGCCGGCGACGAAGGCGAGGTCCGTCGCCTTCGACAGGTACTGGCCGTTCGGCTGGAGCCGGGGAACCGAGACACCGCGCGCGGCGATCACCTGGTGGACCTTGGCAAAGCCGGCGCGTGTGTCGTCGAACGGGACGGATCCGACCGGGCTGAGATTGCCGTCGAAGGCGTCGAGCGTCGGCAGGCCGCCGAAGTTGTTGTTGAGCGCGAGCAGGTGATCGCCGAGCGCGATGACGTCGACGTAGTCGCCCGGATAGACGTTGATGTCGCCTACCAGGCGGGCGTCCGGCCCCAGCTCGGGAATGTTCTTGCCCACGTCGACCGGCATGAGGCCGAGCTGGCCGACGGCGACGTACGCGGCCGCGCCGGTCGTCGTGTGGACGACCGCGGCTCCGCTGGCATAACCGTACTGCTGCACCGTCCCGTGCGCCGAGTGATCGGCGCCGCCGGGCGGAGGCACCGTCTCGGGGTTCCGCGTCAGCGCGCGCCCGCCGAGCAGGCACGGATTGGTCGGATCGGTAACGTCGAAGAAGTTCACGCCGCTGCCTAGCGAGCTGTAGAGCGGCGCCGTGAGCAGCGATCCGGTGAAGACCGGGTCGCCGTTCGTGCCGATGGACACGTTCTGCGAGCAGCCGTTCAGCAGCGTGATGCGATCGGCCGGGCTCGGTACCGTGCCGAGGACGTCGGTCGCGCCGCCGGTGAGCGGGATGCTCTGATCAGGGGACGTCTCGGGGCCGACGCCGGGAGGCAGCGCCGGCAGGTGCGCGACGAAGACCGCGCGATCGAACGGGAGACCGAGCTGGTCGCAGATCGACTGATCGCCCGCGACGCACTGCGTCAGCTTCTGATGCAGCGCCGGATCGGTGAGGATGTTGCAGGCGCCTTGATTGCCCTTGCCGCACATGTCGGCCAGGACATCTTCGTTGCCGTAGAAGAAGCCCGCCAGATACTCCTGCTTCGCCACGAAATCGGTGTATCGCTCATCGTAGGTGCCGCCCGCATTCGGCAGACGGAACGGGTACATCCCCGGCTCCCACGGGTCGTTGACCGTCACGTAGGTGCCGTCGGGCGTCCCGTCGCCGCTCATGCCGGTGACCACCCGGATGTGCGCGCCGCCCTGGGCCGTCCCGACCCACAACGGCCCGTACTGCTGGAGGAGCTGACGGAAACCGTCGACGGTGTAGGTCTGCGGCGCCTCCGCGACGAGGCCCCAGGTCGAGAGGAAATCGGAATAGATCGCCGAATTCAGACCCTGGACGTACTGCTGCCAGTACCCGGTGCACGACGAGCAGCCCTGGCTGGTACTGTTCGCCATCGCGATGTCGATCGGATCGACCGACACGTGGTCGCGGAACGCCACGATCATCGCGGCGCCGGCGGCCCAGCACGACATCGACGTCTGCTGCGGCACCAGCGGGACGTCGTACGAGATGTCGATCGCCTGCTTCTTCGCCCCAGGCAGGAGCCGGAGGCGCTTCGGCATCCCCCCGGCGGTGTGGCCAATCTCGACAGGCGTCCTCGGGTTCGTGACGTCGACGTCGTGGTACTTGAATCCCTGCGCGTTGCTCGTCGACGCGATGACGGTGGTCTGCTCCTGACCCGTTGCCGTCTTCCCGTGCGCAATCTCCACGTCGTTGAACGGCACGACGGCGGTCGCCGCCGCGAGGTTCACGTTCGCGATTGAGTTGACCGTCGTGTGCGGGTCCGGCAGCGCAATGTTCCCGAGTCGACGCGGCTCGTACGTCTTGATGGGGATCGTGTTCAGCGACAGCGGCTGGCCCGACGCGGTCACGCCGCTCAGCTCGACCTCGTACGTCTTCCCCATCTGGATCGAACCGGAGGGGACGAACACGGCTGTCCGGTTCTGGTCCGACAGCTCCCAGCTCCCGGGCACCTGAACGGGGTTGCCCTGCGAGTCCTTCGCGAACAGCTTCATGTAGCTGGCGACCGACTGCGGGTCGAGCGCCTGCGAGAAAGACAGAATGAGCGGCGACCGGGCGTCGACGTGCAGGTAGCCGTCCGCGGAGGTCGACAACTGCGGCGGCGCGCCGCCGAGGCCGAGATCGATCTTCAGCGGCTCTCCCTGCGGCGGCACGAACCCGTCGAGCTCCTTCACCACCGAACCGCCGGGGCCGTCGGTCACGGTGACGTGGAACGTCGGAATGTCGATGGTGTCGGTCGTCCCGTTCTCGTACGACACGAGCAGGCTGTAGCGATCGCCGGCCGTTCCCTCGACCGCGTAGTCGAACGCGCCGGTGGCGACCCTCGACGTGTCGCCGGCCGCATCGAGAATCGTCTCGCTGTGCGAGCCGCTGGCGCCGGACACGAGGAGCACCACCTGGGTGACGCCCGGATTCGTCGCCGGATCGATCTTCTGGGCGTCGGGGACGTGGCTGTTGTACGCGTCGATTTCCGCGTGCGTCGGGTCGATCGTGCCCGGTTCGGCGCGCAGCAGCAGGTTGCCGCTGCCGAACGGGTAGGGCGACTTGGTGAACGCGACGGTCCTGGCCGCACCCGAGCCGTCGGTGACGGTCGCCGTGTAGGCGTCGCTGTCGGTGCCGTCGACTATCGCGCTGAGGCTGCCCATCGGACGCGCGGTCGAGAAGGCCGAGCTCCACACCGTGTTCCGGGTCTCGTTTCTGATCTCGATCGACTGGTCGGTCGGCAGCAGGCTGGCCTGGTCCACGTCCACGCGCTCGTACGAGCGCGGCACGCGGGTCGCCGCAATCTCTCGAACGTCGTCCTGCCAGTCGAGCGCCTCGACGCGGTACTCGTCGTTGTTGCCGCCTTCGATGGTGAAGTTGCCGGTGAACGGCGGATGGAAGAAGTCCTTCGTGCCGCGCGTCACGTTGGAGACGACGACCTCGGTGTCGCCGTCGTTCAGCTCGCCGGGGGCGACGGTCAGCGTGAAGCTGTTGGGCACCAGCGTGACGCGTCCGCTCAGCATCGGCAGACAGACCTGCCTCGACTGGTTCCTGAACTCGGCCAGCGTGGCGGCCGCGATGGTCTCTGCGGCGGTCGCCACGTACGGCACCGAGATCGGCACGTACTTCGAGCCCGGGTAGACGCCGGGCGCGGGCAGGAGCATCGGCACCAGCGCTCCGACGAGCAGCTG
Organism: Betaproteobacteria bacterium; assembly: GCA_050257855.1. Classification (GTDB taxonomy): domain Bacteria; phylum Acidobacteriota; class Vicinamibacteria; order Vicinamibacterales; family CAVVIG01; genus JBLMXQ01. The sequence goes on along the minus strand of JBLMXQ010000113.1, from coordinate 11,534 downwards.
CGCCGACAGATCGGCGCTCGGATTCGGAATGCCGAAGTACGTGACGCCGAGCGGCCGCGCCGACTTCAGGAAGCCGTACACGCCGGTGCCGGTGACGCCCGGGCAGGGCGGAGACGACGTGCGGATGCGCCCGTCGATGACGTGAGCCGTGTCCACCGACGCGAGGAACGTCTGGCCGTTCAGGTTGGCGACCTGTGCGACGACCCACCGATCCTGAGCGGTCTCGCCGCCGGTCGTCGGGATGCTCACGTTGAGGTACGCCAGCGGCGTCTGGCCGCCGAGGTCCAGGCTGAGCCCGCCGCTGTAGCTGAACGCCTGCTGCTGCTCCGGCGTCAACTGAACCGGAAATTCCTGCGCCGAGACCGGCTTCAGCGTCACGATCGCGCCGCCCGGGAACGCACCCGCCGGGACGTCGACACCCACACCGCCCGGTCCGTCCAGGTGCCCGCCGTCCGCGCCCACGGCAATCGACAGGCTGCCGTCGGGATTCGATCGCGTGAAGCGCGGCAGGTCCTGCTTCGTCTGGCGGCCGCTCGCGCCCGTGATGACGACCTGCAGCTTGTCGGTCGGGCTCGCCGCCACCGCGACGCTGAACCCGCCGTTGCCATCCACGCTGACCGGCGTCGTGGCGCCCGTCGTCGCGTTGAAGATCGCAACCGTGTTGTGCGGATCCGCCGTCCCCTGCGACGCCGTGATCGTCGTCTGACCGGTGGAGTCGGGAATAGACGCCGTGATGCTGCCCGCAGGCGGCGGCGCAGGCGCGGTCGTGGTCAGGCTGGTGAAGTGAACGACCGCGGCCGACGTCAGATGCCGCCCGGAGGGATCCGCGATGCCGACGCCGGCCGTGAATACGTAGCCGGTACCCGGCGCGAGGAGGTCGCTCGGCCGGAACGTCAGGACGGTGTTGTTCGACGACAGGCCGATCGTCCCGGCCACCGGCGCGCCGGCCGCATCCGCGAGCGCCACGTTGCCCGCGCTGGCACCGCTGACCGTCGCCGGATCGATCGGCTTCGAGAACGTCACGACGATCGGACTGGTGAGCGCGAAGTTCGTCGCGCCGTCGCCCGGCGCGATCGATGTCACGGCGGGTATCGAAGCGCTCAGCTGCAGGTTCTGTTGAACGATGCCGCCGGCGCTGGCCACCGTAATCGCCGCGGTACCGCTGTCGCTCTTGAGGACGTCGACGGCCGTGAGCGTCGCCGGGCCGGTCCCGAGAACGTCGACGTATGCGCCGGTCTGACGCGACAGGGCGACGACCGGCAGGTTGCTGCTCGACACGAGCGCGCCGGCGAAGGGATCGCCCGTGGTCCCCGCCACCTCGCCCGTCGCGAACCCGAGGTCCGTGTTCGCGCGCACGAACAGATAGCGGCCCTCGCTCGTCGGCCCCTCGAAGGCGCCCGCCGTTCCGCCGAGCGCCGTGTCGGTCACGATTTGTCCGGGCAGAACGCGCCCGACGGCGACCAGCACGAGGCGCGTCTGACCGCCAATCTCACGGGCCTCGAGCACCAGCACGAGGCTGGTGTCCGTGACCTGCGGCGGCCGCGGGATCGCCAGCGTCATCGGCTGCGTCAGCGAGCCGGGGAACGACACGAGGACCGCATCGAGGAACTCGAGAGCCGGCGGCAGCGTCAGGCCCGTATCGGCGAGCGTCATCGCCTGCATCGCGACCGGCGACACGGCCCCGAAGGCGCCAGCCGCGAACTGCGCGGATTCGCCGCTCCCGGCCGACACCGATCCGCCGGACGGCCCCACGGTCTGCACCTGCGCGATCCCGGACGGCGCCGTGTGGAGCTCGGCGGTGATCACACCCTGATCCAGCGTCAAGGGATCGAAGGCGAGCGACGGAGTGACCGGGTACGTCGCGGTCAGCACCGACGGCGTGCCCGGCGTCTGGTAGAACACCAGTTCCTCGACCATGGGATCGAGGTGAATCTGATCGCCGGAGCGGAACGAGTACGCCTCGGTGATCTTCGACAGCACCAGCGTCCCGCTCGGGAGCGGCGCGGTCGTCGTGATCCGTCCGTGCACGTCCGAGTGGACGCCGGGCTTGAAGAACAGCACCTTCGGCTGCGGATCGACGACGGCGGTCGCATCGTCCGGCACCGAAGCGCTCGTCGCGCCGGTGAGCGGGTCGCCCGCGTTCGGCGCCGGCGGAGCCGACGGTTGCGTGTCGGCGAGAAGCCACGCGACCTGGCCGGAGGCAGGAACGGTCGCCTGCAGCGAACTTCCATCTCCGCCCACGCTGCTCGAGCCCACGACGCGCCAGACCGCCGCCTGCTCGTCCCAGACGGCAACGACGAGCGCGGTCTGGAGCGGCAGCTTGAAGACGTTGGGGGCCGATACCGCGGCGCCTCCCGCGAAGGCGACGCCGTGCGGCGCGATGTCCACGACGCCGACCGGCGTCCAGCCCGGCGGCAGCGGACCCTCGATGCCCTGCTGGGCGATCACGGTCAACGTCAGCGCCGCATCCGCCGGCAGCGCACCGGGAGGGAGTCCCAGCGTGGCGCCGGCGGCGCTGCTGCTGCCGCCAATCACGGCGGAGAACCGTTGCGACTGGGCCAGCGGCGTCAATCTCGCGTCGACGATTGCCGTCGCCCCGTCTGCGACGATCGTCAGCGGCCGGTCGACGCTCGTCCACCCTGCCTGCGCAATGCGGACGATGGCCTGGCCCTCGTTCGCGGTCAGGACGAACCGCCCCTCGGCGTCGGTCGTGGTCGTCTGCGCGTACGGCGCGCCCCGCGAATCGGCGCCGACCAGCGACACGCCGGCGCCGGCGAGCGGCAGCCCGGTCGTGTCGTCGAACGCGACGCCGGTGACGGTGCCCTGTCCGAGGGCGCTGACGGTGGCGACTTGCGTCTCGGCGGTGTCGATCGCCTGCAGGCCCGAAAAGTTCAGCGCGTGCGCCTCCACGCGCAGCACGCTCCCGGCGGCCGACGGGGGCACGACGAACTGCGTCTGATACGGCGGCTTCGTGATGGTCGCGATGCTGGCGCCGCCGACGAAGAAGGACACGCTGGCCACGCCGACGTTGTCGCTCGCGAGGGCCGACAGCACGATCGCGCTGCCGGCGGTGGCCGTGGATGGCGCCGTCAGGGACACGGAGGGCGGCGTCGTCGGCGCGATCGATACGACATCGACGCTTCCGGCGGCGTCGGCCTCGTTCCCCGTGAAGTCGAACGCCTGGACGACAACGTCGAGGCGCGAACCGGCAGGCGCGCTGGCGGGGACGGTGTAGTTCACCTGGAACGGTGGCACCGCCGCGGACCCCACGCTCGCGCCGTTCACGAGGAACGTGACCGACGCGACGCCGACGTTGTCCGCGGCGTCTGCCGACAGCACCAGCGATCCGCCAGCCGCCGTCTGCGAAGGGGCGTGGAGGGCGACGCTCGGCTTCTCGGTGTCGGGCTGCGACGCGATCGTCAGCGTCGCGTCCGCGAACGCCGTGTTGCCGGCCGCGTCGCTCGCCGTCGCGCGCACGCGGATCGTGTCGCCCGGCGCCGCCACGGCCGGGATATCGATGGTCCGCTGGAACGGCGCAGAGGTCGCGTCGGTGCCATCGGCGCCGTTCACCTCGAAGTGCACGCCCGTCACGCCCACGTTGTCGCTGGCGGCCGCCGTCAACGTCACCTGCGTTCCCGGGAGCGCCTGGGTCGGTCCCGGCAGCTGGATCACCGGCGGGATCGAATCGGCCGCGGCCTGTACCGTCGCCAGGCTGCTCGCGGTGTCGGTCCCGCCGCGGCCGTCGTCCACGGTGACGAGAACGACGAACGTTCCGCCGCCGACGTACACGTGCGTCGGCGCGGGCCCGCTGCCCTTCGTGCCGTCGCCGAAGTCCCAGCTGTACGCGAGCGGGTCGCTGTCCGGATCGCTCGAAGCCCTGGCGTCGAACGCGATCGCCGCGTTCGCCGGCCCCGAGTACGGTCCGCCGGCGTTCGCTACCGGATCGTGGTTCGTCGACCCCGAGGCAACGGGCGCCTGGGCCGTGCCGGCGGTCTCGGCGCCGAAAAAGTTGATTGCGCGCGCTTCGACCTGAAGCGGCGCGTCGGTCGGGGTATCGGGCGGGACGTCGAACGTCGCCTGGAAGGGTGGCTCCGTCGCGGTCGCGACGACGACGCCGTTGACGATGAAGTCGACTCGCGAGACCGGTACGTTGTTCGTGATCGTCGCCGACACCGTGACCGGCGCGCCCTGGACGACGCCTGGCGGAACCGTGACGCTGACCGCCGCGGGCGTCGTGTCCGCCGCCGCCACCACCGACACCGTCCTGATGTCCCGGGAGCTGTTGTCGCTGAAATCGTCCGCCTGGGCCACGAACGTCAGCGTCGAGCCCACGACGGCGTCGGTCGGAATGGCGAACGTCGTTTCGTACGGAGCGCTGTCGTCGCTCGCGATCGACGAGGAGCCCGTCGAGAAGTTCACGGCCTTGACGCCCACGTTGTCGGCGGCGGCGGCCGACAGATTGATGGTGGCGCCCGGCGATGCCTGCGCCGGCGCGTGAAGGGTGATCGACGGAGGCTGCGTGTCGGGCGCCGACGTGACGGCGACCGCGATCTCGTCCGACGACGTGTTCTGGCTGGTGTCGCGGGCGGTGCCCCTGATGTGGAAGACGGTGCCCGCCGCCGCGTCCGACGGGACGGTGAGCAGTTGTCGGTACGGCGGACTCGTGACGTCGCTGGCGGCGCCGCCGTCGACCGTGAACGTCACGCCCTGAACGCCGACGTCGTCGTTCGCCTGCGCGGCAATCGCGATCTGCGCGCCCGGCAGCACCTTCGAGGGCCCCGACAGCCGGATGAACGGCGGAGTGACGTCGACGACGTGGACGGTGAAGCTCTGAGTTGCGACCGCCCCGCTCGGATCGGTGACGACAACGTTGACCGGCTGGTCGCCGACCTGTCCGCTCGGGGTCCAGGCGACGAGTCCGTTCGAGGCGCCGATCGTCATGCCGCCAGGCGCCGCGGTCAGCGAGTACGTCAGCGCGTCGCCGTCGGCATCTGTTGCCGTCACCTGGTACGAGTACGGGAGCGCGTTCCTGGCGGTCGTCACCGGCGACGAGGTGATGGCCGGTGGATGATTGGCCGGAGGATTGACCGTGATGGTGACGTCGCTCGTCGACGAGAGCGCCGAGTCGTTCGCGGTCAATCGCAGGACGTAGGTGCCGGCCTGGCTGAACGCCGCCGTTGTCGTCGGGCTCGCCGCGTTGGCGAAGGTCGCCGTTCCCGGGCCACTCACTTCGGTCCACTGCGTCGTGAGCGTGCCGGTCGTCGGCAACCCGTCGTCGGTTGCCGAGCCGGCCAGCGCCGCCGCCGCCGGCAGCGTGACGGTCTGCGGCGGCCCGGCGCTCACCACGGGCGCCTGGTTGGCGGGGGCTGCCGTTCCGATCGTGAAGCCGCCCGGCACGAGTGCCATCAGGCTCCCCGAGACCACCGACACATCGCGCGGTCCCGCCGCCGCGTCAGCGGTCACGCTGACGGACACGATCGCCGTGGTGGGCGTCGGAACACTGGTCGCGGTGATCGTGACGCCCGACCCGCTGATGGCGACGCGCGTGGATGTCGCCGTGAGCTGCGTGTTCGCCGATCCCTGGACGGTGATCGTCGCGGTCGTCCCCGGGCCGGCAGCCGCCGGATCGAGCGCGAATGCGATGACTTCGATCGATCGCCCCGCGCTCGCCTCCCCCGTGACCCGGTTCGTCACGAGCAAGGCGGTCGTTCCCACGGGCAGGCCGGCCGGCACCTTGACCGTCAGTCGCTTGCGGGTCGTGTCGATCGAGATCACCGAGAGGGCGGGAACCGTGACCGGGCTGCCGATCGTCGGCGTGAACGTGACGTTGTTGTTGGCGGCGATCGCGTTGAAGCCGGTGCCGACGATCGTCAGCATGATCCCGGCCGACGCCGAACCCGGCGACACCGACGCCAGCGAGCCGCCGCGCGTCGGCTGGATCGCGAGGATCGCCACGACCGCCGTCAGGGCGATTCGCGATCGGATTCCGGACACGTTCGTTCGTGACGACCAGGCGATCACAGCCTCGTCCCGATGATCGAAAAGTGCTTCGGCTGGCAGACTTCCGCGCGCGTACGAGCGCCGCCCGTACTCGGCGCTGTCCACCTGGCTGGTATACGTTCGGGAAGTGGAAACGGAAGAGAGGACGGACTGCGAGGTCGATCAGCGGCGGCGAACGGACGTGCGCCTGCGCCACGCCGCCGCCGTCAACGCTCCGATCCCCAGGAGCGCGAGCGTGCCTGGTTCTGGAACGGCCGCCGTGTAATCGATCGTGGCGAAGTCCCCCAGCGCGAGCAGCGACGTGCCGGCGACGGGATTGCCGTTGGCATCCACGTTGAAGTAGTTGATTGTCAGCGCCCCCCCCGGAGTCACGCTCCCGAGGAGCAGGACCGCCGACGTCGCCTGCGACAGGTCGTCAATCGTGATCGCGCTGTAGCCAGGCGAGACGACGTGCGGATCGCCGGCCGGGTCGGACGGATCGCTGAACAGATCGAAAACCAGCGCCGGGTCGCCGTTCAGTTCGACCCGCGGATCGTTCAGTTGCAGGTTGAGGCCGGCCGGATCCGAGAGGTTCAGGATGTCGAATGCCGGTCCCCCGAAGGGATCGAGCGTCCAATCGAACAACCCGATCGTGTCAGCGCTTGCAGGCCTGGCGGAAAACGCCACGGCCGCGGCCGACAAAATGCCAAGCGCCAACCATCGTCGCATTGGACCCCCCGCTGTTGAATACGCACTCGAACGGGTCTCCGGAAGAACCCGTTGCGGTAGCAAAGTATCTGCCATCGCTCGGGCGGGACGGCCGACTTGCGGGCACGGAATACGGCGACCGGCGAGGAAGAAGCCGGGTGGGAAGACGGAGGGTGATGCCGAGCCCTCGGGCAGGAGCCGCTACGGGTACCTAAAGTCTTCCGAATCCTTCCTGCGCATGTTCCTTCGTGGTGGAGTTCGTCCTCCTCGGTCCGGCGTAGCTGCAGGCGCCGGCTGACGCTGGACACCACACACGCGCGTGGTGCCCGGCGTCAGCCTCTTGTGCGCCTACATGAACCGCGGGCGGTTGCGGCCCGGCGCGTGCTGACGGCGCGTCAGGGGGATTCCGCCGACGTTGTTCAGCGGCAGCGTCGCAGGGAGCTGCGGCACGATGCGCGCGCGGGTGGCGTTCTCGAATCCGGCCGCCAGCTTGATCAGCGTCGGCTCGCTGAACGCCGTGCCGATGAAGCTGATGCCGACCGGCAGGCCGAAGACGTTGCCCATCGGCACGTTCACGATCGGATAGCCGACGATCGCCGCCAGCCCCGACGTGGCGAACTCGAAATGATCGCCGTTGATCACGTCGGTCGGCCAGGCTGCGGTGCCGGTCGGCCCGACGATCGCGTCGAGGCCGTACTGACCGAGCGCCTTGTCGATGCCGTTCGTGGCGCCGGCATCCTGATCGATCTGCAGCGCGTCGTTGTAGCTCATGCCGAACGCCGGCTGCACCACCGTCGGGCTGCTCGTGTCGATGGTCTGGGCGAGCTCGAAGATCTCCTGGCCGAAATACGGCATCTCGACCGCCGCGTTCGCGATGTTGAACGCGATCGCGTCGGCCAGCGTCCCGCCGGCCACGGGCACGCCCACTCGCGTGGCGAAGTAGTTCTGCAGATCGATCTTGAAGTCGTAGAGCAGGACGAGGAGCTCGCCGTCGCCCGGCGGGAACACGAAGCCGGCGGCGTCGAGATCGAACAGGTTCGCGCCGGCCGCCGTCATCGCGGCGAGCGCCTGATCGAACACCGCGCCGACCGCCGGGCTCGTCCCGTCGATCCCCTGCCGCGTGACGCCGATGCTCGCACCCGCGAGGCCGTTCGGATCGACGAACTGGGTATAGTCGGTCGGCAGCGAAGGCCGCGTCGACACTCCGCGGAGGCCGAGGGGAACGCCGCCGGTCGCGGCATCGCGCCCGTCGAAGGTCTGGCTGGCGATCACGCTGAGGACGGCCGCCGCGTCGGCGACCGTGCGCGCGTGCGGGCCGATGGTGTCCTGCGTGTGCGAGATCGGCACCACGCCCGCGCGGCTCGTCAGGCCGACGGTCGGCTTGATGCCGACGACCCCGTTGGCATTGGCCGGACAGACGATGGAGCCGTCGGTCTCGGTCGCGAGCGCCGCGACGGCGAGGTTGGCGGACACGGCCGCGCCGGATCCCGAACTCGATCCGCACGGGTTGCGATCGATCGCGTACGGGTTGTTGCACTGGCCGCCGCGGCCGCTCCAGCCGCTGCTCGAGAAGAACGACCGGAAGTTGGCCCACTCGCTGAGGCTGGTCTTGCCCAGGATGATGGCGCCGCCGGCACGCAGCTTCGCGGCGACCGTGGAATCGGTGACGGCGGGACGCCCGGCCAGCGCGAACGATCCGGCCGTCGTCTGCATCCTGTCGCCGGTGTCGATGTTGTCCTTGAGCAGGATCGGAATGCCGTGCAGCGGCCCGAGCACTTGTCCGCGCCGGCGCATGGCGTCGAGCGCCTGGGCAATCGCGAGCGCATCGGGATTCAGCTCGAGCACCGAGTTGAGGCGCGGCCCGTTCTCGTCGAGCGCCCGGATGCGGTTCAGATAGAAGTTCGTCAGCTCGACCGCCGTGGTCTGGTGCGCGGCCATCGCGGCCTGCAGATCGGCGATGGTCGCCTCGTTGAACCGTGTCGGCGCGTGCTGCGCCGGGGTCGCCGCCTGGCTCGCGAGCGCCGGAGCGGCGCTCGCGCCGACCATCGAGGCGCCGGCGCCGGCCACCGCCGTCAGTTGAATGAAGTCGCGGCGGCTCACGCCGCTCGAACGGCTGCGCGTGCGGTCACGCGAGATCCTGTTCAGGAGGTTCCGAATCCGGAGGCGAGATTCCCTGCTGGTCTTCATACGCCACTCCCTTCTGAAGCGACGCGCAACCGTGGACGCGGTGCGAGACGGTCGGTGGCGTGTCGCGGGCACGCGCGATCCCGATCCCGGACGGGGACCAGAGTGTATCGCGCGGACGCCGATCGGGAACATGATCGTTGCGTAAAATGTTGCCCGGCGAAGAGGAACCGAACGAAGAGAGGAACCGAACGAAGCTCAGCAGCCCCGGCGCCTCTTCGACGCCGGGCCTGCACACATCCTGCTCGGCCCGCCGGGCGCCCGGGAACTCCAGCGCTACAATGGCCCGGAGTCAACTATGCGCTGCTTCACAGTCCCTGAAGGCGCGTCGAGCGCCACGCAGAATGGCTACGCGGAGATCATCGCCATTCATGCGGCGCTGCTGTCCAACGGCAAGATCGTCTACTTCAGCGGAGACCAGCACGACCCCGGACAGTTCGCCCACGGCCTGTTCGATCACGCACGGCTGTTCGACTGCAGCACGTTGGCCGTCGCCGCGTGCACGCCGGCGTCCGGGATATCGGATCTCTTCTGCTGCGGGCATGCGTTCCTGCCGAACGGACAGCTTCTGATCGCGGGCGGCACGCTTCGCTTCGACGGGTTCCTCGGCTCCCTCCAGGCGTGGACGTTCGATCCGGCGACCACATCGTTCCAGAGTGCCGCGCAGATGCACCAGGGCCGCTGGTATCCGACCCTGTTGACCCTTGGCAGCGGACACGTCCTGGCGCTGAGCGGCATCAACGACGACGCCAACAACGTCGAGCAGAACCGCGACATCGAAGTGTTCGACGGATCCGTCTGGACGGTGGAGGGCGTGCTCTCCTACGGCACGGACACGCTGTATCCGCGCGTACACCTGTTGCCGGACGGGCGCGTGTTCTTCGTGACGTCGATGAACGGGCAATGCATGGCATGGACGCCGGGCATGTCGACACCCGCGCCGGTCTGCGCGTCGCCCTTCACGATGGGGTTCTCCGAGTACACGTCCGTGCTGCTGCCGTTGCTCTACGAGGACAGCTACGCGGCCAGGATCCTGGTGGCCAACATCGAACAGCCCCAGGTGATCGATCTCTCCGCGGCGTCGCCGGCATGGTCCAGTACCAACGCTCGCTCGCTGCCCCCCGACGGACTCCTCACGAGCACCACGCCGAAGCGCTTCAACGGGACGTTGACGCTTTTGCCAACCGGAGAGGTGCTCAGCGCCGGTGGTGAGCAGACCTTTGACGAACTGCATCCCGTCCTCGCCTTGGAGACCTACCGGCACGAGACGAATTCGTGGGCGGTCATGTCGGCGCGGACCGCGGTGAACCGCGCCTACCACTCCGTCGCGCTGCTCATGCCCGACGGGCGCGTCTGGTTCGCGGGGTCGGACAAACGCTGCGACTGGAGCCTTCACAACTCCGCCGACTACCAGAACATGCCCGAGCCGACGGATCTCCAGGAGATCAAGAACGGCGTTCCGGTGGACAATCGCGAGCTGCGCATCGAAGTCTTCGAGCCGTGGTATTTTTCGCGCAACGACCGGCCGACGCTCTCGCTCAACCAGCAGAGCGTCGTGCTGGGACGAACGATCAGCTTCACCAGCCCGCAGGCCGCGAGTATCAGCCGCGTCGCGCTCGTGCGCGCCGGGTCGAGCACTCACGCATTCAACCCCGACCAGCGGTACATCGGGATACCCTTCAGCGTGAACGGCAACACGGTCGAGGCCGTCGTGCCCGACAACGAGAGCCTCGTGCCACCGGGCCCGTACATGGTGTTCGTCCTGGCGCAGGTCGTCGACCCCCAGGTCGGGGCCACCCTGGACGTCCCTTCGGTGGGGCACTGGATCGCCGTGAGGAACGGCAAGTTCCTGAAGGAACTCCTGAAGGAGCTCAAGCCCGAGAGCGAATACCTGAAGGCGGAGATCGAACTGATGCCCAAGGCGATCGCCGAAGTCGAAGACCCCTTCAGGAACCTGGGCGATCCGGTCGAAGTCCTGCAGCGAATCGCGGCGACCGTGGACAATCTCTCCCGCGTCGTCAGCGGCGGACGCGCGTTCATCACCGGAGCGGAACGCCCGATGCTGCCGACGACCTCACGGGAGAAACAGGCTGCGGTCCCCATTCATCCTCTGGACAAGGACACGCTGGCGCGGCAGCTCAAGATGGAAGGCATGATGGAGCCCGCGAACATGCCGGCCGGCAAGGAACACGGAGGGACCGGACACCCCGGCAAGAGCCCCCGAACAGGCTGACACCGTGCTGGTGGTGTTCACCTCGTGGACCGACCCGGATCTGCCGCTGTTCAAGGCGCGACCCGGCGTCGGAATCGTGGTGCCCGCCCATTTGTCCCAGCCAGGCTGGCGCTATCAGGTTGGCTGCGGGACGCGGGCGAACCTCGTCACGTCGAGAGGTCCGATCGTCGCCAGCGACATCACTGGCGTGCTGACGCGAACCCAGCGGACCTGGCCAGCCGAGCTCCCGCACATCGCCCCGGCGGACCGCGACTACGTGGCGGGCGAGATGACGGCCTTCCTGGCCGCCCTCCTCAACGAGCTCCCCTGTCCGCTCCTCAATCGTCCGACAGCCACTTCGCTCTGGGGCCCGCCCTGGACGCCAGAGCACTGGTGGCGTGCGGCGGCGGCGGAAGGGCTCGCTGTCTGTCGCAACGATGACTGCTCCGAA
>JBLMXQ010000112.1:0-37623 GCA_050257855.1 Betaproteobacteria bacterium | reverse complement strand
CCCTGCGGCTTCGCGTTCTTGGTCGCCTTCTTGATGATCTGGATCTTCATTGTAAGTCTCCTACGCGACGCCGGCGCAGTCGTGCGCCAGCGCGATGACCGCCGATTCGAAACTCTGCTTGTGACATGTCGGCGTGTTCACGTCGCCAAGCTGGGTGTGCGAAGCCACCAGGCAACCCCCGGCACACACGGGGATGAATGCACAGTCCCCGCAGCTTTCCCAGGGGCCGAGCGAATCGAATCGCTGGCGCGCCTGCTCGCGCGGCGCGTCGCGCCGGCCGTCCACGTGCCCGATGGACAACCCGAGCTCGCCCGTGAAGCCCGGGCAGGCGTAGAGCGACCCGTCGGGTCCAATCGTCTGCGAGTTCTTCTTGTGGATCTGGCACGGGCCCATGTGCACGCCGTCGGAGGTCGGCAGCCCGCGGCGCTTCGTCTCCTGCCGAAGGAAGGCCATCTTCCCGTCGAGGAAGCTGCAGTTGTCGCACATCGACACCGACCCGGCGCCCGCCGACGTCATGCAGGTGCCGTTGAGCGGCTTGCCGCTGGCGTCGACCGGAGTGAGCGGCAGCGCTCCTCTCGGTGCCGGCGGCCCGGTCCGGATGACCGGCTTGAAGCTGACCTTGACGAGCTTGTCGGCGAACGCCTGTCCGGCGAGGAAGTCGAGCAGGGCCGGATAGGAGTCGGCGGAGGACTCGTCGAAGTTGCCGCCGATCGTGATCGGCACCAGGTCCGCCACCCGCCGCACGTTCTCGATGATCCGGTCGAACGTCCCCTGGCCGCCGCGCAGGGGACGCATGCGGTTGTGCGTGTCGCGATCGCCGTCGAGCGTGATCTTCACCCCGCCCAGCCCGTACGGCAGCATCCGGTTCACGATCTCCGGCGTCAGCAGGAGACCATTGGTGATGAGGCTGATGAACACCCGGACGCCGCGCGCCTCGGCGCTCCGATGCGCGCGCTCGGCCAGCTCGTACATGACCGGCAGGTTGAGCAGCGGCTCGCCGCCGAAGAACATCAGCGAAAAGTGCTCGGGCCGGAGCCGATCCAGCTCGCCGTCGATCCAGGCGGCGACGCGACCGGCCGTCTCGAGCGACATCTTCTCGGCGAACTTGTTGTAGTCGCCGTGGTCGCCCTGGAAGCAGTAGTCGCACGCGAAGTTGCACTGCAGCGTCGTCAGCACGGTGACCTGCAGCTCGGAATCGTCGTGCCGCACCGCCCGGAAGTACTCGTCGAGCGCGCGGCGGTCTTCGTCGCGGCCGTCCACGAGAAACCCGTTCTCGCGCAGCACCCGAATCGCTTCCGCTTCGTCGCCGGTGAAGCCGGCGTCCGCGTCGGCCGCGCGGTCGAGCAGCGCCGCGACGTCCGCCGACACGACGAGCTGCGCGTCGGTGAGCGTGTTCATCAGGAACACGTCGTCGCGTGCGGCGAGCGGCACACGAAGGTTGAAGATGGAAGGCTGCATTCAGGCTCCCAACGACGAAACCGCGCAAGATGCGGCTTGGAGTCGCCGTGCGGATCGGTCCTTGATTGAGGTAGAGCTGTCGTTGAGCGTCAGGGCTGCAACGCGTGTTCCAGCGGACGTGTGCCGATCGGTTCTGGTCGTTGTTGTTCGAAAATCCCGCGGTTCGGCAGCGCGAGGAAGGACGCGGACGCGCCGCGGTACGTCTCGCGCGGACAATGGTTTGTCCGCGGAACGGCGCGAGCCTGCCGGTTGACGACGATTAGTTCAGGGAAATCAGCGGATTAGGGGCATGAGACAAGCGCTTGGCCGATCGAGGCAGGTTCTTGGCCCGAACTACGCGCCGCGCAGTCGTTTCGCAAGCTGTCGCACGTCGAGCTTGTCCATTTTGTACTTCAACGTACTCAAGGGAATTCCAAGGTATTCGGCCGTGCCGGTCACGTTCCAGCCGCACTTCTCCAGCGCCCGCAGGATGAAGTTGCGCTCGAACGCGTTGGTGGCCTCCTCGAAGAGACTCTCGCTCCGCGATCCCTGCGGCTCGAGCTGCGCGAAGTGGAATTCGAGCGGCAGGTCCTCCTCCGAGATGTAGTCCTTGTCGCTCACCGCCACGAGCCGCTCGATCAGGTTCTCGAGCTCGCGGATGTTGCCGGGCCACCAGTACTTCTTGAGCATCTCGACCGCCGGCTCGGTGATCCCCTGGACGCGCTTCCGGAACTTCGCGTTGTAGCGCCGCAGGAAGAACTCGACGAGCGGCTGAACGTCCTCCGCCCGTTCGCGCAGCGGCGGCAGCCGAATCGGGATGACGTTGATCCGATAATAGAGGTCCTCGCGGAACCGTCCTTCCTTCACCGCCGTCTCGAGATCGACGTTCGTCGCGGCGATCAGGCGGAACTCGGTCTTGATCGGTTTGGTGCCGCCGACGCGCTCGATCTCGCCCTCCTGGATCGCGCGCAGCAGCTTCGCCTGCAGGTCGAGGCGCAGGTCGCCGATCTCGTCGAGGAACAGCGTGCCGTTCGACGCCAGCTCGAACTTGCCGAGCTGCTGCCGATGCGCGCCCGTGAACGCGCCGCGCTCGTGGCCGAACAGGGCGCTCTCGGCCAGCTCGCGCGGGATCGCCGCCAGGTTCACGGCGATGAACGGCGCGTCCGGATCGCCCGCTTCGCGGTGGATCAGGCGCGCCAGGAGCTCCTTGCCGGTTCCGCTCTCGCCGAGAATCAGCACCGTCGCCGAAAGCTTCGCCACCTTCTGCACGAGATCGACGATGTCGCGCGTGATGCGGCTCGACCCGACGACGAACTCCCGCTCGGTCTGCTCGGCGACCTGCGCCGACAGCGTCAGCACCTGCCGGTTGAGATCCTGGCGCTCGCTCGCGTTCCGCACGAGCGAGCGCAGCTGGTCGTAATCGAAGTCCTTCGTGACGTAGTGGTATGCGCCGTGCTTCATCGCCTGCACGGCGGTCTCGATCTCCTGTATGGCCGAGATCATGATTACCTCGACCAGGCCGTAGTTCTCCTTGACGATGCGGAGGACCTCGAAGCCGCTGATGCCCGGCAGCCGCACGTCCAGCAGCATCAGGTCGACGTCTTCGCGGTTCAGGACCGGCAGCGCCGCTTCGCCGCTGGACACGCGCAGTACGCGATACTCACGCTTGAGAATGGCCGTCAGCGTGTCCCGCATCCCCTCGTCGTCGTCGACGATGAGGACGGTCTTCGGCTTGTGACTCATTTCGGTCGGGAGGGCGAACCCGGCCGGTATTGTCTCAGGCGGTTGACACTGTTGCAAGCCGTTCGATAAGGTACGAAGTTTGTTGACCATTCACTGGCTGCTCACCGGCGCGGCCCTCCTGGTAGCCGTCGCGGCGCTCGTCCGGGCGCGGCGAACGTCCAGGCGCCTCGAGCGGCTCACCGACTCGTACTGGGAACTGCGGTACGAATACGGACAGCTGCGTTCCCGGGTTGCGAGGCTCGAGCCGGCGCAGGAATCCGACGCGCCCGCGGAGCCGGCGGCGCGCCCTGGTCCCGGAACGACCGCCTTTGTCCCGCTCTCGTCGCTGAAGCGATGAACGGATACACGCCGTGACAAACGAATACGACGTCGTCATCATCGGGGCCGGCACCGGTGGCTACGTCGCGGCGATTCGCGCCGCGCAGCTGGGCCTCAAGGTGGCCGTCGTCGAAAAGCAGAACGCGCTCGGCGGCACCTGTCTTCTGTGGGGCTGCATTCCGACGAAGGCGCTGCTCGAGCACGCGCACGCGTTGAAGATCGCCCAGAGCGCGAAGGAATGGGGGCTGACGGTCCATCCCGGAAGGGGCTCGGGGGTGGAGGGCTCAGGGCTGAGCGGGTTCGAAGTCGGGATCGACATGGGTCAGGTCCAGACGCGGAAGGACCGGATCGTGAGCGGCCTCAGTAAAGGGGTCGAGTTTCTCTTCAAGAAGAACAAGATCGACTGGATCAGAGGAACGGCGCGCCTGACGGGCAGCGGCGGCGTGGATGTGCTCGAGGGCGACAGGCAGACGCTCAGGGCTCGACGGGAGATCGTCGTCGCGACCGGATCGTCGCCGCGGAACGTGCCGGGGATCGAGATCGATCGCAGGCGCATCATCACCAGCGACGAAGCGGTCGGCCTGCGCGAGGTGCCGAAGACGCTCGCCATCATCGGGAGCGGAGCGGTCGGCGTGGAGTTCGCGTCGATCTTTCGGCGATTCGGCAGCGAGGTCACCATCTTCGAGATGCTCCCGCGGCTGGTGCCGGTCGAAGACGAGGCGGTCTCGGCACAGCTGGAGAAGTCGTTCAGGAAGCAGGGCATCACGTGCCACACGGGCGCGCGAGTGGCGTCGGCAAAGGTGAACGGCGACGGCGTCGACGTGCAGGCGCAGCTGGCCGACGGCAAAACGGAAACGATCCGCGTGGACTACCTGCTGGTCGCCACCGGCCGGGGGCCCGTGACCGCGGGCCTGAACGTCGAGGGCGTCGGGCTGGAGCTGGAAAAGGGATACGTGAAGGTCGACGCGATGTACCGCACGAGCGTGCCGGGGATCTCGGCGATCGGCGACGTGATTACGATGGGCCGCCCGCATCCGCAGCTCGCACATGTGTCGTCGGCCGAAGGCATCATCACGGCCGAGCGGATTGCCGGCCACGCGACGCGTGCGCTCAACTACGATCACGTCCCCGGCTGCACGTACTGCGACCCGGAGATCGGCAGCGTCGGCCTGACAGAAGCCGAAGCGAAGCGGCGCGGGTACGACGTCCGGATCGGCACGTTTCCGTTCGCCGTCCTCGGCCGCGCGAAGATCGCGGGCGAGACCGAAGGGTTCGTGAAGATCGTGGCCGACAAGCGATACGACGAGCTGCTCGGCGTCCATATGATCGGCCCGCGCGCCACGGAGCTCGTCGCCGAGGCCACGGTCGCCCTCCAGCTCGAGTCGACGGTAGAAGAGCTGATCCGGACGGTCCATGCGCATCCGACGATGGCGGAGGCGATCGCGGAAGCGGCGCACGCCACGCACGGCGCAGCGATTCACGCATAGGAGCGCGAGGCGTCAGCCGGACGGAAGAGACGAGGACTCCATGGCTACCGAAGTCGTAATGCCGCAGATGGGCGAGTCGATCGCCGAGGGCACGATCGTCCGCTGGATCAAGAAGGTGGGCGACAACGTCGATCGGGACGAGCCGCTGTTCGAGATCTCGACCGACAAGGTTGACGCGGAAATCCCGTCGCCCGCCGCCGGCGTGGTCACCGAGATTCGCGTCAAGGAAGGCGAGACGGTCCCCGTCAACAGCATCGTCGCGCTGATCGGCGCGGCCGGCGAAGCCGTGGCCGCGCCGGCCGCGCCGGCTCCTCCGCCGGCGGCGGCTCCTCCAACCCCGGCGCCGGCGCCGGAGGTGCGCGGCGCGGCGACGCCGACGCCGCGGATCGGTCCGCCTGCGCCTACGCCGCCGCCTCAGGAGCGGAAGCCCCCGGCCGGGGCCGCCCCGCCCGAGCGTCCCTCGACGACGGAAGAAGCCATCCGCCAGCGCTCGTCGCCGCTCGTCCGCAAGATCGCGAAAGAGCACGACGTGGACATCTCGCAGATTCAGGGAAGCGGGATTGCGGGTCGCGTCACGAAAGACGACATCCTCGGGTTCATCGGGCGGGCAGGGCAGGCGGGGCCGGCCGGAGCGGCAGCGCCGGCGGGAACGGCGGCGCCGAAGGGACCGGCCGTCGAGATGCCGACCTTCAAGCCGGGCGCGTCGGATCAGGTGGTCCCGATGTCGGTCATGCGCCGCAAGATCGCGGAGCACATGGTCGCAAGCCGCCGGACGTCCGCGCACGTGCACTCGGTCTTCCAGGTGAATTTCGGCCGCGTCGACGAAATCCGCCGCACGAAGAAGGCGGACTACGAGCGCGCGGGCTCGAAGCTCACCTACATGTCGTTCATCGTCAAGGCGACCGTCGACGCGCTGCGGGCCGTGCCGATCGTCAATGCGTCCCTCGACGGCGAGAACGTCGTCTACCATCGGAACATCAACATCGGCGTCGCCGTCGCGCTCGACTGGGGCCTGATCGTGCCGGTCGTGAAGAACGCCGACGAGAAGAACCTCCTCGGGCTGAGCCGCGCGGTGGCCGACCTCGCGAGCCGCGCACGCAGCAAGCAGCTCAAGCCGGAGGAGGTGCAGGGCGGGACCTTCACCATCACCAACCCGGGCGTCTTCGGCGCCGAGTTCGGCATGCCGATCATCAATCAGCCGCAGCTCGCGATCCTGGGTGTCGGCGCGGTCGAGAAGCGCGTCGTGGTCATCGACGATGCGATTGCGATCCGGCCGATGGCGTACCTGACGCTCGGCTACGATCATCGTCTGATCGACGGCGCGGTCGCCGACCAGTTCATGTCGCACGTCAAGAAGTCGCTGGAGAACTGGGACCCCGCGGACGCTTGAGGCAGGTTCAATCCCGTGAACCCCGTCGAAGTCCGCCGCCTTGGCCGGGTAGCGTATGCGGATGCGGCGGCGCTCCAGGAGTCGCTCGTCGCGGACCGCAAGGCAGGGCGGATCGGAGATGTCCTGCTGCTCGTCGAGCACCCGCACGTCCTGACCATCGGCGTCAGGCGCGACAGCGGGCGATCGCACATCGTGGCGGACCCTGACGTCCTGCGCGCGCGCGGCGTCGACGTCTTCGAGACCGGCCGCGGCGGCGACGTGACCTATCACGGGCCGGGCCAAATCGTCGGCTACCCCATCATGGATCTCGCGCCCGACCGCCGCGACGTGCATCGCTACGTGCGCGACATCGAGGAGGCGCTCATTCGAGCGGCGGCCGACTTCGGCGTTCCGGCCGGACGCGTCGCCGGGCTCACCGGAGTGTGGGTCGGCGACGAAAAGCTTGCCGCGATCGGCGTTCGCATCTCCCGGTGGGTGACGAGCCACGGGTTCGCGTTCAACGTCTCGACCGACCTCGACTTCTTCAAGCTGATCGTGCCGTGCGGCATCGCCGATCGCGGCGTGACGTCGCTCGACCGGCTGCTCGGCCGGCCGCCCGCCCGCGCGGAGGTCGAAGATCGAATCGTCGTGCGGTTCGGAGAAGTGTTCGATCGCAGCCCGGTCGAAGCGGCCGGGTCGTCGCCACGCTCGACGCCGGGCGCCGGCATCAATTTGCCAGGTCAGCGGGCGTGGGACCCCGCGGCAGGCAAGGAATGACGCGTTCGCCTTTCGTGCGGCCCACTCCGTTGACGCGCGCAGCGGCGCTGGCGGTGCTGCTGATCGTCGGCCTCAGCGCCTCGTTCCTCATCTGGCGCTATCCCGATCTCCCCGACCTGCTCCCGGTCCACTTCAGGCGGAACGGCTATCCGAACGGGTGGCAGTTCAAGACATGGACCCGGGCCATGATGCCCGTGTTCGTGCAGGTGGCGCTTGCCGTGACGCTCGGCGCCGTCGCCACGCTGCTGCTCGTGCGGCCCGGCGGCGACGATCCCGAGGCGCCCGACGTTCGCGCGGCGGCGTTCGCGGCCGAAGCCATCGCCTTGATTGCCCTGATCTGGGTCGCCTTCCAGGGCTACGTCGCGCTTGCCCTGACCGGGATGTGGTCGAGCGGACGCGCCGGGCTCGGGCCGTACGCCTCAGTCGAAATCGGCGGGCTCGTGCTGACCGTCGGCGTTGCCGTGCGGGCGCACCTCAAGCTCGGTCGCCCGGCGCCGCGGCCGTTCGTCGCTGCGCACTGGTGGCTCGGACAGCTGTATCGCAACCCGGACGATCCCGCGCTGTTCGTTCCCACGCGCGACGGCTCGCACTGGACGCTCAACTTCGGCCGCCCGGTCGCCGCCGGTCTGCTGGCGGCGCTTCTTGGTCTCGGTATCCTCGGGCCGACGGTCATCCTCGCGTTACTGCTGAGGTGGTAGTCCGGGCGCGCCATCAGGCGTGCGTCTCGTCAACTGCTGCTATTGACAATTAAGACCTTCTCTTTCATTGATTTACAGGAATTAGTTCAGATGTGGAATATTTTCTTCGGGGCGGGGGTTCTCTATCGCAACGACGCGAGGAACCTCATGCGGGAACAAGAGCGGGAACAGAAAGATCTGCTGTCGCGTCTCCAGGCGGGCGACGAGCAGGCGGTTGTCGAGCTGGCCGAAACCTACGGATCGAAGGTCTACCAGCTCGCGTTCAGGTACCTCCGCAACAAGGAAGACGCGGAGGAGGTAATGCAGGACGTCCTCTACAAGGTCTATCGCAAGGTGGGCGCGTTCCGCGGCGACGCGGCGCTCTCTTCGTGGATCTATCGGATTACGTTCAACGCCGCGATGTCGCGGCTTCGGACCGCCCGCTATCAGCGGCTCCGCGAGGAAGAGCGGCAGCTCGCGGCGGCCAGCGGCGATGAGACGAGCCAGACCGCGCGTCAGGACGTCGCTGACTGGTCCGATCTGGCGGATGAGCGCGTGCTGCGGTCGCAGATGCGCCGCCGCGTGCTGCGGGCCATCCTGGCGCTGCCGGCCATCTATCGCGCGCCGGTCGTGCTCCGGGACATCCAGGGCCTGTCGACCGAAGAGGCGAGCGCGATGCTGCGCGTCAAGGACCAGACGCTGAAGTCGCGCCTGCACCGCGGCCGGCTCATCCTCCGCAAGCAGCTTTCCGACTTCGCGGGCGGTCTCACCCTGCACCACGCCTACGGCATGTAACGACGGGCGCGCGAGACGGACCCGGGAGCCCCGGAAGGGTGCTCGATGCCCGGGTCCCGATCAGGTCGCCTCCGCATGTCGGCGCGGCACGCTTCTTCCTGCGCGGCGCGCGGCTGGCGTCGATCCGATCGCGGCGCTCCGGGCCGTATAGCTGCAGCCGCCTACAGCACCATCGCGTTGTCGAGCGCGACACGATCGTGCACGTTCAGCTCGGGCAGGACGACGCGATCGAGCCCGCCGGCCCGCAGCCTCACCGGCAACGCAGCCGTGCGAACGCGTCGGCCGGAGCTGTCGTCGGGCGCCACGAAACAGACAGTCGACCGCCGCGAGCGGCCGGCGATCCCGAGCGCGACGCGCGCCGCGGCGCTGGCGAGCGCGAACGGGCCGGGCGGCCAGAGCGCCGGGAGCCGTGAGATGATGCGGCGACGCGTCGGTTCGTCGAGCACCCGGCCCGCGGCGTAGCCCGCCACCGAGGCATCTTCCCAGCAAATCACCACCAGGTCCGGCGGGACGCCTGCCAGCGCGAGGGCGACGTCGTCCGGGGAACGGTCGGTTTCGAGCGCGACCAGCGCCCTGACGGCAGCGGCCAGCGCTTCGGGAGCGGACCCGACGACGCGGCCGCGCTTCAGACGGAGATCGCGCACGGCGCGCTCGATGAGATCGCGCTGACCGGCGCCGGCGCAGACCACGGCCGCATCGGGCGCGGGCGCGACACGCCTCAACAGGGCCAGCGCTTCGTCGCCGCGCCATTCGCCGGCGCCATCCGCGCGATCGGCGATGACGACGAGATCAGCGCCGCCCGCGTCCAGCGGGTCCGTGGATCCGACCAGCCTCGTCGAGAACGCTTCAACCGGCGCGGCCTGCATGATGTCGAGCGCCTTCCCGGCCGCGACGTGAGCGGTCTCGTCCACCAGGCGGACCATCGGCGCGATCTCGGCGCGTGCGATCGCGTGTGCGATCGCGCCGCCGAGCTCTCCGGCGCCGATGATGGCCACTTCCCGCATGCGCTATTGTAATCTCTGCCTATGAACAGCAATTTGAACGGAAAAGTCGGACTCGTCACCGGAGGGTCGCGCGGCATCGGCCTGGCGATCGCCCGGGCGCTCGTCGCCCGGGGCATGAACGTCGCGATCACCGGCCGCAGCGATCGCCACCTGGCGTCCGCGCGGAAGGCCATCGAGGGCGCCGGGCCGGGCGCGGTCGAGACGCTGCAGGGGGACGTTCGCCGGTATGCCGACATCGCGCACGCCATCGACGCCACGGTCTCGCGGTTCGGCGGTCTCGACGTGCTGGTGAACAACGCCGGCGTCGGGATCTTCGCCGACGTCGCCGACATGACGCCGGAGCAGTGGAGCGAGGTCATCGACACGAACCTGACCGGCGTGTTCAACGCGTGTCACGCGGCCATCCCGCACATGCGCCGGCGCGGCGGCGGGTTCATCGTCAACATCAGCAGCCTGGCCGGCAAGAACTCGTTCACGACCGCCGCGGCGTACTGCGCGTCGAAAGCCGGCCTCAACGCGTTCAGCGAGTCGCTGATGCAGGAGGTCCGGTACGACAACATCCGCGTGAGCTACGTGATGCCCGGATCGGTCGCCACCGGGTTCTCGGGGGACGAGACGCGCGGCGCCGACTGGAAGACGGCACCGGAGGACGTCGCCGACGTGGTGGTGGATCTCCTCACGCTGTCCGATCGCAGTCTCGCCAGCCGCGTCGAGCTGCGGCCCTCGAGGCCTCGGAAATGAGCTCGCCTTTCGAGAAGCACGCCGACGCGCTCGAGCGTCAGGAGACGATGATGGGGCCGGCGCGCGGCCGGCTGGCGGTCGCGCTCGACCTCCTGACCGATTCGCTGGCGCTCGTCGGCCAGCACGCGGTCTACTGCCGCAGCGACAGATTTCCCGGCCAGCCCCGGATGGACGTCGCGCTCGTGCTCGAGCAGCTGAACGACGCCAAGCAGCTCGTGCAGAGCGCCATGCAGGCGCTGAAGGGCAGGGGCGATGCCTGAGAGCCTGGGCCACTACAACATCCTGGAACGCATCGGCGCCGGCGGCCTTGGCGAGGTGTTCCGCGCGCGCGACACGAGTCTCGGGAGGACGGTCGCCCTCAAGGTCGTCCCGCCCGACATCGCCGTGGATCCCGCGCGCCGCGAGGAGTTCCTGCGCGACGCCCGCGCCGCCGCCGCCCTGTCGCATCCCAATATCGCCACGCTGTACGAGATCGGCGAGGACGGCGACGCGTTGTTCCTCGTCCAGGAGTTCGTGCCCGGTCTGTCGCTCACCAACGTCATCGCCGGCCGGCCGCTGAATCCGCGCCGCGCGGTCGGCCTCGCTATCCAGATCGCGGACGCCCTGGCCGATGCCCACGCCGCCGACATCGTGCACGGCGACCTCAAGCCCGACAACGTCATCGTCACGCCGAAAGGGGCGGCGAAGATCCTCGATTTCGGTCTGTCCGCGTGGACGCGCGGCGGAGCGGCGCGCCGGGCGGCCGCAATGCTGGCGCCGGTCGACGCCGCGACGGTGCAGGCGACCATCGCCTATCTGGCGCCCGAACAGGCGATCGGCGAGCGTGGCGGGGCGCGCGCGGACATCTTTTCGTCCGGGGCGATTCTCTTTGCGATGCTGACCGGCCAGCCGCCGTTCGCCGGAGCCACGACCGACGCGATGGTGATGGAAATCGCACGTGCGCAGCCCGAGCGTGTCACGACGATGATTGCCGGCCTGCCGCCCGAGCTCGAGCCGATTCTGTCGCGCGCGCTCGCCAAGAGCCTGCAGCAGCGCTACGAGACGGCTGCGACGATGGCGGCCGAGCTGCGCGCGGTGGCGGCGATTTTCGACGAACGCGCGAGCGCGGCCGCCGAGGCGGGGAAGCAGGGCGCCTCCATGAATCTTGCCCGGCGCTCGCGATTGTGGCCGTGGGTGCTGATCGCGGCTGCGGCCGGCTTTGCCGGGGCGTGGTTCGAGCGCGATGCCCTGATGCGGCTCGTCGAACTCGTCCGCCGGTAACGAACGCCGGTTACTGCGCAGACGGCCGACAGCTGCTCTCAGCGCAGCAACGCTGCAAGTCGCTGGCGATCGATGTTCGCGCCGGATACGACGACCGCGACCCGCTGATCGCGCAGATCCACCCGTCCGCCGAGGATTGCCGCGGTCGCCGCGGCGCCCGCCCCCTCGGCCACGACGTGCTCGCGGTCGATCAGGCCGACAACCGCCGACGCGAGATCGTCTTCGCTCACCGTGACGATCCGGTCCACGACCTGCTGGATGAGTCCGAACGTGATCGTCTCCGGGTCCGGATTCCCGCCGAGGCCGTCGGCGAGCGTCGGTCCGGGCACGATCGGCACCAGCCGCCCTGCGCGGAGGCTGGTCAGGAACGCGCACGACGCTTCCACTTCCACGCCCGTCACTTCGACAGCGTCGTCGATCGCCTTCGCGGCGGCCCCGACGCCGCTGATCAGCCCCGCGCCGCCGATTGGCACGACCAGCGCCGTGGTGTCGGGCGCGTCCTCGAAGACCTCGAGCGCGATGGTCGCCGCGCCGGCAATGACGTCGGCGTCGTTGTACGGCGAGATGAACTCGGCGCCGGTCTCGCGCGCGTGCGCCAGCGCGCGGCGCTCCGCGTCGTCGTAATCCCGGCCGTCGGGGCGCAGGTCGGCGCCGTGGCGCACGATCGCCTCGGTCTTGGCACGGGGCGCGTCGGCCGGCGTGAACACCGTCAACGGGACGCTGAAGGCCTCGGCGGCCGCCGCGAGCGCGCGGCCGTGGTTCCCGGCCGACGCCGTGACGAACCGCCGCGGTGCCGGGCCGCCGCGCTCGAGCCGCGCGATGATCGCGTTGAAGGCGCCGCGCGATTTGAACGAGTTCGACACCTGCAACGACTCGAGCTTGAGCGCGACCCGACCGCCGGCGATCCCGGACAGCCACGGCGAGACGACGAGCGGGGTCCGCCGGACGAACGGGGCAATCCGCCGCCGGGCACGAAAGACGTCGACGAGCTGCACGGCGGGCCCGGCGGTCACCTGCGACCGGTCAGGATATCGGCGAGCCGCGTCGTGAACGCCCCCCGGGCGAGCACGTCGCCGACCCCGGCCCGGCGTGCGGCGTCGATGAGATCGGTCTCCACGTGCGAGGCGAAGCCGACCGTCGGGATCGATGCGAGGGCCGGGTCGGCCTTCATGTCGGCGACGACGCCGAGCGGATCCGTGCGCGGGTTGTTCAGATCGAGGATGACGAGCCCTGGTGGCGTCCTGCGCATGTGGTCGAGCGCGGCGGCGCGCGACCGCGCGAACGCCACGGGAACGCCGAGCTGACCGGCAGCCGTCTTGATCTTCGAGGTGAACATCAGGTCGTCGAGGATTGCTAGAATCACGACGTGATCATAATCGAGACGCAGGCGGTTGCGCCCTTCTACAAGAACGGCTTCGTCGTCGCGTGCGGCGACACGCGCGAAGCGGTGCTGATCGATCCCGGCGACGAGGTCGAAGGTCTGCTCGCCTTTGCCGGGCGCGAACGGCTCGCGATCCGCCACGTCCTGCTGACCCACGCGCACGTCGATCACGTCACCGGCGTCGCACGGGCGAAGCGAGCGCTCGGAGTGCCGGTGCACCTGCACCGGGACGACCTGTTCCTCTACGAAGCGGCCGTTCAGCAGGGAGCGATGTTCGGTCTTCGCGTGGACCCGCCGCCGCGCGTCGACGCGTTCTACGACGCCGGGGAGGCGATCGCGTTCGGTCGCTATTCCGCCCGGCCGCACCATACGCCCGGTCACTGTCCGGGCGGCGTATGCCTGCAGATCGGGACGGCGGGCGAGTCCGGCAAGGACCTGTTCGTCGGCGACACGCTGTTCGCCGGATCCATCGGCCGGACGGATCTGCCGGGCGGCGACTACGCTACGCTGATCGCGTCGATCAAGGTCGTCCTGTTCTCGTTCGGCGATGATGCCCGCGTGTATCCCGGACACGGGCCGGCAACGACCATCGGAGAGGAGCGCCGCACGAACCCGTTCCTGATATCGCAGACGTAGCGGTCGCGCGGCTCGCCTGGCCCGGCTGTTCAGGCCGTCCTGCCGTCAGCGATCTCGCGCGAGACGGTCAGCTCGACGCGGCCGACCCGCAGACGATCCCCGCTGGCCACCCGCGCCCGCTCGACCACCCGCTTGTCGTTGACGAAGGTGCCGTTCGTACTCGACAGGTCGATGACGGCGACCGAATCCTCCGCGGCCTCCAGGCGGCAGTGTATGCGCGACACCAGGGCGGCGTCGACGATGAAGTCGGCGCGCGGCGCGCGGCCGATGGTCTTGATGGCGCCCGGCGGCAGCCGGAACGTGATCGCGGTATCGGCTTCATCGGGGCCCTGGAGAATCCACATGGCCCTGTATGTTAGCCGGTCCGCCTGGAGCCGTACACCGGGCCGGTCCGGCTGAACCCGGGGCCGGCGCAAACTCTGAACTTCCCGCCCGAAATGTTCGTCACAAGCGGAGTATGACTGCCACCCCGCGCAAATCCAGAAAGTGGATCGTTTCGGGCTCGATAGCCGCCGTGCTCGTCACCGGCGGCGTCTACGGACTGGTGACGCTCAAGGGCGCGTCCACCAACATCGACCCGTCGAAAGTCGCCACCGTCGAACGCGGCACGATGATCAAGTCGGTCGTGGCCACCGGCAAGATCGAGCCGATCAGCAAGGTCGAGATCAAATCGAAGGCGAACGGCATCATCCAGCAGCTGAACGTCGACGTCGACAGCCTCGTGAACGAAGGCGACATCCTGGTCGAGCTGGACAAGGACGAGCTCCGGGCCGCGCTCCGGGAGTCGGACGCGAACCTGCAGGCGGCCCAGGCGGCGTCCGAGGCCGCGGCGGCGCAGCTCAAGAAGAACGAGGTCGAGGCGGAGGGGCCCGACGTGGAGTTCGCGCGCCGCGCCTACGAGCGGGCCCGGTCGCTCTTCTCGCAGAAACTGATCCCCCAGTCCTCGCTCGACGATGCGCACGGCGCGATGGACGTGGCCGCGAACCGACGCGACGCCGCGCAGTCGCAGCTCGCGATCAGCCGCGCCAAGCTGGACCAGGCCCGCGCGCAGGTCGCGCAGGCGCAGGCGGCGCGGGACCGCGCGGCCGAGGATCTGGCCAACGCCACCATCCGCGCGCCGATCCGCGGGACGGTGCTGTCGCGCGACGTCGAGGTCGGAAGTCCCGTCTCGTCGATTCTGAACCTGGGCGCCAGCGCGACGCCGGTGATGACCATCGGCAACATCGACCACGTGTTCGTCCGTGGCAAGGTGGACGAAGCCGACATCGGCCGCGTGCGCCTCGGCCAGGAGGCCCGCATCCGCGTGGAGACGTTCAAGGATCGCGTCTTCAACGGCCGCGTGACCCAGATCTCCCCGATGGGCGTCGAGAAGGACAACGTCACGAACTTCGAGGTGAAGGTCTCGATCGACAACCCCGGCAACGAGCTGAAGGCGAACATGACGGCGAACGCCGAAATCGTGCTCGAGGAGCATCCGGACGCGCTCATCCTTCCCGAAGCCGCGATCGACTACGACGCCCAGAAGAAGCCGTTCGTGAACCTCGTGGACGCGGGCGCGAACAACGGCCGGCGCCGCGCGGCGGTGAAGCTCGGGGTCGGCAACGGCACGAAGATCCAGGTGCTCGAAGGCGTCCGGGAAGGCGACAAGGTCATCCTGCCCTCGTAGGGCGCCATGCACGAAGCCATCGTCCAGTCGTTTCAGAACCTGCGGGCGAACAAGCTGCGCAGCTTCCTGACCATGTTCGGCATCCTGTGGGGGATGGTGTCGGTCGTGGTGCTGTCGGCGACCGGCGAAGGGTTTCGGCGCGGCAACGACAAGGTCCTGCGCGAGCTCGGCAAGAACATCGGCATCATCTGGGGCGGGCGCACGAGCCTGCAGGCCGGCGGCGAACGCGCCGGCCGCCTGATTCCGCTGACGCTCGGCGATGCCCGTGCGCTCGCGGCCGAGTCGTCGATGATCGCGGTCGTCAGTCCGGAGCTCGCGCGCGGGGCGGTCAAGGTGCAGAGCCCGTACAACTCGGCGTCGGCGCCGGTCTCCGGCATCGAGCCGCAGTATCAGGACATCCGGACGATCGAGCTCGAGAGCGGACGGCTGTTCAACTGGGCGGACGAGAACCAGGTGCTCCGCGTCGCCATCGTCGGCTTCGACATGGCCGAGCAGCTGTTCGGGAAGCGGAACGCCGTCGGCGAAGAGATCCAGCTGAACGGCATTCCGTACACCGTCATCGGGAAGATCCGCAAGAAGAATCAGGACAGCAACTACAGCGGGCCGGACAACAACAAGATCTTCGTGCCGTTCTCGGCGATGGCGCGCGATCTGCCGCGCACCGACGCCGAGCCCGGCACGTTGTCCGACATCATCGTCTCGCCCAGGCAGTGGGTCGTCGACGATCTGCCGAGAGCGCTGGATGAGCGCACGGGCCGGATCGAGGACATCGACTGGCCGCTCGAGCGGAACGTCCGCGCGATCCTGGCGCGTCGCCACGGCTTCGATCCCGACGACCGCCAGGCGATCCAGATGTGGGACACGTCGCTCGAGACGCTGATGTTCGGCCGCATGATCGGCCACATGAAGCAGTTCTTCACGATTGTCGGCATCGTCACGCTGATGCTCGGCGGCATCGGCGTGATGAACATCATGCTGGTCGCGGTCAAGGAGCGCACGAAGGAGATCGGCGTGCGGAAGGCACTCGGCGCGACGACCGCCGTCAACGAGCGCCAGTTCTTCCTCGAGGGCTTCTTCCTGACGATCGCGAGCGGCGGCGCTGGCATGCTGCTCGCCCTCGCCATCTGCAAGATCGTCAACCTTGCGCCGATGCCCGAGCGGTTCTCGGGAATGATTCTGTCGTGGCAGTCCGGCCTCCTGTCGCTCGCGGCGCTCGTCGCGATCGGCGTCGTGACCTCGACGTATCCGGCCCGCCGCGCGGCGGAGCTTCCGCCGGTCGAGGCGTTACGCTTCGAGATGTGACCGATGGCCTTTCCAGCCGCTCTCGATCGCAACGGAGACAGGGGCCAGGAGGAGAAGAAGGCTTCCCTTGCATCCGTAGCGTCCTTCGTGGTGAACCGGCGCGGCGTGCTGATCCTCCGCGAGGTCGTCTCGGAGGCGCTGCACGGCCTGTACCAGCATCGGTTCCGCGCCGGGCTGTCGATGCTTGGGATCTCGTGGGGCATCATCTCGGTGGTCATGCTGCTCGCATACGGCAACGGCTTCGGCGACGCGCTCCAGGCCGGCTTCCGCGGCGCGTTCTCGTCGGGCACCGACGTCGCATGGCCGGGCCAGACGAGCCAGCAGGCCGGCGGCGAGCGCGCCGGCAGGCGCGTGCGGGTCACCGCCGAGGACGTGCTCGCGATCCGCGAGCTGCCGTTCGTGAGGGACGCCAGCCCCGAGTTCTTCAAGGAAGCACCGATCGCGCTCGGCGACAGACAGGCGAGCTACCTCGTGCGGGGCGTCTCCGCCGGCTACGGCGAGATGCGCGCGGAGAAGCCGCAGGGCGGCGGACGGTTTCTCAATGCCGAGGACGTCCGCCTGCACCGGCGCGTCGCCTTCATCGGCACCGAAGTGCAGCGGAAGCTGTTCGGCAACCTGCCGCCGGTCGGAACGGCGATCCGGATCGCCGGACAGCCGTTCGACGTCGTCGGCGTGATGCAGGAGAAGGTGCAGCTCTCGAACTACCAGCGGCCGGACCGGTACTGCGTCTTCATCCCGTGGACCACGATGGACGTGCTGTCCGACAACCGGTACGTCGGCACGTTCGTCTATCAATCGGTCTCGCCGCTCAAGGAATCGGAGGCCACGCGCCAGGTCCGTGAGTTCCTCGCCAAGCGGTACCGGTACAATGCGAAGGACGAGCGGGCGGTCAACATCTTCGGCTCCGAGCAGACGCAGCAGATCACGGCCGGCATCGTCGGCGGCCTGAAGATCGTGCTCACGTTCATCGGCGTCCTGACGCTGGCGATCGGCGGCGTCGGCATCATGAACATCATGTTCGTCAACGTGCAGGAGCGCACGCGCGAGATCGGCGTCCGGAAGGCGCTCGGCGCGCGCCGCCGCGAGATCCTGCTGCAGTTCCTGCTCGAGGGGCTCGTCACCACGTTCGTCGGCGGGGTGGTCGGCATCGCCGCCTCGTACGGGCTCGTGTGGCTGTTCAGCCCGCGGCCCTTCCTGGCCGAGCTGCTCGACGATGCGAGCCGGGTCACGGACATCCATCTCGCTCTGACCGTGCAGCTGGTGGCGATCTGCGCGGGCATCCTGATGGCGGTCGGCCTCGTCGCCGGCCTCCTGCCGGCGCTGAAGGCGTCGCGGCTCGACCCGATCGAGTCGCTGCGGTACGAGTAGAGGACGAACCCCAGGTCCGTCAACCTGCGGTCTGGCATTTTCGTCCAACTGAGCGCTTATGACTGATCTCTTCTTCGACCTCCGGGATGCCCTGCGCGGTTTCCGGCGCGATCGGCTGTACGCCGCCGCCGTCGTCGGGACGCTCGGCCTGACGCTCGGCGCGTCGACGGCCGTGTTCTCCATCGTCAACGGCGTGCTGCTGCAGCCGCTTGCCTACCGCGAGGCGCAGCGGCTCGTGTCGATTCGCGAGGTGCTGCCGGAGATCGCGGACCGGTATCCGACCCTGCCGGCCAGCCCGCGGCATTTCGACGAGTGGCGGAAGCAGACGACTTCGTTCGCCTCGATGGCCGAGCTGTACTGGCGGACCACCAACCTGACCGGCGCCGGCGACCCGGCGCAGATTGTCGCGCTGAGCGCGTCGGGGACGCTGTTCGACGTGCTGCAGGTGCCGGTCGCGCTCGGACGGCCGCTGACCCTCGAGGACGAGCGGCCGGATCGGCCGGAGGTGGTCGCGATCACCGACCGGCTGTGGCGAGATCGCCTCGGCCGGGATCCCCGCGTCCTCGGGCGGACGCTGACGCTCGGCGGCAAGCCGTACACGGTGGTCGGCGTCCTGCCCCCCGGCTACGAGCTGCCGACGTTCGACCCCCTTGGCAACACCGGCACGCTGACGTCGAAGCTCGACGTGATCGTGCCGATGCGGCTGGATCTGACCAAGTACGACTGGATGGGCGAATTCAACTTTCCGGTCATCGCGCGGCTCCGGCCCGGTGTGACGATTGACCAGGCGCGCGCCGAGATGGACGTCGTCCAGAAGCGGATCACGGAAATCGCGCGCCGCGAGACGCACGAGTCGACGCCCCTCCGGGCGACGGTCACGCCGCTCGGCGAAGCGATCGTCGGCCGCGCGCGCCTGGGGCTGCTGCTGCTGCTCGGGGCGATCGGGTCGGTCGTGCTGATCGCCTGCTCGAATCTCGCCAACCTGTCGCTGACGCGCACGCTGGGCCGCAGCCGCGACGCCGCCGTCCGGAGCGCGCTCGGCGCGAGCCGCGGGCGGCTGGTGCGTCACGTGGTGATCGAGCAGCTGGTGCTGGCCGTGACCGGCGGCGCGCTGGGATTGCTCGTGGCGCGCGAGGCGCTGAACCTGTTCGTCCGCACGGCGCCGATCGACCTGCCGCGGGTCGGCGACGTCGTCATCGACGGCCGGGTGCTGGCGTTCGCCGCCGTCGTGACGATCGCCGCCGGCCTGGCCGTGGCTCTGCTGCCGGCCTGGCGCCTGGGCCGGGGCGACGTGCAGGCCGCACTGCGCGCCGGCGGACACGGGGCGACGGACCGCGTCGGCCTCCGCACGCGCGCGACGCTGCTCGGGATACAGGTGGCGCTGTCGGTGATGCTGCTCGTGGTGACCGGGCTGTTCGTGGCCAGCTTCGTCCGCCTCCTCGACGTCAACCCCGGCTTCTCGCCCGACCGCGTCGTCAGCGTCGAGATCGCGCCGATCGCGACGCGGTACCCGGACGCGAAGGCGCGCGCGGCGCTCTACGATCGCATTCTCGAGCGGGCGCAGACGCTCGCCGGCGTCACCGGTGCGGCCTGGACCTCGGCGCTCCCGCTGACCGGCGAGACGTGGGTCGACGTCGTCGACCGTCCCGACGGCGCTGCCGTGTTCTCGAAGCAGCAGCCGCCGAGCGCGAATTTCCGCTTCGTGGCACCGGAGTACTTCCACGTCCTGTCGATGCCGATCCTGAAGGGCCGGAGCATCGAGGCCCGCGATCGGAACGACGCGGTGCCGCCGGCCGTGATCTCCGCCCGCACCGCCGAGGCGCTCTTCCCGGGACGCGATCCGATCGGCCACCAGTTCAGTCGCGGCAATCCGGACGACAAGTTCCGGATCGTCGGGGTCGTCGCCGACGGCCACGCGACCGCGCTCGACGCGCAGTCCCCGCTGATGGTGTACGTGCCGTACTGGTACAACAACGAGGGCAAGTCGGTCCTGGTCGTGCACACGAGCGGGGACCCGACGGCCGTTATCGGAGAGGTGCGCGGCGCGATCCGGAACGTCGACCCGGATATCGCCATCGCCGACGCCAGTCCGCTTCAGCACGTGGTGGATGCGTCGCTGGCGGGCCGCCGCTACCAAATGTGGCTGTTCGTCGCGTTCGGGGCCGTGGCCTTGGTCATCGCGACGATCGGCGTATATGCGACGACGGCGTACGGCGTGTCCCGGCGGCGGCGCGAGATGAATATCCGCGTCGCGCTCGGCGCGCGCGTGTCTCAGGTGTTCGGCCTCGTGCTGCGACAGACGGCGACACCGGTGTTCGTGGGGCTGGTGGCCGGGTGCGCGGGCGCGCTGGCGCTGGGCACGGTGCTGGCCAGCCTGCTGTTCGAGGTGCACGCGCGCGATCCGATCGTCATCGCGGCGGTCGTCGCCCTCGTGGGCGCCGCGGGCGTGATCGCGTCGGCATCGGCCGCGAAGCAGGGCCTGCGCATCAATCCGGCGGCTGCGTTGAGAGACGAGTAAGGGACGGCTTTCAGGCCGCCCCGACGAGGGACGGTCTAAAGACCGTCCCCTACCCGGGCCACGAGGGACGGTCTAAAGACCGTCCCCTGCCGAACGGACGATCGCGTCCACCGACCGATCGACGTCCTCTTCGGTCGTCGACCAGTTCGAGATCGAAATCCGCATCGCCTCCATGCCGTGCCAGCGTGTGCCTCCGGCCCAGCAGGTGCCGTCCTGCTGCACACGCCGAATCATCTCGCGCGTTGCGGCGTCCGGATCGCCCGACGGGGGGCGCACGCGCACGAGCACCTGGTTCAACACGACGTCGTTCAGGATCTCGAGGCGCGGCTCGCGGCGAAGCCGATCGGCGAATCGCCGTGCGAGCCGGCAGCAGCGGTCGATCAGATCCTCCAGGCCGGCGCGGCCCAGCGACCGCAGCGCCGCGTAGACGGCAAACCCTCTGGCGCGGCGCGACGATTCGGGCACCCAGTCCATCGGCTCCCGCGGCTCGTCGCCCGACCGCACCAGGTACGCGGCCGTCAGGCTCATCGCCGCACGGTGCGCGGCCGGATGCGCCACGAACACGAGGCCGGAGTCGTACGGCACGTTCAGCCATTTGTGCGCGTCGGTCGCCCACGAGTCGGCCAGCTCGACGCCGGCCGTGTGATGCCCGAGCGCCCTGCTGGCGGCCGCCCACAGGCCGAACGCCCCGTCCACGTGCAGCCACGCGCCATGCCGGCGCACGAGCGGCGCAAGCGAATCGATCGGATCGAACGCGCCGGTGTTGACGTTGCCCGCCTGCGCGCACACGATTGCCGGCGTGTTCGATCCCGCGAGCGCCTCGGCGAGCGCGTCGGGCCGCATCCGTCCCTGATCGTCCGCAAGCACGCGCACCACGTGGCGCGTGCCGAACCCGAGCATCCGCAGCGCGCCCATCACCGACACGTGCACTTCGTCCCCGACGAGCACGCGCGTCGCAGGCGCCCCGCGCAGGCCGTCGGCTTCCACGTCCCACCCGGCGCGCCGGAGCATTTCGTGGCGCGCGGCGGCCAGCGCCGTGAAGTTGGCCATGTGGCAGCCGGTCACGAATCCAACGCTCGCGTCGCGCGGCAGGCCGAACAGATCGATGAGCCATCGGCCGGCGACCTCTTCGACGACGGCCGCGGCGGGCGAGAGGACGTAAAGGCCCGCGGGTTGATCCCACACCGTCGCGAGCCAGTCGGCCGCCACCGTTGCCGGCAGCGCGCCGCCGGTCACGAATCCGAAGAAACGCGGGCCCGCAGTGGCCACGAGGCCGGGATCGGCGCCGCGGGCCAGCGCTTCGACGACGGCCGCGGGATCGGACGGGGCCTCGGGCATTGCTCCGCCGAGGGCCGCCCTGAGGTCCTCGAGCGCGATCGCAGGAGCGACCGGCCGCGCGGCGCACGTCTCGACGAACGACCGTGCGATGGCGGCGGCCCGCTCGAGCGCCCGGAGCGTTACTTCGCGGTTCCGGCGAACGTCGTCCTGAGCCATGAGATGATCGCGCTCGCGACGTCCGGGCTGACGCGCTTGTCCTTCAGCGAGCCGTATTCGTCGACCTCGCCCGTGGTGGCCGGCACGAGCAGGTGGTTGACGCCCGGGACCTTCACGACCATCGCTTTCGGCGCCTTCTTGCGCGCATCGGCGAGCGCCGCGAGCTTGTCGGCGTTGTCCGGCGGCACCTGGCTGTCGAGCAGGCCCTGCACGATCAGGATCGGCTGCCTGACGTCGTCCATCACCCTGGCCGGATCGAACTGCAGGAAGCTCTGGAACCAGGGCGTCTCCGCCTGCTGGCGCAGCGCGGGCGGAATTCCCTCCCAGCCCGATCCGGTCAGCACGGCGTGCTGGATCCTCTTCTGCAGCTCGATCGTGGCCTGCCTGTCCCCGGGCGACTTGTTCGAGCGATCCAGGGCGTGCTGCACCTGCTCCATGTTGAGCTCGGCGCCCGTGACACCGATTGTCGAGACGAGGACGAGCGCGTCGATGCGCTTGTCCTTCGAGGCGGCGAGCATCGCCACCGAACCGCCCTCGCTGTGGCCGACGACGGCGACGTGCGCCTGGTCGACGTCCTTGCGATCGTCGAGGTACTTGATGACGGCGCGGAGGTCCGTGGCGTAGTCGGACAGCGTCGCCGACTCCGGACGGCCGCCGCTCTGTCCGACGCCGCGCTTGTCGTAGCGCAGCACCAGGAAGCCCGCATCGGCGAGCGATCCTGCCAGCTGTGCGAAGATCGGAACGTCGAACACGGTTTCGTCGCGGTCGGTCGGTCCCGATCCGCCTACGAGGACGATCGCGGGCAGGCGCTTCGTTCCTGCGTCGAGCGGTCTCGAGATCGTGCCGGCCAGAGAAAAGCCGTCGCCCGGAACGGTCACCTGTTCGTCGTTCGGTCTCGAGATCGTGACGCGGCGCGCCGCTACCGACGCGATGTCCTCGCGCGCGACGTCGACGTTCTGTGCCGGGATCGACAGACGGAGCAGTCGGCCGTTCTCGTCGCCCCAGACCACGGCATCGAGCGGCGTGCCGGGCGTCATCATCCTGATGGAGGTGCGCCGCACGGTAATCAGCCGGTCGGCCGTCTGGATCTTCTCCTCCGTCGAGGCGCCGACCTCGATGTCGAAGGCGGCCTGCGGCGCCGCGTACGCGTGCATGACGGAGCCGGCCGCCGCGTCCTTCAGGCGAAGCGACAGGGCCTCGAACGGTCCCCAGAACGGGCTCGGCACGAGGAGCGCGTCGGCCGCAATCGTGTCGGTCTTGGAGCTCGTCTGCGTGCCGACCGTGTACCGGCTCGTGGCCTTCCCGCCGCTGACGGTCGTGTCCAGCGCGACCGTCTGTCCGCGGACGGTCGCGTCGACGGTCACCTCGATCGGCTTCCAGTCGGGGTCGTAGCGCACCTGCACGCGGCGCGCGACCACGTCGATCGGCGCCCCGAGGCGCCCGCTGCTGGTAATGGTCCAGCCGTCGGCGTCTCTCACGACGCCGATCTGCTCGCTGCCGATCGGCACCGCCCGCACGAAGACCGTGAAGCTCGACTCGGTCGGCTCGGGCGGCGGTGCGGGCTGTCCGGCCGACGCGGTCGCCGGGCGTGCGAGGTCCGCGGCGAATCCGCCCGCGGCAGCGAGCAACACGAGCGCAGAGGCCGCGGTCGCGCGGATAGAATGAAGCCAGGCCATGCCTCAGCATAGCATCACGGTTTCCACCGATTCCTATCGGGCCGCGCGCGGCCGCGCGGCCTTCCTCGATCGATCCGACCGCGGCCGGATCGTCGTTTCAGGCGCGGACCGGCGGACCTATCTCCACGGACTGCTCACCAACGACATCGCCGCGCTCGCACCCGGCGCGGGGTGCTACGCCGCCTATCTGACGCCGCAGGGGCGGATGGTCGCGGACCTGTTCGTGTACGAACTCGGTGACGTGATTCTGGTGACGCTCGCGTCGGCCGTGAAGGACGCCGTGCTCGCGCGGTTCGATCAGTTCGTCTTCACCGAGGACGTGCAGCTCGGAGACGTGA
The DNA here is from genome assembly GCA_050257855.1 of Betaproteobacteria bacterium. Taxonomy (GTDB): domain Bacteria; phylum Acidobacteriota; class Vicinamibacteria; order Vicinamibacterales; family CAVVIG01; genus JBLMXQ01. The sequence continues at coordinate 13,636 of JBLMXQ010000112.1, read as the reverse complement.
GCAGCACGTTCGGACAGCTGGCGGTCCTCGGGCCGGATGCGCCGGGCCACGTGGCGCACATGCTGGACGGCGTGGACGCCGGGCGCGTCGCGGCGTTGCCCGGGCACGGCAACTTCCGCGCGACGTTCCGCGGAGCGCCGGCCATCGTCGTGCGGGCGGCCGATCTGGGCGTTGACGGATTCGACCTGCTCGTCGGCCGCGATTCGGCGGACGCGCTCGCGGGCGCGCTGCGTGAGGCCGGAGTGCCGGAGCTCGATGCCGGCACGGCCGAAACGATCCGCATCGAGGGCGGCGTCCCGCGCTTCGGCCGGGACATGGACGAGGAGACCATTCCACTCGAGGCGGGCATCGAGTCGAAGGCGATCAGCTTCACGAAGGGCTGCTACGTCGGGCAGGAGGTGATCGTCCGCGTGCTCCATCGAGGCCACGGGCGCGTCGCGAAGAAGCTGGTCGGGCTGGTGTTCGACGCAGGGCAGGCACCCGAGCCCGGCACGCCGGTCCGCGTCGGCGATCGCGAGATTGGCAGCGTCACGAGCAGCGCGTGGTCTCCGGCCCTGTCGAGGGCGGTCGCGCTCGCCTACGTCCACCGGGACTTCCTCGAGCCGGGCACGAAGGTGACCGCCGGAGAATCCGCCGCGACGGTCACGGCCCTTCCGTTCGTTCCCGCCTGATCGCGAAGCCGGATGGAGCCCGCCTGCGCGCCTCGGCTTTCGAAGCGAGCGAAGGCGGGCGGCTTCAGCCAGGCGTCAGGGCGCGGATCAACTCCGCGTCCGCCGGAGGAAATTCGAGCTCCCGCAGCTCGCGCCGGTCCACCCAGCGCATGGTCTGCCCGATCTGGGGCACCGGCTCGCCCTCGAGCGTGCATCGGAAGAAATGCAGCTCGACGGCGTGCTCGGGGTATTCATGGCGGGTCGCCAGGATCTCGCGGCCGATCACGGCGCCGACGGCGAGCTCTTCGAGCATCTCGCGTTCGAGACAGGCTTCGAGCGTCTCGCCGGCGTCGCACTTGCCGCCGGGGAACTCCCAGAATCCCTCGAGGTGAACACCCTGCTGCCGGCGTGTGACCAGGAAGCGCCCGTCGCGCTCGACGACCGCCGCGGCGACGACGACCGTCATCGGGGGCCCGGCGGCCGCCCCGCCCCACGTGTTCCACCTGCCTGACCCGCCCCGCCCGCCCGGCCGACCGACCGGCATCCCTTCGCCATCGGGCACACAAGGCATCTGGGATTGCGCGCGACGCAGACCATCGCGCCGAAGTCCATCAGCGCCTGGTTGAAGTCGAAGGCGTGGCGGGTCGGGACCAGCGCGCCGGAGATTGCCCACAGGCGACGCTTCATCGCGTGGCTCTTCGGATCGCCGGCGCCGACGAAGACGCGGAAGAGCACGCGCGCGACGTTGGTGTCGAGGATGGCGGCCGGCTGGCGGAACGCGAAGCTGCGGATCGCTCCTGCCGTGTATTCGCCGATGCCCTTGAACGAGAGCAGGGTCTCGCGGTCCGCCGGCAGCCTGCCGTCGTAGCGCGCCACCGCCTCGCGCGCGATCGTCTGCAGTCGCCGCGGCCGGATGTTGTAGCCCAGGGGATACCACGTCGCGGTGACGTCGCGCTCGGGCGCCTCGGCCAGCGCCTGGAACGAGGGATATCTTTCGAGCCACTCGCGGTACTTCGGCAGCACGCGATCGACCTGCGTCTGCTGCAGCATGATCTCCGAGACCAGGATGTGGTACGGGTCGTCGGTCTTGCGCCACGGCAGGTCGCGGCCGTGGCGTCGGTACCACGCCAGGAGACGCGCGCGGAAGCGCCGGCGATCGGGCGGGGGTGGAACGGCGGGCGATTCCGCCCGCTCGGCGGCTCGCGCCCGAGCGCTCTTCTGCCGAGGAGGTCGTGTCAGGGGCATCCCGTATAATTCGTCCGTGAAACTCTACACGCGGACGGGTGACGCCGGCCAGACCTCGCTGTTCGACGGCACGCGAGTCAGCAAGCACGACGCTCGCGTCGACGCGTACGGCGAGGTGGACGAGCTGAATGCCTGGCTCGGTGTCGTGCGGGCCGCGGACCTCGACGCGGATATCGACGCCGAAGTCGTACAGCTGCAGCGCGACCTGTTCGCGCTCGGTGCGAGCCTGGCCGACCCCGGCGGAAAGATCGCCGACCGCGTCACGAAAGCCTCGCTCGGCGCCGCGGACGTCGAGCGGCTCGAGCACCTGATCGATCGGCTCGACGCCGAGGTGCCGCCGCTGCGCCGCTTCGTTCTTCCCGGCGGCAGCCCGGCGGGCGCCGCGCTCCATGTTGCCAGGACCGTCTGTCGTCGCGCCGAGCGGCGCATCGTGGCGCTCGATCCGCCGGTCGACCCGCTGCTGCTGCAGTACGTCAACCGGCTGTCCGACTTGCTGTTCGCGCTGGCGCGCGCCGTGAACCACCGCGCGAAACAGCCCGAAACCGAGTGGTAGGAGCACCGCCGGGTTCCCCGACGGGCTTGACAATATTCAAACAATCGTTTTATACAGTTGTTTTGATGACCAGAAAGCGCCTTCTTCCGCTCTTGCTCGTCCTGGCCGTGCTCGGCGCTACGGCCTACGCGGTGCTTCGCGCCGGGCCGACGACGCTCGTCCTGACCGGCATCGTCACCACGAACGACGTCATCGTGAGCCCGCTCATTGCCGGCCAGATCGACCAGTTGCTGGTCAAGGAGGGCGACACGGTGAAGCGCGACCAGCTCATCGCGACGATCACCCCGGATGAGCTGAAGGCCGACAGCGCGTACTACGCTCACAGCGCCGAAGGGCTCACCTCGCAGGTGAAGGAGAGCGAGGCGGCGCTGCGGTACCAGGAGCGCCAGACGGCCGACCAGATTCGCCAGGCCGAAGCGACGCTTGCGTCGACCGAGGCGCAGCGCGACGCGGCGCAGGCCGATCTCGAGAACGCGAAGCTCACGTTCGAGCGCACCGACAAGATGTCGAAGCAGGGCATCGTGCCGGTCGAGCAGTTCGACCAGACGCGCACGGCGCTCGCCGCAGCCGAAGCGAAGCTCGACTCGCTCAAGAAGCAGATCGATGCCCAGCGCGCGGCGGTCGCCCTGGCGCGATCGAACGCGGAGCAGATCGCGATGCGCCGAAACCAGCTCGCGGCCAACGAGCAGCAGCAGGCGGCGGCGGTCGCGCAGCGGGCGAAAGCCGACGTGCGGCTCGCCTACACCGAGCTGCGCGCGCCGATCGAGGGGATTGTCGACGTGCGCGCCGTCCGCGCGGGCGAGGTGGTGAGCGCCGGACAGCCGGTGATCTCGCTGATCAACCCCGACGACCTGTGGGTGCGGGCCGACGTCGAGGAGACCTACATCGACCGCGTTCGCATCGGCGACAAGCTGACCGTCCGCCTGCCTTCGGGCGTGGAGCGGCAGGGCACCGTCTTCTACCGGGGCGTCGACGCGTCGTTCGCGACGCAGCGCGACGTGAGCCGGACGAAGCGCGACATCAAGACGTTCGAGATTCGCATTCGCGTGGACAACGCGGACCGGCGCCTCGCCGTCGGGATGACGGCCTACGTGCTGCTCCACGTGGGATGACGACTGGGTTCACGAGGTTCTGAGTTCCAGAGGTTCTGAGTTCCAGAGGTTCTGGGTTCCAGGGTTCTTGATCGATGCTCGCGATAGACGTTCAACAGATCGTCAAGACCTTCGGCGACTTCACCGCTGTCAAGGGGATCACCTTCTCGGTCGCCGACGGCGAGATCTTCGGCCTGCTCGGGCCGAACGGCGCGGGCAAGTCCACGCTGATCCGCATGCTGACGACGCTGCTCGCGCCGACGTCGGGCACGGCGCGCGTCAACGGGTTCGACATCGTCACCGAGCAGGACGCGGTCCGCACGTCGATCGGCGTCATCCCGCAGGCGATGACGAGCGACCTCGAGCTGAGCGTGCGGGAGAACCTGCTGATTTTCGCAAAGCTCTACGGCGTTCCGCGCGAGAGGCGGACGCAGCTGATCCGCGAACTGCTGGCGGCGGTGGAGCTGACGCAGTGGGCGGACAAGCAGGTCAAGAACCTGTCGGGCGGCATGCGCCGGCGCGTCGAGATCGCGCGCGGGCTCGTGCACGAGCCGCGCATCTTCTTCCTCGACGAGCCGACCACCGGCCTCGATCCGGTTTCGCGCGTCGCCGTCTGGGAGATGCTCCAGAAGATCAAGCACGAGCGCGACCTCACGGTGCTGCTGACGACGCACTACATGGACGAGGCCGACAAGCTGTGCGATCGGATCGCCATCGTCGATCACGGCCAGCTCGCCGCGCTCGACTCGCCGATGAAGCTGAAGGCGTCGGTGCCCGGGCGCAACGTGCTCGAGGCGAGCTTCTCGAACGTGCCGGACGGCTGGGCCGATCGGCTCCGCCTGCTGCCCGACGTCGAGAGCGTCGACAGCCACGATCACATCTTCCGGCTCGCGTCGCGCAACGGCCCGGCGACGACGCTCGCGCTGATGGGCGCGGCCGCCGACGCCGGCGTGGCCGTGCAGTCGCTGTCGGTGCAGAGCACGTCGCTCGACGACGTGTTCGTGCACTACACGGGGCGACAGCTGCGCGACGCGCTGCAGGAAGCGCCGACGCACGACTTCTCGTTCATGAGGAACCGCTGATGCAGCGCATGTGGGCGATCGTGGAGCGGGAGCTGCGGCGGTTCCGCCGCAGCCCGGTGCTCATCGTCGTGTCGCTGATCTTCCCGGTGGTCCAGCTCGTCGTCCTCGGGTACGCCTTCGGCGGCAACGTCCGGCACCTGAAGGTGGCCGTCGTGGACGAGGACCACGGGCTGCCGGCGGTGAAGATCCGCGAGCTGTGCAACGCGGTGGCGGGCGGCGCCGGGACGTTCGAGACCATCGAGTACAGCGATCCCGGCCAGGCGCTTGCCGATCTGCGGAACGGCCGCGTGAACGGCGTGCTGACGATTCCGCCCGAATTCTCGCGCCGCGCGCTGTCGAACACCGGCCCGCAACTGGCGCTCATCGAGGACAACACGGACAACTTCGTGGCCGGCACGCTGGCGGCCAGCGTGAACGGACTCGTGTCGGCCTTCAACCAGCCGGCGGTCGAGGCGCGGCGGATGGCCGGGCAGGCGACGCTCGACGTGGTCGAAGTGTACCCGTACGTGCCGTACGTCCAGTACCTGCTGCCCGGGTCGATCGTGATGTCCATCTTCATGATGGTGATGATCGGCGGCGGCATCATCTTCATCGACGACAAGGCGCGCGGGCTTCACGAAGGCTATCTCGTGACGCCGATCACGAAGTTCGAGCTGATCGCGGGCTTCAACCTGTCGGGCACGATCAAGGCCGTTCTGGCGGGAATCGTCCTGATGACCATCGGCTCGCTCGTCGCCGGCATTCCGAACCCGTTCGACCCGCTGCGGCTCGTCCGGCTCTTCACCGTCATCTGCATCACGTCGTTCGCGCTCATCAGCCTCATGTTCCTGCTGATGGTGCGCGTCACCGATCCTCTCCTTCCGCGTGCGGTCTTCGGCGTCCTGAACACGCTGCTGTATTTTCCGAGCGGCGCCGTGTATCCGCAGCAGGGATTCCCGCGGTGGATGCAGATCATCGCGGTGGCCGACCCGTTCACCTACGCGGTTCACGCCTTCAAGAGCCTGCTGCTGAAGAACACGGGCTTCACGGCGATTACCGGCGACCTCATGTACCTGGCCGCGTTTTCCGTTGTCGCGATGACCGCCGCGACGATGCTGTTCAAGCGCACGCTGTGACCACGGATCAGGAGACGCGGCGCCGGCTCCTCGAGGTGGCCGCGCGGCTGTTCTCGAAACACGGGTTCAAGCGCGTCACCGTCCGCGAGATCTGCCGCGAGGCGCACGCCAACGTCGCCGCGGTGAACTACCACTTCGGCGACAAGCTCGGGCTCTACACGGAAGTCGTAAGGGTGGCGATCGACGTCATCCGCGGCACGCGGGAGCTGTCGATTCAGGAGGCCGAGGGCGGCACCCCCGAGGAGAGGCTGCGAGCGTTCATCCGGGTGTTCCTCCGCCGCCTCGTCGGCCAAGGCCGCGACTCGTGGATCCACAACCTGATGTCGCGGGAGATGGCCGACCCGACGCCGGCGCTCGACCTGGTCGTCGAGGAGGCGATTCGGCCCCGGCTCGCGTACGTGGGCGGAATCGTGGCCGAGTTGATGGGATGCTCCACTGACGACCGGCGCGTCACGGCGGTCGTCGCCAGCATCCAGGGCCAGTGCCTGCTGTATTCGCCGAACCCGATCGCGACCCGGCTGCTCGGCCACTGGCCGCCCACCGACGCCGAGCTGGAACAGATGGCCACTCACATCGCGGAGTTCTCGCTGGCGGGAATCCGGGCGGTTTCCTAGTCAGAACGGCCGTCCCTCTACCGATGCCTTGACCGCGTCGAAAATCGCCCGCGCGATCTCCTGCGACACGCGTTCGCGGATGGACCCGCACTCGACCACGACGGTGTCCGTCAGCATCTCGATGGCCACGTCCCAGCGGTCGCGCGCGATTCCATCGATCGCCTCCTCGGGCGCGCGGGGATCATTCCCCGGAGCGCGGGGCTTCGGCCGGGCGGCGTGCGACGGCGACGCGCACGACGCGATTGGAGCGCCGTTGATCAGGACGCGGGCGGCGACGATCAGATCCTTGTCGATCGAGCGTTCGCCGTAGTAGAAGCGCTTGGCGTCTTCGCTGAAGAGGACGAGGTCCTCGCCGGCCGGTATCTCGGCGACGATGCGCCGGCCGAGGGCGCGCTCCGAATCGCGGGCGCGCTGGCGACGCCGGCGCAGCGCCTGCAGCGTCGTCGCGAGGCTGGCGGCGACGAGCAGCAGGAGGACCGCGACGATTCCTGCGACGACGTTACGCACGTGAAGGAAAAGGGGGCGCTGGTGGCATCCGGTCGCCGGGACCATCGGAGACGGAGAGGCCATTTCGGGGAAAATGACTGCGTCTCCAGTTGTCCGGATAACCAGATGCCATCGGTGACCAGATAGTGATGCCCGGCTACAATGCTCGCGCCCTCGCGGCCGCCTATGCGGCCTGCGAGAGCCTGGCGCGGTCGCATTACGAGAACTTCCCGGTCGCGTCCTGGCTGCTGCCGGCGCCGATGCGGCCGCACGTCGCGGCCGTCTACGCCTTCGCGCGTGGCGCCGACGACGCGGCCGACGAGGGCGCGGCGCCGCCGGCCGAGCGTCAGGCGGCGCTCGCCGAGTGGCGGGCGCGGCTGCACCGCGCGGCCGAAGGCGGCGCGGTGGCGGCGTCGGACGGCCCCGTGTTCGTCGCGCTCGGCCACACGATCCGATCGCTCGATCTGCCGGTCACGCTGTTCGAGGATCTCCTGAGCGCGTTCGGTCAGGATACCATGACGAACCGCTATGCTTCGTGGGACGACGTGCTCGACTACTGCCGGCGTTCGGCGAATCCGGTGGGCCGGCTCGTTCTGCTCATCGCGGGGTACCGAGACCCCCGGCTCGATCGATCGTCCGATGCGTTGTGCACGGCGCTTCAGTTGACGAACTTCTGGCAGGACTTCGGGCGCGACTGGCGCGCCGGGCGCCTGTACGTCCCGCGCGAGGTCGTCGATGCGTGCGGCGCGCGCGAGGACGACCTCGGCCGCGGCGTCCTGACGGCCGGATGGCGAGAGGCGCTCGCGCGCGCGGTGACGTTCACGCGCGCCCTGTTCGAGGACGGCCGGGCCGTCTGCGACAACGTGACCGGCCGGCTTCGCTGGGAGCTGCGGTTCACGTGGCTGGGCGGCTCGCGGATTCTCGATCGCGTGGACGCGCACCGTGCCAGCCTGTTGCAGTACCGCCCGGCGCTCGGCGCCGGCGACGTTCCGACGCTGGTCTGGCGGGCCACGCGCTGGAGGAGCGCGCGCTTCTGATGTCGCGCAAGACGAGCTTCTACTATTCGTTCCTCGTGCTGCCGGCGGAGCAGCGGCGCGCGATCGTCGCCGTCTGGGACTTCTGCCGCGCAGTGGACGACGCCGTCGACGAGAATCCGGAGGCCGCCGGGCACGCCGACCGACGTGACGCCGTCGGGTTCTGGCGAGCCGAGCTGGCGCGCTGCTACGACGGCGTGCCGCCCGAGACGCCGGAAGGACGACGGCTTCAGCCCTTCGTCCGCCCGTTCGATCTTCCGCGGCAGGCATTCGAGGACGTCATCGACGGCGTCGCCATGGATCTCGACACGCCCCGCTACCGCACCTTCGCCGATCTGTCCGAGTACTGCCGCCGCGTCGCCTCCGCCGTCGGGATGATCTGCATCCGCGTCTTCGGCTGCCGCGACCCGCGGGCGTGCGACTACGCGCTCAATCTCGGCCTCGCGCTCCAGCTCACCAACATCCTGCGCGACATCAAGGACGATCTCGTGCGCGGGCGCGTCTACCTGCCGCTCGAGGACCTCGAGGCGAACGGCTGCACCATCGACGACCTGGCGGCCGGCGTCGTGACGCCGCCGGTGCGGCGGCTGCTGGAGTTCGAGTGCCGTCGCGCGCACGAGTACTACGCGCGCGCCGTCGCGCAACTGCCCGTACCGGATCGGCGCCGGCTGGTCGCCGCGGAGATCATGCGCGCGGTGTACTTCGAGACGCTCCGCCGGATCGAGCGCAGCGGCTACGACGTCTTCTCCACGCGCACGCGCGTGCCGCGCCCGACGCAGGCGTGGATCGCCCTCCGGCAATGGCTCCGCACGGCCTAGGCGGTCGATACGACGCGGTCGTGGTCGGCGCCGGCTTCGCCGGCCTGAGCGCCGCCGCCGCCCTGGCGCGCGAAGGTGCCCGCGTGCTGGTGCTCGAGGCCCGCGCGCGGCTCGGCGGCCGTGCGACCGCGTTCCCGGATCGCGAGACCGGCGAGCCGGTCGACAACGGCCAGCACGTGCTCGCCGGCGCGTACACCGGAACGTTCGCGTTCCTGCGCGAGATCGGCGCGCTGGATCGCGTCCGCCTCCAGCCGCAGCTGCGCGTCATGATGATCGATCGCGCCGGCCGCGCGTCACGGCTCGAATGTCCGCAGCTGCCGGCGCCGCTGAACCTGATCGCCGGGCTGCTCGAATGGGACGCGCTCGACTGGCGGGACCGGCTTGCCGCGCTCCGGATGGCCGGCCCGCTCAGGCTCGCGCGGCGGGCCCTGGAGCCAGGCGTATCGGCGATCGCGGCCTCGCCGGGCGAGACGGTCGAGCAGTGGCTGGTGCGCAACGGCCAGACGAACCGGCTGTGCGAGATGCTCTGGCATCCGCTGGCGCTCGCTGCTCTGAACCAGCCGGCCGATCGGGCGGCGGCGCCACCGTTTGCGCGCGTGCTCGCGGAGATGTTCGGCGGCGATCCGTCCGCGGCTGCGATAGCGCTGCCCCTTCGTCCGCTGGACGAGATGTACGCCGGGCCGGCGCGCGCGTTCATCGAGACGCACGGCGGCACGGTCCGGACCGGCGTGGGGGCGAAGGTGGAGCTCGCGCAAGACGCCGTCGTCGCCGTCCACGCCGACGGGGAGACGCTCGCGCCCGCCGCTGTCGTTTCCGCCGTGCCGTGGTTCGCGTTCGCCGATCTGTTCGTCGGCGATACATCCGCCATCGACGGCATCATCGCGAATGCGCGGCGCATGGCGCCATCGCCCATCGTGACGGTCAACCTGTGGCTCGATCGGCCCGTCCTGGACGATGCGTTCGTCGGGCTGCCCGGGCGCACGATGCAGTGGGCGTTCGACAAGCGGCTGGTCATCGGCGACTCGGCGTCGCATCTGTCGATCGTGTCGAGCGGCGCCGACTCCGTGCTCCAGTTGTCGAACCAGGAGGTCGTCGGGATGGCGCACGGCGAGCTGCTCGAGGCGATTCCGGCCGCGCGCGACGCGAAACTGCTGCGCGCGACCGTCATCCGCGAGCCGCGCGCCACGTTCTCGCTCGCTCCAGGCCAGCCGCCGCGTCCACAGACCGTCACGCCCGTTCGGGGGCTGGTGCTGGCCGGCGACTGGATCGACACCGGGCTCCCGGCTACGATCGAAAGCGCGGTACGGAGCGGGCGCCAGGCGGCGGCGCGCCTCCTGTAGGGGACGGCCTTCCGGCCGTCCCCGAAACGCGGGACGCTCTCGAAGGCGTATTCGGTCCGACACCATGACCTCGATCGTCGTCCATTACAAGGAACTGGCGCTGAAAGGACGGAACCGCCCCTGGTTCATCAAGGTCCTCGTGCGCAACCTGCGCACGGCGCTCGCCGACCTGGACGTGCAGTCCGTGCGATCCGTGATGGGGCGGATCGAGATCGACCTTGGCGAACATGCAGCGTGGGCGGACGCACGCGAGCGGGTGCGGCGCGTCTTCGGCATCGCGAACTTCTCGTCGGCCAGCCGCGGCCCGCTCGACCTCGACGCGCTGGCGCAGGCAATCCTGACCGAGCTGGGCGACACCGAGACCACGTCGTTTCGCGTGGCTGCGCGGCGCGCGGACAAGCGCCTGCCGTTCACGTCGCCCGAGATCGAGCGGCACGTCGGCGGGCGCATCAAGCAGGCGAAGGGCTGGCGCGTCGACCTCGAGCATCCCGCGCTCACCGTGTTCGTCGAGATGCTCCCCGAGCACGCCTTCTACTTCTTCGGCAAGGAGCCGGGAGCGGGCGGCCTGCCGACGGGCACGGGCGGCCGCGTCGCGTGCCTGCTCTCGGGCGGCATCGACTCACCGGTCGCGGCGTACCGGATGATGCGGCGCGGCTGCTCGGTGCTGTTCGTCCATTTCCACAGCTACCCGATCCTGTCGCGCGCTTCGCAGGACAAGGTGCGCGAGATCGCCGCGCTGCTGACGAAGCACCAGCTCAGCTCCCGCCTGGTGCTCGTGCCGTTCGGCAAGCTGCAGCAGCAGGTGGTCCTCGCCGTCCCGCCCGGGCCCCGCGTCGTCATCTACCGCCGGCTGATGCTGCGCATCGCGGAGCGGATTGCGCGGCGATGGCGCGCGCGCGCGCTCGTCACCGGCGAAGTGATCGGGCAGGTGGCGTCGCAGACGCTCGAGAACCTGACCAGCATCGCGCAGGCCACCACGCTCGAGATCCTGCGGCCGCTCGTCGGAATGGACAAGGACGAGATTGCGGCCGAGGCCGGGCGAATCGGGACCTTTCCCATCTCGATTATTCCCGACCAGGACTGCTGCCAGCTCTTCACGCCGCGCCACCCGACGACGCGCGTGAGGCCCGAGGAGATCGAGGCCGCGGAGCGTGCGCTCCCGATCGACGAGATGGTGCGCGCTGCCGTCGAGGCTTCGGTGGTGGAGGACTTCCGATTCCCGGTGCTAGAATACCCGGTCGGTCGTGCCCGTCAGCGCGGGTGAGCTCTGGCAGGCGAAAACGTTCCGAGGGTATCGAGATGGCCACTCAACAGACGTCGCGAGTCGAGCAGATCCTTGGAAACGATGCGGCGGCGCTGCTGCAGCACACGTGCACGACGATCCCGAAGGAGAGCCTGCACCTGCCAGGGCCTGATTCGGTCGATCGGATCTTCCTCGGGTCGGACCGCTCGCCGCGCGTGATGGCGAGCCTGCAGTCGCTCCTCTCGCACGGGCGGCTCTCCGGCACCGGGTACGTGTCGATCCTGCCGGTGGACCAGGGCATCGAGCACTCGGCCGGCGCGTCGTTCGCGCCGAACCCCGCCTACTTCGATCCGGAGAACATCGTGAAGCTCGCGATCGAGGGCGGGTGCAACGCCGTGGCCTCGACGCTGGGCGTGCTCGGGTCGGTCGCGCGGAAGTACGCGCACAGGATCCCGTTCCTGCTGAAGGTGAACCACAACGAGTTCATCTCGTATCCGAACTCCTTCGATCAGATCCGCTTCGCCAGCGTGAAGCAGGCGTTCGACATGGGTGCCATGGGCGTCGGCGCGACCGTCTACTTCGGGTCCGAGGAGTCGAAGCGCCAGCTGCAGGAGATCACCGAGGTATTCCAGCACGCGCACGAGCTGGGGATGTTCACCGTGCTCTGGTGCTACCTCCGCAACAGCGCGTTCAAGACCAAGGAAGCCGACTACCACCTCGCGGCCGACCTCACCGGGCAGGCGAACCACCTCGGGGTCACCATCGAGGCCGATATCATCAAGCAGAAGCTGCCGGAGACGAACGGCGGGTACAACGCGCTGAACTTCGGGAAGACCTCCAAGAAGGTCTACTCGGACCTGACGACCGACAACCCGATCGATCTGACGCGCTATCAGGTGGCGAACTGCTACATGGGGCGCATGGGCCTGATCAATTCGGGCGGCGCCTCGTCCGGCGAGAGCGACCTGAAGGAAGCCGTGCGCACCGCCGTCATCAACAAGCGCGCCGGCGGCATGGGCCTGATCTCGGGCCGCAAGGCCTTCCAGCGTCCGATGAAGGAAGGCGTGGGCCTGCTGAACGCGATTCAGGACGTGTACCTGAGCACCGAGATCACGGTCGCATAACTCGCCGTGCGGGGCGGGTTCGGTCCTGGCGCTTCCAGCCGCCGGCCCGCCGCTACAGCCGAACCGGGTGGAGCAGGCCCTCCAGGTAGTCCTTCAGCGCCTCGCGCGTGCTGCGGAACGCGAGCTCGTCCCACGGCAAATCTGCCGGCTCGAACTCCGCCGTCTCGAGACCCTCCTCGTCCACGGCCAGGACGCCGCCGACGGCGGTCGCTGCGTAGACGACGATCACCGGCGCGCGCCCTGGATACGAGTAGATGTTGACGAGGCCCTCGAGCCGGACTTCGAGGCCGCACTCCTCGCGCGCTTCGCGGAGGGCCGCCGCGACCAGCGGTTCGCCGCGGTCGACGTAGCCGCCGGGAAACACCCATTTGCCGTAGCCGGGGTCGATGGCGCGCCGCACCAGCACGATGCGCGACGCCGCGCTGCGGATGATGGTCCCGACGGCGATCTTCGGATCGATGTAGAAGACGTAGCCGCAGGCCGTGCAGACGAGGCGCTCGGGTTCCGTCGGCTTCAGCAGCCGCCGCTCGAGCGGGCCGCCGCAGCGCGGGCAGAAGCGGTACGCGTGCGAGTCGTCGTGCGGATGGAGCATGATGTCGGCCACGTCCGAACATGATGACGGAGCGAGGCCGCCGGTTTCAACGTCGTATAATCAAAGGACATGTCCATCCTGAAAGTCGCGCGAATGGGGCACCCGGTGCTGCGCCAGAAGACGCGGGCGCTCGATCGCGCGGAGATCGCCAGTCCGGCGATTCAGCAGCTCATCGACGACCTGCTCGAGACCATGGCCGAGTACCACGGCGCCGGGCTCGCCGCGCCGCAGGTGCACGTGGGACTGCGCCTGTTCGTGGCGGCGCTCGAGGCCGGCGAGGAGGAGTCCGAGAGCAGGCTGCTCGTCCTGATCAACCCGGAGATCACGCCGGTCGGACAGGAGACGGTGGAGGACTGGGAAGGCTGCCTCAGCATCCCGGACATCCGCGGACGCGTGCCGCGCGCGCGGGAGATCAAGGCGCGGGGGCTGGATCGCCGCGGCAAGCGGATCGAGATCGGCGCGCACGACTTCGCCGCGCGCGTCATCCAGCACGAAGCGGATCACCTCGACGGCATCCTCTTCTTCGATCGGATGCGGTCGTTCGAGTCGCTGACCTTCCTCGACGAATACGCCCGCTACTGGGCCAAAGACTGACTCATCCGAGCGTCACGCTACGGGCGGCGGTCGATCGGGCCGGCATGCGCCAGCC
>JBLMXQ010000111.1:0-14034 GCA_050257855.1 Betaproteobacteria bacterium | reverse complement strand
GCAGCTCGACGCGGTCCTCGAACTGAATCCGTACGTCGCGGGCGAGCGTCGCGCCGGCGCGGACCGGGTCTACGCGTTCGCCCGACTGAATCTCGCCGAAGTACTGATCGACCAGAGCGAGCGCCGCGTCGGGATCGATGTCGCCGGCGAGCGCGAGCGACGCGTTCGCCGGATGGTAGTAGCGGCGGAAGAACGCGTGCACCTCGTCGAGCCGGACCGCGCGGAGATCCGCAATCTCGCCGATGGTCGTCCAGTGGTACGGATGATCGTCGGGAAAGAGCGCTGCGAGCAGCGCCATCGGCGCGAGCCCGTACGGCCGGTTCTCGTAGTTCTGCCGCCGCTCGTTCAGCACGACGTCGCGCTGATTCGAGAACTTCGCCTGCGTCAGGGCAGGCAGGAGGTACCCCATGCGGTCCGATTCCATCCACAGCGCCAGTTCCAGCGCGGCCGTGGGCACCACTTCCCAGTAGTTCGTGCGGTCGGCGTTGGTCGATCCGTTCAGCGCGGCGCCGGCGCCCTGCAGCGGGTGGAAGTAGCCGCGGTCGTAGTGCTCGGAGCCTTCGAACATCAGATGCTCGAAGAGATGCGCGAACCCGGTGCGCCCCGGCCGCTCGTTCTTGGAGCCGACGTGGTACCAGACGTTCACGGCGACGATCGGGCAGTCGCGGTCCTCGTGCAGCAGGACGTCGAGCCCGTTGTCGAGCGTGTGCTTCTCGAACGGTATGTTCACTGCCTGATCGAGCCGCAGGTCGGCATCGCGGTGCCGTAGTAAGGATTCGCGACGACCGTCCCCGCCTGGAGCCACGGCCTGTCGGCCATCGGACAGTACGCCACGTGGATGCGCGGATCGAGCGTGAGCTTGTTCGCGTGCATGTAGTCGACGATCGCCACGCTCAGGCCGCCGAACGCCGTGCGCGCGCCGGCGAGCGTCGCCGCGCCCCGGAGCGCCTGGGCCGCCTTCGCGATGGCGGGTGACGGCGGGTCCAGGCGGGTCGTCGACTCCCGCGCGATGATTTCCGCGTTCCCCTTCACTCCGGCCAGCGAATCCTTCGCCAGCGACTTCTGGATCGCCACGGCCGGATCGACGATCGCCGGCGTCAACTGCGCACCAGCCGGTTTGGAGACCTGCGCAGCGGAGGTCACCCCGAGCATCGCCGACAGCGCCGCCGCGACGACAATCCGCGTCCCCATGCTCACCTCACGATCGTCAACGGAATGGTCGGCCGCCTGTAGCTCGCGATCGATACCTGCGCCGCGGTCTGTTCGGCGGCAGCCATGAAGGCGCCGGCCGCCGGCGAATCGGGCTCGCTGACGATCAGCGGCACGCCGGCGTCGCTGCCCTCGCGGATCGGCTGGTAGATCGGGATACGCCCGAGGAACGGCACGTCCAGGTCCGCCGCCATCTTCTCGCCGCCGCCGCGGCCGAAGATGTCGGCCTCGTGGTGGCAGTTCGGGCAGACGTAGTAGCTCATGTTCTCGATGATGCCGAGGGGCGGGATGTTGAGCTTCTTGTACATCGCGACGGCCCGGCGGCTGTCGGCGAGCGATACCTGCTGCGGTGTCGTCACGACGATGGCGCCTGCGACCGGAACCGTCTGGCTGAGGCTCAAGGCGACGTCGCCGGTGCCGGGCGGCAGATCGACGACCAGGTAGTCGAGATCGATCCACTTCACCTCGCGAAAGAACTGCTGCAGCGCGCCGTGCAGCATCGGCCCGCGCCAGATCACCGGCGCGTCGTCGCCCGTGAGGAAGCCCATCGAGATCACCTGCAGGCCGTACTTCTCGGCCGGGATGATCTTCTGGCCGTCGGTCGTCAGCTGCGCCTTCATCCCGAGCATGATCGGAACGTTGGGGCCGTAGATGTCGCCGTCGATCATCCCGACCTTGGAGCCGCACCGCGCGAGCGCGAGGGCCAGGTTCACGGCCACGGTCGTCTTGCCGACGCCGCCCTTGCCGGCACCGACCGCGATGACGTTCTTCACGCCCTCGGGCATCTGGCGGCCGCCTTCGCCGCCGACCGCCTCGCGCACGCGCGCGCTCATGTCGACGTCGACGCGGCTCACGCCGGGAAGCTGCTCCACCGCGGCGCGCGCCTGATCGCGCATCTGATCCTTGACCGGGCACGCGGGCGTCGTCAGCTCGATGGTGAACGCGACGCGCCCGCCGTCGATCCTGATGTTCTTGACGAAGCCGAGGCTGACGATATCGCGATGGAGATCCGGGTCCTTGACGACCTTCAGCGCCTCGAGCACCGCTCGTTCTTCGACCTGCATCCTTCAAGAATATCGGCTTTGGAGAGGGAAGGACAAGCGCGGGCGCGGGAGGGCGCTCGATTCGAGCTATTCCGCGCTGACGAAGAGCTTCCTGCTGTCCTCGCGGAGCAGCGCCCAGAGGGCATAGATGCCGAGCGCCGTGCCGTAGGGCAGGAGCAGGAGATCCACCGAGGCGAGCATCAGCGCGACGAGGCGCGCCCACGGGCGATGGCGGCGCACGGGAACGCCGACCACCGCGTGCGCCACGCCCCAGACGATGGAGATCACCGCGAACACGATGAAGACGGCGGCGGTCAGGCCGGCGGCGAAGTGGGGGCTCGCAGGACTCGTCGAGCTGATGATCGCCGCCGCGCCGACGCCGAGCGCCAGCGTCGAGAGGCCGATGAGCACGGTCAGGACGCCCCAGACGACGAACAGGACGCCGACGAAGTCGACGTGAGACGACACGGGAGAACGTCAGGCCGCGGAGCGGATCGCGACGCGGAGCTCCACGCGCACGGGCGCCGCATGCGGCGAGCTGAGGCGGAAGCGGAAGCGGGTCCCGTCGGCGACGCCGGCCGGCACCGCCACCCGCACGGCGTGATGGAACACGGCCGCGCCGGTGCCGAGACATTCGCCGCACGGCTCGGTCCACGTCTCGCCCCGGCCGCCGCAGCACGGGCAGGTGCCGCGGATCGGGACCTCGAGCGGCACGACGAGGCCGTTGCGCGCCTCGCGGGACGAGAGCCGCAGCTCGGCCGCGTGACGATCGGTCGCCTCCGCCTCCTCCTCGCCGAGCAGCGACTCGCGCATGCGATCGACGACGTGGCCGACCGACGGGAAGTCGATGGCGATCTCGTCGGCAAAGCATTCGTGCGGCGCGCTGCCCGCGCACACCAGGTCCCAGCCGGCGGGTGTCGGTGGTTCGGGCGAGTCGTGCCGGAAGTGATCGCGGCTCACAGTGAATTCCCGCTAACGATAGGAGGCGGTCCGGACCTTGTCAAGACGACGCTCGGATGCTAGCGTGGAACAAGAATCATGCCCGAAACGAAAGAGTGCCCGCTCTGCGGCGAGAAGATGCGTCTGCACCGGCGCGAATCGGTCGTGCACGTTCCCGGCAGTCCAACGACCTCGACGAAATCGATCAGCGAGTGGGTCTGCCCGGAATGTGATTACTTCGAGGAAGCCGACGAAGAAGGGACGTGAGGCTCGGCGCCCGCTTCAGCGCGCGCCGATCGTAAGCAGCACTTCCTTGCGGAGCGTGTCTTCGAACTCTTCGAAGTTGAGCGCGGTCTCGCACTCGTCGCAGAGCACCTCCAGCACGGCCGGACGGCTTTCCTCGGACACCTCTACGCGGCCATCTTCGAGGTGCACGACGTGCATCTGCAGCGTTTTGACCAGAAAGTTCCGGTCGTTGCCGCAATTGGGACAGGTCAACGCCACGCAAGACTCCCTTCACCCCATCGCGGGGTGATCAAGCTCCAAAAACTTGATTCTATGAAATGGCCGGGACCGAAGCAATCACAAATTCGGCCCTGCTGGCTGTTCCGGGCCGAATCCGCCAGAATTTGACAGCATTTGACCGGTTGTTCCAAGCTTGCACGCCCAAGGAGCTGAAGCGTGTCCGACACCGGCTCGTACCAGATTCACACCGAGGCGCGCGGCCCGCACTGGGTCGGCTGGGTCACGCGCGGAAGCGACGCGAAGCCTTACCGCTCGGTCCTGCTCGTGGCGGCCACGAAGGAGGAAGCGGAATCGCGCGCCAGGGCCTGGGCCGAAGCCCAGCGCTAACAGGAATGATCGAGCAGTGACGGGTACGTAACCCGCCCCTCCGAGACGCGCGCGAACGCGGTCAGCTTGTGCGGCTGCGCCGCGCCGCCCTCCATGATGTGCCGCACCTCGATGCCGCGCGCAACGAGCGCGTCGGCGATGAGCTGACGGTGGCATCGCCACCAGACCGCCTCCGCGCACATCACTGCCGTGGTGCCGGGCTCCGCCCAGGCCAGGAGATCGGCGAGCGCCCGCTCGAATGCGGACGTCTGCATGTAATCGGCATATCCACGGAAGCCCGGATGCTGCCAGGCCGTGTTCGTCGATTCCCTCCGCGGTTTGCGGAGCCCGCCGAGCGCAGGCATGTGCAGGTACGCGACGCCCGCCGCCGGCAGCGAAGCCACCAGCGCTTCGCGTGAGAAATGCGGGTGGCGCCTGGAACGCGGAATGCTGCGCACGTCGGCGAGTCGCGCCACGCCATTCGCGCGCAGGAGGCTGACGAGATCGTCGAGCGTGCGGGTCGAGTGGCCGACGGTGTAGATCAAGGGTGAAGCGGTCACGCGTAGACGAGGAGGCCCTCCACCTCCACACCGGGATAGAGAGCGCGCGCGGCGTCGACGTAGACCGACAACTGCGCCTCGTGCTCCGGCCGCGGCGTGCCGGTCTTCAGCTCCACGATGGTCACGCGCCCTGACGGCGACTCGATCAGACAGTCGATCGACCCGCGAACGAGCGTGTGCGGGCTGACGCGCAGCGAGAACGGCACCTCGAAGAACGTGCGCCCGGTGGCCAGCCGGGCGACGACGCGCTCGTCAGCCGCAAGCCGCGCCGCGAGATCCGCGCCGTGCTCCAGCACGGCGTCGGGCACCGACTCGTCCAGGTTGAGCCTTTCGCGCACGGCTGCGACGCCCGCTGCCGCTTCCATCCGAAGCTGAAACAGCCGGTGCGCGATGGTCCCGGCCAGCTGCGCGTGGTCGCCGCCCGCACCTGCGCGGCGTTCGGCAATCCCGATCGCCGCCGGCTCGACGTATTCGAGAACGGATACACGTCGAGTCTCGTCCGCTCGACTGGAGCTGCGCGCTTCCTCGAGGGGCAGGAACGCGTCGAGTGGCGGCTGCACGTCCCCACCGATTGACAGCCGCCGCGGCGGCGCTTCGGCATCGGCAGGCGGCTCCATCGCGTGTGCCGCCTCGAATCGCGCACCGAGCGCCTTCGGCAGCACCTCCCCGAGGCTGCCACGTCCGGGGCGGAACACGCCGTCCCTGACCACCGACGACAGGTACAGCCGATCGCGCGCCCGGGTGACCGCGACGTACAGCAGCCGCTTCGTTTCCTCGCGCTCGCGGAGCGGCTGATCCTGGTCCGCATCCGATTCGAAATCGCCCACCGCGACCGATGGCGTGCCCCGGCCGTCGGCGAGGACGCGAATCGGCGCGGGCGGCCCGCCCGTGCCGCGGTGCAGGTTCACCAGGAACACCACCGGGAACTCGAGCCCCTTCGCGGCGTGCACGGTCATGAGGCTGACCGCGTTCAGCGCGTCGATGGCGGCATTCGACTCGTCGCCGACGGCGAGTTGTTCGAGGTGATCGGCAATCCGCGCGAGCGTCGCGTAGCCGCGGTTCTGGATGCGCCTCACGAGCGCGCGGAGCTTCTTCAGGTTCTCCCGCGCCTGCACCCGGCGCGGCCCGCGGATCTCATACGCATATGCGCTTTCGTCGAGCACCGCGTCGAGGAGCTCGGCCGGCGTGACCCGGTCGACCAGCCCGAGCCAGCGCGAGACCGCCGCCCGCACGTGCTCCAGCACGATCCGGTCCTCGGCGTCGACTGGCGATCCCGTCTCGGGCGGAACGGCGGCTCCGAGCGCGAGCGCGAGCCGCGGCGCGAGCCGTGCGATCGCCTCGTCCGACAGCCGCACGAGCCGCGATCGCAGGAACGCGGCGGCCCGCAGATCGGAGGTCGGATCGGCGAGATACCTGAGCAGCGCCACGGCGTCCTGAATCTCGTCCGCCTCGAAGAAGCCGAGTCCCTTGTAGACGTAGGTCGGGACGCCACGCCGATCGAGGGCCGCTTCGTACTCGCGATGGCTGTCGCGCGACCGAAACAGGACGGCGATGTCGCCCGGCTGGATGTCGCGCGCCTCGCCGGTCTGCCGATCCCGCACGGCGAAGCGGTCGGCGAGCAGCCGCACGACCTCGTCGGCGACGCGCTCGGCCGCCCCCTCGACCGTGGTACCCGCCAGGAACGCCACGGGCGGCTCGGCGCCGGCGACGCCCTCTTCGATCGGAAAGCGATCGTCCGCGGCATAGCGGAACGCGTCGCGGCGTGTCTCGTCGCCTCCGGCCGCGATGTCCCCGAACAGCCGGTTGACGAACGCGAGCAGCGCGGGCACGGCGCGGAAGCTGACCGAGATCGCCTGCCGCGGCTGCCCCTCCGGGCGCAGCGTCTCGATGAAATCAGCGGCATCGCCGAGCACGGCCGCCTCGGCGTCGCGGAAGCCGTAGATCGACTGCTTGCGATCGCCGACGACGAAGATGGACGGCGGGAGAGCCTCGGCGGCCGCGCCCAGCCCTTCTCCCCAGCTGCGGACCAGCAGCGACACGAGCTCCCACTGCGCGCGGCTCGTGTCCTGGAACTCGTCGACGAGCACGTGATGGAAGCGCGCCTCGAGCCTGTACCGGCTCCGGGAGAACTCGTCCATCCGGTTGAGGAGGTCGATCGCCCGCGACAGCACTTCCGAGAAGTCCAGCACGGCGTGAGCGTCCAGCGTCTGCCGGTACTGCCCGATGGCCAGACCGAACAGCTGCCACACGCCGCGCGACAGCACGACGTTGAGGTCGCGTCGGAACGCCTTGAGCACCTCGGCGATGGCCGGGGCGATCCCGGCCGCGGCCTGGCGATGGCGGCGCCAGGCGTCCGGCGAATCGCAGTCCTCGGCCTTGAATCCCGTGCCGCCGAACCCGTTTCCGCGCGGCTCCCCCTCCTGGGTCAGGAAGTAGCGGCGCAGGCGGTCGACGAGCGCCCGAAAAGCTGCCTGCTCGTCGCGCGAGGCGAAGGTCCGATCCGGACGCGTGCAGAGGGCGGCAACGTCGGCCGCGAGCATCGCGAACTCCGCACGATGGCGGGGTCCGTCGGCCAGGAGCGAGGCGATGCCGCCCGGGGCGGTCGCCAGCACGTCCCGCAGCCGGCGCGCGGCCGACCCGCAGGCGACCTGCGGCGTCAGGTCGCGCGGACCCGAAGCCAGGAACCTGCGCAGGACGTCGGCGGCGACGAGCCGCCGGTCGACGAGCGCCGCCAGGCCGCTCCGGAGCCGCCTCTCCCCCAGCTGCACGAACACCATCGCCACGTCATCGTCGGTGCGGGCGAGATTGCGGCCGATGCGCAGCGTGCGATCGAGCGCCTCGCCGACGAGCCGCGGGATCTCGGTCTCGTCCGCGAGGTCGAAGGCCGGATCGACATCCGCTTCGAGCGGGAACTCGCGGATGAGCGACAGGCAGAACGCGTCGATCGTGGAGATGGCGATGTCGCCGAGCCGGTCGCGCAGGTCGCGCCAGCGCGCCGCGTCGATCTGCGTCGTGCGGCTGGCTTCGCGCAGGCGGTCGATGATCCGCTGGCGCATCTCGGCCGCGGCCTTCCGGGTGAACGTGATGGCCAGGATGTTGTCGGGATCGACACCCGCCAGCAGGAGGTTCACGTAGCGCTCGACGAGCACGCGCGTCTTGCCGGTGCCAGCCGACGCCTCCAGCACGACGTTCTGCGCGGGGTCGACGGCGCGCGCCCGCGCCGCGGCGTCGGCCAGCGGCGGCTCGGGCGGCGCGTCGAACGGCAGCCGCGGGTCAGACGTCACCGACGTAGTCCTTCCGGCACACGGCCGCATAACTGCAGTAGCCGCAGATGAAGACGTCGGTCGGAGTCGGCGGGAACGCGCCGGCCGCGATGCCGTCCACAGCCTTCACGAGCCGCGCCTGCGCGTCGGCCAGCGCCTCTTCGCGGCTCGTCCGCGTCGTGAAGAGCGGCGTCACGCGTTTGCTGCCGCGGAAGGCGATGTACGCCGCCTCACCGAGCCGCCACGGTCCGCCCGCGTGCGTGCGCAGCCGCTGCTCGGCGCAGATGCCGTAGATCGGGAGCTGCAGCGCCCGCGACCTGCTCGGCGCCGACGACAGCTTGTAGTCGATGAGCCGCATCGTGCGGTCGCCCAGCAGATCGATCCGATCGGCCACGCCGCGCAGCGCGATGCGGCGCGGACCATCCGGGCATTCGAAGTCGAAGTCGCCTTCGAGCGGGAACTCGAGGAGACGCTCGACCACTTCCATCGGCCGCTCGGCCTCCATCCGGAACACGACCTCGCCGAGGCCCGCGGCGACCGACGACCCGAGCAGCCGCGTGCGCTCGAGGGCGGCTTCGGCGTCGGGCAGCGACAGCAGATGCTCTTCGACCGTCTCCTCGAAGAGGGCGCGCGCCGCGTCGAGGTTGTCGGGCGTGATCGCGCGGTTGCCGCGCGCCTGCCAGGCGTCGAAGAACGACTCGAATACCGCGTGCACGAACCGTCCCTGCCGCCTCGGGTCCATCACCTCTTCGTCCTCCGGCTCCTCTTCGAGCCGGAGCATGCGCTGGGCGAAGAACTTGAACGGGCACGACAGATACGTCTCGATTGCGCTGACCGGAAGCGGGCGCAGCGGCTGCGAGCCGGCGGCCCCGTGGTAGCGCGCGTCGGATCCGTCGGTCCGCGCGAGCCGCAGCCGCGCCCATTCGCGGGCGAGGGGCCCGAGCACGTCGAGCGCGACCGGCGCGAGCGACAGGGCCTCCTCCACGAAGACGCGCGCGGGCGCCGGCGGCGGCTCCTCCGCGATCGACAGCCCCGCAGCAGGCACTTCGTCGACGAGCGACGACCGCTCCACCAGCGCCTCGTCGTCCAGGGTGAAGGTGGAGAGCGCGACCCGCGCCGACGAGGACCAGAGCAGGTCGAGAAACGCCGCGGTCGCGGCGGCACGACGATCCTTTTCCGGCGGCCATCCGAGCGACGCGAGCAGCGCGGGCGGATAGAAGATGTTCCGCCGCGGCCGCTCGGGCCACTCGCCCTCGACCAGCCCGACAATCGTGACATCGTCGAAGTCGCCGTACCGTGCCGCCTGGGAATCGAGCAGGTGCACGCCCGAACCGCCGACGGCCGGCGCGAACGTCTCTTCCTCGATCCAGCGGCGGATGTCCGGGGCGATGTCGTCGATGGTGACCGGCGGATCGTCGAAGGCGGCGCGAGCGGCGGCGAGTCCGCGGAGCAGGCCTATAACGGCCGCCCGGGCGCGGAGGTGACGTGCGGCCTCCGGATCGTCTTGGTCGATGGCGCGGCCGAACGTCTCCAGGAACCGCACGATTCGACCCAGCTGCACGGAGGCGGGCGCCGGCTCGCCGAGCGGCTGCAGCTGCCCGGCCGCCGCGAGCGCCGACATGAGCGCCGTGCGGGCGGGCGCGCGGCGGTCGTCGCCGTCCCAGTCGGCGGCGAGCTCGCGCAGGCGGTCGACGTCGCCGAGGTAGCGCGCTTCGCTGAGCGCACGGTCGAGGGCGGCCACCGCGGCGAGGGTGACCGGCGCGCGGCCGCTCGACAGGTCGAAGTGCGGCGAGCGAAGCAGCGCAACGAGGGCGTCGCGCGAGAACTGCGACGAGGCCGCCTCGATCGCGAGGTCGAGGGCGGCGGCAATCGGCTCGGCTGCGAGCGGCAGGGCGTCCAGCGTCCGGTACGGGATGCGGGCGCCGCCGAACACGCTGCGCGCAAGGTAGAGGTACGGCAGCGGCCGGCGGAACACGACCGCCGTGCGATCCGCGTCACTGCAGGCCGGGCCCTTCCGGACCCGGGCCGTCCCCAGGCGCCGCGCGACCGCCACCAGCTCCTCTTCCCGATCGCGGCTGACGAACACCGGGCCGGGCCGCGGCTCCGGCGGCACCGCCAGTACCGCCGGCGCGCGCGTCTCGATCGCACAGAGCGCGGTACCGTCCACCTCCTCGATGCCCGGCAGCCAGTCGTGCACGCGCTGGTGGAATCCGGACCCGAGCAGGCGCTCCGTCGCGACGATGTCGATCGATGCAAGGCCGGGAATGCGAGTCAGGAGGTCGAAGTCGGATTGGAAGAGGCCGTTGGGATCGGCGATCCAGTCGGCGACGGTGATCACCGCATGCCGGATCGGATCGCGAGCCTCCTCGCGGACGAGGCGCTGGCGCAGCGCGTGCTCGTCGAGCGTGCCGGCCTCGGCAATCCGCTCTTCGTACGCGCGAAAGACCGCGGCCAGGAAGCGCGTCTGAGCCAGCATCCGCTCCGCGCCGCGATCGAATTCCGCGTCGCGCTCCAGCGCCTCGGCGAGCAGCTCGTCAAACCTCGACACGCTCTGCCCCTGGCGTCGGAGCTGATCGTAGAAGCGGACGATCTCGGCAATCAGGCCCGGGCGAAGCTTGAAGGGCGGCGGCGCGCCGGCCGCTTCGCTGGCGCGGGCGGCCGCGTGCATCATCGCCTCGCGCTCGAACGGCGACAGCCGGCGGGGCGGGGCCGCGAGACGCGCGTGCAGGCGGTCGTAGAGCTCGTCGCGCGTCGCGAAGTCGGGGAGCACGACGGCGGGCCGCGCCGCCGCGTTCTCGATGGTCGCCCGCAGCTGGCGCGCGGCGCCGCGCGTCGGCACGACCACGACGCGCGCCCGGGTCGACGACAGGCCGCCGCCGACCGACAGGGCGGCCGAGACGATGCGGAACGCGGGCAGATGAGGAACGCGGACGAGCCGGGTGGTGCGCGGGGTGATCACTGGTAGCGCGGCGGCTTCAACCCGTGTTCGATTTCCGTCGCTGCGCGGGCCGACAGCATCAGCGCCCCCGCCGCCGCCGACGAGGCGTCCCAGGCGCGCGGCATGCTGTTCGTCACCATAGCCTCGCGCCGGATGGCCGCGGCCTGATTGGCGAGCTGCGCGGCGCTGACGATCAGCGCGTGCGCGGCCGCGAGCTCGGTCGGCGGATTGATCGCGCGCGCGATCTTCAGGATCCGCGCGACGGTGCGGCCGATCAACGCGAGCTCGCCGGGCGAGGAGCCGGCGAGCGTCTTGATGTCGTCGAGCGCCGGCCCCAGACGCGTCAGCAGGCCGAGCGGCTCGGCCACCTCCGTGCGGTAGCGACGGAGGATCGGCGCCCGCAGCGCCCACCGATCGCGCGCGAGCCGGAACCGGCGCGCGGCGTCGAGCTTCGCCTGCACGGCGTCGACGAGCGATTCGATCACGGCCGGCCGCTTCCCGCCGAGCGCCGCATCCTCCTGCCGTACGCGCGCGACCAGCTGCTCGACGCCGCGGACGTCGGCCGCGCGCGCGCGCCCGTCGGCCAGCGTCATGACGCGGCGCGTCAGCGCCTGGTACTCGCCGTCGATCTTCCGGTCGACGTCCAGGATGGCGCGGGCCTCCTCGCGGGCCGCGGCGGCCCAGTCGGCCGGCAGCGCGGCCGCATCGCGGTCCAGCGAGATCAGCGCCGCGCTCAGGAGCGCGCCGCGCTCGGCCGACGAGGCCACGAGACGCGAGGCGAGCAGCGTCTGCTCGATCGCCTGCTGGGGCGTCGGCGGCGGCAGCTTCGGAACGAGAATTGACGGCGGCGCCTGCGAGTACGCCGACAGCGCCAGATCGAACCGCTGCACGCCGGACGAGGCGCGCAGGTCGGCGATGGCCTCGTCGAGCATCGACAGCATCTGCTGCACGTCTTCCCACCGGTAGTTGTAGTGCGCGGCCGGCCACCCGGCGAGCTCCTTGCGGGCCTGCTCCACGATGTCCAGCCGCTTCGATGCCTCCTTGGTCCGGGCCACGTCGTTCAGCGCGCGCGCGACGTCGTTGGTCAGCGCCGCGTAGTCGTCTTCGGCGCGCGTGCCAATGTAGCGCTCCGCCCGCACGGACTCCGCGTACTGCTGCGTCCGCGGCCAGTCCACGCGGTCGGCCGGCAGGTTGACCAGCTGCAGCGGCGCGTCGGCCGAGGCATCGGTCGGCATCGAGAAGACGATGCGGTCGTTCACGAGCGCGAACTCGCCGTAGCTGACGAGGGAGTGACCGTCCTTCAGGAAGATCCGGAAGGTCGTCGGCGCGTCGGCGGCCGAGCCGCGCGCCGGAGTCAGCAGGCAGGCCACGAGCAGAACGCCCGCTAACGCTCGACTGTTCATGAAGTTTCAAGCGTAGTAGCGCCGGGCCGGAGCGTCAAGCTGGAGGCGCGGGCGCGCGGGAGACTACGCCCGAGCGCGAGGAAACGGCGTCAGTTCCCCCGGCGCGCGGGGGTGGGCCCCACGCGAAGCAGGGAGGTGTGCAAAAGCTGTGGACGAACGGTGGATTTCCTGTTGAGCGACCGACATCAAATTATTTTTCCGCTGGCCGCCGGAGAGAATCCGCAGGGCCGCGGCTGTGCGTCCGTCTTCGCGTCCCGCTTCGCTTGATCGAGATCGGCGAACGCGTACAATCGGTCGCCGTTCCCGAAGCCAGATTTTCTCACCGACCACCGTGAGCACTGCGATTCATCGTTTTCAGCAGTCGATTGCGGGCCGTCCCTATCTCATCGAGGTGGCCGCGGTCGGGCAGGATCGCTGGCGTGCGTACATCGTCCGGCTGCCGGGCGTCCCGACGGCCCTGATGCCGTTCTACGGAAGCACGCCCGACGAGGCCGCCGGTCAGCTCCGCGCGTGGCTCACCCGGGCGCACGAGCGTGCCGCAAACGGCCCTGCTCCGGTATAGGATCTGGCCATGCCGCTCATGAACACTCGCCTGAAGGGTTCGTGCATCGTCGCGCTCCCCGTCGCGTTTCTCCTCGCGGCCGTGCCGCTGCAGGGCCAGGCGCCGGCGCCGGCGCAACAGCCGGAGGCGCCGTCCGGTCGCGTCCCCGGCCAGTTCCGTCCGCCGGACTTCGAGAAGATGGCGCAGGATCAGGTCGAGACCGACAAGAACTGGCGCGCGGCCAGCGTCGGGTACATGCAGGTCGACAAGATCACGTATCCGAGCAAGGCGGACGGCCTGGAGATCCCCGCGTGGGTGTTTCAGCCGCTGAAGCTGCGCGGAGAGAAGGGCCACCCGGCGCTCGTGTGGGTGCACGAGAACATCCGCGGCCATCTCTACAATCACTACATCCCGTACATCCGCGAAGCGACCGCCAAGGGCTACATCGTCATCGCGCCCGAGTACCGCGGCAGCATCGGCTACGGCAAGGCGTTCTACGACGCCATCGACTACGGCGGCTACGAGGTGGACGATGTCGTGACCGCGGTGGACGTGCTGAAGCAGAAGTATCCGCAGGTGGATCCGTCGCGGATCGGCATCATCGGCTGGAGCCACGGCGGAATGATCACGCTGCTGTCGATCACCCGGAACCCGACGACGTTCAAGGCCGCGGTCGCGATGGTGCCGGTGACGAATCTGTTCCAGCGGCTGTCGTGGAAGGGCGAGGAGCGGCAGCACCACGCGATCGATCCTTCCAACCGGTACGGCGGCCTGCCGGCCGAGCGCCACGAGATCTACAAGGAGCGGTCGCCGCTCTACAACATCGACAAGCTGCAGATTCCGCTGTATGTAGGGGTCACGCGCAACGACCAGGACGTGAACTTCGAAGAGGACGAACAGATGGTCGACGCGCTCCGGTCGCGCAAGCCGTTCCTCGCGGAGACGATGATCTACGACAACCCGCCTGGCGGGCACACGTTCGATCGGCGGGTGGATCCGAAGACATGGCAGCCGGAGAACACGCGGGAGCAGCGCGATTCGTGGAACCGCGTGTGGACGTTCCTCGACTGGAACCTCGATCCGTTCCACGACGCCAGCACGAGCGCGGTCAGCAGCTACTACCAGCACCAGCAGGAGCGCTGAGCGAGGCGCCGCCGGGCGCGCCCGCGGCGGTTTGAAAACCCGCGCGGACCCCGGTTACAATTGGTGGTTGCCTTCCCGAAGTGGGCCAGTAGCGCAGTTGGGAGCGCGCATGAATGGCATTCATGAGGTCGCGGGTTCGACTCCCGCCTGGTCCACCAAACCTT
>JBLMXQ010000110.1:0-15511 GCA_050257855.1 Betaproteobacteria bacterium | reverse complement strand
GCAACGACTCCGGCCGCCATCACGAACGTGAATGGCTGGACCGACATGTGGTGCCGGAGGAGGGAATCGAACCCTCACGGGCGGTAAAGCCCACGGGATTTTGAGTTTCGATTCGCGTGCGATCGCAACCGATCACAATCGAACATACCCAATCACCATCGGGGCCGATCTCAGACGAGCCCGGCCCGCCGGGAGCGAATTTCGGTACCCTGTGACACGCCGTGGCACATGAAGGCCTTGCGTACGGCGCCTTGGAGTCAAATTGGCACAATCGGTCATGCGCGCAGCCGTCGATGTATTCATCGTGCTGGTCGTCGTCGGCGTGTTCGCTCTCCAGGCGAAGGTCATCACCATCGTTTGGGGATCCGCTGGCGACACCTGGCGACAGGCGATCAGCCAGTGGAAACGCCTTCTTCGCCGCCGGGCCTGGACGTTACTGGTGTTGTACGTCGGGGTCCTGGCCGCCACCCTGGCAGCCGCCGCCATCGTGTTCTGGACCTGGAGGACGGGGCTGCCAAGGCCTTAGCAGTTCCGGAGGTCAAGCAAGCAACTTCGGTTCAAGGAGCGCCTGTGCGAACGGTGGCGGACGGTCTGCGCCGCCGCGAATATCGAGGACCTGCACCTGCACGACCTGCGCGCGAAGTTCGCGTCGCAGTTGTCGGAATCGAAGGTGCCCATCGATCAGGTGCGCGACGCGCTCGGGCACAGTTCGATCAAGATGACCGACACGTATTCGAGGTCGAGGAAAGGCCGACTGACCGAGGCGTCTCGCAAGCGCGCGCACCATCAGGCGCGCAAGCGCATCAAGCTCGTCGTATGATTGGCGTTGGGCCTGAGTGGCGGAACTGGCAGACGCGACGGACTCAAAATCCGTTGCCCTTTACGGGGCGTGTGGGTTCGATTCCCTCCTCAGGCACCAACCGTAGGGAGAAGCACGATGCACCTAGGAACCATCGGTGGCGCCGTCAGCGTCGTTCTGGTCGTCTGGTATGTGTTCTGGCGCGTCGGCTTCGTGCGCGAATTGATGCGCCGTGCGGGCCTGCGACACGACAAGAAGGCGTGAACCATCATTGGCCCACGACGTTCCGGCCCAACTTCGCGTAAGTCTTTGAATCGATTGCGGTGAGCGTCGGTTTGGCGGGTTAGACTGCACGGGATTCTGAGTCCCGCGCGTCTGCCAGTTTCACCACTCCGGCCTGGAGGCGAGACCGCCAGTATAGCAATACCCAGCTGACAGCCCTCGGCTCTCGGCTCTCGGTCCCTTCGAACAGCAGCGTCGACGCCCGGCCGGACCCTCGCGCTCCTTCATCAGGCTGCTAATATCTGGCCCGGACTGGAGGAGCTTATGCGCCCGCGACTCGCGCTCGCCGTTCTCGCCGCCGCCCTCGCCGCAACCCTGACGTCCGTCCTCGCCGCCCCGGAGCAGGGCCAGGCGCCCGGCGCACTGCCGCAGAATCCGCTCGTCCCGCTGCTCGCCGCCGGCAGGCCGGTCGTCGGCATCTGGACCGGCGCCATCGCGGCGCCGCGCATCGCCAAGGTGCTCGCCACGAGCGACGCCGACTTCATCGTCGCCGACGTGGAGCACGAGATCTACGACTTCAAGGACCTGCACCGGTTCCTGCTCGAAATCGGCGACTTCGGCCGCCGCTACCGCACGACGCCGCGGCCCGCGCCCGCCGTGCTCGTCAAGCTCGCGCATCGCGGCGGATGGGACCCGCGGTACGAGATCTCGGAAGCGATGCGCGTCGGACCGGCCATCGGCGTCTGGGTGCCCATCGTCGAGAGCGGCGCCGAGATGAAGAACATCGTCTCGACGTTCGATCAGGCGGAGCAGTCCGGGCTCGAGGGGCTCAACCTGCCGGGGCAGGGCGGACACACCGGCGTGTCGCCGCTCTGGCCGCTGAACCCGAAGGGACAGATCATGGTCGTCGCGATGATCGAGACGGAGGAAGGCGTGCGGCACGCCGAGGAAATCATCTCGACGCCCGGCCTGGCGGCCGTGCACGTCGTCCACCTGTCGGAAGCCGAGAACGATCAGATTCTGAAGCTCTGCCAGAAGTACCACGTCGTCGGCGCGATCGATGCGACGCCGCAGGACGTCAAAACGAGAGTGGCTGCCGGATGGCGGATGATCAGCCTCGGCTGGGATTTCGGGATGCTGCAGAAGCAGCTCGGAGATACCATCACGGCGACGCGGGGCGCGATCGACGGACGACCGTAGGACGCCGGCGGTCCCGGGGACCCGGGTCCCTGGACCCTTGCCACGCCCGTCGGGTCACGCCGTCTCCTGCTCGCGCCGGTGCCTCGCGACGCGGAGCGCAGCATCGAGATGCTGCGGCTGCACCTGGCCGTTGAAGCTCGCGCCCTCGTTCAGGATGAACCGCGGCGCGAGCACGCGGCCCGTCACGCGCGCGGTCTCGCGCACGTCGACGACGTCGGTCGCGAGCAGCGTGCCGTCCACTGTCCCCATGATGGTGATGTCACGCGCGACGATGTCGCCGATCACCGTGCCGGCGGACGAGATGGTGACGGCCACGCCGTCGCTCCAGATTGGTCCATCCACCCGCCCGCTGATTACGAGGTCCTCGCCGCTTTCAATCGCGCCGCGGACCGCCATCGTTTCGCCTACGGTGTGCACGTCGCGTTCATTGTTGCACAAGCACGTCTCAGCCGGAACGTGCGACGGAGCGATCGGCTGAGACGGATCACGCCCGCGAAGCCTCGCGCGGCGAACCACGACTTCGCGCGCTTCATCGGCAGCCGTGCCACGACGTCTGGACGGTCGCGTGTTGCGCGGCTCGAGGCATCTCTCGCGGGCGGGTCGCAGGATTCCGGAAGCTGATGGATTGAGTTGCGTCGGATCGACTCAACTTGGCGCGTGAAAGCGGAATCCGAGGGGATCCGCCGTGCACACCACCTGGGCCATCCTCATCAGTGGGAAAACGCTCGAGGAAACCGGTGGAACCACGCCAGGCTGAGCCACTTACGTCGGTTCGGGCGCGCCGGCCGGGATGTGGCGAAAATGCCGGAAAGTGCCTGGTTTTCGGCCATTTTTCGTTGTATTGAGGCTCGGAGTGGGCTATACTGAATGGACTGCCGGCACTATTTCGGCCTTCCATAGAGCGCTTCCTAACAGGGGGAACCGTGACATTTGAAGTCGGCGACAAGGTCATTTACCCGAATCATGGTCTCGGGATCGTCCAGCGCATCGAAGAGAAAACCATCCTCGGTACCACCTGCGGTTTCTATCATCTCCGGATCGTCGCCAACGAGACGACGGTGCTCGTGCCGGTGACCAATGTGGAAGGCGTCGGGCTCCGGCGCGCGATTTCGGACGACGAGGTGGAACGCCTGTTCGGGCTCCTCGGCGACGGCAAGATCGACAATCACCAGAACTGGAAGGGCCGCTTCAAGGACAACTCGGACAAGATGCGCAGCGGGTCCATCTACGACGTGGCCGACGTCCTCAAGAGCCTGACGTTCCTCGCCAAGTCCAAGAGCCTGTCGTTCCGCGAGAAGCGCATGCTCGACCGCGCCAAGTTCCTCATCGTCTCGGAGGTGTCCGAGGTGATGCGCGAGACGGCGCCGGCGGTCGAAGCGCGCGTCGAGCGCGCGCTCGAGCGCTGCTTCTCGATGAAGGCACGCAGCGCGGCGCGTGCGAAGACGGTCAAGGTGGCTCCGCGCGCATCGGCCGCCGCCGCGCCGGCGCGTCGCGCCGCCCGGGCGTCGTAGATCGCGGCGGGTCCGACAGGCCCGCCCTGCCGCTCGCAACGCAGACCGGGTCCTCCTGGACCCGGCAGATGGTCGGGCCGGGTCCTCTGGATCCGGCCCTTTTCGTTTATCATCCCGCCGGTGCTCATCGCCGCGCTGCGCTCGGCCGCGACCTACCTGGCCGTTTCGCTCTACGTGCTCGTCACCGGCCCCATCGGCATGCTGCTGGCCCTGACGTTCCGGTGGAAGAGCCTGCTGTACTGGCTCGGCCACGGCGGCGTCCGGCTGGGACTGGCGCTGTCGGGTATCCGGTTTCAGGTGTCCGGCGGCGCGAACCTGCCGCTCGAACGGGCGGCGGTCTACTGCTCGAACCACCAGAGCAACGTCGATCCGCCGGTCCTGTTCGAGGCGCTGCACCCGCGCATGCACATCCTGTACAAACACGAGATCGACAGGATCCCGATCCTCGCGCGGGCGTTCCGCCTGGGCGGCTTCATCCCGATCGACCGGCGCAACAAGGAGTCCGCGATGCGATCGATCGAGGCCGGCGCACGCTCGATCCGCGCCGGCAACTCGTTCCTGATCTTTCCGGAGGGCACGCGCAGCCGGACGTCGGACATGCTGCCGTTCAAGAAGGGCGGCTTCATCATGGCCATCAAAGCCGGTGCGCCGATCGTCCCGGTCGCCATCCAGGGCGGACGCGACGCTATGCGAAAGGGGAGCGCGATCATCCGGCCGGTCACGGTGAGCATTCGCGTGGGCCCGCCGATCGAGACCGCCGGACTGGATCTCAAGGATCGCGACCAGCTCATCGCGCGGGTGCGGCAGCGCATTGCGGACCTGCTCTCCGAGGGGGCGGTGGTAGACTGATCGATGCCACACCGCCTGCGCCCGGGGATCGTCATGTTCAATCCGCGTTCGTGGACCCTGGTCGCCGCTCTCGCGCTCCTGTCTCCCTCAGCCCTGATCCCCGAGCCCTCAGCCCTTCAGCAACCCCAGGCCCCGGTGTTCCACGCGGAAGCCAACTACGTCCGCGTCGACGCGTACCCGACGAAGGACGGCGCGCCGGTTGCAGACCTCACGCGCGACGACTTCGAGGTCCTCGACAACGGCGTCCCGCAGACCATCGATCAGTTCCAGCACGTCATCATCCAGGCGGCGGGCCCGCAGGAGACGCGGCGCGAGCCGAACACGGTCGCCGAGTCGCGCGAGATGCTGAACGACCCGCAGGCGCGCGCGTTCGTGGTCTTCCTCGACACGTATCACGTGACCGTCGGCGGTTCGCACAACATCCGGCAGCCGCTCATCGACGCGCTCAACCGGACGATTGGCGAGCACGATCTCGTGGCGGTCATGACCCCAGAAATGTCGGCCCGCGATCTGACCTTCGCGCGCCGGACGACGACGATCGAGGGCATGCTGACGCGCTACTGGCCGTGGGGCGAGCGCGATCGGATCAACTCGAAGGATCCGGAAGAGGATCAGTACTGGGAGTGCTATCCGGGAATTGGACCTACGCGCGTCTGTCCGGACGACGATCGCGGCGTCGCTGCGGAGATGATCCAGCGACGGCGTGAGAGACGGACCATCGACGCGTTGAACGACCTCGTCCGTTTCATGCGCGGCATGCGCGAGGAGCGGACGGCCGTGCTCGTCGTCAGCGACGGGTGGCTGCTCTTTCGACCCGACCAGACGCTCGCGCGGCGCCTGTATTGTCAGGTGCCGGGGACGCCGACGATCTCCGTGGATCCGAAGACGGGCAGGCTGACCCAGGGCAACCCGCAGAGCCCGACGGGCGCGGTCATGAGCACCTGCGAGACGGCCCGCATGGCCCTCGCCGCGATCGACGACCAGAGTGAATTCCGGCGGACGCTCGAAGCGGCCAACCGCGCGAACGTTTCGTTCTACCCGATCGACCCGCGCGGCCTCGCCGTGTTCGACGAGCCGATCGCGCCGGCGCTCGGGCCGTCGGTGGGCACGCCCGCGCCGCTCGTGCCGCCGTCGGCCGACAGCAGGCTGCTGGCGGGGCGCCTCGACAGCCTCCGGACCATGGCCGTTGACACCGACGGCGTCGCAGTCGTCAACAACAACGATCTCGGCGCCGGCATCCAGCGCATCGTCTCCGACCTGACCTCGTACTACCTGCTGGGGTACTACGCGACGGGGAAACTCGACGGGAAGTACCACAGGATCACCGTCCGCGTGAAGCGGCCGGGCGTCGAGGTGCGGGCGCGGCGCGGCTACCTCGCCGCGACGGAAGCCGACGTCGCCGCGGCGCGAGCGGCCGCTGCGGCTGCCGAGGCGCCCGGCGGGCCGACGTCGGTCGCCTCGAACGTGATTGCGGCGTCCGCGGCGGCTGCGGTGGCGAGACTGGCTGCCATCGGGCGCGACGAGCCGTTCAGGATCGAAGCGGCGGCGGGCTGGAAGCCGGCCGCCGCCGGCGCGCCGGTCCCGGCGTTCTGGATTGTCGGCGAGGTGGCCGATCGGATTCCGGGCGCCGATCTCGACGCGCTCGTCACGGACGCTGCCGGTCAGACGGTCGCGTCGGGGCACGGTCGCATCCAGCCGGGCACGACCGGCGCGCTCGTCACGGTGGTCCCGACGGCTCCGCTCGCTCCCGGCGAATATGCCGTCAGCGTGCGCGGCCAGCTGCCGTCGGGCGGGAGCATGGCGTCCACGAAGGTCGCGTTGGCCGCCGCGCCGCAGGCCTCGGGCGCGGTGTTCATTCGCCGCGGGCCGGCGACCGGCAATCGCGATCTGCCCACCGCCGATCTCCGATTCCGCCGGGGCGAGCGGCTCACAGTGGAGGTCCCGTCTCCTGCGGCGGCCACGGTCGGCGCGCGGTTGCTCGATCGCAACGGTGTGGAAGTTCCGGTGCCGGTGACGGCGGCGATTCGAGACGACCCCGACGGCACCCGGTGGGCGACGGCGCAGGTCGGCATCCTTCCGCTCGCGCCGGGCGACTACGTCGTCGAAATCACAACGAGGGCAGGCGGGGCAGGCGAATCGCGCGCGCTCGTCGCGTTCCGCGTCATCCCTTAGCCCTGAGCCCTCCCGAGGCCCGCCTCAGGAGCCTCCCACGCCGAACGACAGCGTCCACGGTTTCAGCGCCTGGCCGTCGGTGCCCTTGATGTCGCTCGTCAGCTCGATCCTGAGCGTCCGGAAGCGCTCGAGCGGCTTCGTGAAGGTGACGATCAGCTCGCGGTTGCCGCCGCGGTATTCCGTCTTGAACGACGCGGTGGGTGTCGTCGGCTCGCCACGCTCCACCGTCTCGCTGTCGAGATAGCTGACCTTCACGTGCCCCTGGATCGTGGACGGGTCGAGATCGCGAGAGAACTGGATCCGCACGTTGCTCGCCTGCGACACGTCGGTCTCGCCCTGCGTCGGCACGCTGAACAGCACCTCGGGCGCCGGCGCGGCCGGGACGCGAACCGGGGCGGCCTGCTCGGGTGCCGGCTCCTCCTCGGCTTTGGTCAGCTCGAGCGTCCCGGCTTCGGCGTCGATCCACTGGAGGCCGCGCGCTTCGTGCACCGACCCGGTCACCTGCAGCCAGCGGCCGGTGTCGATGCGCGTGTCGAGCGACAGATCGAAGTCCTTGCCTTTCGGGCGCATGTGCGCGACCCAGATCGCGGCATCGGCGGAACGGAGCACGAAGTCGTACCGGCTCAGGCCCGGCGCGTCGGGCAGGTCGCCGGCGAGGTTGCGCCCTTCGAACTGGCCGCGAATCGTGACCTTCTGATCCAGGTAGCGCGACGGCTGCAGCACGATCGCGCGAATCGACGGCGCCGGCGGATGCGAGGCCGGCTCCACCGTGGTGGCGAGAATCGCCGTCAGCTCGCCGGCCTTCGGCCACGGCGCGTCCTCGGTCAGGTGGAACGCGGTGCGCAGGTCCGGGCCGACGCGCGGATCGTCCGACTTCATGCGGCCGATGTCGACGAACTCCCCGCGAACCTCGTCGAGCCCGTCGGGCGCGCCGCCCTTGAACACGATGCGGATGCTCGAGCCCTCTTCGTTCGCAACCGACGTCTCGCCGCGGTCGTTCGTCTTGACCGTTCCGACGACGACGATTGCTCGCTGATGGTAGAAGCCCGGATAGGCGGCGAGCGCTGCGATGTTCGTCGCATGGCGCGCGGGCGCCTGGGCGGCGGCCACGGCTGTCAGCGAAGCGCACAGGGCGATGCTGAGGTGTGTTTTCATATGACGCCCGGCCGAAGCCCCGCGCGTCGTCCA
Source organism: Betaproteobacteria bacterium (assembly GCA_050257855.1). Taxonomy (GTDB): domain Bacteria; phylum Acidobacteriota; class Vicinamibacteria; order Vicinamibacterales; family CAVVIG01; genus JBLMXQ01. The sequence goes on along the minus strand of JBLMXQ010000110.1, from coordinate 7,570 downwards.
GCGCGCGCTCCTTCTACATAATCTTACGCTGCGCCATGCGGCCGAGGATCACGGCGAGCACGAAGAACAGCAGCGAGCCGGCGATCATGCCCGAGCCGCCCTCGTGGATGAACGGGATCCAGCCGGTCACCGCTTCGGCGTCCCGGATGATGTTGCGCCCGAACAGGACCGCATAGAGGATGCCCGCGAGCGAGCCGCCGGCGATCAGGCCGGAGCTGAACAGCGTGCCCGCGCCGACCTCGGTCTCCTCCGTCTTCCCGGTCTTCCTCTCGACGTAGGCGCGGACCAGGCCGCCTGCGAAGATGGGCGCGGTGGTGGCGATCGGCAGGTACGATCCGACGGCGAACGACAGCGAGTGGATGCCGCACAGCTCGAGCGTCACGGAGATGAAGACGCCGACGAGCACGAGCCCCCACGGCAGGTTCTGGCTGAGCAGCCCCTGGATGAGCGTCGCCATCAGCGTCGCCTGCGGCGCCGGCAGCGCGCTCGAGCCGATCCGCATCACCGAATGCAGGTAGAGCGTCGTCAGCCCGATGACGAGCGAGGACACCAGCACGCCGATGATGAGCCCGATCTGCTGCGAGATCGGCGTCGCGCCGACGATGAAGCCGGTCTTCAGGTCCTGCGACGTCCCGCCGGCCTGCGCCGCGGCGATGCAGACGACCGCGCCGACGCAGAGGGCGATCGGCGAGTAGACGTCGCCGGTCCAGCCGAGCGCGACGAAGATCGTGCAGGTCAGGATCAGCGTGGCGATCGTCATCCCGGAAATCGGGTTCGACGAGGACCCGATGAGCCCTGTGATGCGCGACGACACCGTGACGAAGAAGAAGCCGAAGATCACGATGAGCACGGACGCGAGGAAATTGCCCTGGGTCGCGCTGCGCGGCGCCAGCGCGAGGAAGAGCGCCAGCAGGAGCGAGCCGGCCAGGACGATCGTCATCGGGATGTCGCGCTCGGTCCGGATCTTCGCCGCGCCGCCGGCGCCGGCGCTGAAGTCCTTCACGCTCTCGCGGAACGACGAGACGATGGTCGGGATCGTGCGCACCAGCGTGATGATGCCGGCGGCGAGGACGGCGCCGGCGCCGGTGTAGCGGATGTATGCGCTCCAGAGCTGGCCGGCCGACATCTGAGAAATGCGCAGGCCGCTCGCCGGCACCGGCGGAAACGGCCCCGGCATGTAGCGGCCGAGAATCGACAGGAGCGGCAGCAGGACCATCCACGACAGGACGCCGCCGGCGAACATCACGCCCGCGATGCGCGGCCCGATCACGTAGCCGACGCCGAGGTACTCGGGCGAGATGTCGACGTTCAGCGTCGCGTTCGGGAAGAAGCTCGCCTGCGCCATGCTGTAGCCGACGACGGTGCGGAACAGCTGCAGGATCCACGACAGCGACTTCCAGAGCGCGCCGATGCCGAGGCCCTGGAAGACCGTGCGGGCGAGCGCGCCGCCGCGTTCGCCGGCGATGAGCACGTCCGCGCAGGCTGCGCCTTCCGGATACGGCAGCACGCCGTGCTCCTTGACGATGAGCGCGCGCCGCAGCGGGACCATCATCAGCACGCCGAGGATGCCGCCCGCGAAGGCGAGCAGGGTGATCTGGAAGTAGTTGAAGTAGGCCGGTCCGCGCGGCGCCAGGAAGATGAGCGCGGGAATCGTGAAGACGACGCCGCCGGCGACCGACTCGCCGGCCGACCCGATCGTCTGCACGATGTTGTTCTCGAGAATCGTCGAACCGCCGAGCCGCTTGAGCACCGAGATCGCGAGCACGGCGATCGGAATCGACGCGCTGACCGTCAGGCCGGCGCGGAGTCCGAGGTACACGGTGGACGCGCCGAAGAGCAGGCCGAAGAGGGCACCGATCACGACGGCCTTGATCGTGAACTCGGCCGGCGACCGATCGGGCGGGACGTACGGCTGGAAGCCGGGCTGCGGCGGAGCGCTGATCGTCATATGGGGCGGATATTAGCACGCGCTTTTTGGTACAATCGCCCGCTGCCTTGTGAAAACTTCGAACAAACCCGCCAGGGCCAGACAGAGCCTCGACCAGGTCTCGGAGCTGACGACAAACCGCCTCTCCGTGTATCTCCGTTGTCTCAACGTGCTCGAGGACGCCGGCGTGCAAACCATCTCGTCGCAGGCGCTCGCCGAGCAGTTCCACCTCAACGCCGCCCAGATTCGTAAGGATCTCGCGTACTTCGGCGAGTTCGGCGTCCGGGGCGTCGGGTACTACGTCCGCGACCTCAAACGCCACCTCCGTCAGATCCTCGGCCTCGATCGGCGCCTGCGGGTCGCCATCATGGGCGCCGGCAACCTCGGCCTCGCCCTGGCCGACTACCCGGGCTTCCGCAGCGAAGGATTCGAAATCTCGGCGCTGTTCGACAACCTGAGCGCGAAGGTCGGCCAGCACTCGCGCGTCGGCGTGCCGATCCACGACATCCGCGAGCTGAAGCGGATCGCGAAGCGCGACGGCATCACGATCGCCGTCATCGCCGTACCCGCGCAGTCCGCCCAGCACGTCGTCGACCTCGTCGTCGCGGCTGGGATCAAGGCGGTCCTGAACTTCTCGCCCGGCGCGCTCGAAGTGCCGCCCGACGTCAAGCTGAAGAGCGTGGACCTGACCGTCTCGCTCGAGAGCCTGTCGTTCTTCCTGGCCCAGGGGGACGAATGAAGCATACGAAGCGCGGCCTGTCGCACGTCGACCCGCACGGCCGCGTGCGGATGGTCGACGTCGGGGACAAGCCGGCGACCGTGCGCGAGGCGGTGGCGCGCGGGTCGATCGCGATGTCGCGCGCGGCGCTGCGCATCGTGCGCACCGGCGCCAACCGGAAGGGCGACGCCCTGCAGGCCGCGCGGCTCGCGGGCATCATGGGCGCCAAGCAGACGGCGGCCCTCATCCCGCTCTGCCACCCGCTGCCGCTGTCGAACATCGACGTCGAGTTGACGCCGACGGCGCGCGGCTACGACATCGAAGCCCGCGTGCGCACGACGGCGCAGACCGGCGTCGAGATGGAGGCGCTCACGGCGGTGGCCGTCGCCGCGCTGACGGTCTACGACATGGTCAAGGCGGTCGACAAGGCGATGGTCATCGGCGACATCTGCCTCGTGTCGAAGAGCGGCGGCAGGTCGGGAACGTACAGGAGAAGATGAGAACGTGAGAATCCGGGTTTCCCGGAGCGTTCGACTCCTCGCATTCTCGGATTCTCGCTCTCTCGAGTTTCCATGAACATCCTGATCGGCGTGATCAGCGATGCGGCGGTCTGGGTGCTGCCGCGCGAGTACGTCGAGCGGCTCCGGCGCGAATTTCCGCAGCACACCTTTCTCGAGGCGTGGGATCACGAGACCGTCCGACGGCTGCTGCCCGAGGCCGACGCCGCGTTCACGCCCTACGTCGACCGCGACGTGTTTCCGCGCGCCAGGCGGCTGCGGTGGGTGCAGGCGGTCGCGGTCGGCGTGGGCAGCATGCTCTACGCCGAGATGGTGGCGAGCCCGGTCGTCATCACGAACGCCCGCGGAATCCGCGCGCGGGCGATGGCCGAGCACGTCATCGGCGTGTCGCTGGCGCTCGCGCGCCGGCTGCACGTCGCGGTGCGCCGGCAGATGGAGCACGCCTGGGCGCAGACCGAGCTCGAGGGGAGCGGCGCCATCCACCTGCTCGCCGAGCGCCGCCTGGGCGTCGTCGGCCTTGGCGCGATCGGCACCGAGACGGCGCGGCTCGCCGCCGCGTTCGGCATGCGCGTGTCGGCGATCCGCCGCCGCGTGGAGCTGCCGCTGCCCGAGGGCGTCGAGGAGGTGCTTCCTCCCGAGCGCCTCCACGACCTGCTCGGCAAGAGCGACGTCGTCGTGCTGTCGCCGCCGCTGACCTCGGCGACGCGCGGCCTCATCGGCCGCCGCGAGCTCGCGGCGATGAAGCCGGACGCGTTCCTGGTGAACATCGGCCGCGGCCGGCTGGTCGACGACGAGGCGCTCGTCGAGGCGCTCCGGGCGCAGCGCATCGGCGGCGCCGCACTCGACGTGTTCGTGCATGAGCCGCTGGATCCGTCGAGCCCGTACTGGGACCTGCCGAACGTAATCGTCACGCCGCACACATCGGGCGCGATGGAGGACTACTGGACGCCGCTCGTCGCCCTCTTCGCCGAGAACCTCCGCCGGCTCGAGGCCGGCCGGCCGCTGCTGAACGTCGTCGACAAGCACGCGGGGTACTGATTGCAGGACTGCAGGAAAGATCTCGATCCGTTCCCGGCGTTCAGGTAGAGTCGAGCCCATCACCACATCACCCCTTCACCCCCTCACCACATTCATGATCGTGGCTCTGCTCGCCGCGGCGGGCGCCGCGCAGACCGCGCCTCGCGCGACGTACCGCATCCTTCGCGTCTATCCGCACGACCGGGACGCGTTCACGCAGGGGCTCGAATACCACGACGGGTTCCTCTACGAGGGCACCGGCCTCGAGGGCAGGTCGTCCATCCGCAAGGTCGCGCTCGAGACCGGCAAGGTGGTGCAGCGGCGGGCGGTGCCCGCGCGGTACTTCGGCGAGGGCATCACGATCTGGAAGGACGAGATCATCGAGCTCACCTGGCAGGCGGGCGTGGCGTTCGTCTACGACCGCGCCACCTTCGAGCGCAGGCGCACGTTCAACTACACCGGCGAGGGCTGGGGCCTGACGCACGACGGCACCTCGCTCATCATGAGCGACGGCACGGCTTCGCTGCGCTTCCTCGATCCGGACACGTTCGTCGAGCGGCGCCGCATCACGGTGACGGACGGCGGCGTGCCGATTCCGAGCCTCAACGAGCTCGAATACGTGAACGGCGAGATCTACGCCAACGTCTGGCAGACGATGCTGATCGCGCGCATCAATCCGAAGAGCGGCCGCGTGCTCGGCTGGATCGATCTCACCGGCATCCTGTCGCCCGCGGACGCCGAGGGCACGGACGTGATGAACGGCATCGCCTACGACGCGCAGCGCGACCGGCTCTTCGTCACCGGCAAGCTCTGGCCCAAGCTGTTCGAAATCAAGGTCATCGGCAACGCGGCCCGGTAGGTCGACGCCCCGCGCGGCGTCGACGGCGGAAACGCGCGGCGCGAGATCAGAACACCCGCGCGCTCGGGACGGGCCACCACCGGAGCTGGACCTTTCCGATGATGTACTTCTTCGGCACCATTCCCCACTGCCGGCTGTCCGAGCTGTTGTTGCGATGGTCGCCCATGACGAAGTAGTAACCCTCGGGGATGACCTGCGGGCCCCAGTCGTCGTGGCTGCGGTACTCGGGCGGGACGTAGTCGTCCTTGAGCGGGATGTCGTTCACGTAGACCCGTCCGTCCACGATCCGCACCGTGTCGCCCTCCTCGGCAATCACCCGCTTCACGAACGACTTGTCGGGGTTCAGCGGGTAGTAGAGCATCACGATGTCGCCGCGCCGGGGCTCGCCGATGCGGTACGCCAGCTTGTTGACGATGAGCCGGTCCTGGTCGTGCAGCGTGGGCGCCATGCTCTGGCCTTCGACCCGCGCGACCTGGAACCCGAACGTGACGATCAGCGTCGCGTATACGGCGGCCGAAACGAGCGTCTTGATCCAGGCGATGATCTCGTCGCGGACCTGCGCGAAGCGGATGCCTGGGCTCGTCAGGCGCAGCGGCGGCGCGCCGGCCGACGGCGGCAGCGGCGAGACGACCGCCGCGGCCGGGCCCGCGCCGGCCAGCGCGGGCTCCGGGCCCGGCGCGAGCATCGGGGGCGCCCCGGCATCGGTCGACGGCTCGCCGGGGCCTAGAGCTTCAGGTACTCGCGCAGCCGCCGCGTCTGGGTGCGGCTGACCGGGATTTCCGTCGCCTTCGCGTCCTTCATGCGGAGGATATAGTTCCGGCTGAACCAAGGGACGATCTCCTTGATCTTGTTGATGTTCACCAGGTGCGAGCGGTGCACCCGCCAGAAGACGGCGGGGTCCAGCCGCGCCTGCAGTTCGTCGAGTGTCCGGTAGTTCGACGTGCCGACATGGTGGTCCGTGACCACCGTGATGGCTTCGTCGGCGAGCGAGGCGTACACGATTTCTTCGGCCTGCACGAGCAGCAGCCGCTCGTCGACCTTGATCGCGAGGCGCTCGCGCCGGCTCTGCCGTTCCGCGATCGCCTGGACGATCTTCTCGAGCTGATCGTTGAACGGCATCTCGCTCGAGACGCGCCGGCGGGCGCGCTCGACCGCCGCCTCCAGCCGCGCCGGGTCGACCGGCTTCAGCAGGTAGTCGACGGCGTTCACCTCGAAGGCCTCGATCGCGTGCTGATCGAAGGCGGTCACGAAGACGACGTGCGTCGTCGCGCGGCGCTCCACCAGCCGGCGCGCCACCTCGAAGCCGGTCAGGCCGGGCATCTGCACATCCAGAAAGACGACGTCCGGCTGCAGACGGTCGATCGCCGAGATGGCTTCGAGGCCGTTGCCCGCCTGGCCGACCACCTCGACCCCTCCGAGGCGGCCCAGGAGGTACGCGAGTTCGTCGCGGGCGAGCTGCTCGTCGTCGACGAGGACGGCACGCAAATCCATGTTACGCCGACACCCGTTCGGGAATCGTAAGCTCCGGGATCTCGACGCACGCGCTCGTACCGCGGCCCGGCTCGCTGCGCAGCTTGAGCTGGCAGTGCGCCCCGTAGATCGTCCGCAGCCGCTCGTTGACGTTGCGCAGGCCGATGCCCTCCCCGAGCGCGTGGCCGAGGCGCTCCTCGGTCATCCCGAGGCCGTTGTCGTGCACTTCGATGACGGCGCGCCCGTCGCGCATCGCGCTGCGGATGGTGATTCGCCCCTCACCGACCTTGCGGGCGAGGCCGTGCTTGATCGAGTTTTCGACGAGCGGCTGCAGGATCATGCTCGGGACGACCACGTCGAGGGTGTCCGGGCTGATCTCCTTGTCGACGATGAGCTGCGGCCCGAAGCGGACCACCTCGATGTCGAGATACTCGTCGATCGATTCGAGCTCCTCGCGCAGAGTCACGAAATGATCGGTCGCGCGCAGCAGCCGCCGGAGCAGCCCGGAGAGCTTGGTGATCAGCACGCGCGCCGTCTCGGGCTGCGTGCGGATCAGCGAGGAGATCGACGTCAGCGTGTTGAAGAGGAAATGCGGGTTGATCTGGTTGGCGAGCGCCTCGATCTTGGCCGCGAGCAGCAGCTTTTCCTGCTCGTGCAGCCGGTGCTCGATGCGCGCGTTGTTCCAGATCTTGATCGGCGTCGCCACCGCCAGCACCGTCGCCAGCAGGATGACGACGAGCATCCAGGGCGCGGTCGGCGCCAGGTAGAACAGCCGATGGTGATCGGCCCACCGCGCGCCCAGCCCCTGGCGCAGCAGCTCGAGCGCGATCGGGGCGAGCAGCAGCACCACCTGCCAGTCGACCTGGAGCGCCCGGAGCATCTTCCACGCGCGCTTGTGCAGGCCCGTGAAGACGAACGGGGAGAAATGCCAGATCGCCTCCTTCGGGCAGAGCTCGCGGAGCCCGCCGCCGGCGAATCCGCAGCCGACCGCGAAGGGAAATGCGATCCATTCGTGGGTCACGAGCGGCGGGAGGCCGACCATCACCCCGACCAGCGCGCCG
>JBLMXQ010000109.1:0-5839 GCA_050257855.1 Betaproteobacteria bacterium | reverse complement strand
CTGTCCGTCCTCCATGACGAAGCCGCGCGTGATGATCTCGGGGACGCCCTCGACGAGGCCGGTCTGCTTGTTGATGGCCACGACCGGCACGACGAGGCCGTCTTCGGCGAGATGGCGCCGGTCGCGCAGCACTTCGTCGCCGACTTCGCCCGTCCGCGTGCCGTCGATCAGCACGCGGCCGACCGGCGCCTTGCCGGCGAGTCGGCCGCCGGCCGCGTCGAACTGCAGCACGTCGCCGTTCTCGACCAGCAGTACCTCGGGCCGCGGGTCGCGCCCGGAGAAGACCCGGCTGGCGATGCGCGCGTGCTGCGACAGCTGACGGTACTCGCCGTGGACCGGAACGAAGTAGCGCGGCCGCACCAGCGAGAGCATCAGCTTCAGCTCCTCTTCGCTGCCGTGCCCGGAGACGTGCACGTGCTTCAGGCCTTCGTGGATCACGTCCGCGCCGCGCCGGGACAGGTGATTGATCACCCGTCCGATCGTCTTTTCGTTGCCCGGAATCGCGCGCGCGGAGAGCACGACCGTGTCTTCGGGCGCGAGCTTCACGTGTCGGTGATCGTCGATCGCAATCCGGGAGAGCGCCGAGCCCGGCTCTCCCTGCGACCCGGTCGTCAGGCAGAGCACGTCCTGCGCCGGATACCCGGCCACCTCGGAATCCCGAATCTGCACGCCGGCCGGAATCCGCAGGTACCCGAGCCGCTGGGCGATCTGCGAGTTCTCGATCATGCCGCGGCCGACGAAGGCGACCTTGCGATCGAACTGAGCGGCAAGATCGACCAGGATCTGCATCCGGTAGATGCTCGACGCGAACGCCGCGACGATCACCCGGCCGGCCGCGCTGCTGAAGATCTCCTCGAACGCCTCGACGACCTCCAGCTCCGAGCCGGTGAAGCCGCGGCGGTCGATGTTCGTGCTGTCGCCGAAGAGCGCCAGCACACCCTCAGCGCCGAGCCCGGCGAACCGATGGACGTCGAAATGCTCGCCGTCGATCGGCGTCTGATCGATCTTGAAGTCGCCCGTGTGGACGACGGTCCCGACCGGCGTGCGGATGGCGAGCGCCACGCAGTCGGGCATGCTGTGCGTGACGCGGATGAACTCGATCTCGAACGGTCCGACGGTGACGCGGTGATGCGGCCGCACTTCGACGAGCGCGTGCATGCCGTCGAGGCCGTGCTCCTCGAGCTTCGGCTGCACGAGCGCCAGCGTCAGCGGCGTTCCGTACACCGGGCCGTCGACGACCGACAGCACGTGCGGCACCGCGCCGATGTGGTCCTCGTGCCCGTGCGTCAGGACGAGCGCCGCGACATGTCCCTTCTGCTGCAGATACGTGAGATCCGGGATGATCCGGTCCACGCCCAGCAGGTCCGGATCGGGAAACATCACACCAGCGTCCACCACGATCGTGGTGTCGTCCCAGGTGAGGGCGAGCATGTTCATGCCGAACTCACCGAGGCCACCGAGCGGAACGATTTCGAGCATTCTGGATCCGGACGCACCTACGCCGGCCGCGTTCCCGGCGGAACGATGACGGGCGCAGGGAGCCGCGCGGCGGCGGCTCGTCTCAGGCTGCTGGGCGCGCCTGAATGTTCGGAGGCGGGCTGTCTTGTCCGGCTAAAGCCGGACAAGTCCGTGACTTAGCAGCGAAAACTATAGCACAGCTCCGTGTTCGGCGGCGAACCGATTTCAGGCGCCGCGTGCCAGGACGTCGGCGAGTCGGACCAGCTCGGAAGCGTCCAGGGTTTCGGGGCGCCGGCGTGGGTCGATTCCGGCTTGGTCGAGTGCCAGAACGGGCCCGAAGGCGACAGCCGGCGCGTAGGCCGCGAGCGCGTTGCCAAGCGTCTTGCGGCGCCGCGTGAACACCGCCTGCACCATCGTCGCGAGCAGCGCTTCGTTCAGGGCCGGCGGGTCCGGGGCGTGGAACCTCAGCCGCACGAGCGCCGAGTGCACCTTCGGCGGCGGCCGGAAGGCGCCAGGCGGCAGCGTCAGCAGACGCTCGGCGCGCGCGCGGCGTCCGATCAGGATCGTCAGGACACCGTACGTGCGCGTGCCGGGCGCGGCAGTCAGGCGGTCGGCCACTTCGCGCTGCAGCATGAGGGTCGCATCGGACAAGGGCAGCGAACCGGAGGCGAGGGCCGTCAGCCGGAACAGGATCGGAGACGCAACGTTGTAGGGAAGGTTTCCCGCCACGCGGAGCGGTCCGGCGGGAAAGCCGGTCGCGTGCAGCAGTTCGCGGATGCGGTCGGCGGAGACGTCGAGGAAGTCGCCCTCGACCACGGTGAGGCCCGGGGGGGCGGCGGCGCGCAGGGACGCGGACAGGTCGCGATCGATCTCGAAGGCGACGACCTGGCGGGCGCGCGCGGCGAGCGGCAGCGTGAGGGCGCCGCGCCCGGGACCGATCTCGACGAAGTCCTCGTCACGGCGCGGGGCGATCGCATCGAGGACCTTGACGACCCACGCGGGCTCCAGGAAGTGCTGGCCGAAGCGTTTCCTCGCCTCGCGGGGCCCCGCCCCCGCTCGCGTATCACGCTGCATACACGTCCCCCGGCCTCGAGAGTGGCCGCCCGGCCTCAGGGTGTCGCCTGCAGCCGCTACGCACGGTCGTCCCGTCGCCAGTGGCGCCGCTCGACGTCCGCGATCTGAGCCTCGCTCATCCCGAAGTGGTGGCCGATCTCGTGAATCAGCGTCTCGGCGATGGCGTCGACGAGCCGGTCGCGGTCGCGCGAGATGCGCTCGATCGGCCCCTGAAAGAGCAGGATGCGATCCGGGAGCGTGTTGCCGTAGTCCCAGCCGCGGCCGGTGAGCGGCGTGCCGGTGTAGAGGCCGAGCAGCGTGCCGGGCGGGCGGATGTCCATCTCGGCCAGCAGTTCCCGCGAGGGCTCGTCCTCGACCAGGATGACGAGGTTGTCCATCGCGCGCCGGAACCGCGCGGGAATCGTCTCGAGGGCGTCAGCGACGAGCTCTTCGAACTCGTCGCGCGCGACGTGCACGGGTGCCCTTCTTCAGCGGCCGCGCGACGGTCCTGCCGGCGGACATCGAGCGGTAGTAGTCGCAGCGCTCCTGGACGGCGCAGCGGTCGCAGAGCGGCTTCGGCTTGCAGATGCGGCGGCCGTGCAGGATGAGCGTGTCCGAAGCGCGCGTCCAGCGCGGCTTCTGGAGCGCGCCGCACAACTGCTGCTCGACGATCTCGGGATCGTCGGATTCCGCGATCCCGATCCGGTTCGCGACCCGCAGCACGTGGCGATCCACCGCCAGGCCGGGGACGCCGAGCGCGTGCCCGAGGACGACGTTCGCGGTCTTGCGGCCGACGCCCGGCAGCTCGACGAGCGCGGCGATGTCGGCCGGTACATCGCCGCCATGCCGCTCGACGAGCGCGTGCGCCATCCCGAGGAGCGACCGCGCCTTGGCGCGGAAGAATCCGGTCGAGTGAATCTGCGGCTCGAGTTCGGCGGTCGTCGCCCTCGCCAGCGCACGGGCGTCCGGGTACTTGCGGAACAGCACCGGGGTGACGAGATTCACGCGCTGGTCGGTCGATTGCGCCGACAGGATCGTGGCGACCAGCAGCTCGAACGCGTTCCGATAGTGAAGTTCCGTGTCGGCTCCGGGATGCTGCGCCTCCAGGAGGTCGAAAATCTCGCGGACGTCTCGCGCGGTCTTCATGCATCGCTCACTGGCGGCGGGGCCCCACCCCCGCCGCGAACTGACGCTGATGCCTCGTCTCGGATCTCCACGTCCTCGGCTCGGCATGGCCGCAGGCGCGGGCAGTCGCTCAATGCACCGGGCCGGCGCCCTTGTTCCAGCTGCCTTCGTTGTACGACTCGCTGAACACGCGCCAGTGCTCCTGGAGGGCGGCGATGAGGTTCGGCACGAACTGGACCGGGACGACGATCCTGGCGCGCACCGGCGCGCGCACGACCTGCTCGGTTTCCGCCGCGCGGATCTCCTGCTCGGAGAGCGGTGTCACCTCGCAGAAGGTGAGCGTGAAATCGAACGGCGTATGCGCAATCGCGCAGAAATTTGCGTAGGTGCGCGGTGAGCGCGGCTGGTCGTCGGGAACGATCGCGAAGTTGATCTGCCGGGGCTTCTGCTGGTCGGACATGCCGTCCAGTGTAGGACGGATCGGGGTGAGAATTTGAGAATCGGAGGATTTGAGAGTCCGGGGGGTTGGGAAAGGCGTCAGGACGGATTCTCGAGTCCTCCGATTCTCCGATTCTCAAATTCTCTAGTATTTCCTCATCACGCCGACGACGACGCCCTGGACCTGGACCTGGTCCGGCTCGACGAAAATCGGCTGCATCGCCGCGTTGGCCGGCTGCAGGCGGATTCGTCCGCCCGGATCGCGGTAGAACTTCTTCAGCGTGACGTCCGAGCCGCGGAGCAGGGCGATGACCATCTCGCCGTTCTCCGCCGTCTTGCGGTCCTCGACCACGACGAAGTCGCCGTCGCGAATCTGCTCGTCGATCATCGAGTCGCCGCGCACACGCAGGACGTACGTGTCCCGCCGGCCGACGAGGTCCTCCGGGACGGCAATCGTCTCGTTCGACGCCACCGCCTCGATCGGCGCGCCCGCGGCTACGTAGCCGAGCAGTGGAAGCTCGACGGCCCGGCCGCCCGCGCGCGTCGGGACCATTTCGACCGAACGGCTGCGGTTCCACGCGCGCTTGATGAAGCCTTTTTCCTGAAGGTTCGTCAGGTGCTTGTGGACCGTCGCGAGCGAAGAGAGACCGAACCGCCGGCCGATTTCCTCGAGGCTGGGCGCGTAGCCGTGCTGCTGGATGAACTCGTTCAGGTAGTCCAGGATTTCGCGCTGCCGTTTGGTGAGCGGAAGCATGAGTACCTCCGAATCTCGGGGAACTATACGCAAAAGAAAGGCGAAGGTCAAGCTGCGGACCGGGGCTGGCGCCCGGGGGACTCGAGCACCGATAGCCGATAGCCGATAGCTGATAGCTGGGTTTAGCATCTACAGCCGTGCGATTGCCATTCCAGGTGCCGCCGGCTGGCAGCCGGCCCTTCGACGTCGTCGGGCTCGGGCTCAACAGCCTCGACCTCGTCGCGGTCGTTGCGGAGTATCCGCGCCCGAACAGCAAGCAGCGCCTGCAGCGCTTCTCGCGCCAGCCCGGCGGACAGATCGCGACTGCACTGGCGGCGTGCGCGCGGCTCGGATGGACCGCCCGCTACGTCGGCCGTTTCGGCGACGACGAGCACGGCGATCTCGTGCGGGAGAGCCTGCAGCGCGCCGGCGTCGACGTCAGCGCTTCGAGGGTCGTCGCCGGCGCGAACAATCAGTTCGCGGTCGTGATCGTCGACGCGCGGTCCGGCGAGCGCACCGTGCTGTGGGATCGGCATCCCGGGCTCTCGATGGATCCGGCCGAGGTCCCTCGCGACGCGGTCACGTGCGGCCGGATGCTGATCGTGGACTGCCACGAGACGGCGGCCGCCACCGCAGCCGCCCGCTACGCGCGCGACGCGGGCGTGCCGACTGTCATCGACGTGGAAAAAGTGCGATCGGGCATTTTCGATCTGCTGCGTCAGATCGATGCGATCATCGCGGCACAGGATTTTCCGTCGGCGCTGACCGGCGAGCAGGATCCCGGCCGGGCGCTGGCCGTGCTGGCCCGGGAAACCGGGGCGGCGCTCGTTTGTACGACCCTCGGTTCGGAAGGCAGCCTGGCCCTGTGCGGGGGGCGGGAGATCCGGACGCCGGGTTTCCCCGTCGACTGTGTGGACAGCACCGGCGCGGGCGACGTGTTTCGCGGCGCTTTCGTGGCCGCCTGCCTGCGGGAACCGGACGGCGACGTCGAGGACGCCCTCCGCTACGCCAACGCGGCGGCGGCGCTCAACT
>JBLMXQ010000108.1:0-15622 GCA_050257855.1 Betaproteobacteria bacterium | reverse complement strand
CCTGCCAGCCGATGCCCCAGGCGCCGAGCGTCGGCGACTCCCAGTTGTCCTCCTCGAAGCGGATGTCGTGCTGGCGCGGGTTGATGCCGCACGCCTCGAGGCTCTCGAGGTACAGCTGCTGCACGTCATCGGGAGCGGGCTTGAGGACGACCTGGAACTGGTGGTGCTTGAAGAGGCGGTTCGGGTTCTCGCCGAAGCGGCCGTCCGCCGGGCGCCGCGACGGCTGGACGTAGGCGACGTTCCAGTGGTCCGGCCCGAGCACGCGCAGGAAGGTCTCGGGATGCATCGTGCCGGCGCCGACCTCGAGATCGAGCGGCTGCTGCAGCACGCAGCCGCGCGAGGCCCAGAACTCCGACAGCTTGAGGATGAGTCCCTGAAAGGTCATTGTTTACTTTGCGGCCGGGCCCCACCCCCGCCGCGAACTCACGCCGATGTCTCGCCTCGGATCTCCATGTCCTCGGCTCGACATGGCCGCAGGCGCTGACGGTCCTGCTGCGGCGGGGTCTCACCCCGTCGCGACCTCACGCTGATGCCTCGCCCCGGATCTCCATGTCCTCGGCTCGACATGGCCGCAGGCGCTGCCAACCCGCCGCCGACCGCCCGTGCTCAGCGTTGGCCCTGATGCATCTCCCGCAGGACGCGCACGGATTTCAAATCCTTCTCGAGGTGCCGCGCAATCAGCCGCCGGTGCGCTGCTTCGAGCTCCCGCAAATCTGCCGGCGCCACCGGAACCCCCCCGATGGCGAATGGCGTCGATCGGCGCGCGGCGTCCAGAAATGTTCGGGCGCCGTCCGAGAGTTCCACGTCCGTCTCGTACACCCCCTGCAGCCGGAGCAGCCAGTACTCGAAATACCTCGCCAGCGGCGCCACCGCCACACCCGCCACGAGCGCCTCGACGATCGACGCGCCCAGCCGGAACAGCGTCTCGTTCGGGTCCGCCTCCGGCGCCCACTCGTCGATCAGCTCGGCGAAGTAGCTCACGTGGCCGAGCGCATCGACATCGCCGGCGGACAGCGGCGAGCGTACCGGCTCGACGTAGTGCAGGCTGACCAGGTCGCGCCGTTCGCGCTCCATGTAGCCCACGCGACCGAGCGTCAGCGGCTCGAGCGCGCCGCCGAACCGCCGCCGGCTCTGACGCGCGTTCTTCGCGACGCCCCGCTTCTTGCCGCGGTCGCGCGTCAGGAACACGACGATTCGATCCGACTCACCGAGCTTGTACGTCCGCAGGATCAGCGCATCGGTGGTATACAGCGGCATCTGGCGAGCCGGCGAAATGCCAATTATTGCACAGCGGCCGATTTCCCGGCTTCGAGGTCCGGACTGCCCCCGGAGCAGGACGGCGGGCGCCTACTCGCGCGGGCCGAGGCCCAGTTCGTTCAGAACGCGCTCGTCCTCGCGCCATTCGGCCTTGACCCGGACCCGGAGATCCAGGAACACGCGCGTACCGAAGAATCGCTCGAGTTCCAGGCGCGCCGCGGTCCCGATCCGCCGGATCATGTCTCCGCCGCGGCCGATCACGATCGGCTTCTGCGATTCGCGGTCGACCACGATCGATGCGTGCACGCGCAGCAGACCGCCGGCGCTCGCGGGCTCCTCGAAGCGGTCGATGACGACGGCGCTCGAAAACGGGATCTCGGCCCGCGTGAAGTGCAGCACCTGTTCGCGGACCATCTCGGCGGCCAGCACGCGCTCCGGCTGGTCCGTGAGGAAGTCGGCGGGGTAGAGCGGCTGTCCCTCGGGCAGATGCTGGAGAATCGCCTGCTCGAGCCGGTCCACGTTCTCGCCGGTCGCCGCCGACACCGGCACGATCTCGGCAAACGCGCCGCGCTTCTGGTAGGCGTCGATAATCGGCAGGAGGCGCGACTTCCGCATCAGGTCGATCTTGTTCAGGATCAGGAAGACCGGCGCCCGCGCCTCCTTCACCAGGTTCAGGACGAAGTCGGTGCCGTGTCCGGCCGGCTCGCTCGCGTCGACGACAACGCCGAGCACGTCTACCTCCCGGATCGTATCCACCGCCGCGTCCACCATCCGCACGTTCATCCGGTGCAGCGGGCGGTGGATTCCTGGCGTGTCGAGGTACACGACCTGCGCATCGGGATAATTCCTCACGCCGAGAATGCGCGTCCGGGTGGTCTGCGGCTTGTCCGAGACGATGGCGAGCTTGGTGCCGACCAGCCGGTTCAGCAGCGTGGACTTGCCGGCGTTGGGCCGGCCGATCAGCGAGACGAAGCCGAAGCGGCTCATGCTTCACCTGCCGGCTGCGGTACCGGCTCGCGCGAGATGCGCACGCGCGTGACCCGCCGGCGCTCGGCGTCGAGCACCTCCACGGCGAGGCCGTCCACCTCGAAGCGCTCGCCGACCGCAGGCACGCGCCCGAGGTGCGACAGCAGATAGCCGCCGACGGTCTCGAAGCCCTCGCGCTCGATCTGCACTCCGAGCCGCTGCGCGACCTCGTCGATGTCCACCTTGCCGCTGAAGAGGAACCGGCCGTTCCCTTCGTCGACCACCGGCTCGGACTCGACGTCGTACTCGTCGCGGATCTCGCCGACGATCTCCTCGAGGAGATCCTCGATGGTCACGAGCCCGGCCGTGCCGCCGTATTCGTCGACCACGATGGCGACCTGCGTCTGCTGGCGCTGGAACTGCTTCAGGAGTTCCGGCACGCGCTTGGTCTCCGGCACGACGGCGGCCGGCCGGAGCAGCGGCGCGATCGGCCGCGTGTCGTCGAAATCGAGCGCAACCAGATCCTTTACGAAGACGAAGCCGGCGATGTTGTCCAGGCTCTCCTTGAACACCGGGAACCGCGAGTACTCCTGCTCGCGGAACAGCGCGCGCAGGTCGCCGACAGTTGCGCCTTCCTGGATGGCGACGATGTCGGGCCGCGGCGTCATTACCTCCCGCACGAGCGTGTCGCCGAAGTCGACGATGCTCTGCAGGAGGCGGCGCTCCTCGCCCTCGATGATCCCTTCCTGCTCTCCGGTGTCGAGGTACGCCTTGGCCGCCTCGCTGGCTTCTTCGGCCGCCTCGTCGGGAGCGGCCGGCTGCGGCGGCGCGCGCCGCGTCGCCACGACCCGCACAATCCAGCGCGTGACCGGGCCGAGCGCCTTCCCGATGGGCGCGAACGTCGGCAGGAGCAGCTCCAGCGCACGCTCCGGGTCCCGCCCCACGACGGCCAGCGGCAGCAGCAGCTCGAAGACGAGGACGAACGCCACGACCGCCAGCAGCCCGAGCGCGAGCGTGTGCGCGTCCTGAAGCCCCAGCCTGCGCACCAGCAGCGCCGTCGCGACCGCCGTGATGATGGCGAGCAGCAGACGGACCGGCACGAACAGCAGGAGCGGATCGTCCAGGTAGGCGCCGAGCGAGTCCGGCCGATCGGTCCGCTCGGCGCTGAGCCGCAGCGACAGCCGCATCAGCGCGCTGAACGCCGCCTCGATGGCGCCGACATAGGCGGCAGCGACGGCCAGGAGAAACAGAGCCAGTGGAAGCATCCGTTAGTTCCCGCGGGACCTGCCCCCCGCCCGCTGGCCGGACGCCGGAGTTTCCGAGCGCTCAATCAATCCCTCGCGCAATCCGCCCCTTCGGCGCAGGGTCCGCTCGAAACGCGCCATGCGCGGGCCGCCGCCGCCCTCGTGATCGTATCCGAGCAGATGCAGCAGGCCGTGCAGCGCGAGCACGCGCAGCTCGGTCCGGGCCGAATGCCCCGCCTCGCGCGCCTGCCGCCTGGCGACGCCGGTCGCGATCACGATGTCGCCCAGGAACGGGGGCTGGGGACCCAGGACCGGGGGCTCGGGGCTCGAAGCTCGGGACCGGGGGGTCGGGGGCTGGACCGCCGGAAAGCTCAGGACGTCGGTCGCGTGGTCGCGACGCCGATAGCGCCGGTTCAGCGCGCGCACCCGCGCGTCGCTGACGAGGGCGATGCTGACCGTGCCGCGTGCTCGCGCCGGCGCCACGCGTGCGAGCCACGCACCGAGTCCTCCGGCCCTCACCGGGCGGCCCCGCTCGTCGCCGACCAGCACGTTCAGCGGCCGACCGGCGACGGAACGACGTTCGTGCGGGTCCCCGGGCGCCATCGCGGTTACGCGCCCTTGACCTGATGCAGCTCGCCGCCGGTCGTGAACACTTCGTACGCCTTGACGATCTGTTGCACGAGCTTGTGCCGCACCACGTCGCGCTCGTCGAAGTACACGAACGAGATCCCCTCGATGTGCCCGACGACCTTCATCGCCTCCACCAGACCCGAGGTCCGGCCCGACGGCAGGTCGATCTGCGTGACGTCGCCCGTGATGACCGCCTTGGCGCCGAAGCCGAGGCGCGTCAGGAACATCTTCATCTGCTCGGACGTCGTGTTCTGCGCCTCGTCCAGGATGACGAACGAGTCGTTCAGGGTGCGGCCGCGCATGAACGCAATCGGCGCCACCTCGATCGTGCCGCGCTCGAGGAACCGCGCCACACGGTCGACGTCCAGCATGTCGTAGAGGGCGTCGTAGAGCGGCCGCAGGTACGGGTTGACCTTCTCCTGCAGGTCGCCCGGCAGGAAGCCGAGCTTCTCCCCCGCTTCCACCGCCGGCCGCGCCAGGATGATCCGGCTCACCTTCTTGGCCACCAGGTACGACACGCCCTGCGCCATGGCCAGGTAGGTCTTGCCGGTGCCGGCCGGGCCGATGCCGAACACGATGTCGTGCTGATCGATGGCCTCGAGATACCGGCGCTGGTTGACGCTCTTCGGCGCCACGCGCCGCTTGCCGGCCGGGGTGAGGCTGCCCTTCAGAAAGTGGTCCCGCAGGTCGACGGTCTCGTCCTGCGCGACGAGGTCAGAGGCCGTTCTCACGTCCGCGTTCGAGAGCTTGTAGCCTTCTCGCATCAACGACGAGAGCTGGTCGACGACATGATTGACCTTTTCGAGATTCGGTGACTCGCCGTCCACGAGGAGCTCGTGGCCCTGCGTGCGGATGCGGACGTGGAAGAGCGCTTCGAGGTGCTTGAGGTTCTCGTCGTACGACCCGAAGAGCGTCTGGGTCCCCTCTTCAGGGACGGTGATGCGTTTCATCGATGGCGTCGAGACCTATCTCCTTGCGCAATAACGAGTTAATGCCTTCATTATACCGGATCAGCCTTCGACCTTCAAATGGAGCTCCCTGAGCTGGCGCAGGTCCACCGTCGAAGGGGCGCCCGACATCAGGTCCAGGGCGTTGGCCGTTTTCGGGAACGGAATCACCTCGCGGATGGATCCCTCGCCGGCCAGCAGGGCGACCATGCGGTCCAGGCCGAGCGCGATGCCGCCGTGCGGCGGCGTGCCGTACTCGAGCGCCTCCAGGAAGAAGCCGAAGCGGAGCCTGGCCTCCTCGTCGCTGATGCCGAGCCGCCGGAACATCCGGGCCTGCAGCGCGGCGTCGTGAATCCGGATGCTGCCGCCGCCGATCTCGGAGCCGTTCAGGACCAGGTCGTATGCCTTCGCGCGCACCGCTCCCGGATCGTCGTCGAGCCTGCCGAGGTCCTCGTCGAGCGGCGACGTGAACGGATGGTGCATCGAGTACCAGCGGCCGTCCTCCTCGTGATATTCGAGCAGGGGGAAATCGGTCACCCAGGTGAAGGCGAACTCGTCCGGGTTCTGCAGGTTCTCCTTCTTCGCGATGGCGAGCCGGAGCTGTCCGAGCAGCTTCGACGTCTGCTCACCGGGACCGCCGGCCATCAGCAGGAGATCGTCGCTCCCGGCGTCGGCGCGCCCCAGCGCCGCACGCAGCGTGCCCTCGGTGAGCGCCTTGACGGAGCTGGTCGGCGGCTCGCCGGGCCTGACCCAGATCAGGCCGCTGAATCCCATCTGCTTGGCCTGATCGACGAGGAGGTCGATCTGGCTGCGGGTGTAGCGGTTGCCGCCGGGGACGGCGAAGGCGCGGATGGCCCCGCCTCCGGCGACGATCTGCTTGAAGACCCGGAACTCCGATTCGCGGAAGACCTCCGACAGGTCGGCGATGGTCATCCCGAAGCGCAGGTCGGGCTTGTCGGATCCGTATTTCGCGATCGCCTCCGCATACGGCATCCGCCGGAGCGGCAGCGTCACCTCGCGGCCGATCTCGGTGAAGATCTGCCGCATCAGCGGTTCGATGAGCGCGAAGATCGTGTCGGGCCGCGCGAAGGACACCTCGACGTCGACCTGCGTGAACTCGAGTTGCCGGTCGGCGCGCTGATCCTCGTCGCGGAAGCAGCGCACGATCTGGAAATACCGGTCCATGCCGGCGATCATCAGAATCTGCTTGAACAGCTGCGGTGACTGGGGAAGCGCGTAGAACTCGCCCGGATGCGCGCGGCTCGGCACGAGGAAGTCGCGGGCGCCTTCCGGCGTCGACTTGGCCAGGATCGGCGTCTCGATTTCCCAGAACCCGTTCGCGTCGAAGTAGCGGCGCACCGCCATCGCCACGCGGTGGCGCAGCCCGATGTTCGACTGCAGGCGCGTGCGGCGGAGGTCGAGGTACCGGTATTTCAGGCGGAGATCCTCAGAGACCGGTGACTCGTCCGCGATCTGGAACGGCGGCGTCCTGGCCTCGTTCAGGATTCGGATGTCGCGCGCGAGCACTTCCACCTCGCCGGTCGCGAGCTTCGGGTTGATCGTCTCCTCGGAGCGGCGCTGGACCAGGCCGCGGACGCCGATGACGTATTCCGATCGCAGACGTTTCGCGACCGGCATCAGGGCGTCGTCTTCGCGGACGACGACCTGCGAGAGTCCGGCGCGGTCGCGCACGTCGATGAAGAGGACGCCGCCGAGGTCGCGAACGCGGTGGACCCAGCCGAGCAGCACCGCATCCGCGCCGACATCGCCGGCGCGCAGCGCGCCGCACGTGTGAGTCCGAGTCAGGTCGCCGAGTTGTTCCGCCATCACACCAACACGAGGTTCACAGGTCGATTATTCTCCGGATCGTTTCCGCGACGTCTGCGCGGGGTACGGACTGCTGCTGCCCGCTCCGGAGATCCTTGACCGCCACTTCGCCTCTCGCGCGCTCCTCGTCTCCGATGACGGTCACCACGGCGACGTTCCGCGACGCGGCGTACTTGAGCTGCTTCCCGAGCCTGTCCGCCTCGGGATACACATCCACACGGAGGCCGGCCCGGCGCAGCTCACCGGCAAGCGCCAGCACGTCCGGGCGCGTCTCCTCGTTCCAGAGGGTCGCCATCACGTCGACCGCGCCGCCCGCGACGGAAGGCGGAAACATCCCGCGTTCGCTCATCACCACGAGGATCCGCTCGAGGCCGAGCGAGAAGCCGCATGCCGGCACGTCGCGCCCCAGAAACATCCCGACCAGGTTGTCGTACCGGCCGCCGCCGCCGAGGCTGCCGGCGAGGTCCGGCACGGCGATCTCCATGATGGCGCCCGTGTAGTATGACAGGCCGCGCGCGAGGCTGAGGTCGATTCGTATTCGTCCGGCCGCGGGTGTCGCCTCGCTGAGCGCCACGATGTCCCGGAGATTGGCGACGGCGCTCGACGCGCCACCGAATGCCCGCTCTACCCGCTGCAGCGTGTCCTGCGGCCGCTCGGCGCCGTCGGCCGCGAAGAACGCCAGAAACGCGTCGGTCGCGGCGCCGTCGATCCCGCGCGCGCGGAATTCCTCTTTCACGCCGGTCACGCCGATCTTGTCGAGCTTGTCGAGCGCGGTGAGCGCGCCGGGCTGCTGCCCGGCCGGCACGCCGGCCGTGTTCAGCAGGCCGGACAGAATCAATCGATGATTCAGCCGCAGCTCGAAGGTGCGAAACCCGACCGCCTGCATCACCTCGCACACGGCCGCGAGCACCTCGGCCTCGACGACCGGCGAGGTGGAGCCGATGGCGTCGATGTCGCACTGGTAGAACTCGCGGAAGCGGCCGCGCGCCGGACGATCGGCGCGCCAGACCGGCTGAATCTGGTACCGCTTGAAGAACTTCGGCAGCTCGTTCTGATACTGCGCCACCACGCGCGCGAGCGGCACGGTCAAATCGTAGCGAAGCGCGAGGTCGGCTTCGCCGCTCCGCTCGTGCTCACCACGGCGCAGTATCTTGAAAATCAGCTTGTTGCCTTCCTCGCCATACTTGCCGAGCAGCGTCTCGAGGTTCTCGAACGCCGGCGTCTCGAGCGGCTCGAAGCCGTAGCGCTCGTAGACGCGGCGCACGACGTCGGCGACCCACTGGCGCCGGCGAATCTCGTCGGGGAGGAAGTCCCTGGTTCCACTCGGTGGCTTGGTCGACATGCTGAGCGGCGGATATCGGCGACCGGCCTACGGCTTCATGTAGTCGAGGCGATACGACACGTAGCGCTCCGCATACATCTGGATTTCGGCGACGTCCGCGTCGCCGAGCGTGCGCCGCACCTTGCCGGGGCTGCCCATCACGAGCGAGCGCGGCGGGATCCGGACCTCCTCGGGAATCAGCGTCCCCGCTGCGATGATCGACCCGGTGCCGACGTGGGCGCCATTCAGGAGGATTGCCCCCATCCCGATCAGGCACCGGTCCTCGATCGTGCACCCGTGCACCACCGCCGCGTGCCCGATGGTCACGTCGTCACCGATGGTGGTGGCATGCGTGTCCTTCATGACGTGCACCACGGTCCCGTCCTGCACGTTCGACCGGCGGCCGATCCGGATCCGGTGGACGTCTCCCCGGATGACGACGCACATCCAGACGCTCGACTCTTCGCCGATGTCCACGTCGCCGATCACCTGCGCGCTGTCGTCGATGTAGGCCGAGGGGTGGATGCGGGGCATCAGCCCGCGGTACGGTCGGAGCATCCGAACGATTATAACTGCGTGGGCGCCGCGACCGACACGCCGGGACCGTGCAGCATGGCGGCTCCGGAGGCGCCCCTACATCGGCCGTCCGCCCGGCACCGTCGCCTCGTCGGGCACCGCGCGTTTCAGCCAGGTCTCCTTCCAGAAGTAGAAGCACGAGCGGTCGCAGACGAATCCCTCGCCGTCGCAGATGGCGCCCTCGAGCAGCACGGTATCCCTCAGGCGTCGGGTTTCTCCAGTGCCTTCGAGCACGATGGTCTCCACCCTCTTGTACACCCGGAGGCGCTTTCCGCAGTAAGCAAACATGCTCGGCATGAAACCGAGGCCGCGGCTCCGCCCGGTGCTGTCGAGCGTCTCGCGTATCTCGTCCTCGGACCTCACCTCCACCCAATCTCCGCGCTGCAGGCCGAGACGCACGCCATCCGGCCGCAACGCCGGAGTGAGCGCCGGACCGATCCGCAGTAGCTGCAGCGCCTGGCGTTTCAGGAATCCCGCGGTCCGGCTCGCCAGCGATCTCGGACCTTTTCGCTGAAGCTCGTCGACGGCCCGGACGCAGACCGCACGCGCTGCGCCGATTCGCCGCGAGGCCGGCCTCATGTCGGAGTCTTGACACGCTCGTGTCTGCATGTCCGCTCGCTCCCCAGGCCCGGAAGCCTGTTCACAGATACCGGTAGATCCAGCCTCCCACCATTGCCGTCGCCTTCAGCGGCACATGCGTCCACACGCGCGCCGCGAGCATTCGTGCGGCGCCGTGAACGCCGTCCTCGGTCCGCACGGGCGCTGCGGGGTAGGAATAGCGCGACAGTTCGGTTTCCGCGCAGTTCCATTTGCGCTTGAAGCGTGCAAGGTTCGGTGCGTCACCCGGCACTTCGCCGAAATCGTAAATCCGACAACCCTGCCTGCAGGCGTCGTGGATGCCCACCCAGTGGAGGATGTCGTTGGGGTGCAGCGAAAAGTCGCTCTCGCGGCTCGCGGCAAATGCCGCGAAGGTGTCGTCGCGATAGGTCAGCAAAATGGTGCCGCCGATCATGCGATCGGATCCCTGCCGGCGGGCGATGAGCAACCGCATGAAACCGCGGGGCCGGAGCAGGTCCCAGCACGCGTGGAACAGGGACAGGGACCGTGCCGGCACGAAGTTCCGCCGCATCGTCTCGAGGTAGATCGGATACCACGCGTCGATGTCCGATGCCGACGCGGATTCCTCGACCACGACGTCCTGGCTCCTGGCTTTCTTGACGGCCCAGGTCACGTGGCGATGATTGTCACAGTTGCCGAACCGCAGGACGCGGCACGTATCGCACGGGCCGAACCTGCTGCGGCATTCCTCCTCGCCGAGCTGCCGCCGCTGTTCGGGGAGCATCACGCCATAGCTCAGGCGCCACGGCTGCCTCACCACTCCGTCGACGACACCGTCCAGGCGGCGATCCGCGGCCTTTATCTGCAGGTGCTGCCCCGCTCGCGCGTCGACGCGCCGCACCGCCTCCCTGATCAGCAGCGCCGCCGCCTCCGGGCCGAGCGACAGCGTTCCGGCGACCGGCGTTCGCGGGAGTGACGACAGCCGTCGGGTACCCATCTGCCCGCCGAGTCCGAACGGCAGCCCTCGCGTCGAAAAGAGCGGCAGGACCGCATGGAGCCGGCCTTCGCGATCCTCGCACGCGAGGCTGATGCAGCGGCGGCCGGACTCCCGCTCCAGCACCTGCAACCAGGCGGGATGGTGGAAGATGAGCGCATCGGGATGCGCGTCCACGAACTGCTCCCAGCGAGCGTCCCGGTGAAAATCGACTTCAGTGGGCCGCAGTCCGCCGTGCGCCCCGTCAACCGCAGTCATCGCGCCCCCTGGCGAGCCGTCATGCGTTACCCGACGTGCCTGTACAACAGCCGTCCCGCCATCGTGAACAGCCGCTCCGGACCGTGGGTCCACACCTTCTGCGACAGCCCGATCTCCCAGGGCCGGCGCTGCCGACCGGAACGCGTCGTGGAGAAGCGCCAGTAGCACAACGCCGAGCGCGACGCCGCCCAGTGGTCCTTGAACGTCGTGAGGCCCAGGTTGTCGATGTCGGACCGCCCCAGATCGAGCTGCTCGCAGCCGAGCTCCCTCGCCTCCTGAATCGCGCGCCACAGCAGCTGCGGCATCGCCCCCGTCGTGTGAAAGCGTTCATCCGAGGCGCCGTACTTGTAAGTCAGCGTCCTCTTGAAGCGCAGCGTCAGCACTCCCGCGATCGGCCTTCCGTCCTTCGACGCCAGGTGGATCTTCAGCGACTCGCCGCCCTGCTCGGCCAGGTTGCGGAACCACGCGAGCGGCTGCGGCGGCACGCCATGGCGGCGATGCGTCCGGACGGCGAGCCGGTAGAAGGCGTCGACCAGCTGACGGGTGCTTCCGGTGTGGAAGTCGAGACGTTCGCGGTCCGCCCGCCTGATCTTTCTCTGAACGCAGCTCCGATGAAACTGCTGGAACAGATCGTCCAGGGGCGGACGGAGGCTCAGGCGGTGGAGCACGAACGTGCGGTCGTTGCGAAACGCCGTCGCATAGCCGCCGAGGCAAACCGTCGGGCGAAGCTCGGCGTACCGGCAGCCTTCGATCTCGCTCTGCTTCTGCAGCGCCGCGGCGAGGACGCCGACCGTCTCCGGCTCCTGTGCGAGCACGTCGCAGTGATCGGAAAACGGCAGGGACACGAGGCGCCGGCCGGTCAGCCAGCTGCTGATCCTGCAGAAGACCAGTCCGTCGGTGAGCCTGGCGCCCGGTTCCGAGGTCGTCAGCACCGCCGGCCGGTACCCGTATGTTCGCTCGAGCGTCGACAGCCAGGCGGGTGAATGAAAGACGGATGCCAGAGGATGTCGCGTGAGGAATTCGGTCCAGCGTTCGTTTCGCAGAGGATCGATTTCGTGGACTCTGGGTTTCACGGTAATGGCACCGATCGAATCGCACGCGTCGTGCCAAGAGACTCATCAATCAGCCGGCATAAAAGAACAACAAATGCAAGTCTTTGCCGGGAATCCGGCAATTGATCTGATATGAGACCTTCAAGCCAGCAGACAAAAGGTGCCGAACTCATCGAACTGATGTAGCCGGCCGCAGATCATGGTCGGTATCGACGTTGCACCAGTCGTCCCGTTGGGTTCATTCCGCCGATATCCCGGCAGGTTTTACTGGCACTCGGAGGCCTTATGGCGCACGACTCGCTGACCATCACCGACAACCGCACGGGCAAGACATACGAGGTTCCGATTACCGACGGCAGCATTCCGGCACCGGAGCTGCGCAAGATCAAGACATCCGCCGACGACTTCGGCCTCCTGTCGTACGACCCGGCCTTCATGAACACGGCGAGCTGCCGCAGCCGGATCACCTTCATCGACGGCGACAAGGGCATCCTGCGCTACCGCGGGTACCCGATCGAACAGCTGGCCGAGCGGAAGACGTTTCTCGAGGTCGCCTACCTCCTCATCTTCGGCGAGCTGCCGGGCGCCGACGAGCTCGCCGCGTGGATCGAGGAGGTGACGCTCCACACGCTCGTCCACGAGAACATCAAGAAGTTCATGGACGGGTTCCAGTACGACGCGCACCCGATGGGGATGTTCCTCAGCACGATCGGCGCGCTCTCGACCTTCTATCCGGATGCGAAGGCCATCAGCGACATCTCGTCGCGGCATCTGCAGATGCTGCGGCTGGTCGGCAAGGTTCCGACGATTGCCGCGTACGCGTACCGCCACAGCCTGGGGCTGCACTACGTCATGCCGGACAACACCCAGAGCTACACGGCGAACTTCCTGAACATGATGTTCCGGATGACCGAGGCGCCCTACCGCCCCGATCCTGCGCTGGTGCGCGCGATGGACGTGCTGTTCATCCTCCACGCCGACCACGAGCAGAACTGCAGCGCGAACGCGATGCGCGGCATCGGCAGCTCGCACGTCGACCCGTACTCCGCGCTCGCCGGGGCCGCGGCCGCGCTCTACGGCCCGCTGCACGGCGGCGCGAACGAAGCGGTGCTTCGGATGCTGAGCGAGATCGGCAGCACGGCGAACGTGCCGGCATTCGTCGCGCGCGTCAAGGCGGGCGAGGGCCGGCTGATGGGATTCGGGCACCGCGTGTACAAGTCGTACGACCCCCGCGCGCGGATCCTCAAGCAGATGGCCGACGCCGTGTTCGAGGTCCAGGGCAGGAGTCCGCTGATCCAGGTGGCGCTCGAGCTCGAGCGGATCGCGCTCGAGGACGAGTATTTCGTCAGCCGCAAACTGTACCCGAACGTCGACTTCTATTCGGGCCTCATCTATCAGGCGATGAAGTTCCCGGTCTCGATGTTTCCGGTGCTGTTCGCGATTCCGCGGACCGTCGGCTGGCTGGCGCAGTGGGAGGAGATGCTGCTCGATCCGGAGCAGAAGATCGCCCGGCCGCGGCAGCTCTACGTGGGTGAAGGCGCGCGCGACGTACCGGCCGCCCGGCCGGCGGCGGCGACACGGTAACGAACCGCGGGCGGGGCGGGTCCGGCCGGACCCGCCCTGCTCCTACTCTGTCCCGTTCGCGACCACCGCAGCGGCAGTCTTCGGATTCGGCCCGCCCTTGAACGTGAACAGGTAATCGCGAATCGCCTTGATCTGGGCCTCGGCGCTCCCGTCAAGCTGCGGGTAGTACGACTTCGGGAAGTCGGGCCAGAACGCGGGCATCCGCGTGCCCGGCAGGATGTCGGACGGCTTCTTGAGCCACTGCAGGATCCAGTCGGCCTGCAGCCGCTCGGGTGCCATGCGCAGATCGGGCGCGAGATTCGAGGTCGGCTGGTCCTTCGGGATTGCGCCGAGGACGTGGCACTGCTGACACTTCAGCATCTCGAACAGCTGTTTGCCGGCCGCTTCCTCGTTCGCCGTGTGGACGAGGGTCGGCGTCTGGAACGGCCCGATCGACTTCGAGATCGACCCGAAATAGCGCAGGATCGTGTTCAGGTTCGCGTCGTCGAGGCCGAAGGTCGGCATCCGGACGTTCAGCCACGGACGGATGGTGATCGGGCCGCGCAGGAACGCATAGAGCCACTCGGGCTGGACGCGCGCGCCTTCGGGCGTCAGCATCGGCGGCCCGAGCGAGGAATCGGCCACGAGCTTCACGAAGTCGCCGCCGTCGCCCTCGATGACGTGGCAGCCGACGCAGTTCCTCCGGCGCACGAGCGTCCGGCCCGCGACGAGGTAGTCGAGCCGCGCGGATCGCTCGGGCATCGCCGCCGGCGGCTGCACGACTCGCTGGAAGCTCATGATCGCGGTCACGAGGCGATCGACTTCCTGGTCCGAGAAGTCGAAGTTCGGCATCCGAAGCTTCTCGAGCGGCTGCAGGTCGCGGTCGCGGTCGAAGATTCTCGGGTCGTGCAGCTTGGTCTCGAACCAGGCGAGCTTCGACGTGTGGGGAATGTTGCTGATGAACGCGAAGTCGAGCCGCGTCACCAGCTTGCTTCCTTCCTCGGACAAATCGGTGCCGATCGGCTGTGCGTTCTCGAAACCCTTGATCTCGTGGCAGCTGAAGCAGCCGTAGCGCAGGATCACCTTCTGCCCGAGCGCCAGCTGCTTCTGCTCCGGCGACATCTTCGCGATCTGCGCCTTCGCGTCGTCGAGCGGCATCGTCGCCCTGTAGTAGTCGAGGATGACGTCGTCGACCGCCTTCTGGTCCGGCGTCGCCTTCGGCGCGTCGCCGGCGGGACCCTTGAGCGTCGACAGGTACGTGGCGACGTCGGCCGCCTGCGCATCGGTCAGCCGCAGGTTCGGCATGTAGGTGTTCGGGCTGTAGTGCTTCGGGTTCTTGACCCAGTTGTACAGCCACACGTACGTCGTCTTGTTGCCGATGTTCTCGAGCGGCTGCCCGAAGGTGCGCCGCAGCGGCACCTGCGCGCGCTCGCCTTCGCCGACGACGTGGCAGCCGAGGCAGCCGACCGACTTGACGATCTGCTCGCCGCTCTTCGCGTCGCCGCGCGGCGGGTTCGGCGCGTCGAACTGGTACGGCTCCGAGTTGGCGAAGAGGTACGCGACGATCGCGTTGATCTCGACCTCGTTCCTGACGGCGTCCTGGGGCGAGCTGTTGTTCGAGTTGTAGAAGAAGCGCGGCATCCACGTCGCCGGCTTCACGGCGCGCGGGTTCCGGATCCAGTGCTTCACCCAGTCAGGCGCCAGCTTCGCGCTGATGCGCGTCAGGATCGGTCCCGGCTTCTTCACGTTCTCGAAGCCCTTCGTCTTGTGGCAGGCGTAGCAACCCGCGCGCTCGAACGTCGCGTAGGCCAGGTTCAGCTGGTCCG
Source organism: Betaproteobacteria bacterium (assembly GCA_050257855.1). Taxonomy (GTDB): domain Bacteria; phylum Acidobacteriota; class Vicinamibacteria; order Vicinamibacterales; family CAVVIG01; genus JBLMXQ01. Next base: position 603 of record JBLMXQ010000108.1, on the reverse strand, counting down.
CGTGCGGGATGAAGATCTCCTGCTTGTGGCACTTGGCGCACGATGCCTCCGTCATCTTCGTCGGCAGCATCGGATAGTCCCACAGGTCGGGTTCCTCCCACCCGTACTTCGCCTCCCACTCCTCCTTCTGCTTCTCGGAGCCCGGCGTGTGCGCGGTGTCGCGGAAGCTGACCGACTGCCCCATGCCTTCATGGCATACGGTGCAGCCGATCTTCTCGATCGGGTGCGGCGAGGTGCCGCCGAGGTACACGTCGAGCTGCGGGTGCGTGCGGAAAGGCTGCGGGTACTTCTCGTAACCCTTCTTGTCGATCGCCAGATGGCACGTCTGGCACCGATCCATCTTCGGAACCGTCTTGAAGTTCACATCGTCGACGATGTCCGGCAGGATGATCTGCTGGATCTTGAGCGTCGGCGCCATGAAGTCGAGCAGCGGCGCGTTGCGGAAGTAGTCCTTCAGGGCGCTCGGCGCGAGCACGTCGAGCTGCCCGCGCAGCCTCGTCTGCTCGGACATCATGGTGGTGATCTGCTTGTCGATGACGGTCACCTGCCCCGTGTACTTCCCCAGATCGACCTCGATCGCCTTCTGCTCGGCCGTCGCCCGCT
>JBLMXQ010000107.1:0-13596 GCA_050257855.1 Betaproteobacteria bacterium | reverse complement strand
GAGCGGCCGGAGGCAGCGGGCAAGATCCGGAGCGTGAGCGACGGCGATGAGCGGGGCCCGCACCAACTGCTGCGGACTGAGCGGACGGAGGCAGCGGGCAAGATCCGGAGCGTGAGCGACGGCGATGAGCGGGGCCCGCACCAACTGCTGCGGACTGAGCGGACGGAAGCAGCGAGCAAGATCCGGAGCGTGAGCGACGGCTGCGAGCGGGGGTGGGGCCCCGCGAGAAATAGAGTAATGATTCTGGTCATCGACAACTACGACTCGTTCACATACAACCTCGTCCAGTATCTCGGCGAACTCGGCGCCGAGGTGCGCGTCATGCGCAACGACGCGGGCACGTTGAACGACGTAGAACGCGCGGCCCCCGACCGGATTCTGATCTCGCCAGGCCCGGGTCGTCCCGAAGACGCCGGGATGACGCTGGACGTCGTGCGGCGGTTCGGGCCGACCACGCCGATCCTGGGCGTGTGCCTCGGGCACCAGGCGATCGGCGCGGCGTTCGGGGCGCCGGTCGTCCGCGCCGACGCGGCGATGCACGGCAAGACCTCGACGGTCGAGCACGACGGACGCGGCGTTTTCGCCGGGATTGCCGGGCCCTTCGTCGCCACGCGGTACCACTCGCTCGTCATCGCGAGCGGGTCGGTGCCGGCCGATCTCGAGGTGTCGGCGCGTGCGCGCGAGGACGGGATGATCATGGGCATCCGCCACCGCTTCTGGCCGATTCACGGCGTGCAGTTTCATCCCGAGTCGATCCTGACCGGGGAGGGGCGGCAGATTCTGCGTAATTTTCTCGACGGGCGGATGGGCTGATGGGCGTTCGGACCCGCCATGAGGCACCGGGATGCTGCAACCGCTGATCGAAAAGCTGACGCGGCACGAGGATCTGACGATTGACGAGGCGGCGGCCGCCATGGGCGAGGTGATGGAGGGCCGCGCGCGGCCGGCGCACGTCGCGGCCCTGCTCGTCGGCCTCGCGATGAAAGGCGAGCGCCCGGCCGAGATCGTCGGCTTCGCCCGGACCATGCGCGCGCACGCCGTGCAGGTGGAGCGCCGCTACGAGCAGGTGTTCGACACGTGCGGAACCGGAGGCGACAAATCGGGCACGTTCAACATCTCGTCGTGCGCGGCGCTGGTCGTGGCGGCCTGCGGCGTGCGCGTGGCGAAGCACGGCAACCGCTCGGCGTCGAGTCTCGCGGGAAGCGCCGACGTGTTCGAGGCGCTCGGCGTCCGGATCGGCGCGTCGGCGGCGGTGGTCGAGCGCTGTCTGGCGGAGGCCGGGATCGGCTTCTTCTTCGCGCAGACCTTCCATCCGTCGATGAAGCACGCGGCGGAGGCGCGGCGGGAGCTGGGCATCCGCACGGCGTTCAACCTGCTCGGTCCGCTCACGAACCCGGCGGGCGCGACGCGGCAGCTCGTGGGCGTGCCGCGGCCGGAATTCACCGAACTCCTCGCCCGCGCCCTGCTCCTGCTCGGCTCCGAGCGGGCCTGGGTGGTGCACAGCGCCGACGGTCTCGACGAGATCTCCACGACCGGGTACACGAAGGTGTCCGAGTGCCGGGACGGCGCCGTGAACACGTTCTACCTGCATCCGGCCGACGTCGGGCTGCCCAAGGCGTCGCTGCAGTCGCTCAAGGGCGGCAGCGTCCACGACAACGCGCGCATCATCGAGCGCATTCTGGCCGGCGAGCGCGGACCGCAGCGCGACGTCGTGCTGCTGAACGCGGGCGCCTCGCTGTTCATCGCGGGACGGGTCCCATCGGTCGAGCATGGAATCGTGATGGCGTCGCGCGCGCTGGAGCGCGGCGACGCCGCCCGGACGCTGGAGCGGCTGGTCGCGCTCTCGACCGCGGGCGAATTCGCGCCGGGGGCGAGCGCATGACCGTGGCGCCGGCGGCCGACCTGCTCGCGGCCATCGTCGCCGCGACGCGCCGCGTCGTCGAGGTGCGCGCGTCGCGCGAGCCGCTGTCGAGCGTGGCGCGGCGCGCGGAGGCGCGGCCGGCGCGCGCCGGGCGGCTGCGCCACGCGCTCGGGCGCGCGGATCGCGTGAACGTGATCGCCGAGTGCAAGCGCCGATCGCCGTCCCGAGGCGTCCTGCGAACCGACTACGATCCGGCGGCGATTGCGACCGGATACGCGCAGGCCGGCGCCGCGGCGATCTCGGTGCTGACCGAGCCGACCTTCTTCGACGGATCGCTCGAGCATCTGGCGTCCGTGCGCGCCGCGGTCGACGTACCGCTCCTGCGCAAGGACTTCATCCTGTCCGAGTATCAGCTCTTCGAGGCGCGGGCGGCGGGCGCCGACGCGGTGCTGCTGATTGTGGCGGCGCTCGTCGACCGGCGGGCAGGGCAGGTGGGGCGGCCGGGGGACGAGCACGGTCCACAGCTGCTGCGGCGCCTCATCGTGAGGGCGGCGGATCTCGGGCTCGACCCGCTCGTCGAAGTGCACGACGAGGAGGAGGCCGCGATCGCGGTCGACGCCGGCGCCGGGATTGTCGGCGTCAACAATCGCAACCTGCGCACGCTTGCAGTGGACGTCGCGGCGTCGGAGCGCGTCGTCGGCAGGCTGCCGGCGGGCGTCATCGCGGTCAGCGAGAGCGGCCTGCGCAGCCGGGCGGATCTCGAGCGTCTCGGACGCCTCGGCTTCAAGGCGTTCCTGGTGGGGGAGCAGCTCATGACCGCCGGCGATCCGGCGGCGGAGCTGAGGGCGCTGGTGTCGGCATGCTAGTCAAGATCTGCGGCATCACGCGCCTCGATGACGCCGAGGCCGCCGTCGCGCTCGGCGCGGACGCGATCGGGTTCGTCTTCTGGCCGAAGAGCCCGCGGGCTATCGATCCGCATCGCGCACGCGCGATTGCCGCGGGCCTGCCGCCGTTCGTGACGACCGTCGGCGTGTTCGTGAACCAGCCTGCCGACTACGTCAATGCCGTCGCGGCGCTCGTGCGGCTCGGAGCCGTGCAGCTGCACGGCGACGAGACGGCCGCCGAGGCGTCGGCGATCGTCCGGCCGGTCGTCAAGGCCATTGCCGTCGGCGACCGCTTCGAGCTGTCGGCGGTCCGGCGGTGGCCCGAGCGCATGACGATTCTGCTCGACGCGCACGACCCGGAGCGTCGCGGCGGCACCGGCCGCCCGCTCGACTGGGACCGCGCCGCCGAGGCGGCGGCGGTCCGCCGGGTCGTGCTCGCGGGTGGACTGGCGCCGCACAACGTGGCGGAGGCGGTCGCGCGCGTCCGGCCGTTCGGAATCGACGTCTCGTCGGGCGTGGAAGCTTCGCCCGGCGTCAAGGATCACCGGCGCCTCCGGGCGCTGTTCGAGGCCATTCATGCCAGCAGCGAACATCCTGCGCGGCCCTGACGCGCGCGGATACTTCGGGGAATACGGCGGGCGCTTCGTGCCCGAGACGCTGGTCGAGCCGGTCGAGGCGCTCGAGCGCGCGTACGCCGCGGCGCGCGCCGACCGCGCCTTTCACGACGAGCTCGGCCGGCTGCTCAAGCACTACGTCGGCCGGCCGACGCCGGTCTACGAGGCGCGGCGCCTGACGGCTGCGTGCGGCGGCGCCCGCATCTTCCTGAAGCGCGAGGACCTGACGCATACCGGCGCGCACAAGATCAACAACGCCCTCGGTCAGGCCCTGCTCGCCGTGCGCATGGGCAAGCGCCGGATCGTTGCCGAGACCGGCGCCGGCCAGCACGGCGTCGCGACGGCCACCGCCTGTGCGCTGCTCGGCCTCTCGTGCTGCGTGTACATGGGCGCCGAGGACATGGATCGGCAGGCTCTGAACGTCTTCCGCATGCGCCTGCTCGGCGCGGAGGTCCGCTCGGTGGACGCCGGGAGCCGCACGTTGAAGGACGCCATCAACGAGGCGATGCGCGACTGGGTGAGCGACGTCGCCGACACCTATTACCTGCTCGGCTCCGTTCTCGGCCCGCATCCCTATCCCGTCATGGTGCGCGACTTCCAGTCGGTGATCGGCCGCGAGGCGCGCGCCCAATTTCTCGAGCTCGCCGGCCGGCTGCCCGACGCCTGCGTCGCGTGCGTCGGCGGCGGCAGCAACGCCATCGGCCTGTTCGACGCCTTCGTCGCCGATCCCGCCGTCCGCCTGATTGGCGTCGAAGCGGGCGGCGAGTCGATCGTGCGCGGGCGTCACGCGGCGCGGTTCGCCGGCGGCAGCGCAGGCGTGCTGCAGGGGACGCGCACATTCGTGCTGCAGGACGACGACGGCAACATCGAGCCGACGCATTCGATCTCCGCCGGCCTCGACTACGCCGCGGTCGGCCCCGAGCACACCTGGCTGCGCGAACAGGGCCGGGCCGAGTACACCTACGTCACCGACGACGAGGCGCTCGACGCCTTTCAGCTGCTCGCGCGGCTCGAAGGCATCCTTCCCGCGCTCGAATCGGCCCACGCGATTGCGTACGCGCGCAGGCTGGCCCCGCAGCTCGGAGCGGAGACGCTGATGCTGGTGAACCTCTCCGGCCGCGGCGACAAGGACGTGAACACGGTGCAGAAATGCCTGTCCGCCTGACCGAGACCTTCGCGCGCCTGCGCCGCGAGCGCCGGACCGGTCTGGTCACCTACACGACCGCCGGCGATCCCGATCTCGTGCGCTCGGGCGAGGTGCTCCTGGCGCTGGATCGCGCGGGCGCGGACGTCCTCGAAGTCGGCGTGCCGTTCTCCGACCCGATGGCCGACGGCCCGGTCATCCAGCGCGCCGCCGAACGCGCGCTCGCGGCCGGCGGCAGCCTGCGCGCGACGCTCGAGGTCATCGCCCGCGTCCGCCCGCTGGTGGCCGCGCCCATCGTCGTCTTCAGTTACGCGAACCCGCTGATGCGGATGGGCGTCGACGCCTTCGCGCGCCGCGCAGCCGCCGCCGGCGTCGACGGCGTCCTGGCGCTGGACCTCCCGATCGAGGAGGCCGGCCCGTTCCGGGAGACGATGGCGAAGCAGGGGATCGCGACGATCTTCCTCCTCAGCCCGACGACGACCGACGCGCGCATCGCCAGGGCGGCGGAGCTCGGACAGGGGTTCCTGTACGCCATCTCCCGCCTCGGCGTGACGGGCGCGAGGGATCGCGTCGCTGCCACCGCAGCGGAGCTGGCGGGACGCGTGCGCGCGGTGACGGATCTGCCGCTGGCGCTCGGGTTCGGGATTTCGCGTCCCGAGCACGTCGTCGAAGTCGGAGCCTGCGCCGACGCCGCTGTCGTCGGCAGCGCGCTGGTGTCGCTCATCGCGGAGGCGTCCGGGACGGGCGATCTGATTCCGCGCGTCGAGCAGTTCGTGCGATGGCTGAAAGGGGCGGGCGATCGCGTGTCGCCCGCATGAGACGAATGGCGAATCTGGACGATCTGCGCGGCGACATCGACAGGGTGGACGAGGTCATCGTCCGCCTGCTGAACGAGCGCGCGCGCTGCGTGTGTGAAATCGGCCGATTCAAGCGCGAGCATGGCCTGGCGGTGTACCAGCCGCATCGGGAGAAGCAGGTGCTCGAGCACGTCAGGCGGATCGCCACCGAGGGGCCCCTCGGGCCCGACGCGATCGGCCGGCTGTTCGAGCGGATCATCGATGAGGCGCGGCGGCTGGAGCGTCGGATCATGCAGGACGGCGACGAGCCGGTGTAGCAGGGGCGGGCGTTCGGGCCCGTGAGCGAGTATGATCAATGGTTGGGTTGCGGAGGCTGTGGACGCCATGGTTGTCGTGATGGAAGAGCGCGCCACCGAGGCGCAGATCGAGCAGGTGGTCGCGCGGCTGATCGAATTCGGTCTGGACGTGCATCGGTCCACCGGGGTGACGCGAACCGTGCTGGGCGCGGTCGGCCAGACGCATCCGGATCCGCGGCTGATCGAGATGCTCGACGGCGTGCACGAGGTGCACCGGATCTCGGAGCCGTACAAGCTTGCGAGCCGCACGTTCCGGCCGGAGAACACGGTCGTGGCGCTCGGCGACGTCCGGATCGGCGGCGACGAGGTCGTCGTCATCGCCGGGCCGTGCTCGGCGGAGAACGAGCAGCAGGTCGCGACGATCGCGGCGGCCGTGCGGCGGGCCGGGGCCAAGGTCCTGCGGGGCGGGGCCTTCAAGCCGCGGAGCTCGCCGTACAGCTTCCAGGGGCTCGGGGAGGAAGGGCTGCGCCTGCTGCGCGACGCGGCGAGCGCCGAGAACCTCAAGCTCGTCACCGAGGTGATGGACGTCAGCCAGATCGAGCTGATCGATCGCTACTGCGACATGTTCCAGGTCGGGGCGCGCAACATGCAGAACTTCACGCTGCTGCGCGAGCTCGGGCGGACGCGCCGGCCCGTGCTGCTGAAGCGCGGGATCTCGGCGACGATCGAAGAGTGGCTCCTGTCGGCCGAGTACGTGCTGAGCGGCGGCAACACCGACGTGATCCTCTGCGAGCGCGGTATCCGGACGTTCGAGACCGCCACGCGGAACACGCTCGACATCTCGGCCATCCCGATCGTCCAGAAGCTCTCTCACCTGCCCATCATCGTCGACCCGAGCCACGGGACCGGGCGCCGCGACAAGGTGGCGCCGATGGCGCGCGCGGCGGTCGCGGCCGGTGCCGACGGCCTCATCATCGAGGTGCACGGCGACCCCGATCACGCGCTGAGCGACGGCGCGCAATCGCTGTTCCCCGCGCAGTTCGATCGGCTGATGGCGGAGCTCCGCATCATCGCGCCGGCGATCGGCCGCAGCATCTGCGTCGAGCCGGTCGCGCGCCGCGGCTGGGGCACGTAGGAATCGACGACAAGAACTGAGAAGTGGGAATTGGGAATGCTGCCGGTCATTCAGCCTGGCCGCGCCGGCGAGGGCGCGCCTCCGGTGTTCGAGAAGATCGGCATCGTCGGGCTCGGCCTGATCGGTGGATCGATCGCGCTCGCGGCGCGGCAGATCTGGCCGTCCTCCCTCGTCATCGCCGTCGACGACAAGGACGTGCTCGAGACGGCGATGCGCCTGTACGCGATTGATGTCGCCGCCGACGAGCTGTACGTGCTCGCGGAGGCCGATCTCGTCATCCTCGCCGCGCCAGTCTCGCAGAACGTCGGGCTGCTCGCTCGGCTCGACGAGTACGTCCGCACGCCGGCGGTGGTGACCGACACCGGGAGCACCAAGCGGACGACGGTCGAAGCCGCCCGGTCCCTGCCGCCGCGGTTCACGTTCGTGGGGGGGCATCCGATGGCCGGCGCGGCCCGAGGTGGGCTCGAGCACGCGAGGCCGGACCTGTTCAAGGGCCGGCCATGGCTGTTCACGCCGGAGGGGGACGCGACGGGTGCGGCGCTGGAGCGCCTGTCGGCATTCGTCCGCGCGCTTGGAGCCGAGCCGCACCTGATCGGAGCGGCGGAGCACGACCGGGTGCTCGCCGCGATCAGCCACCTTCCACAGCTGACCGCCAGCGCGCTGATGCAGGTGGTAGGCGAGGTCGCGGGCGAGGCGGGGCTCGGGCTGGCCGGGCGCGGGCTGACCGACACGACCCGCCTCGCGTCGAGTCCCGCCGGCATCTGGCGCGACATCGCGGCCAGCAACGCCGACGAGATCGGTGCGGCGCTCGACGCGCTGATAGCCGTCCTGCAGGACCTGCGGCACCACCTCGCGTCGGGCGAGAAGCTGGACGAGGTGTTCGACGCCGCCGGACGATGGCGGGAACGACTCGAGAAATCAGGAATCAGGAAGTAGGAATTGGAATAAACCGGCGCTGAGGCCGGTGCTCGGTGACCGGCATCTCTCAAGAGCGCGGTGTCGCGGATCCATCCACGCCGACGACGGCTTGGCCGGACGTGCTGCCTAACGATGCGTTCGTGAAGAAGTGGGCCACGCTCTCCTCACCCTCTATGCCTTCCCCAGGCAATTTCCATCAGACTCGGGACGGATGCTGCGTGCGAGTAGCTTATCGACTTTTGATGAGGGCGTGCGAGGCGCGAACCCTAAACTGTGCCGGAGGAGGCCTGCGCCATGCGCTCGCGACGTTTGTCGGTCGTGATAGTGGCGGCCGCAGCATCGGCCGCGATCCTGTTCGGCCGCCGTCCAGTGAGCCCGCGGCTCCGTGCCGAGACGTATCCGCCGCCGATCCTCGCGATCACCGTCAACGACGCGGCCGGCAATGACACGCACAAACTCGTGCTCGCGCCGAGAGGCGCGACATGCGAGCCGGGGGCAGCTCGTTCACCGGTTCCGCGCGGCCGCTGTCCGATCAATATCTTTGGCGGCCTCGGTGTGACCTCGGACGAGATGCAGACGATCTTCTCGCCCGGGACGCTCGGTACCAACGCGGATTATTTGTTCTGGGTCGCGAGCGGCACGAAACTCTCCGACGGCATCGGCGCGGTCGTCCTGTCCGGCGGGAGGGGGCCGAACGCCGCCGGCTGGTGGACGCTTGCTTTCGCGAAGCAGGATGGGTATGGCATCTATCCGCAGCCCACGTCGGGTCCATGTTCGGGCGCCGGGGCGCAGCAGCCCGGCTGTCACGAGGGCGTCGTCCTCATGCCGGTTGTCGGTGGAACGTGCATCGACCACAACAAGACATTCGATTCGAGCTACGCGGCGCCAGGCACGATCGTGAAGGATCCGTCGACGCCCGGGCGACTCCTGATGATTTACGAAGGCGCGAACGTCTGCGCGGGCATTCCGGTCGGCAGCAATCCGTCAGGCAATGCCTACATCGTCACGGCCGTGGCCACGTCCACCGATTACGGCCGCCACTGGCCGCTGTACGTGAATCCGCCGAACCAGCAGATTCTGCCGTTTCACCTTACGGCAACGCCGACGCCGAAGGCGCCCGACGGGATGTTCGGCACTCAACTCTGCGAAGGTAATTGCGGCCGGCCGAACGCCCCGACGCCGCCGTTCAATTACGGCCGGTATCCGATCCTGAGCCCGAACGTTTCGCTCGGCAGCCTGATCACGCAGAAGCTGAAGACACACGGCGACATCGGCGACGGTGAGCCATCAGCCTTCGTCGACGATGTCAAACCCGGATCGCAGCCGGACCTCTATGTGATCCACGGGTACAGCTGGAACGACAAGGTGGCGGGACTCTACCAGATTCCGGACCAGCGGGAGTCCGATCTCATGCTCGCCAAGGCGGCGCTCACCGAAGACGCGCGACTCGACTTCCGCAAGTGGTACGTGCCGGACGGAGGGACCGGAGGGTTCACGGAGGCCGGCAGCGTGCTGTCCGCGAACGACGCCGACCGACGGACGGATGTGGGTGGCCTGGAGACACCGATTCTTCCTGATGGCGCGTACGAAAACTGCGCCGACCGGCACCAGACGCGTCACATGGGAAGCATCAATTATGTCGAAGCGACGCAGCAGTACCTGCTGACGTTCGTCTGCTCGTCGCCGAGCGACCCGAGCCGGACGACGCTCGAGTGGGGCCTGAGCTGCAATCCATCCAGCCCGGAGGACGTGCAGGCGGGCTGCGGACCCGGAGCGTCCTGGTTCTATGCGACCAGCTACGACCCATCCGATCCGGCGCAGTGGAGCGAGCCGCAGCCGATCACCGGCCAGACGCAGCCGCGCCAGATTGACGGGTCGTGGAGCCAGTTCGACCCGGTCAACTGCACCGGAAACGGATTCAAGGGCTTGTACCCGACGTTCATGTCGCCGGCGCACGAGCCGGGGCACCTGGGCACGACCGGGTATGCGTTCTACATGTGGGGCTGTGAAGGAGGCGGCGAGTCCCGCCTCTACTCCGCGCGCCAGTTCAGGATCATCACGCCCGACGCGACGCCGCCGTCAGAGACGGCATCGGTCTCGGGACCGCTGGGCCTGAACGGCTGGTACATCGGCGGCCCGGTCGTCGTCACGTTCACCGCAACGGACGATCCGTTGGATCCGGCCGACATCGCGACGGTGCAGTGGAGCGTGAACGGCGGGCGGACGTGGCGATCGGGAACGTTGACGCTGTACGCCGACGGGATCCATACGGTCCTGTACCGGGCGACGGACGTCGAGAGCAACGTGCAGGTCGAGCAGTCGCTACAGGTCGATATCGACTCCACCCCGCCGGTGACGACGGCGAGTGGCCAGTACCTGACGCTGCCGAACATCGGTCCAGTGTCGTTCCGGGTGACGCTCACCGCGCGCGACAACGTGTCGGGCGTCGCGTCGACGTCGTACAGCCTTGACGGCGGAGTCACGTGGAGGAACGGAACCGCGTTCGCGCTTGGCAACGGTCGCCACACAGTCTTGTTCCGCTCCGTCGACGTCGCCGGCAATCAGGAGCAGACGAAGTCGGCCACGTTCGACGTCCGCCTGCCGCCGACGTGATGGGCATGCGGTCGATTCGTTATTGAGCGATCGACGCGACAAGGCCATCGTGAGCGCAGTCGGCGGCGGCGACACGCGGCTGTTCGGGCCGATGGGGCGACGCCGTCCTCGCCGTCTGGAAGCCGAAGACGCAACAGGGCGTCAGCGTGTTTGGGGCGAAACCGGCGCGCTCTGCTGGAGCGAACTGAGGACGCGCAACCCGAAGGCCGTTGGACCGCTGCCGATCCCGGGCACGGGATGCTTCACCGTCTTCAGGAATCACCAGGGCGCGCGCGCTGTAGTGGACCAGGAACGTGTGGTGGCCGGCCGCCAGCGTGATCGCCACTGGGCCGACCACCGCGCAGACGCACGCGCCGATCGCCGACGGTTTCCAGCCGCGCCAGCCGTCGAAGAAGATCCACGCCACACACGGCGTGTTCGAAATTCTGTCATCGTACGGTGACGTCGTGAACGTCTGCCACTGCTCTGGCATTGACGTTGAGCAGGCGTTTCTTTCTTTCGTACCGCTTTGGGTTCGTCGGATAGATTGACGGCGTGCTCGTCCGCGCGCACAATGGATCTTCTTCGGCTCCCTTCCAGATCATAAACGGCAGAGAACGCCGGCTGGCGCACTGGAGTGTCGGCACGCGCAACCGTCGCCGCTTGGATCTATGAGAACCGTAGACTTCACGCCGTTGTGGACGGTGCGGCGCGTCGGGTGCGTTGCCGACGTGTCCTGCGAACTCAACGTGCTACTGGACGCCGCCGCCGACGTGCCGCACTTCGCGGTGCGCGTGACGCTCAACGGTCAAGCACTGTATGAGCGCATCTACAGGCGGCACAGCGAAGCGGAACGCGATGCAGCGCAGTCATTGAAGGACCTGGTCGCTGCAGGATGGCGTGATGACGCGGGCTGGATGTGTTCTACCGGCCTGCCGGCCGGGTGGGCTGCGTAGGGAGAACGTCCAGCGGATGTTCGCCGCGGACAGCGCTAGAGCAAGCGAGCGCGAAGGTGGCGCTCGTTTCGCACCACGATCATGAACACGCCTTCGTATTTTGAAATTCAGGCAACCGATCTGAAGCGTGCTATCGCGTTCTACACGGCGGTCTTCGGCTGGACGTTTGTCTGCGTGGAAGGCTTGCCGATTGAATACTGGCGCATCCAGACGGACGGTCCCCGCGGCGGGCTGCTTCAGCGTCCAGCGCCGGCATCGGCGCGCGTCGTTCCCCCGCGGCGAACGGCGTCGCGATCGTGACGGCGGGCGCGTGAGAGCGCCCTCGGGCATCCGCAGGCGCCTGCCGCTACCCGGCGACCAGCGCGTCTCGACTGGCGCGGGCGTGGACGGCCGCCGCGGCCGCCCGCCCCGACTGGAAGGCGCCCTGCATCCACGACGTCGTGTAGCTGACGTGATCGCCGGCGAAGTGGAGGCGGCGATCGGGCCGGCACAGGGCTCGGTAGGCCGCGCCCTTGCGCGTCTCGTCCGTCCAGATCGCCCAGCCGCCTCGTGAGTACTTGACGTTCTCCCAGGCGACCGAGAACGCGGTCTCGAACTCGTGCGGGTACTGTGGGTGGATGCGCGCGCCCTGCTCGAGCGCCACGGCGAGGCGATCGGCCGGCGAGCGACGGCCCATCGCGATTGCGAACTGAGGCTGCGTTTTCGAGTTCTGGTAGTAGCCGACGAGGACGCCTTTGCGCGAGTGGTAGCCGCACGAAGGATAGACGATTTGCGTGATCTCGAGATCGGTGGAGGTCACACCACTGTAGATCCCTTCGTCCTCTTCCCAGAAGCGGCGCTTGAACTGGAGGCCCATCTTGCCGACGGACGCGTAACGGACGTCGGCGATGGCGGCGCGCGTCTCGGGCGCCATGTCGACCGGGAGGCCGCACAGGATCGGCAGCGGCAGCGTGCAGATTGCGTACGGCGCTTCGGTCTCGCGCACGCCATCGCCATTGCGATAGCGGACGCGAACGCGCCCGGCGGGCTGCTCGATCGCGAGGATCTCGGCGCCGAGCTTCACGTTCCGCACCCGGGCGGCGAGCGCGCGGGGCAGGCGGTCCATGCCGCCGACCGGCTGGAACATCGGCGTCTGGTACCACAGCTCGGTCGTCGTGATGGCGCCGGAGTAGGTCGTGCGCAGCAGCTCGGCGAGGGTCAGCGGGTCGTCGACGAGGCCGGGTGCGTCGCCGGCGTCCGGGAGCTGGCGATAGCCGCGGCGCGCCGAGCCGCGGTAGCGGAGGGCGCCATCGAGATCGCCGTCGACGCGCAACCAGTCGAGAAGCCTGGCCTTGTCGTCTCCGGTCAGGTCGGCGTCGAGCGCGTCCTGCGAGACGGCCTTCGCCAGCAACTCGGCCGTGGCGCCGCGCCAGTCGGTGCGCAGCTCGCGCAGCCGCAGCTTCGCGGTCGCGCCGCCGGCCGCGCGCCCGGAGTGCACGTAGGCCGCTTCGTTCAGCGTCGTGAACATCTCGAGCGGCACGTCCAGCTCGCGGCAGTAGTGGAGCGTCACCGAGTGCGAGTTGGGAATGCGCATAGGCCCGGGATTGAGGTAGAGCCCCTCGTCGAAGGCGCACACCTGACCGCCGGTCGGCGGGACTTCTTCGCTGACGACGCCGCGGCGGATGGTACAGGCGCGCCCGCCGGGCCGCCCCCGCGCTTCGAGCACCTCGCACGTGTAACCGAGCTTCTGCAGCTCGTAGGCCGCGGTCAGGCCGGCAAGGCCGGCACCGAGCACGAGCACCCGCGCGCCTGCCGGGGCGCGGCCCGCGGGCGCGAACGGCGGTGCGTCGGCCGGCGCCTGCAGATCGAGCGCGCGCATCGCGCTGTGCACCGCGGCGGCACCGCCCGCCCTGCCGACCAGTTCGAGAAAGAGCCGTCGCTTCACGGCACACCTCCACTCCCAGGAGGACGGCCGCCGCCGGAATCTTTCAACCGGATGCAGGCGGTGAAAGCTTTCGCGCCCCGATTTCCTATCTCCGTCAACCTCGGCCAGGGCCTGGTGCCGGTCACGTCGTGACGCTGCCGGTCGGCTCGGGTGTCGTGAGGGGAGGGGCTGACACGGGGCGAGAACGGGCGATACAGTAGCCGCGACACGCCCCTGGTGTTTGTTGTCGTCTCGGGCGGCTCGAGACTTGATGCGTGTTCTATCCGTTCAACCGCTTACCGAAATCGGTGAAGAGCGGGAATTCCGAATCGGGAATGAAGAATCACGGGGGAGCGAGTTGAACGCCGCGCTGTCGTGAGGGCGCCACGGGGACTCTGCTCTCGACCGTTCGCCGTGTTCCGCTCGCGGGCGTCGCGCAGGACGTGCGCTACGGCCGTCGTCTGCTGCGGCGCCAGCCCGGATTCGCCGCCGCCAC
>JBLMXQ010000106.1:0-54303 GCA_050257855.1 Betaproteobacteria bacterium | reverse complement strand
GTGGACAGCACCGGCGCGGGCGACGTGTTTCGCGGCGCTTTCGTGGCCGCCTGCCTGCGGGAACCGGACGGCGACGTCGAGGACGCCCTCCGCTACGCCAACGCGGCGGCGGCGCTCAACTGCCGCGCCCTCGGCGCGCAGGGCGCTCTGCCGACGGCCCGGGAGATCGCCCAACTGCTCGAGTCCCGGACCCGGATGTAACCTTCTGGAATCGCCGCGGTCTAAGTCCGATGCCACCGATCCGGGGGAACCGACTGCATGGGCTCATCGCTGACATGGCCGACGCCTGCTGCCTGCCGCTCGGAGTGGGATGTGACCGTCGTTCGGCAGGACGTCGCTGAGGCGGACGACGCTCTGCGCGCGCTCGACGAGCCGGCGCTCGTCGCGGCGAGTCTGGCGGGGCAGGCCGGCGCGTTCGACCTGATCGTCGAGCGGCACCGCCGGAACGTCTACCAGCTCTGCTACCGTTTCGTCTCCAATCACGAGGACGCCAGCGACCTGTCGCAGGAGGTCTTCCTGCGCGCCTATCGCGGGCTCAAGTCATTCAAGGGGCAGGCCTCGCTCGCGACCTGGCTGTACCGGATCGGCGTGAACGTGTGCCTCAACCGCGTCAGCGCGAAAGCGCCGGCAACCGAGCCGATCGACGCGGCGCAGCACGTCGATCACGGCGCAGAATCGCCGGTCGATCGCGTGCTGCGCGGCGAACGAGCGGCTCGCGTCCGCGCGGCGATCGCGGATCTGCCCGACAAGCAGCGCGCGACGCTCATTCTGCGGACGTATCACGACCTGTCGCACCAGGAGATCGCCGAGCTGCTGGGGAGCTCGGTCGGCGCCGTGAAGGCGAACTTCTTTCACGCGCTCGGCAACCTGAAGAAGCGCCTCGAGGGAGGGCAGTGATGGCGCATCTCACGCCTGCCGATCTCGTCGACCTCGCGGAAGGCGTGCGGGCGGACTCGTCGGTGCCGCACCTTGTCGAATGCGAGACCTGCCGCCGCCAGCTTTCCGCGCTTCGCGCCGCGCTGGGTGCCGCTGCCGAGGCCGACGTGCCCGAGCCGTCGCCGCTCTTCTGGGATCAGTTGTCCGCTCGCGTGCGCGAGGCGGTGGAAGCGGAGCTGCCGGCCGGCCGCGCGTGGCGGGACGTCCTCAGGTTCCGGCCGCTCGCGTGGACGGCGGCCGTCGCGGCCATCGCAGTAGTCGCGGCGCTCGCGACGCTCCGCGCGCCCGATCGCCCGCCCCTGGCGCCGGCGCAGACGACGCCGTCTTCCGCCGTGGCGAGGGACGCGGCGACGGATGTCCCGGCCGATGATCCCTCGCTCGCGTTCGTCGCGGATTTGACGTCGGACCTGGACTGGGACGAAACAGTGGCCGCGGGATTCGCGCCGGCGCCGGGCGCCGCCGACGCGGAAGTGAGCCGCCTCACCGACGCCCAGCGGCGCGAGCTGCAGCGCCTGATCAAGAACGAGATGGCACATCCTGGTGCATAGGTGAGAACGGTGAAGACTATCGGGTCGCGAGCATCGATGGCTGCAGCCCTGGCGGCTGCCGCGTTCGTCGTGTCGTCGGCGATGCCGGCTCGCGCGCAGCCGCTGGCGCGTCAGGGCCGCGGCGGCCAGCCGGCGGCCGGCGTGTCGCCGATCGAAGTCCAGCGGATGTTCGACGCGTACGCGCTCGTGCAGGCGCAGGAGGCGCTCGAGCTCACCGACCAGCAGTATCCGCAGTTCCTGACGCGTTTCCGCGCGCTGCAGGAAACGCGGCGCCGGCACGAGCAGGATCGGCTCCGGATCATCCAGGGCCTGCGGGTCATGACCGCCGGACCGGACGCGCATCCGAACGAGGCGCAGCTCGAGGATCAGCTCAAGGCGCTCGAGGAGCTGGACGCGCGCGCCGCAGCTGACGTGCGCAACGCCTACGACGCCCTCGATCGGGTCCTCGACGTCGTGCAGCGGGCCCGATTCCGCGTCTTCGAGCAGCAGATGGAGCGCCGGAAGCTCGAGCTCCTGATCCGCGCCCGCCAGGGCGCCCGCCGGAACCCGATGTAACCGCGGGGCGGCGGCCGTAGTACAATCGCTTCCGGAGGGCGCTCCGGAAGTTCATGTTCTCTAGACACTTACGCGCAACTCTCGGAGTCGCGGCGGTCCTGGCGCTCGCCACGGCGATCGTCGACGCGGACGTTCGCGGCTCGAAGCAGGATGCCGAGCAGCTCAGGCAGAAGCTCGCGACCATCACGCAATACCTGCCGGGCCGGGCGGCCCGGCCGCACCGGACGACGATCAGCGAACAGGAGCTGAACGCGTATCTCGCCTACGACGCGCGGCCCGAGCTGCCGGCGGGCGTCATCGATCCGGCGATCACGATCCTCGGGACCGGGCGCGTGGCGGCGCGCGCCGTGGTGGATCTCGACGCGGTACGCCGGCAGAAGAATCCGACCAGCGCATTCGATCCTGCGAGCTATCTCACCGGTCGCCTGCCGGTGACCGTGGCGGGCGTGCTCAGGACGAACAACGGGATCGGGCAGTTCACGCTCGAATCGGCGACCATCGGCGGCGTCCCCGTTCCCAAGCCGCTCCTTCAGGAGATCGTCTCGTACTACTCGCGCAGTCCCGACATGCCGAACGGGGTGAGCCTGGACAATCCGTTTGCGCTGCCGGCCCACATCCGCGAGATTCAGGTCGAGCGCGGGCAGGCGGTGATCGTCCAGTAGGCTGATCCCCGCCTCATGGCCGCGCACGACGAGATCCTCGCGACGCCGCTGCAGTACCTGAAAGGCGTCGGACCCCGTCGCGCCGCCGACCTCGCGAACGCCGGCCTCGTCACGCTCGAGGACCTTCTGTACCGGTTTCCTCTGCGCTACGAGGACAGGAGCCGGTTCCAGGAGATTCGCTCGCTCAAGCCGGGCCAGACCGTCTCGATCGCGGGGCGGGTGCTCAGCTGCGCGCTGCGGGCGACGCGGCGCCCCGGCTTCAAGATCTTCGATGCGCTCCTCGGTGACGAGACCGGCTCGATTCGCGTGTCCTGGCTCAACCAGCCGTTTCTTCGCGACGTCTTCGTCGCCGGCCAGCACGTCGTCCTCTTCGGCACCGTGGAGATGCGCGGGCACGGCGGGCTGCAGCTGACCAACCCCCAGTACGAAATCCTCGACGACGAAGAAGGCGAGACGATTCACACGGGCCGGATCGTTCCGGTGTACGAGAAGGCGGGGAGCGTCACGCCGAAGATCCAGCGGCGGCTCGTCTTTGAGGCGCTGCAGCGGCTTCCGGACGACCTGCCCGATCACCTGCCCGAGCCGCTGCGGCTGCGTCTCGGCCTGCCGGCGCGGCTGGCGGCGCTGCGCGCGTCGCATTTCCCGCCCGTGGACGCCTCGATCGTCACGTTGAACCGGTTCGCCACGCCGGCGCAGCGGCGCTTGATCTTCGAAGAGGCGTTCCTGTTCCAGATGGGCGTGATGGCGCGCCGGCGATCGGCCGCCGCGGAACGGAAGCCGACCGCCGTCCGCGTCGACGATCGCATCCGCGAGTCCGCGCGCCGTGTCCTGCCGTTCCGCCTGACTCCAGGGCAGCGTCAGGCGCTGAAGGAGATCGTCGAGGACCTGCAGCGGCCGCAGCCGATGAACCGGCTGCTGCAGGGCGACGTCGGGGCCGGCAAGACGATCGTCGCGCTGCTGGCCGCGCTCGTGGCGATGGAGAACGGGCTGCAGGTGGCGTTCATGGCGCCGACGGAAATCCTCGCGGAGCAGCACTTCCTGAACATCTCGCAGCTGCTCGCGGCGTCGCGCTTCCGCGTGGCGCTGCTCACGGGAGCGACCGCGGCCGGCGCGCGGCGCGAGCAGCTCGCCGAGATTGCGGCCGGCAGCCTGCATCTCGTCGTCGGCACGCACGCCCTGGTGCAAGGCGACGTCGCGTTCCACCGGCTGGGCCTGGTCGTCATCGACGAGCAGCACCGGTTCGGGGTGCTGCAGCGCGCGACGCTGCGCGAGAAGGGGCTGCATCCCGACGTGCTGGTGATGACGGCGACACCGATTCCGCGGACCCTGGCGCTCACGGTCTACGGGGATCTCGACGTCTCGATGATCCGCGATCTCCCGCCCGGCCGCCTGCCGGTCCGGACGGTCGTGAAGCCGGAGTCCCGCCGCGACGACGTGCACGCGTTCGTGCGGCAGGAGCTCGTAACGGGGCGCCAGGCCTACGTCATCTACCCGCTCGTCGAGGAGTCGAGCAAGATCGATCTGAAGGCGGCGACGGAGATGGCCGATACGCTGGCCGCCGACGTCTTCCCGGAATTCCGCGTCGGGCTGCTGCACGGCCGCCTCAAATCCGACGCCAAGGACCGCGTGATGAAGGCGTTCGCCGGCGGCGAGCTCCACGTGCTGGTCTCGACGACGGTGGTGGAGGTCGGAGTGGACGTGCCGAACGCGAGCGTGATGGTGGTCGAGCATGCGGAGCGCTTCGGGCTGTCGCAGCTCCACCAGTTGCGCGGTCGCGTCGGGCGTGGGCGGCATCAGTCGTACTGCCTGCTGCTGTACCAATCGCCGCTGTCGGACGAAGCGCGGGAGCGGCTCAAGGCGATGAGCGAGACGACCGACGGCTTCGAGATCGCGGAGCGCGATCTCGCGCTGCGGGGGCCGGGCGACTTCTTCGGCACGCGTCAGGCGGGCGTGCCGACCTTCCGGCTGATCGATCTCGTCCGCGATCGCGAGACGCTCGACCTCGCGCAGCGCGAGGCCGGCCGCTGGTTCGAGGAACACGCTCCCGCGCCCGCCGCGGTGGCGCGCCTGCTCGAGAGCTGGGAAAGCCGATTCAAGTTGATCGGAGTGGGCTAGCCGCGCGGGCCGGCGATATGCGCATCATTGCCGGATCGTTGAAGGGTCGTCGGCTGAAGTCGCCGGACTGGGAGGGCCTGCGTCCGACTTCCGACCGGCTGCGCGAGACGCTGTTCAACGTCCTGGCGCCGCGGATGCCGGGCGCGCGGGTGCTCGACGCCTATGCGGGCACGGGCGCGGTCGGCATCGAGGCGCTCAGCCGCGGGGCGTCGCGGGTGACCTTCGTCGAGCAGGATCGGCGGGCGCAGGCGCTCATCGAAGAGAACCTCGCGCACTGCGGGATCGCAAACGGCTATGCTATCATCCGCGCTGAGGCGTCGGATGCGCTCGACCGGCTGGCCGCCGCCCGCGAACGGTTCGATGTCGTCCTGCTCGATCCGCCGTACGCCGCCCCGTTCGAGCCGGCCATGACGGCGGCTGCCGCACTCCTGACGCCCGACGGGGTGGTGGTGCTCGAACACGCGCGCCGCCGCGAGACGCCGCCGGCTGTCGGACCGCTCGAACGGACGCGCGAGATCGGCGCCGGCGACAGCGCCCTGAGCTTCTATCGACGCCACTAGATGCCCACCCTCGCCGTCTATCCCGGCTCGTTCGACCCGCTGACCAATGGGCACGTGGACATCATCCTGCGCGGCGCGCGGCTGTTCGATCGAATCGTCGTCGCGCTGCTGGTCAACGCCGAGAAGGCGCCGCTGTTCACGACCGAGGAGCGGGTGGAGATTGCCCGCGCGGTGTTCCGACATCATCCCAACGTCGAAGTGGACACCTTCGACGGGCTGCTCGTCGACTACGTCTCGCGCCGGCACGCGCAGGTCATCGTGCGCGGCCTCCGCGCCGTGTCGGACTTCGAGTACGAGTTCCAGATGGCCCTGATGAACCGCCGGCTCAACGGCAAGATCGAAACGGTCTTCATGATGCCGGCCGAACAGTACACGTACATCAGCTCCCGGCTGATCAAGGAAGTGTTCTCGCTGGGCGGCCGCGTCAGCGGCCTGGTGCCGGACATGGTGGAAGCGCGCCTGCGCGAGAAGCTGGCGGCGCGCGCGGCGAGGGAATGATGGGCCGACTGTCCGAACGCACGACGCGGATCGCGGGTTCACCGACGATGGGCGTGACGGCGACGGTGGATCGCCTCCGCCGCGAGGGCGTCGACGTCGTGGACTTCGGCGCCGGCGAGCCGGACTTCCCGACGCCCGAGCCGATCAAGCGCGCCGCCCGCGAGGCGCTCGACCGCAACTTCACGAAGTACACGCCGGCCTCCGGAATCGCCGAGCTGAAGCGCGCGATCTGCGACCGCTATCGCGCCGACTACGGGGTCGAATACCGCGAGGCCGAAGTGATCGTGACGGCCGGCGGCAAGCAGGCGCTCTTCAATGCCGCGCTGTCGCTGTTCGGGCCGGGCGACGAGGTCATCACGCACGCGCCGTGCTGGCCGACGATCCCCGAGCAGATCAAGCTCGCCGGCGCCGCGCCCGTGCTCGTGCGGACGCATCCCGAGGACGGCTTCGCCGTTCACGCCGAGAGCCTCCTCGGCGCGATCACGCCGCGCACGCGCGGCATCATCGTCAACTCGCCGTGCAATCCGACCGGCGCGCTCATGGCGGAGGACGCGCTGGCGGCGGTCGCCGAGGCGGCTGCCCGGCGCGACCTCTGGATTGTCGTGGATCTGTGCTACGAACGGCTGATCTACGACGCCGTGCCGCACAACCTGCCGGCCGTGCTCGCGCGCCACCTGCGCGACCGGAGCGTCCTCTGCGGGTCGGCGTCGAAGGCGTATGCGATGACCGGCTGGCGATGCGGCTGGGCGCTCGGCCCGGCCGATCTCATCGCCGCCGCCGGCGCGCTGCAGAGCCATTCGACGTCCAACGTGTCGTCGATCACGCAGAAGGCCGCGATCGAGGCGCTGACCGGCTCGCAGGCGCCGGTGCGCGCGATGCTCGACGAATACCGCGTGAGACGCGATCAGCTCGACGCGTGGCTCGGCGAGGAGCCGCGGCTCCGCTGCCGCCGGCCGGCGGGCGCCTTCTACATGTTCGTCGACATCGGGGACCTGCTCTCGGTCGACGGATTCCGGACGTCGGCGGCGTTTGCGCAGGCGCTGCTCGACGAGGCGCGCGTCGCCGTCACGCCTGGCGAGGCGTTCGACGCGCCGGGATTCATTCGCATCTCCTATGCGACCTCCATGGACATGCTGCGCGAGGGCAGCAGGCGCCTGCTCGCGTTCGTGCGAGCGCACGCCGGGACGCGGACGGCCGCGGCAAGTTGAGCCTCCGCGACGCGCTCTGTACCGCCGTCGGCGGGGAGTGGGTACGCACCGACGATGCGTCGCTCGACGCCTACGGTCAGGACGCGCTGCGGCAGATCCGCCGGCCCGACGTGGTCGTGCTCCCGGCTGATACCGCCGCCGTCGCGAAAATCGCGGCCATCTGCCATGACACGAGGACGCCGCTCGTCCCCCGCGGCGCCGGCACCGGTTACAGCGGCGGAGCCGTGCCCGTGCGCGGCGGCGTCGTCATCTCGCTCGAGCGCCTCAATCGCATCCTGACGATCGACGAGCGAAGCATGTACGCCGTCGTGCAGCCGCACGTCGTCACCGGCGCGCTGCAGGCGAAGGTCGAATCGCGCGGCCTCTTCTACCCCCCGGATCCGGCAAGCCTCGACCGTTCGGTCATCGGCGGCAACGTCGCGGAAGGGGCGGGCGGCCCGCGCGCGTTCAAGTACGGCACCACGAAGCGCTACGTGCTCGGCCTCGAGGCCGTGCTGCCGACCGGCGACGTCATCCGTACGGGTTCGCACACGGTCAAGAACGTGGTCGGCTACGACCTCACGCAGCTGATCGTCGGCTCGGAGGGCACGCTCGCCATCGTCACCGAGATCGTGCTGCGGCTGCTGCCGAAGCCGCGCGCCGTGCGGACGCTGCAGGCGGCGTTCGCTGACGTCGCCGCGGCCTGCGACGGTGTCGCGGCGATCGTCGCCGCGGGCGTGACGCCGTCCGCCCTCGAGCTGGTGGACCGCGCGAGCCTGGATGCGGTGCGCGCGCATGCCGGCGTCGAACTGGCGCCTGCGGGGACCGGCGCGCTGCTGCTGCTGCAGGCCGACGGCGGGGAAGGCGCGGTGGCGGAGGACGTCGCGGCCATCGAGCGTGCGTGCCGCGAGGCGGGCGCGGTCGCCGTGCGACGTGCGGCCGATGCGGACGAAGCCGAACGGCTGTGGCAGATCAGGCGCGAGCTGTCGCCGTCGCTGCGGGCGATCGCGCCGCTCAAACTGAACCACGACGTCGTCGTGCCGGTCGGCGAGATCCCGAAGCTCTTCGAGCTCGCCGAGCACCTGCGCCGTCGGTGCGGCCTTCGCATCGCGTGCTTCGGCCATGCCGGCGACGGCAACATCCACGTGAACTTCATGGTCGATCCGGGGGACGGGGCCGAGCTCGGCCGCGCGCACGACGCCGAGCGCCTGCTGTTCGAGGGGGTCGTCGCGCTGGGCGGCGCGATCTCGGGCGAGCACGGGATCGGGTACACGAAGGCGCCGTTCCTGCGTGTCGAGCTGCCGGAGACGACGATCGCGCTGATGAAGGCGCTCAAGCGGGCCTTCGATCCGCACGGCATCCTGAATCCCGGGAAGATCTTTCCAGATTGAGCGCCGGCGGCCGTGACAGCCGCCCGGAGCGGGCAGGGGGCGCGAGAGCTCCACGAGCGGGGTTCCGCGGGAAGGCAGGCAATGGAGCGCGAGGTTTCAGCCGGGCGGCGCCGGAAGATCGTGGCGGTCATCGGCGCGTCCGGCAACCGGCGGAAGTTCGGCAACCGCGCCGTGCGCGCCTTCAGGAGCGAAGGGTACACGGTCGTGCCGATCAATCCGCACGAGCACGACATCGAGGGGCTCCGGACGTATGCGTCGGTCCTCGACGTCCCGGGGCCGATCGACATGGCGACGATTTACGTGCCTCCGGCGGTCGGCGTCCGGGTGCTGGACGAGGTGGCGAAGAAAGGCATCCCGGAAGTGTGGCTGAACCCGGGAGCGGACAGCGACGCGATAGTGGAGCGGGCGCGCGCCCTCGGCCTGCAGCCGATCGTCGCCTGCAGCATCGTCGGGATCGGCCGGAATCCGTACGATCTGTAACGGGGCCGTCGTTGACACCCCGGGAGCCCGGTCCTATACTCAGGCCGACGACCACCTCGCCCGTTCAATTCTCCAGTTCACGAAATCCCATGCCGAGCAATCACAAGCGCCAAGCGCCGGCGCGGACCGCACCGGGCACCGCATCCCCGGAAGCGGCGGCCGACGTCCCCGCCTCGGAACAGCCACGCGGCGGACCGCAGAAGGGGCTGAACATCACCGATCTGAAGGACATGAGCATCCAGAAGCTCACCCAGATCGCGAAGGACATGAACGTCGCCGGCGCGACCGGCATGCGCAAGCAGGAACTGATCTTCCAGATCCTGAAGGCACAGACCGAGCAGAGCGGGTTCATCTTCTCGGAGGGCGTGCTCGAGGTACTGCCCGACGGCTTCGGGTTCCTGCGCGCGCCCGACTACAACTACCTGCCGGGCCCTGACGACATCTACGTCTCGCCGTCGCAGATCCGCAAGTTCGATCTGCAGACGGGCGACACCGTGTCCGGTCAGATCCGCCCGCCGAAGGAAGGCGAGCGCTACTTCGCCCTGATCAAGGTCGAGGCGGTCAACTTCGAGGCGCCCGAGCAGGCACGCGAGAAGCTGTTCTTCGAGAACCTCACGCCGCTCTACCCGCAGGAGCGCCTGAGGCTCGAGACGACGGCGGAGAACCTCGCCGCACGCGTCATGGACCTGATGACGCCGATCGGCAAGGGCCAGCGCGGCCTCATCGTCGCGCCGCCCCGCACCGGCAAGACCATGCTGCTGCAGAACATCGCGCAGTCGGTCTCGGCCAATCATCCCGAGGTCTACCTCATCGTCCTGCTGATCGACGAGCGGCCCGAGGAAGTCACCGACATGCAGCGGTCGGTCGACGGGGAGGTGATCTCGTCCACCTTCGACGAGCCGGCGCAGCGGCACGTGCAGGTGGCGGAGATGGTCATCGAGAAGGCGAAGCGTCTCGTCGAGCACAAGAAGGACGTCCTGATCCTCCTCGACTCCATCACGCGCCTCGCCCGCGCCTACAACACGGTGATCCCGCCGTCCGGCAAGGTGCTGTCCGGCGGTCTCGACTCGAACGCGCTCCAGAAGCCGAAGCGCTTCTTCGGCGCGGCCCGCAACATCGAAGAGGGCGGATCGCTGACGATCATGGCCACGGCGCTCATCGACACCGGTTCCCGCATGGACGACGTGATCTTCGAGGAATTCAAGGGCACCGGCAACATGGAAATCCACCTGGATCGGAAGCTCACCGACAAGCGCGTATTCCCGTCGATCGACATCACGAAGAGCGGAACCCGGAAGGAGGAGCTGCTCCTGCCGCGCGAGGACCTCAATCGAATCTGGGTCTTGCGCAAGGTGCTCAACCCGCTCTCCCCGGTCGAAGCCATGGAGCTGCTGCTCGACAAGATGGGGAAGACGAAGTCGAACGCGGAGTTCCTGTCGGCGATGCAGAAGATGAGTTAAGCGAGGAATCAAGACACATGACGACGATTACCGTGCGGCTGAACGGATCGTACAAGGTCGAGGGCGACGACGTGCGGCTCGTGGACTGGAACGGGAACGAATACCAGATCCCGAAGCGTCCGTTTGCGCTCTGCCGGTGCGGCGGGTCGACCAACAAGCCGTTCTGCGACGGCACGCATTCGAAGATCGGCTTCTCGGCCGCCGAGGCGGCCGTGCCGGGGAGCGGGGAGAAGGCGGCTGTCTGATCGGCGATCGCCCTTCGAGCGTCGCGCGGGTCAGCGCGCGATGCGATTGCCTGCGATGAACACGTCCTCGATCTTCTGCGTGTTCCGGATGTCGGCGAGCGGATCCGCTCTGAGCACGACGAAATCCGCCCACTTGCCGGGCTCGAGCGTTCCGACTTCCCCGAGCCGCATGCACGCCGCCGCGTCCCGCGTTCCGGCCGCCAGCGCCTGTGCGGGCGTCAGGCCGGCTCTGGTCATCTCGGCCAGCTCCAGCTGCTCGAAGTAGCCCTGGAACCGGGCGGGCGGTCCGCTGTCGGTGCCCATCGCGATCGTCACGCCCGCGTCCGACAGCGTCTTGAGATTCCGTTCGGCCACGGCCAGGCCGGCCTTGTACTCCCGCGCCTCGCGGCTCGCGCGCATCGCCTGCTGCCGGTCCGGATCTCTCAGCGCCGCCACCACGCGCGGGTCGGCGCCTTCGAGGAAGAACGGATCCGAAAAGAACGCCGGGGTCGTCCCGTAGACGTACGTCGAGACCTCGCGCATCAGCGTGGGGCAGTAGCAGACGTGGCGCCGCTTCAGCGCGTCGATGAACGCGGCGTCCACCGGCTTGTCGCGGACGCTGTGGGCGATGAAATCGGCCCCCGCGTCGAGGACCGACTTCGCATCGTCGAGATAGAAGATGTGGACTGCGACGCGCATCCCGCGCTGGTGCGCCTGATCGATGACCGCGCGGTAGATCTCCGGCTTCATCTTCGGGGTGGTGCCGAGATTGTCGTCCACGCGGATCTTGACGATGTTCGCCTTCATGGCGGCGACTTCGTCCACCTGCTTTCGTGCCTCGTCCGGGGTGCGGGGCGCGAGCACCGGGCCGGCCACGAAGATGCGCGCGCGATCCAGCGACGGCGTGTTCTGCGCATCCCGGGCCGCGAAGCTCGGAGGGCCGTCGCCGCCGAGGCTGAAGACGGTCGTCACGCCGTATCGCGCGTAGGTCCGCAGGTCGCGCGCGACGTTGGCCGCCGAATAGTGGCCGCCTTCGAGCCCCTCGGTGTCGCCGACGTGCCCGTGGGCGTTCACGAGCCCCGGCATCACCGTCCGGCCGGCCAGATCCACCCGGACCATCTCGTGAGGAATGGTCACCGCGACGGCCGAGCCGACCGCTTCCACCCGGCCGTTCCGGACGATGAGCACGGCGTCGTCGATCTCGCGGCCGGTGCCGTCGAGCAGCCTCATGTCCGTGTAGGCGCGGCTGCCGTCGTCGAGCGACGGCGCCTGCGCGCGAACGCCGGCGGCCGCGAGAAGTCCGGCGAGCGCGCACGCCCCGGCGAATCTGATCCGCATCATGGGTAACAATATACGCTCGCCGTGCCGCACCCGCCGCATCAAATGCCGTCGACCTTCCCGATCGTCCTGGCGGGCTTCACTGCGTTCCTCGACCTGTACGCGACGCAGCCGATGCTGCCGCTGCTCGCGCACAGCCTCGGCGTGACGATGTTCGCGGTCAGCCTGACCGTGACGGCGCCGACGGTCGCCGTCGCGATCGCGGCGCCCGCCGGCGGCCGGCTGGCCGACGCGTGGGGACGGCGCCGCGTCATCGTGGGCGCCGCCGCCGCGCTCGCGTTCGCGACGTTCATGGCGTCGCTCGCGGGCGACCTCCGGCAGCTCCTGGTGTGGCGCTTCGTGCAGGGCGCGTGCACGCCGGGCGTGTTCGCGGTCGCCATCGCCTACATCCACGACGAATGGCCGCCGGAGCGCGCCGGCTCCACGACCGCCGCGTACGTCAGCGGCACGGTCGTCGGCGGGTTCGTGGGGCGAGCCGTGGCCGGCGTCGTCGCCGCTCGCATGGGATGGCAGGACGCGTTCGCCGTGCTCGGCGTGTTGAACGTCGTTTCCGCGGCGGCGCTGTGGGCGTGGCTGCCGCGCGAGCGCCGCGCGACGGGGGCCGGGGGGCGGAGCGGCCTGCAGTCCGCGGCCGGGCATCTCGCGAATCCGCGGCTGCGGACGACCTACGCCATCGGCTTCTGCCTCTTGTTCGCCCAGGTGGCGGTGTTCACGTACGTCACGTTCCTGCTCGCGGCGCCGCCGTTCTTCCTGGGTGCAGGCGCGCTCGGGTCGCTGTTCGCGGTCTATCTCGTCGGGGCGGCCGCGACGCCGCCGGCCGGCCGGTGGATCGACACGCACGGCCACCGCGCAGGCCTCGGGCTGGCGATGGCGGTTGCCCTGACCGGCCTGCTGCTGACGCTCAGCGCCTCGTTGTGGGTAATCATCGCCGGTCTGGCCGTGTTCGCGTCCGGCATCTTCATCGGCCAGGCGACCGCGAGCACCTATCTCGGCGTGGCGACGGCGCGCGACCGCGGCGTGGCCGTCGGCTTGTACGGGACGTTCTATTACGCCGGCGGAGCGGCCGGCGCGGCGCTGCCGGCCGCCGTCTGGACGCTCGGCGGCTGGCCGGCGTGCGTCGCGCTCGTCGCGCTGGTGCAGGCGGCGACGGTCCCAATCGCGTGGGCCAGCTGGCGGGAGAGGACCGGGCCCGGGTCGAGCCTCGACTCGGCATTCGATCTGCCGGCCTGATCGGTCGCCGTGGCGCCGCGGGCTAAGGGGCCGGCGCGTCGGTCGGGGGAAGCGGCGCCCTGGGCGCAGGCTCCGCAGAGGGGGCCGGGAGGCCGAGGATGCGGCGGAGCTCGTCGCCTTCCATCACCTCGACGTCGAGGAGCCGGCGCGTGACGGACTCGAGCTTCTCGCGGTTCTCGGAGAGAATCTGGCGCGCCCTGGCGTGGGACTCGGTCACGATGCGCGCGATCTCGGCGTCAATCTTCTGCGCCGTCTCTTCACCGTACAGCCCGCGCTCCTGCGGCATGGGGATGTCGAGGAAGCGCGCCCGCTTCTGGCCGTCGTAGTTGATCGCGCCGAGCGCGTCGCTCATCCCGAATTCGGTGACCATCGCGCGCGCGATGTCGGTGGCGCGCTGCAGGTCGTTCTGCGCGCCGGTCGAGATCTCGCCGAGCGCGATCTCCTCGGCGGTGCGGCCGCCGAGCAGGACGGCCAGCTGGCTGAGGAGGTCGCCGCGCGTCATCAGGTACCGGTCCTCGAGCGGCAGCTGCATCGTGTAGCCGAGCGCGCCGAAGCCGCGCTGCACGATCGAGATCTTGTGAACGGGGTCGAGGCCGGGCAGGACGCTGGCCACGATCGCGTGCCCGGACTCGTGGTACGCGACGATCCGGCGCTCCTTGTCGCTCATCACGCGCTTCTTCTCGAGGCCCGCGATGAGCCGGTCGATCGCCGACTCGAAGTCCTTCATGTCGACGGCCGTCTTGTCGTTGCGGGCGGCGAGCAGCGCCGCCTCGTTCACGAGATTCGCGAGATCGGCGCCGGCGAATCCCGCGGTGCGCGCCGCCACGACCTTGAGGTCGACGTCGGGCGAGATCTTCACGGTTTTGCTGTGAATCCGCAGGATCTCCTCGCGACCCTTGACGTCCGGCTTGTCGACGAGCACCTGGCGGTCGAACCGGCCCGGGCGGAGGAGCGCGGGGTCCAGGACCTCCGGGCGGTTCGTCGCGCCCATGATGATGACCCCCTTGCGGGAGTCGAAGCCGTCCATCTCGGCGAGCAGCTGATTGAGCGTCTGCTCGCGTTCCTCGTGGCTGCCCATCGGGCTCTGCACGCGCACCTTGCCGAGCGCGTCGAGCTCGTCGATGAAGACGATGCAGGGCGCCTTGGCTTCCGCCTGCTGGAACAGGTCGCGGATGCGCGCGGCGCCGACGCCCACGAACATCTCGACGAACTCCGACCCGCTGAGGCTGAAGAACGGCACGTGCGCTTCGCCGGCCACGGCCCGCGCCAGCAGCGTCTTGCCGGTGCCGGGCGGTCCGACCAGCAGGACCCCTTTCGGGATCCGGCCCCCGAGGTTGGTGTACTTCCTCGGGTTCTTCAGGAACTCGACGATTTCCTTGAGCTCGTCCTCCGCCTCGTCGACGCCGGCCACGTCCGTGAAGCGGACCTTCACCTCGTCGTCGGCGTAGATCTTCGCCTTGCTGCGGGCGAACGACATGACGCCGCCCTCGGCGCCGCCGATGCGCCGGAAGAAGAATCCCCAGATGGCGATGAAGAAGACGAGCGGGATGACCCAGCCGAGCAGGTCGGGCAGCCAGTGATTCGCCACCTCGCCCGCGTATTTGACGTGCTGCGCCTCGAGCTCCTCGGTGAGCTTCGGATCGTCGACGCGAACGGACGTGAACTCCTTCGACTGGTTCGGCCCCTGGGCGTTCTTGAGCGTGCCGCGGATCGACTGCTCCCCGACGGTGACCTCGGCCACCTCTCCGCTCTCGAGCAGCGACTTGAACTGGCTGTACGGGATCGTCCGGCCCTGCGGCGCCAGATAGTACATCTGCGCGAGCCCGAGCAGGAGCAGGAAGGCGAGCCCCAGCCAGAGCGCGGAAGACGGCCGCTGCGGCGCAGCACGCTGGCCGCGGCGGTCGCCGCCGCGCGGGTTGAAGCGGGGAGTGGAGGCTTTCGGCATGTCCTCTTCCAGTTTACGCCCGGACGGCTTCGCGTTTCTCGAACCGCAGGCCGTCAGGACCGGCGTCGACCACCACCGTGTCGCCTTCGCCGAAGTCGCCTTCGAGCACCCGCATCGCGAGCGGATCGAGGACCCGGCGCTGAATCGTCCGCTTGAGCGGCCGCGCCCCGTACGCCGGGTCGTAGCCCTCGCGCACCAGCGCGTCCCTGGCCGCGTCGGTCAGCTGGACGTGAATCTTGCGCTCCTCGAGCCGCTTCGTCAGGCCCGCAATCTGGATGTCGATGATCTGCTTCATGTGCTCGCGGCTGAGCGCATGGAAGAAGATGATCTCGTCCACCCGGTTCAGGAACTCGGGGCGGAAATGCTCACGGAGCACGTCCATCACCTTCCGGCGGACGCCCTCGTCGACGCTGACCGAGGCCGTCTCCGGACCGGCTCCACTGGCGAGGGTGGCGGTCAGCATCGCCTCGGCCAGGTACTGGCTGCCGAGGTTCGACGTCATGATGACGACGGTGTTCTTGAAGTCGACCGTGCGCCCCTTGCCGTCGGTCAGCCGCCCGTCGTCGAGGAGCTGCAGCATGACGTTCAATACCTCGGGGTGCGCCTTCTCGATCTCGTCGAAGAGCACGACGGCGTACGGACGGCGCCGCACCGCCTCGGTCAGCTGACCGGCTTCCTCGTAGCCGACGTAGCCGGGAGGCGCGCCGATGAGGCGGGAGACGGTGTGCTTCTCCTGGTACTCCGACATGTCGATGCGGATCATCGCCTGCTCGTCGTCGAACAGGAACTCGGCGAGCGCGCGTGCCAGCTCGGTCTTGCCGACGCCGGTCGGCCCGAGGAAGAGGAAGCTGCCGAGCGGCCGGTTCGGATCCTGCAGCCCCGCGCGGGCGCGACGGATGGCGTTCGCGACGGCATTGATCGCCTCGTCCTGCCCGATCACCCGCTTGTGCAGCCGCTCCTCCATGTGAATGAGCTTCTGGATTTCGCCTTCCATCAGACGGCTGACCGGGATGTGCGTCCACCGGCTCACGATCTCGGCGATGTCTTCCTCGTCGACCTCCTGTTTGAGCATGCGGCCGCTCTTCTGGAGATCGGCGAGCCGCGCCTCTTCCTGCCGGATTTCTTGCTCGAGCTGCGGCGCGCGGCCGTACTGCAGCTCCGACGCCTTCGTGTAGTCGCCGCCGCGGAGCGCGCGGTCGGCTTCGAGGTGTGCGGCTTCGAGGTCCTCGCGCAGCTTCGCGATCTTCCGGACACCCTCTTTTTCCTGCTGCCAGTGCGCGGTCAGGCGGTTCTGTTCCTCTTTCAGATCGGCGAGCTCTTTCTCGAGCCGACCGAGCCGCTCGACCGACGCCTTGTCCTTCTCCTTGCGGAGCGCTTCGCGCTCGATCTCGAGCTGCATCACCCGGCGGGCGATCTCGTCGAGCTCGGCCGGCATCGAGTCGATCTCCATTCGGAGCTTCGACGCGGCCTCGTCCACGAGGTCGATTGCCTTGTCGGGGAGGAAGCGATCCGAGATGTAGCGGTTCGAGAGCACGGCCGCGGCGACCAGGGCCGCGTCCTTCAGGTTCACCTTGTGGTGCGTCTGGTACCGCTCGCGCAGGCCGCGCAGGATGCTGATCGTGTCCTCGACGGTCGGCTCGCCGACCATCACCGGCTGGAAGCGGCGCTCGAGCGCGGCATCCTTCTCGATGTACTTGCGGTACTCGTCGAGCGTCGTCGCGCCGATCGTGTGCAGCTCGCCGCGCGCGAGCATCGGCTTGAGCATGTTCGACGCGTCGATCGACCCTTCCGCAGCGCCCGCGCCGACGACCGTGTGCAGCTCGTCGATGAAGAGGATTACCTGCCCTTCCGACTCGGTGATCTCCTTGAGCACCGCCTTCAGGCGCTCCTCGAACTCGCCGCGGTACTTCGCGCCCGCGACGAGCGCGCCCATGTCGAGCGCGACGATGCGCTTGTTCTTGAGCCCCTCGGGGACGTCGCCGCGCTCGATGCGGCCGGCGAGCCCCTCGACGATGGCGGTCTTGCCGACGCCCGGCTCGCCGATGAGCACGGGGTTGTTCTTGGTCCGGCGCGACAGCACCTGGACGACGCGGCGGATCTCGTCGTCGCGCCCGATCACCGGATCGAGCTTGCCGCGGCGCGCGAGCTCCGTCAGGTCGCGCCCGTAGCGCTCGAGCGCCTGATACGTGCCTTCGGGGTTCTCGTTCGTGACGCGCTGCGAGCCCCGGATGCTCCTGAGCCCGTCGCGAATGGCGTCGCCGGTGACGCCCTGCTGGTTCAGCAGGCGGGCGGACGGCGAGCGGCCGGACTCCGACGCGATGGCATAGAAGAGGTGCTCGGTGCTGACGAACTCGTCCTTCAGGCGCTCGGCCTCGTTCTGCGCGTCGTCGGTGACCCGCTTGAGCCGCGGCGACAGGCCGGGATTCGACCCGCCGTACGCCTGCGGGGCGGCCCCGAGCAGATCGCGGGCCGCGCGCGCGACGGCCGCCGGGTCCTTGCCCATCTTGCGCAGCAGCTCGGGAACGATTCCCTCGCGCTGCTCGACGAGGGCGACGAGCAGGTGCTCCGGTTCGACCTGCGGGTGGTTGTTCTGCTGCGCGAGCTCGATCGCGGCGGCGACCGCCTCGCGCGCCTTCTCGGTGTATTTGTTGATGTTCATGGTCGTTAGCTGTCGGCTGTCGGCTGTCGGCTATCGGTCTGCTGTCGGCTGTCGGCTGAGAGCTGTCGGCCGACCGATAGCCGATAGCCGACAGCCGATAGCTATTCTTATCCCGTCTTCTCGAGCTTCTTGAGCGCTTCGAAGTGTTCGCGCTGCTCGCTCGTGAGCTCCTTCGGGAGCTGGACGTCCACCGTCGCGTACAGGTCGCCGCGGTCTTCGCTGCGGCCGACCGCCGGCATCCCGTGGCCCTTCAGGCGGAACACCTGTCCGTTCTGCGTCGTCGCCGGGATCCTGAGACGGAGCGGTTTGCCGCCGAGCGTTTCGACGTCGGCTTCGCCGCCGAGCACGGCGGTCGTGACCGGCACGGCGACGTGCGTGTAGAGGTCCCGGCCCTTGCGGACGAAGCGCGGATGCGGCTGCAGGCGGATCCGCAGGTACAGGTCGCCGGCGGCGGCGCCGGCCGTGCCGTGCTCGCCCTCGCCGGAAATGCGGACGCGCGATCCGTCGCCGACGCCGGGCGGAATGCGGACGTCCACCGTGCGGGCGTGCCCGTCGTGCTTGATCGACAGGCGTCGCATCGCGCCGTTGTACGCGTCCTCGAGGCCCAGCGTCAGTTCCTGCTCCACGTCGCGGCCCTTCCGCGGTCCGCGGCCGCGGCTCGTGCGGCCGCGGCGTCCGGGCTCCGCGCCGGCGGTCGCGCCGCCGAAGAAGGTATGGAAGAAGTCGGAGAACGGATCCGACTCGCCGAACATCTCCCGCATCTCTTCCTCGGTCATCGTGCGGAAGCCGCCGCCGGGGCCGCCGACGTTGACGTTCCAGGCGCCGCCCTGGAACCCGCCGGACCCCGGTCCGCCTTCGAATCCCGGTCCGGGTGCGGCGCCGGCCTGCTCGTACATCCGCCAGTTGGCGCCGAGCTCGTCGTACTTCCGGCGCTTCGCCGGGTCGCCGAGGACCTCGTACGCCTCGTTGATCTCCTTGAACTTCGCTTCGGCGGACTTGTCCCCGGGATTGACGTCCGGATGGAACTTGCGCGCCAGCTTCCGGAACGCCTGCTTGATTTCCTTGTCCGTGGCGGTCTTGGCCACGCCAAGGGTGGAGTAGTAGTCCTTGAAGTCCACGTCAGTCGAACCCCAGCATCCGGCTCAGCTCGTCGAGCTCCTGCACGAGGCGGCGGCGCGCGTCGCGGGCCGAGAGCGACTCCTCGTGCATCAGCGGCCGGATTCGCTGCACGACTTCGGCAATCGACAGCAGCCGCTGCACGCCCGCCAGGTTGATGCCGCCTTCGTCGACCAGCCGCTTGATGACCTTGAGGCGCTCGAGCTCTTCGCGCGAGTACAGCCTCATGCTGCCGATGGTCCGCGACGGCTGCACGAGCCCGAGGCGCTCGTATTTCCGGAGCGTCTGCGGGTGCATGCCCAGCAGGCGCGCCGCCATGCTGATGAAGTACAGCTCGTGGTCCAGGGCCATTGCGTCGCGGAACCCCTTCGAAAGTTGCGCCGCATCAAGTATAGGCATTGATACGGTTCGTGTCAATGTCTAGGGACCTGTCCGATTCCTCGTGGGCGGGAGCCCCGTATACTGACCGGAGGTGGTTCATCCGGCTGATTTCCTGACCATCGCGCTCCTCGTGGCGCTCGAGGGGCTGCTGAGCGCCGACAACGCGATGGTCCTCGCCATTCTCGTTCTCGGTCTGCCAAAATCGCACCAGAAGAAGGCGTTGCGCTACGGGATCGGCGGAGCCTTCGCGTTCCGGACGGTGGCGACGGCGCTGGCCGTGTACCTGATCCGGCTCGGATGGGTGAAGCTGGTCGGCGCGGGCTATCTCCTGTACCTCGCGTACCGGCACTTCTTCACGGGCCAGCGCGGGGAGGAGCGGCGGCGGCCGCCGAAGGCGCAGCCGTGGCTCGGCCTGCCGGCCTTCTGGGCCACGGTGGTGAAGGTCGAGCTGACCGACTTCGTCTTCGCCATCGACTCGATTCTCGTCGGCGTGGCGATGTCGCCGAAGCTCTGGGTCGTCCTGAGCGGCGGGATTCTGGGGATCATCATGATGCGGGCCGTCATCGGGCAGCTGCTCGTGATCGTCGAGCGCTACCCGCCGCTCGTGGACGGGGCCTTCGTGATCATCGCGTGGGTCGGGTTCAAGCTCCTCGTCGAGTATCTTCACCTGGAAGGGTACATCGCGTTCCAGGTCCCCATGTGGCTCTCGCTCGGACTCATTGTCGTCATCTTCGGCAGCGCGTACGCGTACGCACGCTGGGATGAGAAGCGGTACGAGCGGCGCACGAAAACGGAGCGCGAGGTCGAGCGCCTGCTCGACCCGGACCATCAGCCGTGAACCCGACCCGGCCCCGTCACCTCCGGAACTGGATCGCGGCAGCGGCCGTGACAGCGGTGCTGGCCGTCACCGGGGTGTTCGCGTGGTGGATGATCCACTACACCGCCGCCGTGCACCGGCTCACCCGGGGCATCGGCGACACCGAGTTCTACAGCGCGGACGGCCGGCCGTGGTTCAGGCTGGACGGGCAGCGGCACGACGTTCCGCTCGCCGACATCGCGCCCGACCTGCAGCACGCGGTGATTGCGATCGAGGATCGCCGTTTCTACTTTCATCCTGGCATCGATCCGATCGGCGTCGTGCGCGCGTTCGTCAGCGACGTGCGGCACGGCGCCCGGGTGGAGGGCGGCAGCACGCTGACGCAGCAGCTGGCACGCACGCTGTACCTGTCGAACCGCCGCACCTACGGCCGCAAGCTGAAGGAAGCGGCGATCGCCCTCCTCATCGAGTCGCAGCTCACGAAGGCGCAGATCCTCGAGCTGTATCTGAACCGCGTGTACCTGAGCGCGGGGGTGTACGGCGTCGAATCGATGTCCGAACATCTGTTCCGGAAGCCGGCGAGGTCGCTCACGCTGGCCGAGTCGGCGCTGATTGCCGGCCTGATTCGCGCGCCGTCGGCGCTCTCGCCATGGTCCAATCTCGACCGCGCGCTCGAGCGCAGCCGGGTCGTGCTGGCGGCCATGCGCGAGCAGGGGTTCATCACGCCGGAGCAGGAGGCGGCCGCCCGCCGCGTCCGGCCCCGGATCCAGCCGTACCGACAGCCGCAGGACATTCGCGAGGCATGGGCGAAGGAGTACCTGCGGCAGCAGTTCCGCGATCAGTTCGGCGGCGATCATCCGCCGGAGTGGAAGGTGCAGACGACGATGCGGAGGGACGTGCAGGACGCCGCCGAACGGGCGGTGGCCGACGGCCTGCGCCGTCTCGGCATTCGCGGGCTGCAGGCGGCGCTCGTCGCCATCGATCCGTCCACGGGCGACATCCTGGCGATGGTCGGCGGCGGCGACTACGCCAGGAGCACGTTCAATCGCGCGACGCGAAGCCGCCGCCAGCCGGGGTCGGCCTTCAAGCCGATCCTCTACGCCGCCGCCCTCGAGCACGGATACTCACCGGTCTCGATCGTCTCCGGTCTGTCGAGTGTCGTCGCGCCCGGCGATCCGGAATGGCATCCCGAGAACGCGGAGCACGAGAATCCGGACGCGCTCACGCTTCGCGACGCCCTGAACGAGTCGAACAACCGCGCCGCGGCTTCGCTCCAGCAACGGGTCGGCTCGGGCGTGGTGCTGCGCCTCGCGAGCGACGCCGGCCTGCGGGAGCTGCCGGACGTGCCGTCCCTGTCGCTCGGCACCGGGCTCGTGTCGCCGCTCGATCTGACCGACGCGTACACGATGTTTCCGGGCGGCGGATACGTCGCCCGGCCGCGCGCGATCGTCCGCGTGGCCGACGAGGACGACGACACGGTGTTCGCGCAGGACGTCGATCGCGAACGGGTCATCAGCGACCAGAGCGCGTTCCAGATGGTCTCGATGCTGCGCGACGTGGTCGATCGCGGCACGGGCGCGCCGGCTCGCGCGCTGGGCGTCCGCGGCCCGGTCGGCGGGAAGACGGGCACGACCGACGACTACCGCGACGCCTGGTTCGTCGGCTTCTCCTCGTCGGTCGTGGCCGGTGTCTGGGTTGGCTTCGATCAGCCGGCGTCGATCGGACGGGATGCGTACGGCGCGCGCATCGCGATCCCGATCTGGGCGGAATTCATGAAGCAGACGGCCCGCGTGCTGCCGGCGCGCGAGTTCGCGGTGCCCGACGGCCTCGAGCCGGTGGAGCTCTGCAGCATGTCGTACCTGCGCCCGGTGAGCGGCTGCCCGGTCTACACGGAGTATTTCAAGCGCGGCGACGAGATCCCGTCGGCGCTGTGTCCGATTCACCAGGGCACGCTCGGGGAGCGCGCCAGCCGGGCCGTCAATGGCCTGATCCGTCTACTGGGACGCAAGCTGGCGGGACTGTTTCACCGGTCGCGGCAGTAGATCATGGTGCTCTTGGGACGGCCTGAAGGCCATCCCCAACCGGGCGGCTGAAGGCCGTCCCCAACCGGGCGGCTGAAGGCCGTCCCCTACCGCACGGCCTGAAGGCCGTCCCCTACCGCACGGTCTGAAGGACGTCCCCTGCCGGACGGCACGAAGGCTCGTGCCCCGCGACGGGCCGATGCAGGTCCGGCTCGACCGCCGCCTCGTTTCCGCCATCAGCCCTGATGTTCTTTGAGACGTCGCAACGCGCGCCGCGCGCGCTTGTCCGGCGCACGCGGCGGCGTCATCGCCGCGCGGTAGATCCGCTCCAGCCGGCGCTGCTCGACCTCGTCCGGGGAGGGCGGCGGCGTCAAATCTTCATACAGCTCGCGCGCGTCGGCCCTGGCAACGTGGTGTTCCGCGAGCGCACGGACGCGCAGGCGCTGCTTGCGTCCGAACGGCCACCCGATGACGATCTCGTCGCCCGGACGCAGCAGCCGGTTCGGCTTCGCCGGCTGTCCGTTGACGTCGATCTTTCCCCCGCGACACGCCTTCTGCGCTTCGGACCGCGTTCTGAACAGGCACGCGATATCGAGCCAGACATCGATCCGGACGGCGGGCGAATCGGTCGCGTCGGCGGACATCCCCGCGATCTTATCGTCAGACCGCCATGACGGACGGGAGGAAGTAGTAGAAGAGGAGCGAGATCAGGACGAGGTACGCGAGCACGGCGAGCGTCCAGCTCATGTTGTGCCGGATGACTTCTCCCTCGCTCCGGCAGTACTTGCTCGTCGACACGCCGACGCTCGCCGTCTGGGGGGCGATCGGCTTGCCGACCTCGGCGCCGACGGAGTTGAACGACGGCAGCAGCAGTGCCGGAAGGTTGAGCAGTCGTCCGGTCACTGCCTGAACGGGACCGAACATCGCGTTGGTCGACGTGTTGCTGCCCGACAGCGCCACGCCCACCCAGCCGAGCACCGGCGCCAGCACGATGAACGCGACGCCGACCTTCGAGCAGCCGTACGCCATCGAGTTGGCCATCCCGGCGTAGACGAACGAGAAGGCGAGCCCGAAGATGAAGAAGCCCACGAGCAGGGCGCCCCACATCTGATGCAGCGTCCGGCGGAACACCTCCGCAATCGCGCCCGCTCCCGGGCGCAGCATGAGGAGGATGAGCAGCCACGATGCAAGAATCGCCGTGCCGCCGCTGAGCGGGTTCAGGTTGAACATCGACGAAAACGGCTGGCCGGTCACCGAGCTGATGCCGCCGACCGACAGCTTCACCAGGCTGTACGCGGGCAGGTCCGACCACGGACCGGTCCACGCCACGACGACCGCGACGAGCACGATATACGGCGCCCACGTGCGCAGCGCGGATCCGGTCGCCGCCGCACGAGTGTCGATTGCCGCCTGAGTGCCGAGCGTCTGCGGAATGGGCACGCCGCCGAAGCCCCGGACGGTCCGGGGCCGCCACAGCTTGGTGAACCCGAAGAGAATCCAGAACGACGTCAGGGCGCCGGTGATGTCCGGCAGGTACGGGCCGAGGTATCGCGCGACCGGCCACTGGCCGACGATGTAGGAGAGCGATCCGACGATGGCGAGCGGCCAGGCTTCGAGCATCCCCTCGCGCCCGCTCACGAGATACAGGAGCACCCAGGGCGGCAGCAGCGCCAGGACGGCGACGATGTGCCCGACCGACGCGGACAGCGCCATCAGCGGCAGCCCCGTGACCGCCGCCAGCGCGATGATCGGGGCGCCGAGCGCGCCGTAGGACACCGGCGCGTTGTTGGCGAGCGCCGCGACCCGGATCGCATCGAGATCGAGGATGCCGAAGCCGATCAGGATCGGCGCGACCACCGCCCACGGATAGCCGAAGCCGACCAGTCCTTCGAGCAGCGCGCCGAACGCCCAGGCGAGCATCAGCGTCTGGATGCGGATGTCGCTGGTGGCGTGATGGACCATCCACGCCTTGAAGCGCTCGAAGTCGCCCGTCAGCACGAGCGTGTTGAAGATGATCAGGCCCCAGAAGGTGATCCAGTCCACAGCCCAGACGCCCTGCAGTCCCCCGTACAGGTACGCGCGCGCGATCGAGCCGGCCGGGGCGTGCCACACCAGGACGCCGAGCGCGACGGTGAGGATCCCGGCGAGGAGGCTGGCGAGCCAGGCCGTGAGGCGCAGGGCCGCCAGCAGCACGAGCAGCGCGGCCAGCGGGACGAACGCCACGAGCACCGTCGCCCACAGGCTGCCGATCGGAACGAGCGTCTGGGTGAACACGGCGGCGCATTATACCGCTCTGATGCGGACGGCCGGCCGGGGGACAGGGACGCGGATCTGGGAATCGGGCGCCGCAGGTTCAGCGGGCGCCGGGGTCCGCGCCGCCATGGAGCGCGACAGTCGTCGGATGAGGAGCGTCCGGCCGGCGATACACCCTCCAGGCGGGCGTGCCGCCCAGATCGTTCCAGCCGTCCTGGCGGAGGTGAACGGCCAGCGGCGATCCAGCGGGCGTCAGCGAGCAGTCGATATCGTAGCGATCGAACATCGCGCGGTAGTCGCCGGTCTGCTCGACCCGGATGTGCTGGAGAACGAGATCCTCGGGAAACGGATCCTGCCGGTTGTCGATGAAGACCTTGCGGTCCCTCATGAACCAGATCAGGTACCCGCCTTCGTCGTAGCGGTTGTACAGGCGGCCGGGGCACGACCGGATGGCCGCCACAATCGACGGCGCGACCGGGTTCCACTCGAGCCGCGGCGGAGCCGTGCGCCAGGTGAACGCCACGAACAGGCCCGCCGCGAGCGCGCACGCTGCCAGCGCGGCGGCGTGCAGATATCCACGGTGCGCCGGCTCGAAACGCGAGCGCCGGCGCTCCGCGTCCACGGTGAGGAGCGTCGCGATCGTCGGCGCCGCGCACACGAGGAAGGGCGGAATGTTCCGTTCGCTTCGCGTCGCCAGCACGAACATCAGCATCGTCGCGCCAACGAGCGTCAGCATTTCGCTCGACTGCAGCCGGCGGCGCCGGACGACGGCCAGCGTGAATGTCGCCGCGGCCCCGAGCCAGAGCGGGAGGTGAACGAGGCTGTTCAGCTGGGGAGCGCGCCATTCGGAGACGTTGTACGCATGGAGCCGGGCAAGGGACGCCGGCACGTCGAGCCAGAGCGACGCGCCAAGCGGCGTCACCGCCGTCGCGACGAGACACAGCGCGCCGACGACCGTCAACCGGGAGATCGTTTCAGAGCGCGTGACCGCGGCAGCCAGCCAGGCGGCGACGATCAGGACGCCGCCGAGCGCCACCGCGCCGTGAAGGTTGGCCCAGACGAGGAAGAGCGGCGGCAGAAGGCAGAGCGGGCGCCGTCGGACGAGGATCCACAGGGTTGCCGCGCACATCGCGAGCGTCAGCACCTGCGGGCGCAGCGACCATCCGGGGCTCGACGACATCGCGGCGGCTCCGACGATGGCGACCCTCAGCAGGGGCGGCCCCGGCGTGAGCAGGACGACGAACGCCCACGCTGCCGTAACCGCGGCGGCGCAGAGCAGGGTCAGGAGCGGCATGCCGCCGATCCGGTACGCGCCGTAGAACAGGACCTGCGTCAGCCATTCGTGATTCGGCCAGCTCCGGCCGGCGACCGTGTAGGTGAACTCGTCGTGCAGCATCACCCGGTGCGAGTGCCACATCGCCTCGCCGGCGCGGAGCTGCCACCACGTGTCGCTCTGGGCGGGCATGAGACAGGCGGACGCCGCGATCGCGAGCAGGAGCAGGCCGAGCGCGAACCGCTCCTTGTTCATCCAGGCCGTCAGTTGCCGCATCGTCGCGGGGGGCGAGGGAGCAAGACCCGGACCCCGGGCGAGTTCTCGCCGGATGTGACGAAACGGGCAGCCGCGTGGCGCTCCGCGCCTGTCGGATCACGGAGAGATTACAGGAAGCGCTGGCTGATGACGGATCTGAATGAGACGCCGGCCGCGGTGCCCGCGAGCGGCGGGCCAGCGGCCGGGCGTCAAGACCAGACGAATTCGGCAGCGTCGGCGAGCTGCCGAGGCGAGTCACGCCAGCCGGCGCGCGACGTAGATCAGCAGCACCGCGCCGGCCGTCGCGACGACGAGGCGGCCGATCAGGCCCGCGGCGAAGAGGCCGAGCAGGCCGAAAACGAAGCCGCCGAGAACGGAGCCGACGATGCCGAGGAGCAGATCGATCAACATGCCGTAGCCGCGGCCGCGCATGATGCGGCCGGCCAGCCAGCCGGCCAGGATGCCGATGACGATCTGCCAGACGAGGTATTTCACGCGCGGGATTCTACCGGAAATCTTCCGGTGGTGACGCGTGAATTCGAGCCGACCGGGGTCGGTTGCGACTGCGTGCGAGTCCTCAGGCCGGTCGCGCCATCGAAAGCGCCTGCTCCCGCGACAGATCCATCCCGTGCGTGGCCTTCGCGTGCTCCTGGGCCTTCTTCACGACGTCCTCGTCGCTCTGACCTTCGATCACCGATCCGCAGGGGCACTGAATCACTTTCTTCATCGCGGCCTCCATGACCGCGTATCATAGCCACGCCGATTGCTGCGGAGTTGGTGGAATGTTGAAGCCCGAGGTACGTGTGTACCTGTGCGGGCGCGTCACGGTCGAACGGGCCGGACGGGCGCTGTCCGACGCGGCGCTCGCCGGCCGGCAGGGCCGCCTGCTGCTCGCGTTTCTCGGCACTCGCCGGACGCAGCCGGTGTCGAAGGCGCAGGTCATCGATGCCGTGTGGGGCGAGCGGACGCCGCCGTCGGCCGAGACCGCGATCAACGCGCTCGTCAGCAAGCTGCGCGCGGCGATGCGCCGGCTCGGTTTCCCGGCGCCGTACGGCGTTGCCACCGACCTCGGCACCTATCAATTCGTGATCTCATCCCCGTGGATCGACGTGGAGGAGGCACGGACGATGATCGATCGCG
Organism: Betaproteobacteria bacterium; assembly: GCA_050257855.1. Classification (GTDB taxonomy): domain Bacteria; phylum Acidobacteriota; class Vicinamibacteria; order Vicinamibacterales; family CAVVIG01; genus JBLMXQ01. The sequence goes on along the minus strand of JBLMXQ010000106.1, from coordinate 27,259 downwards.
CCGAGGGCGCGCTGCGGAGGAACCTGACCAGTGAGGCGTGGCCGTCGGCGAACGTCGCGGCCACGATTGCCCGCCAGCCGTTTCTGCCCGACGAGGACCATCCGTGGGTCCAGCAGCAGCGCGCGCACCTGCAGCGAGTGATGCGCCGCGCGCTCCTGGTGCTGTCCGCGGTCAGCGTCAGGAATGGAGAGCACGAACTGGGCATCCAGCATGCGGCCGACGCGCTCGCGGCCGAACCGTTCGACGAGACGGCGTGCCAGGCGCTCATGCGGGCGCACGCGGCCGCCGGCAATCGAGCGGAGGCGCTGCGGATCTTCGCCAATTGTCGGAAGTTGTTTCGGGATGAGCTCGGCGCGGAGCCGTCGGAGCAGACCGCGGCGGTCTTTCTCGAGATTCTCCGCGCCCAGTAGGGTGGCGCCCGCCAGCGCCCGCCGCGTCAGTGCTTCGAGCGCTTCGTGGTCGCGGCACTGGGCGCGAGCACCCACTGCATTTCCTGGACTGATGTGAACACGGATCGCGCTTTCAGGTTAAGAGGCGTGGCGGAGCCAAATGGTTCGAAGGAAAGATGGGCTGGGCCCGGCGGAAAAGGTTCAGGAGGACCAAGTGCCGGGAGATAGCTCCGGGCTCTAGTCGGCGTAGCTATAGTGTGGATCATGAACGTGCGCGAAACGGCGCCCGAGTGCCTTGTCAGCAAGACTCCCGTCGTACTTGCGCGCGAACCCGTAGGTGTGGGACTTCTTGAACGCGTCACGGTACTCGATGAGCCCGACAATCCACATCTGTCTGTCGCCGCGTTGAATCTGACCCAGAATCGCAGGCGTGACAAATTGGCCTTCAAACCAGTTGCGCCAGTTCGTCGCTTCGCCGGCAACGAGAACAGATGGGGGCTGGTTGCGCTGGTGCGCCCATGTGACGACGTGATAGGGGGGCGTGGGTGGGAGTTCCTCGTTGGGGTTGTCCGTAAGAATCATTAGAACCTTAGCTCTGTCGATGAACGCTGGTGTGTTCCCAGAGTTCTTCAGTCTGATGACACCGCGTGGCATCTTTCCGTGGCTGCCGTCTGTTTCCGTCGGCGAAAATTCAAAGTTCTCAAGGCTCAGCGTTTCAAGACTTATCCAGGCGCGTTCAACCACGTAGCCCGTCTTCTTCATTTGCCAGTAGACGATCACTTGGACGACGGTGGCTACCGCAATCACGCCCGTGAACACAGCGGCGAGCGCCGCCGGATCGACGGCCTTCAGTTTCGCAAGTAGACTGGCCAGAGCAAGCACAACCCGATCAACGTAGAGCAGCGCCCCCCGAAAAGAAACCCGAAAATTAGATCGGCAAAGCGCGAGCAGGTGTGTCGGCCTGTTCCTTTAGTGTCACTTTTGGCCGATTTAGCCGCGAGCGTCTAATCTGACGCGTCGCTCGAAGTTCTTCTTGTGATTTGTGTTAGATGGTGGCGAGGGGCGCGCCGTGACCGGCGAGAGCCGGGGCCCTCGTCCCGCGCGATCAGACCGACGTCCTCTCGAAGCACCCAGTGCAACTTCTCCTTGTGGAGCTGTTGCAACGACCGATGCGTCCCGCGATCGCTGTGATGGATCAGTCCCGTTGGGGTATCGCCGCACCGGTCGCAGATCGCCTGCTCCGCCGCGTCGAGGACGAAGTCCGTGTGCAGCGAGTTCGACACGCGCCAGCCGACGATGCGACGGGCGAAGACGTCGATGACGTATTGGCCGGGGCGACGCCCGACGTAGGCGAGGGATCGCCCGCGCGAATGCTTCGCTGTGCTGCTTCAGACTCAGGTCGCCGATGACCCTGGTGTGGCGTCCGCTTCCGGAGCACAGTTCGCCATTCGTCGCGCCCTCCGCGTTCAGGGCTTTGGCGACCATGATCCGGCTGGCCCTTTGCGCACAGCTCGACGATCGAAGCCTCGGCCGGGCGAGCCGCTCTTTGCGTTTGTCCAAGGCGACGGCGTCCGCATGTCTGCCAGCTTCGGTATCACGGCGAGTATGGCGTCGAGGCGCAGTTCTTTTCACGAGAACGAGTTCACGTACGGTCGGCGATTTGACCTCCGTGAACACGCCGCCCGGTGGGCTGACGTTCTCAGCGTCGGATTGACTGAAGCCAGGCCGACCAGTATGTCCGCAGCGGCGAGCACCAGTCCCTCGACGTTGATCTCGCCCCGGCGAAACCCGCGCGCCGAAGTGGAGATCCCTTGACAGCCTCATCGTCCCGAGTTACCAGAGTGAAGGTAGGGAGGAGATCGCGAGCCGGCACCCTCCGAGTGATGTCGGGTCGTGCCCGGGCTCGGACGCCGATGACCTTCGACCCCATCGGTCTCATCGAACAGGCCTACGAGCCTCAGCCGGGCGCGCAGGCATGGTTGCGCGCAAACGCCGCGAGGATCGCGGCTCCCATCGACGACACGGGGTTCGGGACTCTCTGCTACTTTATTCGCGACTTCCAGGTCGATCCCCTCGACGCCCGGTATTACCCTGGGCCTCGGCGCCGCTTCGCTCGGCAAAGGGCCCTCAAGTTTCTGACGGCCGGCATGTCGCACCTGTCCCCGGAGCAGATCCAGTGCGGTGTTCTTGCGCTGCAGCGGCCTGGTGCCTACAGTTTCGTCGAGACCTTCGGTGGCCTGCCCGATGTGGGGGACGCGCGTCTCGACGATTCCATCCGCGATAGCCCCGCCGTCATTGTTCCAACAGGTGAACGGACCGTTGCCATCGTGGCGCCGTTCACCACGTCGCCGCTGCGGCTGTCGCACGATCTGCAGCTGCTGTGGCAGCGTGTCGCCATCCATCTGGGCGCGGCGTGCCGGCTCTCCGCCCGGCCGCTGGAGAATGCAGCGGCCGATGTTGATGCGGTCCTGGATCCGGGCGGCAAGGTGATTGACGCTCAAGGGGAAGGGATCTCTCGAGCGGCCCGCGAACAACTTCGCGAGGGTGTTCGCCGCCGCGATAAGGCACGGACGGGCGCCTGCCGTTCCAACCCGCTCGTTGCGCTCAGCCTCTGGCAGGCCTTGATTGCAGGCCGGTGGTCGCTGACCGATCGGATCGACACGGACGGGCGCCGGTTCGTGCTGGCTCGGCGAAATGAGCCGCAGCCTCAAGGGCCAGCAGCGTTGTCGCGGCGGCAGCAGCAGGTGCTGTTTTATGCCTCGGTAGGATGGTCGCTGAAGCAGATTGCGTACGCTCTGGGCCTCACGTCGGAAGGCAGCGTCACATGGCAGCTGCGGGCGGGCTTGAACAAGCTCGGATTCACCTCCCGCGCCGAACTCATTCGCCTCACGACCGACACCGCGATGCGGGCCCTGGGCTTCCTTCCGGCCGCGTCGCCCGATGCCCTCGCCGAAGCCGAGCGCATGGTGGCCAAACTCGCGGCAGCGGGCTGGTCGAACGCTCGCATCGCGAGGCACCGCGGCGTGAGTGTCCGCACCGTCGCCAACCAGCTCACCAGCGTCTACCGTAAGGCCGGCGTCCACGACCGCTACGAGCTCATCGGCTGGCTCTCCAGTTCCCGTCTGGCCTGAACTCGGGTCTCGCGGATCTTCCTATTGCGGCGAGTGGGCACTCGCGGCTTAGATCAGGCTGGTGTCACTCGACATCCGGCGGCTACACTCGCTAGGGAAAGCCCCTGATCAGGTCTCGGGGAGGTGCATCATGGTCCGTCGCCGTCGTGAGTGTCTGATTCTCCTATTCGCACTCTCGGTTGCGATCCCATCCTTGGCTCAGACTCCTGGGATGTGGACCTCGATAGGGCCCACCAACGTGGCGGCACCGGCACTGCCAGCCCAGGGACTGGGTTCTTACAACGCCGTAGGGCGCTTGACGACCATCGCTATTGACCCCAGCAATCCCAACGTGATCTACGCGGGCTCTCCGGGTGAACTCGGAAACGCAGGCGCGGGTGTATGGAAGACGACGGACGGTGGACACACGTGGATGCCGACTGCTGACAATTTGCCGGTTCCGACGCTCTCGATCGCTGCAATCGCAATCGATCCGACAAATTCCAATCGCCTCTACCTTGCAAGTACTTCCGATGGAATCTTTCGCTCAGACGACGCGGGAAACAGTTGGTCACAAGCCTCTGATGCTCTACCCATCGTGAGCGCCACGGGTGACGGAGCGGGAGAACGCGCCTTTCTCCGGATCAGCCCAACCAGTCCGAACGAGCTCTACCTTTCGACTAACGTCGGCGTGCAGTGCTCGGTTGATTTCGGTCATACGTGGTCTGCCTCGGGCTTCAGCTGGACTCCCGACCCGGGTACGACGCCTGCATTTTCTATCGTCATGGATCCTCTTGATCCCCACGTTCTGTATGCCGGGATCATGGGAGTGGGAGTCTACAAAACGACCGACGCCGATAACGCCTGCCACGCGACCTGGCAGCTGCAGAATCAGCAACCTCTCCCGACGGTGTTGGACAACTATGGCCCGTTGCTGGCCATTAGCCACACCTTACCCGATGCAAACGCAACTGTGTACGCGCTGTTTCGTGACGAGGTGGGTTCGGTACCCACCTGGCAATTGTTTCGGACTACCGACGGAACGAACTGGTCCAATCCCCTCTTTAGTCAATGCAATGGGCCGTCGCCGTGCACGTTCTTCACCGCTCTGGGCGTCGACCCGGTCGACAGAGATCTCGTCGCGATGGGCGGGCCGCTTCTGCGAATCTCGCAAAACGGGGGCGGCGCTTTCACCACGATTCCCGCGACGGGAAACGACCGCCAGCCAGATTCGCCACATGGAGACTACTGGGAACTGAACTTCGACCCGACCAACCATCAGATTCTCTACGCGGGATCGGATGGCGGCATCTTTCGCTCTGACAATCGAGGCCTCCCCTACGCGGACGGCTCGGGGAGCTGGACGTTCATCGGAGCCGGCATTGCGAACGTAGAAATGTACGACATCGCGCTTGCTCGAACGGACCCGGGACTGATCTTGGCCGGCACCCAGGACAACGGCAACATCCTCTACACGGGGAGCTCCGCCTGGGACCACATCCCGCATTCGCAGACGACAGGTGGCGATGGAGCCGCCGTCGCGATCGATCCGACCAATGCGAACGTTCTCTACCTCATGGGACAGCTCCAGGATTCGCTCTCTCAATCGCTCAACAGAGGGCAGGACGATCCGACGTCATTCGCCGCAGGGCTTCCACATCACCCGCTGAAGTACTGTGGCGTGTTCAACTCCACCTTCCATTTCCAGGTGCATCCCAGCGCGCCGACACCGCTGTTGGCCTCGTGCGGCGACCTGTACCGCACGACCAGCAATACGTCGCCTGGAGACTGGATATCGATTCTTGCGGGTGTGGGCAGCGTCGTTCGCTCAGCAATCGAAGCCGCAGATGATGTGTACTATGCAGGAACTAGCGCCGGTGACGTCTTTGCTCTGACTGGTGATCTGACACAGCAACTCTACGTCTTCCATCATTCACGGGGTCAGAATGTCATGGATATCGAGGTGGACGCAGCCCACACCGGAACGGTTTACGTGGCGTTTGCGCCGCCAACGACTGAGGGGCGCGACTGCCCGGTCAACGCAGGTACCGGCCGCGTCATTCGTTTAGAGCGGACGCAGCCCTTCCCGGATCTTGCGATGACGCCACAGGATATCACGAACGACCTGCCTCCGGGACTGTGCGTCAATGCGCTGGCAATCGATCCGTTTATTCCGCGAACGCTCTACGCCGCGACCAACAAGGGCGTGTACCGCGGACGGAGCAACGCGACCGGCGGGCCTTGGGTCTGGCAGTCGTATAACAATGGTCTGCCACCTGCCGACGTTCGCGATCTCGAGGTACACCCGACCACGGGACACATATTTGCCGCCACGTACGGTCGAAGCGCCTTCGAGGTGATACCGGAACGCACGTTGGAGGTCAGTATCGACATCAAACCTGGGAGTTCGGTAAACCCCGTCAATCCCGCGAGTCACGGCAAGACCCCTGTCGCGATCCTGTCCAGTCCTACGTTTGACGCACCCAACGAAGTGGACAGAAAGTCGGTAACGTTCGGACGCACCGGCGATGAAACCAGCCTCCAGGACTGCAGCGATGTCCCCCAAGACGTCAACGGAGACGGGCTGCTCGACCAGGTGTGTAGGTTCAGTACTGCGGCCGGCGGATTTCAGGCGGGTGATACCGTCGGTATCCTGAAAGGGCTGACGCGGGACGGCGCCCCAATCAAGGGGAGCGACGCTGTGGCAATCGTGCCTCCTCGGCTGTAAGCGTCGGCGGCCGGGCGGCCGGCCGGAGACGATTCGCAAGCAGAGCAGCGCAGCGCGAGTGCGCACGAGACATGCTGGCGTATCGCTCGTAGATTTCGAGCACAGCCGCCGCTTCGTCGTCGCGGATCTGTCGCTCGACATGCGACCGAATCGGCCGGCCGCTCGAATCCGACTGTCCGGTCATTACGTCCACGGCGATAGCCGAACACGATTTCCACCGACGCAGTGCCCGTTCTCACTTCTTTAATAACGATTCGTGCGTGCGCATTGACGCCTTGCGCCGCTCTTCGGCTGCAACCTCGCCTTCGAGCACGCCGAATCGCGTTGCCTGGCAGCGTGCCGTGTTCGAAGACCTTCCGTTGCGTGAAGAAGAGGATAAGACGCATTAGCGATATAACCCCCGTTCTGCGGGATGCAGCCGCGGCGGTGGAGGTGGCGGACCTTGCAGTCCAACAGGGCGCGGACGACCCCGACGAACGGTGGGATCTCGCGATGGAAGCGTGGCAGCCGCGCGTCCGGGCCACTCTCGCCATCGGCTTGGCGGTCGGGTTCCGCTACGGCATTCTCGCCGCCAGTGGAGAGCGGTCGTGACCCGCGGGCTGGACGTCGAAGAACGCATCAACCGATCCTGCAGAGCGGAGGTAGGAGCATGGACACTCCCGCTGTCGAACTGACGCCCGATCGGGAACATGCGGAATTGCTGATGCTTTACGAGCAGGCGGTCCAGGACATCGAGCGTGCGAAGCAGTGGGGATGGCAGCTGACCTACTCGGCGATCTTGGCCCAATTCGGATTATTAGCCCTGGCGCGGACCTATCAGACCCAGGCTGCGTTCTGGGTCGAACCGGCGTTCGCCGGGCTCATGGCCCTGATTGGCTGCGCCGCAACTGTCTTCATAGGCGACGCCAGCACTTCGGTGAATCGTTTTCGAGAGCGCCTTCGCCGCTGTCGTGCCCGGTTGCTGACGATCTCTCTGGAGCTGCTGGGCGAGATTCCGCCGAAGCCAAGCTGGCCGTCGGTCCTGGTCGTTTGGGTTTCGACTGTCGTGACCGTCGCGCTCGTCGTTCTGGCGTGATGAGAAAGGGGAGCGCCGAGTCACGAAGTCCACTGAAGGGAGCGGAACGATGGGCGAGATCCGGAAACGCGGCGCCATTTGGTGGGTGCGTTGGCCGACTACAGTGTGAACGGGCAGCGGTCACACGACAACGTCAAGAACACCATCATCGACGGAGCGTTGAAGCCGTGGTTCGGTGGGCGCCGCATGGCGAACCTCACGACGGCCGACATCCGGGCTTACGTCGCGCGCCGCCAAGAACAGGGCTACGCGAACGGGACGATCAACAGGGAACTGTCCGCGCTGAAGCGCATGTTCACGCTGGCAATTCAGGCGGGGAAGGTGCTGCAGCGGCCCCACATCCCGATGCTTGTCGAGCACAACGTCCGGAAAGGGTTCTTCGAGCGGGCCGCGTTCGAGGCCGTCCGGGCGAAGCTGCCTGTCTCGCTGCAGGCGGTCGGGACAGTCGCCTACTACACCGGCTGGCGCATCAACAGCGAGCTGCTGACGCTGCAGTGGCACCAGGTGGACCGCACGGCCGGCGTGATTCGGCTGGAGCCCAACACGACGAAGAACCGCGAGGGCCGGACGTTCGAGTATGGCTATCTGACGGAGCTGGTCGCGGTGATCGACGGCCTATGGGCCGCGCATGAGGCGCTGGAGAAGCAGGGCACGATCGTGCCGTGGGTGTTCATGCGGCTCCGGAAGGGGAAGCCGACGCCGGTTCGCTACTTCCGCCGCGCGTGGGTGACGGCCTGCAAGGCGGCCGGCTGTCCGGGGCGGGTGCCGCACGACTTCCCCCGAACGGCGGTGCGGAACCTCGTGCGAGCCGCAGCCCCCGACACGGTCGCGATGCGGATCACCGGTCACAAGACGCGCAGCGTGTTCGACCGCTACGACATCACAAGCGAGGAAGATCTCGCCGAGGCATGCCGCAAGCTGCAGGCACTGGCAGGGACAATTTCAGGGACAACCGCCTCATCCGACACTGAGGCCCTGAAGGAGCGCTTATCAGAAGAAGGGGTTGATGGTGGCGAGGGGCAGAATCGAACTGCCGACACTACGATTTTCAGTCGTATGCTCTACCAACTGAGCTACCTCGCCACGTGAGGAATGCGCGCTCAGGCGGAACCCCAATGGTAACACGAGGCCGCAGGAGGCCGAAGCACGCCTGGCCGGTTGCGCGCCTCGCCGGCCGGTCAGACGGCGGCCGGCTCGGCTTCGCGCACGAGACCGAGCTCGCGCCGGACGCGGTCCTCGATCGCCTTGAAGGTGTCCGGATTGTCCCTGAGGAACTGCTTGGCGTTCTCGCGCCCCTGGCCGAGGCGCTCGCCGCCGTAGGCGAACCACGCGCCGCTCTTCTCGACGATGCGCCTGTCCACGGCCAGATCGAGCAGGTCGCCGGTGCGCGAGATGCCTTCGCCGTACATCACGTCGAACTCGGCCTCGCGGAACGGCGGCGCGAGCTTGTTCTTGACCACCTTGACGCGCGTGCGGCCGCCGACGACCACGTCGCCGTCCTTGATGCTCGCGATGCGGCGGATGTCGATGCGGACCGAGGAGTAGAACTTGAGCGCGCGTCCGCCGGTGGTCGTTTCGGGGTTGCCGAACATGACGCCGATCTTCTCGCGCAGCTGGTTGATGAAGATGAGGCAGGTCTTCGACTTCGAGACCGCACCCGTGAGCTTGCGCAGCGCCTGCGACATGAGGCGGGCCTGCAGGCCGACCATCGCGTCGCCCATCTCGCCTTCGATCTCGGCCCGCGGCACGAGCGCCGCGACCGAGTCGACGACGACGACGTCCACGCCGTTCGAGCGGATCAGCACCTCGACGATCTCGAGCGCCTGCTCGCCGTTGTCGGGCTGCGACACGAGCAGGTTGTCGAGATCGACGCCGAGCTTCTGCGCGTACGACGCGTCGAGCGCGTGCTCGGCATCGACGAACGCCGCCATGCCGCCGAGCTTCTGCGCTTCGGCAATCACCTGCAGCGCCAGCGTCGTCTTGCCCGACGACTCCGGACCGTAGATTTCGACGACGCGGCCGCGCGGCATGCCGCCGACGCCAAGCGCGAAATCGATGCTGATGGCGCCGGTCGGGATGGTGTCAATCGGCTGAATGGCGCCCTTCTGCCCGAGGCGCATGATGGACCCTTTGCCGAACTGCTTCTCGATCTGGCCGACGGCCAGGTCCACGGCCTTCAGACGTTCCCGATCCTGACGGTCGTCGCGATCCGATGCTGGCGGCATGCAAGTGCTCCTGTGGGCGGCCGATCGAAGGACGCCCGGTTGAGGGACGGCCTCTGGGCCGTCCCCTACAGTCAAGCGGGAGGTATTCTAGAGACGTGCCGAGCGAAAGTCAAGCGCCATTATGTAAAACGCTGACGTTAACATCATAACAAACAGATACTTACGGAGTCTGACACTTTCGCCTGTCGATTCGCGTCACGGCAGATCCTGCACCTCCCGATTTGCAGTCGGATCGCAAACCCTGCTATCTCTGGAGCGCCGTAACACCCGGCACCGGGCACCGAAGCACCCAGCACCCGAACGAACATGCCGAGTTCCGTCGGACATGCGCTCGCCGGCGTCGCCGCCGCCTGGAGCGTCGACCTGATTCCCGGCGACCGCGGCTGGCGCACGGCGCCGCCTCCGGCCTCCTGGTTTCGACGCGCGGGCGGCGGATTGACCGCCGCGTGCGCGTTCCTGGCCGCGGCACCGGACCTCGACCTGTTGTTCGGCTCCCACCGAACCGTCTCCCACAGCATCGGCGCCGTCATCATCGTCACCATTGTCGCTGCGGTCGTGACAAGCCAGGTCACGGCCCGGCCGGTGATTCGCGTGGCGGCGATGTGCGGCCTGGCGTACGCGACGCACGTGCTCCTCGACTGGCTCGGCGTCGATCGGTTGCCGCCGCTCGGCATCCAGGCGCTCTGGCCGTTCAGCCACGGCTGGTACACGTCGGGCTGGGAGTGGTTTCCCCCGACCGAGCGGAGAGGCTTCTGGACGGCGGCGGTCCTGATCGCCAACGCCATGACCGTGCTGCAGGAGTGCGTGCGCCTCGTTCCGGTGCTCGTCGTCTTGTGGCTAGTACGTGTAAAAGCCCTGGCCGGACTTCCGGCCGAGGTGGCCGGCCGCCACCATGCGGCGAAGTAGCGGGCACGGACGGTACTTGGGGTCGCCGAGCCCTTCGTGCAGTACGTTCAGAATCGCGAGGCAGACGTCGAGGCCGATGAAGTCGGCGAGCGTCAGCGGTCCCATCGGGTGATTCATTCCGCCCTTCATGACGGCGTCGATCGCTTCCGGCGTGCCGACACCCTCCATCACGGCGTAGAACGCCTCGTTCAGCATCGGCATCAGGATCCGGTTGGCGATGAAGCCGGGATAGTCGGCGGCCTCGACGCCGTTCTTTCCAAGCTTCGCGCAGAGATCCTTCGCAACCTGCATCGACGCGGGCGAGGTGGCCTGGCCGCGGATCAGCTCGACGAGGGTCATCAGCGGCACCGGATTCATGAAGTGCATCCCGAGCACCCTGTCCGGCCGCTTCGTCGCTGCGCCGAGCACGGTGATCGAGATCGACGAGGTGTTCGACGACAGAATGACCTCGGGCCGCGTGATGGCGTCGAGGCTCGTGAAGAGGGCGGTCTTGGCTCCGGTGTTCTCGACGATTGCTTCGACCACGTAGTCGGCGTCGCCGAGCCGCTCGATCGAGGTGGTCGTCGCGAGGCGGTCGAGCGCCGCGCTGCGGTCGTCGGCCGACAGCCGGCCTTTCTCGACGAACTTGGCAAGGCTCTTCTCGATGCTGCTCCGCGCGCGATCGAGCATCGGCTGGCCGACGTCGACGAGGACGACGGAGAACCCGGATTGCGCGAACACCTGAGCGATGCCGTTGCCCATCGTGCCCGCGCCGATGACGCCGACAGTCTTGATGGTCATGCCCGTTCCACGGCCAGTGCGACGCCGTTGCCGCCGCCGAGGCACAGGGTCGCGATGCCGCGCTTCAATCCCCGCCGCTTCAGCGCGTAGAGCAGGGTGGTCAGGACGCGGCCGCCGCTCGATCCGATCGCGTGTCCGAGCGCCACGGCGCCGCCGTGCACGTTCACCTTGTCCGGATCGATGCGGAGCTCGCGCAGGACGGCGACCGCCTGGACGGCGAACGCCTCGTTCAGCTCGAACAGGTCGACGTCGGCCAGATTCCAGCCGACTTTCTCGGCGACGCGCCGCACGGCCTCGACCGGCGTCATCAACACGAGCCGCGGCGGCAGCCCGCTCGTCGCTTGGCCGACGATGCGCGCGAGCGGCGTCAGGCCGAGCGCCGTCGCGCGCTCGGCGGCCATGACGACCAGCGCGGACGCGCCGTCGTTGACGCCCGGCGCGTTGCCGGCGGTCACCGAGCCGTCCTTCTTGAATGCCGGCTTCAGCTTCGCGAGCGATTCGACCGTCGTATCCGCGCGAATCGGCTCGTCGCGATCCATCACGACCGGGGGACCTTTCCGCTGCGGCAGCGACACGGGCAGGATTTCGTCCCTGAACCATCCCGCTTCGGTCGCCCTGGCGGCCTTCTGATGGCTGCGCGCCGCATAGTCGTCCTGCGACTCGCGCGAGACCTTGTACTCGTCGGCGACCACCTCGCCCGAGTTGCCCATGTGGCACTGCTCGAACGCGCACCACAGGCCGTCGACGATCATCGAGTCGAGGACCTCGCCGTTGCCCATCCGGAGTCCCTCGCGCACGCGCGGCAGCAGGTACGGGCAGTTGCTCATCGACTCCATGCCGCCGGCGACGGCGATGTCGATGTCGCCGGCGCGGATGCCCTGGTCGGCGAGCATCACGGCCTTGAGTCCTGAACCGCACACCTTGTTGACGGTGAGCGCGGCGACATGATCCGGCAGGCCGCCTCCGAGCGCGGCCTGCCGCGCAGGATTCTGTCCCTCCCCGGCGGTCACGACGTTGCCCATGATGCATTCGTCGACGATCGCGGGATCGATGCCGGCGCGGCGGACGGCTTCGGCGACGACGAGCGCGCCGAGCTGCGGCGCGGTGAGGTCCTTCAGCGCGCCGAGAAACTTCCCGGTCGGCGTGCGGACGGCGCTGACGATGACGGCTTCTCGCATAGATCAGTCCTGGGGCCTGGGACCGGCGGCCTGGGGCTGGGGACTCGGGACCTGCGAACCGGACGGGCGCACGACGATCCGATCCACGGTGTCCCTGCCCAGGAAATTCTGCATGCGCGGGAGGATGACGCCCGACATGCGGGCGATCTCGCGGGTCCACTGCGCGCTCGCGGCGTCGACGATGAGGGTCCGTCCTTCGAGCCGCACGCCGCTCACGCGCTCGAGCGCGGGGCCGACGGCGGTCTTCCAGGCGAACTCGACCTTCCCCGGCGACAGCGGAGCACGGCGCAACAGCTCCATGATCGCGCCGGGCATCGCCTGCTGGAGAGGTCGCATCCCTGAACAGCTTATAGTATGCCGCAGGCATCCGTTACTTTTGGAGTGGCACACTGCCACATGCGTCTGATTCTCGCCTCCGCCTCGCCCCGGCGCGCCGAGCTGCTTCGGGCGGCGGGGTTCGACTTCCACGTGGTCCCGACCGACGTCGACGAATCGACGCGCCCGGGGGAAGCGCCGGAGCACTACGTCCGCCGGCTCTCCGCGGAAAAATCTGCGGCGGTTCCTGCCGGGGCCGATGCGGTCGTGCTCGGTGCCGATACGGCGGTCGTCGTCGACGAGGACGTGCTCAGCAAGCCGCGCGATGACGAGGAAGCCGCGTGGATGCTCAGGCGGCTCTCCGGCCGGCGGCACGACGTGCTCACCGGAATCAGCCTGCGGCAGGGAGCGCATGAGCTCGGCCGCGTCGAGCGGACAGGTGTGTACTTCGCGCCGCTGACCGACGCGGACATTGCCTGGTACGTCGCGAGCGGCGAGGGACGCGACAAGGCCGGCGCCTATGCGATTCAGGGCCTCGCGTCGCGATTCATCCCGCGCATCGAGGGCTCGTATTCGAACGTGGTCGGGCTGCCGGTGTCGGCCATGTTCGAACTTCTGCGCAGCGTGCTGCAGCTGGCGTGACGTGACATCCGAAGACATTGCGGTATTTTCCGCAGTGTCGTGGTGGATTTTCGGCAACGGATTCCCGGCAACGGCATCGAATGCTCAGAAAACCGCTGGTATCAAATCTTGCATCCTTGTCGGAAACCGGGCTATTCTGACCGGGAGCCGTTTCCTCCGGAAGTCCTTATGACACATCGATATATCAAAATCGGCGTCACGAGCACCGTTCTCGTCCTCGCGTTTGCCGGCCTCCTGTGGTCGACGCTGCGCGACGGCACCGAGTACTACAAGAACGTCGACGAGGTGATGCCGCACGCGCAGCAGTGGGAAGGCAAGCGCCTGCAGCTGCACGGCTACGTCGTGCCCGGGACGTGGGTGCAGAAGCCGAACACGCTGGAGTACCGCTTCAAGATCCAGAACAACCCGGCGCGCTCCGGCCATGCCGGGTCGGTGGTCGAGGCGACGTACACGGGCGTGCTTCCGGACACCTTCAAGGACGAAGCGGAGGTCGTGCTGAAAGGGGAGCTCGCTCCCGACGGCTTCCACGTCGCGCCGAACGGCGTGATGGCCAAGTGCCCGTCGAAGTACCAGGCCGCCAGCAACTCGGGGGCGGGGTCGTAATGGCGTCACTCGGATCGTTTCTCCTTCTGGCCGCGTTCGTCGTCTGCAGCTACAGCACGGTCATCTCGGTCGTCGGCGCCCGGCGCCGCTCGCGCCGGCTGATTGAGAGCGGCATCGGCGCGTTCTACCTGATTGCCGCCATCATGACGGTCGCCTCGGCCGTCATGATCAACGCCTTCCTGACGAGCGACTACTCGATCAAGTACGTCCAGCACTACTCGGACAGCGTGCAGCCGCTGTTCTACAAGATCACGTCGTACTGGGGCGGGCTCGACGGCTCGATCATGTTCTGGGTGTTCCTGCTGTCGATCTTCGGATCGATTGCGGTGTACGTGAACCGCGAGCGCCATCGCGAGCTCATCCCGTACGTCGTCGCCGTGATCTCCACCGTCGAGATGTTCTTCCTCTACCTGATGGTGGTGCACAAGAACCCCTTCACGACGTTCCTGACCACGCCGCCGACCGACGGGCAGGGGCTGAACCCGCTCCTGCAGAACGTGTACATGGCCATCCACCCGCCGTCGCTCTATACGGGCTTCGTCGGGATGACGATCCCGTTCGCCTTCGGCATCGCGGCGCTCATCACCGGGCACCTCGATGACTCGTGGCTGCGCGCGGTCCGCCGCTGGACGATGTTCAGCTGGCTGTTCCTGTCCTTCGGCCTGACGCTCGGGATGATCTGGGCGTACGAGGAGCTCGGGTGGGGCGGATACTGGGGCTGGGATCCGGTCGAGAACGCCGGCCTGCTGCCCTGGTTCACGGCCACGGCGTTCCTGCACTCCGTGATGGTGCAGGAACGGCGCAGCATGCTGCGCGTCTGGAACGTGACGCTCGTCATCGTCACCTTCTTCCTGACGATCTTCGGCACGTTCATGACGCGGTCGGGCGTGGTGCAGTCGGTGCATGCGTTCGGCGAGGATCGGACGCTTGCGTACCTGTTCACCGGCTTCATGGTCGCGATCCTGACCTTCAGCTTCGCGCTGGTCATCTACCGTCTCCCGCTGCTCAAGGCGCGCAACGAGTTCGATTCGTGGCTGTCGCGCGAGTCGGCGTTCCTGGTGAACAACTGGATCCTGCTCTTCTCGGCGATGTTCATCCTGTTCGCCACGATGTTCCCGACGTTGAGCGAGGCGCTGACCGGGGAGCGGCTGACGGTCGGACCGCCGTTCTTCACGAAATGGATGCTGCCGATCGGCCTCATCCTGCTGTTCCTCACCGGCCTCGGGCCGCTGCTCGCCTGGCGGAAGTCGACGCTGAAGAACCTCAGCGAGCAGTTCCTCTGGCCGACGGCGACGGGCGCCGTGACGGCGGTGGCGCTCGCCGCGCTCGGCGTGCGCGTGTGGGGCTCGCTCGCCTGCTTCGCGTTGTGCGCGTTCGTCGTCGGGACCATCGTGCAGGAATTCTGGCGGGGCGGACGCGTCCGGCAGAAGAACACGGGCACCGATCTGCTGACGGCGGTCATCGGGCTGGTGGGCCGCAACAAGCGGCGCTACGGCGGCTACATCGTCCACCTGGGCATCGTCCTGATGTTCCTGGGCTTCGCCGGCGGCGGCTACAAGCGCGACGAGCAGGTGCTGCTCAAGCCGGGCCAGCAGGCGACCGTCGGCGCTTACACGATCCGCAACGACGGCGTGAAGGTGAGCGACGACGGCCAGAAGCAGATGGTCACCGGGTACATGGCCGTCTTCAAGGACGGCAAGCAGATCGACACGATGTACCCGGCGAAGTGGTTCTACCGCAAGCACGAGCAGGAGCCGACGACGGAGGTCGCGATCAGGCGGACGCTCGCCGAGGACCTCTACCTCGTGCTGCCCGCGTACGACCTCGGCACGCAGAGCGCGCAGCTCCAGATCGTCATCAACCCGCTCGTCGACTGGATCTGGTTCGGCTTCGGCGTGCTGGCGATCGGGACCGGAATCGCCCTGCTGCCGGAGCGCGCGTATGCCTTCGCGGCGGCGCGTCTGCCGTCCTCCGCCGCGACGACCACGGTGACGATGCTGCTGATGCTGCTGCTCGCGGCGCCGTCGGTGTTCGCCCAGCACGTCGAGTCGCCGCAGAACGTGCCGGTCGTTCCGCGGAGCCCGCTCGAGAAGCAGATGCAGCAGGAGATCATCTGCATGTGCGGCACCTGCGGGCGCCAGCGGCTCAACGAGTGCACCTGCGGCACGGCGGCGCAGATGCGCGTCGAGCTCGCCGGCCTCGTCTCCAGCGGCATGACGCACGACCAGATCATCGACTACTACATCAAGAAGTACGGCAGCGAGGAGCCGCTCGCGGAGCCGCTCGACAAGGGCTTCAACCGGCTGGCGTGGCTGTTTCCGTACCTGCTGGGCGCCACCGGCATCGCGGTCGTCGGGATGGCCGCGGTGAAGTGGTCGCGCAGGCCGGACGCGGCGGGCATGGCGGTGCCGCCGCCGGCCGATCCCGCCATGGAAGAACGTCTCGACGATGAGCTCCGAAACCTCGACTGACGCGCGACAGTCGCTCCAGCCTTGGCAGTTCTTCGTCCTCGCGGCTCTCGGCTGCGCGACGACCGTCGTCTTCCTGGTCCGCGGCCAGGGCCTGACGTCGGTCGTGGTGTCGACCGTCCTGATCTTCACGATCGTGCTCGTCGGCCTCGCGGCGCTCCGAACGCTGCGCCCGCTCGTCACGCCCGAGGAGGACCGGACGGCGATGATCGGGCGGCGCACGCGCGCGGCCCTCGAGCGCGAGAAGGCGCTGGTGCTGCGGACGATCAAGGAGCTCGAGTTCGACCGCGCGATGGGCAAGCTCGCCGAGAACGACTGGCAGGAAATGTCGACGCGCCTCCGCGCGCGCGCTGCGCGCCTGATTCGCCAGCTCGATGCGGGCGCCGGGTACCGGGACAAGATCGAGCACGATCTGGTCGCGCGGCTGGGCCCCTCGGAACCAGCGGCCGCAACGGAGCACGTGTGCAGCGCCTGCCGCACGGTCAACGACGTCGACGCACGGTTCTGCAAGAGCTGCGGAGTCAAGCTGTGAGCCGCATCCGGGCAGGCGTCTTCCTGTGTGTCCTCTGCGGCCTGTGTGTCCTCGGTGCTGCGGCGCGGGCGGCGGCGCAAACGGGCGGCGTGGCCATGCCCGATCCGAAGCAGATGTCGGGCATTCCGCGCCCGGTGCCGGATCTGCCGAACGGATCGGTCGGCGTCCTGCTGATCGTCGGCGACTTCTCCCACCCGGTTGCGAATCACGAGGTTCAGGCGCACGCCGGCTCGAAGGTGCTCACGCAGAAGACCGACGACACCGGCCACGTCACGTTCTCGGGTCTCGCGCCCGGCCAGACGGTCAAGGTGACGGCCGACCTCGATGGCGAGCACCTGGAGTCACAGGAGTTCCCCGCACCGGAGCAGGGCGGCGTGCGCCTGATGCTGGTCGGCACTGACAAGGCGAAGGCCGCGGCGGCGGCGGCAGCGGCCGCGGCGCCTCCGACTACGGGCCAGGTGGTGCTCGGCGGGGAGTCCCGCATCGTCATCGAACCGAACGACGAATCGATCACCGTCTACTACCTGCTCGACATCACCAACACCGCGCGCGGTCGCGTGAACACGCCCAGGCCGTTCATGTTCGACATGCCGACCGGAGCGACCGGCACGACGGTGCTCGACGGCTCGGCGCCGGGCGCCAGCGTCAACGGCACGCGGCTGCGCGTCCAGGGGCCGTTTGCGCCCGGGCGGACGTTCGTGCAGGTGGCGTACGAACTGCCCGTGTCGGGCGGATCGATCCAGTTCGATCAGGAGTTCCCGGCGGCGCTGCAGCAGATGGCGCTCATCGTCAAGAAGGTCGGCGGGACGAAGCTGACGTCGCCCCAGGTCTCGGCGCAGCAGGACATGTCGGCCGACGGCGAGACCTACATCGCCGCGACCGGGCCGGCGGTGGCGGCGGGCAACCCCATTACCATCAAGCTCGATGGCATGCCGCATCACAGCACGACCGGCCGCTGGACGGCCCTGCTGCTGGCCATCGCCATCCTCGTGGCCGGCGTGTGGGCGCTGACGCGGCCCGAGAACCGGGAAGCGCAGATCGCCGAGCGCAAACGCCTGGTCGCGCGCCGCGACAAGTTGTTCAACGAGCTGGTCCGCCTCGAACGCGAGCACCGTCAGGGCCGGGGCGATCCGTCGCGCTACACCGCGCGGCGCGAGGAGCTCGTGGGGGCTCTCGAACACCTCTACGGCGTGCTCGACGACGACGAGACGGCTCCCGACCCGACCGACCACGCCGGGCTCGCCGCGTGATGTCCGATCTCGACAGCGTCACGCTGGCCGACGTCTCACGCCATTTCGGCCGGCGGCGTGCGTTGTCGCACGTGTCCCTGTCGGTCCGCTCCGGCGAGCTCGTCGGGCTGCTCGGCCCGAACGGCGCCGGCAAGTCCACGCTGATCGGCATCGTCGCGACGCTGGTCGCGCCCACGAGCGGCGAGGTCCGGTACGGCTCCAATGCCGATGGAGCGCGCGGCTCCGGCCGAGCGACCTCCGATGCCGTCCGCGGCCGCATCGGCCTGCTCGCGCACGACCTGTATCTCTATCCCGAGCTCACCGCGCGCCAGAACCTGGCGTTCTTCGCCCGGCTGTACGGGCTCGACGCGACCCGGACGGTCGACGCGGCGCTCGCCGCGGCGGGGCTGGCCGACCGCGGCGACGACGACGTGTCCGCGTTCTCGCGCGGGATGCGGCAGCGTCTGGCGCTCGAGCGCGCGCTGCTGCACGGTCCCAGGCTGCTGCTGCTGGACGAGCCGTTCACCGGCCTCGACGATCGCGCCGTCAGCATCGTGAGCGAGCGGCTGCGCCGGCTGGCCGCCGCGGGGACGATCGTGATCCTGGCGACGCACGATCTCGACGTCGCCGACGGGCTCGTGCACCGCGTCGTCCTGATCCGGGAGGGGCGGCTGGTGTCGGACGAGCCGGCCGGTCCCGGCCTGCGGGCGCGCTACCGGACACTCGTGGGGAGCGCGTGAGCGCGTTCGTCCGGACGGCACTGCTGGTGCTGCGGAAGGATTTCGCGATCGAGGTCAAGAGCCGCGAGATTCTGTATACGACGCTGTTCTTCGCGGTCGCGTGCGTCCTGATCTTCTCGTTCGCGTTCGTCAAGGAAGGGCAGCCGCTCGAGGACGCCGCCGCCGGGATCCTCTGGATCGCGATTGCGTTCGCCGGGACGCTGGCGCTCGGCCGCACGTTCGAGCGGGAGCGGTACGGCGAGACGCTGCGAGCGCTGCTGCTGGCCCCGGCGCCGCGGCCGACGATCTACGTCGGCAAGCTGCTCGGCATCGTGCTGCTGCTCGGGGTCGCCGAGCTGCTGCTCGTGCCGCTCATCGCGCTGCTGTTCCAGGCGGCGCTGTTCGTACGGCCGCTCCACCTGGCCGGGCTGCTCGCGACGGGGACCATCGGCTTCTCGGCGGTCGGCACGCTGTTCGCGGCGATGCTGGTGCGGACGCGGACGCGCGACGTCCTCCTGCCGATCCTGCTGTACCCGATCACCGTGCCCGTGATCATCGCGGGCGTGCGGGGGACGTCGGCGCTGCTCGCCTCGCCGCCCGACGAGCCGGTGGCCACGATGTGGATGGCGCTGCTGACGGCGTTCGACGTCGTGTTCGTCACGCTCGCGCTGTGGACCTTCGAGCCGCTCATGACGGAGTGACGTTATGAAGAAGTTCTTCCTCCCGCTGGTCATCGTCACGGCGGCGATGTTCGCCTACGCGCCCGTGATGATCGCGGACGCGCCGTACGAATCGACGATGGGGCTCGTCCAGAAGATCTTCTACTTCCACGTGCCCTCGTGGTTCGCGATGTTCACGGGCGTGTTCGTGTGCGGCATCGAGAGCCTCGTCTTCCTGTTCAGGAAGAAGCCGGCGGCCGATCGGGTGGCCGCGGCGGCGGGGGAGCTGACCGTCCTCTTCGGCCTGATGGGGCTCGTCACCGGGCCGCTGTGGGGGCGGAAGGCGTGGGGCGTCTGGTGGCAGTGGGATGCGCGCCTCACGATGGCGCTGCTCCTCGAGGTTATCTTCATCGGCTACCTGCTCGTCCGCCGGTACGGCGGTCCCGGCGCGGACAAGCTCGCGGCGGCCATGGCCGTGTTCGGGATGGCCAACGTCCCGTTCGTCTACGTCTCGGTGAACATCTGGCGCACGATCCACCCGAAGACGAGCGTGGTCCCCTCGCTCGGCCCCGGGATGTTCGGCGCCTTCTGGTTCAGCGTGGCGGCCTTCATGCTGCTGTTCGTCCTGCTGTTGACGATCCGCGTCGCGCTCGAGCACCAGCGTGCCGCGCTCGACGAGCTGTACCTGGCAAGCGAGGACCAACCATGACGACGATTCGACGCGCGTTGACGATGGCCGGCGGGCTGCTGCTGACGGCGGCGCCGGCTTTCGCGCTGCAGCCCGGACAGAGCGAGTTCGTCCCGGTCAGCAGCCTCCCGAAGACCGAGCAGATGCCGGCGGCCCCGCTTCTCATCACGGCCTATGCGTTCGTGTGGGTGGCGCTGCTGGTATACGTCTGGTCGATCTGGCGCCGTCTCGGCCGCGTGGAGGCCGAGATGCAGGCGCTCGCGCAGCGGACGAGCCAGCGGAGCGGCGCGCGGTGACGGCCGGCCACTTCATCTTCATCCCGGCGGTGCTGCTCGTCGGAGTGGTGATCGGGTGGATTCTCGGCTCCCGCGCCGCGCGCGACGCGTTCGCGATGGAACTGCGGCGGAGGGAAGAGCGCGCTTCCCGGGGATCGCAGGGTTCACGCGGTTCGGCGTGACGGCGAACCCCGCGAACCCTGGCTAGCGCCCGAGCGCGAGCCGGTGCGCCAGCACGTCGGGCAAGCCGGCCTTCATCACCTTTGCCTGCGCCTCTTCCAGAGGGTACAGGACCCGGAACAGATCCACGCGCCGCTGCGCTTCGTCGACGATCGCGTAGGCCGCGCGCGGGTCGCCGTCGCGCGGCTGTCCCACCGCCCCGGGGTTGATCAGATACTTCGAGCCCGCGCGAAGCGTGATCTCGGTCCGGCTGACGCCGGACCGGGCGGCGGAATCCGGTTCCGGCACCGCGGCCGCGACGCTCCCGAACGTGCCGTTCGCCAGCTCGAACGACAAGGGATAGTGCGTGTGACCGTAGAAGCACAGCGGCCGCTCCGACGCCTTCAGGGCGCGCAGCGCGTCCAGCTCGTCGAAGATGTAGGCGTCCTCGTCGATCGGGGAGCCGTGGCATATCTCGATGGTGGCGTCGACGAGCTGCGGACCCTGCGGCAGCGCCGCGAGCCAGGCGCGGTGCTCGGGCGTCAGCACTTCCAGCGTCCACCGTGCGGCGTTCCGGGCGACGGCGTTGAAGCCCTCGGCCTGATCGAGTCCGCACGCCACCTTGTCGTGGTTCCCGCGGACGATCGCCACCGGCGCGAGCGCGTGGACGCGATCGATGACGCTGTTCGGGTCCGCGCCGTAGCCGACGAGGTCGCCGAGCACGATCGTGGCGTCGTAGCCCTGGCCAGCCGCGTGGCCCAGGCAGGCCTCGAGTGCCTCGAGGTTGGCGTGGATATCGCTCAGCACCAGATAGCGCATCAGGCCTCCAGCCAGTCTGCGAGCTGTTCGACGAGCGCGTCAACGCTCGCACCGCCGGCGTCGAGGCGCACGTGCGCCAGCTGATAGGCCGCGCGCCGCGACTCGAACAGCTGCTCGAATGCCGCCCGGCTCGAGGCGAGCGGCCGTCGGCCGTCGGCCGGCACCCGCGCGATGGCCCGGTCGAGCGGCACGTCGAGCCAGACCGAGACGCCGTCACGGTTGATGGCCGCCCGGTTCTGCGGATCGACGAACGTCCCGCCGCCGGTCGCGACGACGAGATGCGGGCGGCCGAGCTGTTCCAGGAGCACGGATCGTTCGAGCGCCCGGAAGTACGGCTCGCCGTGCCTGGCGAAGATCTCGGCCACCGACATCCGCTCGCGCTGCTCGATCGCCTCGTCGATGTCCACGGCCTCCCAGTCGAGACGCTTCGCCAGCGCGCGGGCGACCGTGGACTTTCCGGCGCCCATGAAGCCGACGAGATACACCTTTTCCGCCTTCACGCCACGAGCCGCTCGAGGGTTTCGAAGAACGCGGGGTAGGAGATGGCGACCGACCAGGCGCCCTCGACGACCGACGGGCGCCGCGCCGCGAGCGCGGCAATCGCGAACGCCATAGCCATACGGTGATCGCCGTTCGCATCGGCCGCGCCGCCCGGCACGCCGCCGGGGCCTCCGCCGCGCACGACGAAGCCGTCGACGCGCTCGTCGGCGTCGATGCCGAGCGAGCGGAAGCCGGCGACGAGCGTCGCGATGCGATCGCTTTCCTTGACCCGCAGTTCGGCCGCGCCGCTGACGCGCACCTCGCCGCCGTGCGCGGCGAGCGCCGCAATCGCGGGGAGCTCGTCGATGAGCGCCGGGACTTCGGCCGGCAGGATCTCGACGGGATTCGTGCGATCGCCTTCGACCGTGACGATCCCGCGCGGCTCGCCGGCGTCCTCGCCGGTCCGTTCGACAGCCACCCGCGCGCCGAACCGCCGGAGGACGTCGAGGAGCGCGGTCCGCGTGGGGTTGAGGCCGACGTTCTCCACCTCGACGCGCGAGCCGGGCAGCGCCGCCGCGGCCACGAGCCAGTAGGCCGCCGACGAGAAGTCGCCGGGGATAGTCAGATCCCGGCCGGTCAGCGGCTGGCCGCCGCGGACGGCCGCGCGCGTGCCCCGGCGGTCGATCTCGACGCCGAAGGCGGCCAGCGCCCGCTCGGTGTGATCGCGCGTCGCCGCCGGTTCGGTCACCGCCGTCGCCCCCTCGGCGTGGAGGCCGGCGAGCAGGACCGCGCTCTTCACCTGTGCGCTGGCGGTTTCGGGCGCGAAGGCGATGCCCCGCAGGGCTGCGCCGTGGACGGTCAGCGGAGCGTGACCGTCGGTGGACTCGATGCGCGCGCCCATGCGCGCGAGCGGCTCGATCACCCGCCGCATCGGGCGCAGCGACAGCGATTCGTCTCCGGTCAGCCGCGTCGTGAACGGGTGCCCGGCGAGGACGCCGGCGAGGAGGCGCATGGCCGTCCCGGAATTACCGGCGTCGAGGGGGGCGTCCGAGGAACGCAGCCCGCCCAGGTTTCGTCCCATTAAGGTAACAACGTCGTCAGGGGCCCGGTCTATCTCCACGCCCAGCTGGCGCAGGCAGGCGAGCGTGGACTGGCAGTCGGCGCCCGGAGCGTAGCCGTCGAGACGGGACCGGCCGCGTGCCAGGGCGGCGAGAATGGCGTAACGGTGGGAGATGGACTTGTCGCCCGGCACGCGCAGCCGGCCGCACACGCGGCGGGCAGGCCGGATCCGGGCGGCGGTGGTCGACAACATGACCGTCGATCTTACGCTACGCGGCTTGACAGCGCACGGCGCGATGGTATTCACTCGCCCGTTGATGTTTCGGAGAGCCTCCGGCTCGCGTGCCCCGGGGACGAATGACTGACAACGGCCATCAGGTGGTCCGCCTCGAGTTCAACAGCGCCTTCGAGATGCTCGACGCGGTCCAGGTCGTGAGCGACTACATCGGCCGCGGCGTCGGGCTGGACGAGGACGCCGTGCACTGGGTCGGCGTCGCGATCCGCGAATCGGTCATCAACGCCATCAAGCACGGCAACCGCAACGACGTCGCCAAGCACGTTTTCGTGGACTTCGAGGCGCGCAGCCTGGAGCCGTCGCCGGCACTGACGATCCGGGTGCGCGACCAGGGGGAAGGCTTCGATCCCTCCGTGCTCGCCGATCCGCTGGCCCCGGAGAACCTCCTCAAGTCGAGCGGCCGCGGCATCTTCCTCATTCGCAGCTTCATGGACGACGTCGAACTCGTGCGGGTCCCGGAGGGCGGGATGGAAATCCGCATGACGAAACGCGTCCATCCGGCCGCCGCCTCCGATCGCCCGGCCAGGGCCTGAGTCGTGACGTCCGATCCGTTGCTGATGTCCACGGCCGTCGAGGCGGTCGTCCGCGCGGGCGATCTCCAGATGGCGCGCTTCGGCCACGTCCACAGAATCGACAAGAAGGGGAAGATCGACCTCGTCACCGACGTGGACTTCGAGGTCGAGCGCATGTTCCGAGCGCTCGTGGCCGAGCGCTTTCCCGATCATCACGTGCTGGCCGAGGAACTGGGCGGCGGCGCCGTGTTCGACCGCGCATCGGAGGGCCCGTGCTGGGTGTTCGACCCGATCGACGGCACGACGAACTTCGCGCACGGCCTGCCGATCTTCTGCGCGTCGCTGGCGTTCGAAGTGGACGGCGTCGCCGAGGTCGCGGCGGTGTACGACCCGAGCCGGCGCGAGCTGTTCACGGCGGAGCGCGGCCTCGGTGCGTTCGTCAACGGCCGGCCGCTGCACGTGTCGGCGGCCTCTGCGCTCGTCGACGCCCTGCTCGTCACCGGCTTTCCGTACGACGTGCACAATCGGGTGGACGAGATCGTCGGCCTGTTCGGCGCGTTCGTCGGACGCGCGCGGGCGGTCAGGCGCCTCGGGTCGGCCGCGCTCGATCTCTGCTACGTCGCCGCGGGGCGGATGGACGGCTTCTGGGAATCCGATCTGAGGCCGTGGGACATCGCGGCCGGCGCCCTCATCGTTTCCGAAGCCGGGGGGCGGGTAACTGGCACCGGCGGGGAGCCGTTTCGCTCGCGCCTCGGCCACGTGCTCGCGACCAACGGGCCGCTGCACGAGCCGATGCTCGGTGTCATTCGGGAGTCCAGGGATCGCTGAATTGCGAGTGGGCCCCCCTTGGCTACGGTCGACCGGCCTCGCGCTTTCGTGAAGTGTTCCCCTGCCGCGGACGCCGTTGACCCCCCGGAGAGACACGTCCCGGAAACGGACACGCGATTTTCGGCGGTTTTCAGGCTCGAGGCTGGCATTGCTCCTGCTAGGTCTGGCCCGGGAGGCTTGCTCATGCGTCGACTCATCCTGGCCCTCGGTGCCGTGGCTCTGGTCTCCGGCTTCATCGTCCCGACCGTTGCGTCCGCTCAGCAGTCGGTCAACCTGTACGTCGGCGGGTTCACGGTGCGCAGCGAGGACGCGCGCGGCACTGACGACGTCCTGTTCCAGGACGCAAACTTCCTGGCATTCAGACTCAAGGACTTCAACGGGCCGACCGCGGGCGGCGAGTACCTGGTCGGGGTGATGCCGTACCTCGAAGCGGGGCTCGGCGTCGGCATCTACTCACGGTCCGTGCCGAGCGTGTACCGGGATTTCGTCAATTCGGACGGCTCCGAGATCGAGCAGAGCCTCAAGCTCCGCGTGGTGCCGTTCACGGCAACGATCCGGTTCCTTCCTCTCGGCAACAACGGCGGGTTCAAGCCGTACATCGGAGCCGGCGTCGGGATCTTCGCGTGGCGCTACAGCGAGACCGGACAGTTCGTGGACTTCACCGACAACAGCATCTTCCGCGACACCTTCGTCGGACGCGGTACGAGCGTCGGTCCGGTGATCCTCGGCGGCGTCACGGTGCCGATTGGCGCAATCGGCGTCGGCGGCGAGATCCGCTATCAGTCGGCCAAGGGCGATCTCCCGGCGAGCGAAGGGTTCGCCGGCAGCCGGATCGATCTCGGCGGCATGAACTACCTGTTCATCGTGAATCTGCGGTTCTGAGAATGTGAGTCCTCTCGGGCGTGAGGGGCCTCACATCCCTTCGTGGGGAGTGTCGCCCCACTGCCCGGGCGTGTTCCGCCGGTACAGTGCGAGCCCGGCGCCACCCGCCACGCGCGAGAACCCGTCGAGAAACCGTGGATCCTTGCGGGCCAGGCGCGACAGCATGTCGCCGCCTTCCGCCTTCTCCTCGATCAGAATCCACCCGACGAACGGCCGCGGGTCGCGGAGCGCGGCGCGCCAGAGATCGCCGTTCCCTTCTTGCAGGAAGTCGCTGATCCGGAAGCCGGCAGACGAGGTGTCCTGCATGTAGTGGCCGAGCGCTCCCATGCTGGCCATGATCGTCGTGCCGTCGTAGTGCGCCGCGAGGTACGCGGTGACGCGCGCGCGGACCGGCCGGTTTGGCTGGTCCCACTGCGCTTCGACGACCATGGGGGCGTGCCGATCGAGAGGTTTCAGCTCGATGGCGGCGCCGACCGGGAACAGCAGGGCAACGGCTGTCGAGAGCGCCGTGGCCCGCGGGCCGGGGCGCCATCGCGCGACCGCAGTGAGCACGAGCCCGAGAATCACGCCGGCGCCGACGGCTTCGGCGGCGACGAGCGGCACCATGTAGCGGATGCGGAACGGGTGTCCCTTGATGAACGCCACCCACGGCGCCGCGGCCGTGGCGGCGAAGGACAGCGCGACCAGGGCCGTGGCGTGGCGCCGCAGCAGCGCGCGCGCCGCGAGCGCGGCGAGACCCGCGGCGCCCAGCGCCAGCATGACGCTGCCGCTCAGTGCGTGCGTCCCCCACCAGATCTCGGCGGCCGCCAGGATCGGCTTGCCCAGCGCCTTGTTCTCCGGAACGAAGAACCCGCTTGCGACGAACCACTGGCCGATGACGACGCGGCTGAACGCGCAGAACCCTGCGATTGCGAGGCCGGGGTACGCCGCGATCGCCCCCACGCGCCGAACGGCCTGCGGCAGCGGATCGCCGCGGCGCCAGAGCGCCCACGCCGCGGCCGTCAGGGCGCACACCATCACCGGCCACGCCTCGTAGCGCGTGAGGCATGCGAGCGCGAACGACCAGCCGACGGCGCTCGTCGCAACCCGGCGGCCGTCGAGCCACGCGAGCAGCAGCGCGACGGCGAGCGCGTCCAGGCCGAGCAGCAGCGGCTCGGTCATCGGGGTCGACTGCAGATAGAGCGTGTTCGGGTTCAGCGCGAACACGGCTGCGGCGACGACTGCCGCGACCTCCGATCCGGTCAACTCTCTCGCGATCCATGCCAGCGCGCCGGCCGCCAGCGCGAACGCGGCGATCGAGATCGCGACGCCCGACGCTCCCGTCCGGTAGAACAGATCGATCTGCACCGGCAGCATGTTGAGCAGGTGGGGAAGGGGCAGCCACACGGCGCCAATCTGTTCCCAGCCTGGCGTCAGGCTGTCGAAGATGCGCCGCGCGACGACGAGATGCCCGCGCGCGTCGTAGTGGCTCAGCGTGAGGCCGAGCCGATGGTAGTGCCAGGCGACGAGCGCGCCGCCGACGAGGGCGACCGCGGCCAGCGCGGCCGGAAGGGCGCGCCCACGCGACGGTATAATCACGTGCCTATTCTATGGCCGGAATTGGTCACTGGTTGAGCGCGGTCTCGGGACGCGTCCAGACGCTCGCGCCGACGCTCGGCGGGCCGGGCCTGTTCCTCGTCGCCCTGCTGGACTCGTCGGTCCTGC
>JBLMXQ010000105.1:0-2965 GCA_050257855.1 Betaproteobacteria bacterium | reverse complement strand
AACTTGCGTCCGTAGACTGGGCTCAGGAGGTCGTCAAGCGCTTCGTCGTGCCACTGTCCGGTCATCTCGTGGACGTGTTGTATCAGTGCAGATAGCACGTTGTTCCGGTTCTGGTCAGAGTCTTCGTGCAGATTCCGGCCCATCGTGAACGCTGATTCCGGTCGAACGTGAACGCCGATTCCGACCGATGCTGAACACCGATTCCGGGCATCATGAACGCCGATTCCGGCCATGATGAACACGGATTCCGGTGATCGTGAACGCCGGTTCCGGTCAAGCTGAACGCTCATCGGTAGCTGAAGGATCCTGGAGCTTTCCCTTCAACGGAAAGGACTCTCAGGGATGGCAGCCTCGAGGCTACTGATGAGAAGACTTCGCGACGTTCTCCGCCTGAAGTACGACACCCACCTCCCGCTGCGAGCCATTGCGCAGGCCTGCGGGCTCGGCCTGGGCACCGTCAGCACCTATCTGCAGCGGGCCGCCACCGCTGGCCTGATCTGGCCGCTGCCGGACGATCTGGACGATGCCGCCCTCGAAGCACGCCTCTTTACGCGGCCGTCAGTGCCGACGACGTGCGACCGCGTGCTTCCCAATTGGGCGACGCTGCACCAGGAGCTGAAGAAGCCGGGTGTCACGCTGACGCTGCTGTGGCAGGAATATCGCGGCCAGCATCCGCACGGCTACGCCTACAGCCAGTTTTGTGAGCGCTACCGGCAGTGGGCGCGACGGCTCAAGCCCTCCATGCGCCAGGTGCATCGCGCCGGCGAGAAGCTGTTTGTCGATTTCTCCGGCAAGCGGCCGCACCTCGTCGATCCGACCACCGGTGAGGCAGTCGCCGTCGAACTGTTCGTCGGCGTGTTGGGCGCGAGCGGCCTGATCTACGCCGAAGCGACGCGCCGGCAGGATCTCCCCTCGTGGGTCAGCGCGCACATCCGGATGCTCGAGTACGTTCACGGGAGCACGGCCGTCTGGGTGCCGGACCAGTTGAAGAGCGGCGTCACGACCGCCAGCCGCTATGAACCCGAGATCAACCGCACCTACGTCGAGCTCGCGCGGCACTACGGCGCCGTGGTCATTCCCGCTCGGCCCGCGACGCCCACCGACAAACCGCTCGTCGAAGTGAGCGTCCAGATCGCGCAGCGTTGGGTGATGGCGGCCTTACGCCATCGGACCTTCTTCACGCTCGCGGATCTGAATGCCGCGATTCGCGAACGCATCGACGCGATCAACGACCGGCCGATGAAAGCGGTCGGCGTCAGTCGGCGGACGCTCTTTGAGCAGATCGACCGGCCCGCGCTGAAGCCCTTGCCAGCCGCGCGCTACGAACTCGCGGAATGGAAGGGGTGTCGGGTCAATATCGACTACCACATCGAGATCGCTCACAACTTCTACAGCGTGCCGTATCAGTTGGTCCATGAGCGCATCGAGGCGCGTTTCACCGCGACGACCGTCGAAGTCTTCTTCAAGAATCGGCCCGTCGCCGCACACGCCCGCCTCACCGGCCGCGGCCGCTGTGCCACGCAGGTCGCCCACATGCCGCGCGCCCATCGCGCGCACGCCGAGTGGACGCCCTCGCGGCTAATCGCCTGGGCCAACCAGACCGGCCCCGCCACCGGCCGCGTCGTGACCGGCATCCTCGAACGCCGCCCGCACCCGGAACAGGGCTACCGCGCGTGTCTCGGGCTGATGCGGCTCGGGCGCCAGTACGGCGCCGATCGGCTCGAAGCCGCCTGCGCGCGCGCCGAGCGCTTGCGGTCGTATCGCTTCCGGACCGTCGAGCACATTCTCATGCACCAGCAGGATCGGCTCCCGCTCGACGAGCCGCCTGCCCGTCTGGCGCTCACGCACGAGAACCTGCGCGGCGCCACCTACTACGAGGAGGTTTATGCTGACCCAGCCCACGATTGAGAAACTCCAGGCCTTGCACCTGACGGCGATGGCGCAGGCCTTCGCGCAGCAACGCGGATCCGCCCCGCACGCGGAGCTGCCCTTCGACGATCGCTTCGGCTTGCTCGTCGACGCCGAATGGATCGCGCGCGAGCAGCGGCGCCTCACGCAACGCCTACGGAACGCCCGCTTGCGTTATCCCGCGTCGCTCGAGGACGTCGACTTCACCACGCCGCGCGGCCTCGCCCGCGACGTCGTCCTCAGTCTCGGCACCGGCGCCTGGATTCGCGATCACCACAATCTCTTGATCACTGGCCCGACCGGGATCGGGAAAAGCTGGTTGGCGTCGGCCTTTGTGGAGAGCGCGTGCCGCCACGGCTGCACGGCGACCTACGTGCGGGCGCCGCGCCTGGTCCACGAGCTCGCCGTCAGCCGCGGCGACGGATCGTATGCGCAGTTCCTCGCGCGGCTGGCCAAGCTCGATCTCCTGGCCATCGATGATTGGCTCTTGGCGCCGCTCACCGATGCCGAGCGGCGCGATCTCCTCGAAGTGATCGAAGATCGGAGCGAACGCCGATCCACGCTCATCGCCAGCCAACTGCCGCCGACGGCGTGGCATGCGGCGATTGGCGAGCCGAGCGTCGCCGACGCGATTTGCGACCGCTTGATTCATCGCGCGCACAAGCTGACACTGAAAGGCCCGACGATGCGCGACCCCGAGACCCGACGTCCAGGAAAGGGGAAATCGTGATCCGCAGCCATCGTCACGGGATGGCGCAGGTCGACGCGTCCGACGATCGTCGCTCCTGCGGCCTCTTGCCCCGTCGAGCTGCGGAGGCGTGGCGCCTTGCTGATGCGCGGCAGCCTGTGGATCGCGCCGGACCTGTGGAAAACGCACAGAACGCGTTTCCCACAAGGTCCTTGGACGCACAGAACCCGTCCACACGCTCCACAGGCGTACGTCTTGGGGGGTCACGAAGAACAACAAGAACGGAAAGCCGTAAGATGGTGCGGTTGACATCCTGAGGAGGATCACGAGACCCACTGCCGTCGTCGCTCCGCGCCGAGGAGTGTAAGG
>JBLMXQ010000104.1:0-37224 GCA_050257855.1 Betaproteobacteria bacterium | reverse complement strand
GCTCTCCCTGGACCAGCAGCGGCTGCGGGAGAACATGAAGGCGCTCCGCGGCAGCGACGAGGAAAAGGCGCTGACCGCGCGCTACACGCGCGAGCTGGACGCCCAGGAGGATCGGCTGGCCGACCTCCAGGCGCAGATTGGACGCGCCACGACGGAGCTCGACACGCGACGGGCGGAGCTGTCGCAGCTGATCCAGCAGCTGACGTTCGATGTCGACGCGCGCTGAACAGCGTGGCGCGCTACTCCGCCCTCAGCGCGACGCTCGGGTCGGTTTTGAGCGACCGCCGCGCCGGCGCCCAGGACGCGCCCAGCGCAACGACGGCGAGGATCACGGCGACCCCGGCGAACGCGACCGGATCGTGCGGCGAGACCTGATAGACGACGCTCGAGAGGACGCTTCCTGCCGCCGCCGCCAGCACGAGCCCGATCGCGCAACCGATCCCGACGAGCGTCGCGATGCGCGCCACGACGAGCGCCAGGACCTGCCCGCTGGTCGCGCCGATCGCGAGGCGAATCCCGATCTCACGCCGGCGTCGTGCCACGGCGTACGCGACGAGACCGTGGATGCCGGTTGCGGCGAGCACGATCGCGATCAGTCCGAAGCTGCCGAGCGCCACGGCCGCCGCGCGGGTCGGGAACAGCGCGAAGCCGAGCATCTCCTCCAGGCCGCCGGTGCCGTACAGCGGCATTCGCGGATCGAGCCCGCGAAAGACGTCGCGGATCTCCGCGACCATGCGCGCCGGATCGGCCGCCGATCGCACGACCATCGTCCGGGTCGTGTTGTACGACTGGAGGATCGGGTCGAATACCGCCGGCCGCGGCGGTTCGGTGAGCGAGACGTACTTCCCGTCGGCGACCACGCCCACGACCTCGATCGGGGGCGAATCGGCGCGCCAGCTGTACTGAAACCGCCGGCCGACCGCATTCGTCGTGTGCAGGACCGTGCGCGCGAACGTCTCGTTGACGATGGCCACGCGCGGCGCGCCTTCGCGATCGCGCCAGTCGAAGTCGCGTCCCCTCAGGATTGGCACGCGCAGCACGCCGAAGAAGCCGGGCGACACCTCGTACCGGGAGGCACGAATCGCATCCGCCGGCCGGCCAACCGGCCCGTCGGCGGAATACGTCGTCGTCGACGACTGATCGATGCTGAGCGGCAGCGAGTTCGAGAAAGCGGCCTGTTCGACGCCGGGCAGACGGCCGACGGCATCGAGCACGCGCTGCTGGAACGCCTCGCCTTCCTGCCGCGTGTAGCCGCCCAGCCCCAGCTCGTAGCCGGCGACGGTCACGCCGCGGGGATCGAATCCGATCGGCATGGTCAACGCCTGCCGCAATCCGCGAAGGGCCAGGAGGCTGGCCGCGACCACGACCACGCACAGCGAGACCTGGGCGACGATCAGCGCTTCGCGAAACGGCAGGCGGGGCCGGTGCGCGTCGACGCCGTCGGCCGTCTTGAGCGCCGCGCTCGGATTGGCGCGCGCCGCCTGGCGCGCCGGCGCGAGGCCGAAGAGCAGGCCGGCGGCGATCGTCACGGCGGTCGCGAAGGCGAACACACGCGGATCCGGGTGCACGTCGAATTGGACGGGCAGGTCGACCGGCAGTCGGATGGCGCTCAGGGAGCGCGCCAGGACGAACGCGAGCGCGCCTCCCGCGACGCCGCCGGCCGCGGCCAGCGCGAGCGCCTCCGTCAGGAGCTGGCGGACGATCCGTCCGCGGCCCGCGCCAATCGACAGGCGGATCGCCAGCTCGCGCCGGCGATCGGCGCCGCGCGCCGCGAGCGTGCTCGCCAGGTTCGCGCACGCAGCCAGCAGCACCAGACCGGCCAGGAGCAGCAGGCCGACCGTGAATGCCCTGACGGGGCCGCCGAACGCGTCGCCGAGAAGACCGGGCCGCGCCAGCTTCACGCGCAGCCCGTCGTTGGCTTCGGGATACGCGCGCGCCAGATCGGCGGCGATGGCGTTGAGGTTCGATTCGCCCTGCGCGCGAGTGACGCCGGCCCTCAGGCGTCCGGCCACCCAGCTGTTGAAGGTGTACCGGTTCTGCAGCCAGGAATTCCCGACCTCGATCTGGGCCTGCATCGTGATCGGCACCCAGATTTGCGGGCGATAGAACAGCTCGGTGCCGTAGAACGCCGGCGGCGCGACGCCGAGCACGGTGTACGGGAGGCCGTTGATTCGGATCGTCGATCCGACGACGGACGCGCGGCCGCCGAACTGCGCGCGCCAGAAGGCGTCGCTCAGCACGGCGAACGGGCTCCCGCCCGGGCGGACGTCCTCGGCCGGATGGAAGAAGCGACCGATCTCGGGACGGAGACCGAGGACGTCGAAGTAGTTGCCGGTGGCCAGATAGCCCCAGGCGCGCATCGCCGCGCCGCGGATTTCGACGTTCATCGGCGAGACGCGGTACGCAATCAACCCGTCGAAGGTGACGTTGCGGTCGCGGAAGTCCAGGTAGTTCGGGAACGAGTGCGACACGTAACCGCCGGCCACGTTCTGGACGAACACGAAGCGGCCGGGGTCGGGAATCGGCAGCGGCTTCAGGACCAGGGCGTTGACGACGCTGAAGACGAGCGTGTTGGCGCCGATGCCGAGGGTGAGCGAGAGGATCGCCGCGATGGCGAACACGGGCGTGCGGCGGAACGATCGCCAGGCGTACACCAGATCGCCGCGCAGGTCGTCGAGCCAGCGGAGGCCGCGCGCCTCGCGGCATTCGTCGGCGTACGCGGCCGTCGAGCCGAACTCGCGGCGGGCGCGCGCGAGCGCCTCGGCAGGCGTCAGGCCGCGCGCGACCAGGTCGTCGACGCGGCTGTGGAGATGGAATTCGATCTCGTCGGCAACGCCGCTCTCGAAGCTTTCGCGCCGGAGCGCCGCCGCCAGCAGCGACCGCAGCCGGGACAGCACGTCACGCCTCTCCTGCGGTCGCGCTCAGCGCCGCGGCCATCGCGCTGGCGGTCCGATTCCAGCTCTCGGTCGCCTCGCGAAGGCGCCTGCGGCCGGCCGGCGTCAGGCGGTAGAAGCGGGCGCGGCGGTTGTTGTCCGAGAGGCCCCACTCGCCGGCGAGCAGGCCCTGGTGTTCGAGCCGGTAGAGCGCGGGATACAGCGCGCCCTGCTCGATCGTCAGCGCCCGGCCGGAGATCTGCTCGATGCGCAGCAGGACGCCGTAGCCATGGAGCGGGCCGAGCGAGACGGCCTTCAGGATGAGCAGCTCGAGCGTGCCGGGCAGCAGGTCGGCGCGGGCAGTCACGGTCTACCTCTAAGCTGCTTAGGAGACTATCGCCGCTCTCCTAAGTTGTCAAGGGGAGTGCCGAAAGGGCCTCGTGCGGGAGGGCGCCTATCGCTGCCAGCCGAAGGTCACGGCGTTCGCGCCGTCGCGCAGGCCGTGCGCGAAGTCGATGCGGAGAGATCCCTGCTGGCCCGGAACGGCAAGACGCAGGCCTCCGCCGACGTCCATCTGGAACGGCCCGGCCGCGTCGTCGAAGCCGTGCGTGGCGCGCGCGCCGTCGGCGAATGCGGCGAGGCCGAATCGCACCGGCCGGGAGCCGTCGATCCAGCGCTGCGCTTCGACCGTGCCGTACGCGAGCCTGCGGCCGAACGTCGATCCCGCGATGATCCCGTGGCGAACGAGCGGATGCGCGCGCAGCAGCGGATCGCGGCCGGGCCCCGCGCCTGCGCCGGACCACAGCGCGAGAGGCGCGGCCGCCGTTGCGGCCTGCAGGCCGGCTGCCGCGAGATAGCGGAAGCCCGAGGTCGCGCGAGACGAGCGGAACGACGCAAGGCCGTCGACCGAGTGAAATGCGCGATCGCCAATCGGCAGCCACGTCGTGACTCCACCTGACACGGCGATGCGATCGCTCAGCCACCGCCGCTCGAGCCGGCCGCCCGCGAACGGCGCGTGCGGGCCGGTGCTCCACGCGTCGAGCCCGGCCGTGATCTCGTACCGCAGGTTCGGCGTCAGCCAGTCCGACATCGCGAGCGCGCCGTGCGTTCTCGTCTCGCGAACGAGCGTGGCCCCGGGCGGCGCATACGTCTGCGCCTCCCAGCTCGCGTCGACGCGCCAGACGCCGGCCAGCACGCCGGAATGCGGCGTCGCGAACGACAGCGCGACGCGCGGCCGTCCCTCCCACCAGCGCCAGCTCGCCGACCACAGCTCGCCGGCGCCGTCGGCGCCCGGCACGGATCCGGACACCTCCCGCGTGACCGCCGCCTGCGCGGCCGACGCGCCCCACTGCACCGGCGTGTGCGGCAGCGACGGCCGCTGCACGAGGGCGACGTCGACGGTCGCGTACCCGTCGGCGTGCGGCTCGTATTCAATCCGGCTCGCAGAACGGTCCGGCAGCTCCTCGAGCCGGCGCTCCGCGCGCCGCAGCCGATCCGGCGTGAGGAGCGCGTTCGGCGTCAGCCCTAGGGTGTTGGCCACGGCGGCGAAGCGTGTGTGCGACAGGCCGTCGATCGTCACGCGATCGACGCGCGGCTTCCCGAGCCGGTTCCACGCGTCGAGCGCGCCGGCGAGGTCGTCCTGGATGAACCGCGCCGAACCGAGGACGTCCCATGCGTATGCGTCGTCCGGATTCGCCGCGACCGCCTGTCCGGCCAGCGCCCCGGCGTCCTTCCACCGGCGCTCACCGAAGCGGACGCCGGCGAGATACGCGAGGCGGCTGTCGGGCGCCTCGGAGCCGGCCGTTGCGGCCGGTTCGGAACGGGCGTTGCGCGGCGGGGACTCGATGACCGCCGACCAGAAGCGCGCCGCCGCCCAGGCCCTCTCGAAGCGCTCGAGAGGAACGGCCCGCGCCGGGCCCCACTCAGGATCGTGGACGACGGCATCCGTCGCCGTCAGGCCGACGACGACGAGGTAGTGATAGCGGGCGGGCCGATCCTCGACGAGCACGATGACCGGGCGCCGCGCCGCGAGCGCCGACCGGACCGACGCAATCGATCCGGTCGTCTGCTCGGCGTTCCAGCCGAGGCGGCGCAGCCGGGCGACCAGCGCGTCGGTTGCGATTCCCCCGGCGCGATGGTCCACCAGGTCGGCAAACTGCTCGGGGCTGGCGTGCTGCACGCCGTAGTAGCGCAGCACCATCGCCGCAGCCGCGCCGCCGCAGAGATCCTCGGTCTGCGACAGGTACGGCACGTCGAGCGTCGCCGGAGCGGCGGACTTCGCCGCCGCGGCCCGAACAGGGTCCGCGGCAGCGAGCGTCAGCGCCGCGCAGGCGAAGCCGGCCCGGACGGCGCGGCTGCGCCAGATGGTCATCTCTACTTCAACGCGACAATCAGCAGGATCACCACGAGCAGAATGATGATGATGGTCGTCGTCGAGAACGTGACCGTCGTCGCGCCGCCGACCAGCGCACGGTTGACGTCGCGTGCGGCGCTGGCGGCGCGGGACAGGTCGGGTCCGGCCAGAGTTCCGACCGCCGCGTCGAGCCTGTTCAGGTCCACTCCCGCCGTCGCGGCGACGTCGCGGACCTGCGGGCGCGCGAGCGCCTCCCGGATCGCTGCGCGGTCAGCGGCCTGCTGAGCGACGTGCCCGGTGACCGCCGCGGCGAGCGCGCCGGGAGTCGCCGCGTGCCGGGCGTCCTGTGCGAAGGCGGGCGACGACAGCGCAATCAGAACCGTCAGGAGGCAGGCGAGAAATGTGCGGGTCGTGTGCATCGAACTCCTCCGTGAGGCAAATCAGGGCCTCATCCGTAAGCAAAGAGGATACCCCCGTTTCAGCCGAGGTCCCCGGGGCACGGTCGTCGTATTCACGGACACTCGGAGGTTTCGAATGCACATCAAGCCCATGTGCGGCGTCAGCCGTTGGATTCCTGATGTATGCTCCGGCGTCCGCCGTGTGACCTCATCAGACGCTCGACCGTTCGACGCGTGGATTGCCGCGCTCGAGGAGAGACATCTCGCGTCCCTGACGTTTCCCGAGGTTTCGCGCGGGCTGCGGGCGTTGTCGTCCGCCTACGTGGAGCGCCGGCAGCGCCTCGGCGCCGGCGCGGCGCTGGCGGGCGCCGGCAAACGCGCCGCGTTCGCGCTGTTCTACGGCCCACTCCACTATCTGCTCGTTCGTGAGATCGTCCACACCCTTCCCGGCGCCGCCACGCGGACTGCGGACACGCTCGTCGATCTCGGCTGCGGTACGGGCGCGGCCGGCGCGGCGTG
This sequence comes from Betaproteobacteria bacterium, assembly GCA_050257855.1. Lineage (GTDB taxonomy): Bacteria > Acidobacteriota > Vicinamibacteria > Vicinamibacterales > CAVVIG01 > JBLMXQ01. The sequence goes on along the minus strand of JBLMXQ010000104.1, from coordinate 31,081 downwards.
GGCAGGCGCTCTCGACGCTCGCCTCGAGGCTCGCACGCCGGCGATTCTCGCGATCGATCGGCATCCGTGGGCCCTCGCCGAGGCGGCATGGACCTATCGCCAGTTCGGGCTGCGCGCACGCACCCGCCAGGACGACGTCGCCGCCGCCGCCCTCCCCAGGCCGCCGTGCGACGTCGTCGCGGCGTTCGCGCTGAACGAGCTGGACGCCGCCGGTCGCGAGCGCCTGCTGACGCGTCTGCTCGAACGCGCGAAACGAGGCGACAGACTGCTCGTCATCGAGCCGCTGGCGGGGTTCGTCGCGCCGTGGTGGCACCGCTGGCGCGACGCGGTCGTCGCAGCCGGCGGACGCGCGGACGAGTGGCGGTTCCGCGTGGAGCTGCCGGCGATCGTCGCGAAGCTGGATCGTGCCGCCGGCCTCGATCACCGGGAGGTGACGGGGAGGTCGCTGTTTGTGATGGGGTGAAGGGGTGAAGTGGTGAAGGGGTGAAGGGGTGAGGTCCCCGTCGTCCCGTTCCCGGTGTTAACGTTGTCTCCCGTGCCTGACTCTCGCGTCGACGTTCCCCGGCCTGCTGCGACAGTCGTTGTCATGCGCGACGGCGCGCGGGCGCCGGAAATCTTCATGGTCCGCCGCCACGAGGGGACGGCGTTCATGGGCGGCGCCTGGGTGTTTCCGGGCGGGCGCGTGGACGCGGCGGACGTCGGCGCGGCCGACGACACCTGGTGCGACGGCGCGGCGCAGGCAGCCGGCGCGCTGGCGGGCGTGCCGGCGCCGGAGGCGACGGGGTTTTTCGTCGCTGCGGCGCGCGAGCTCTTCGAGGAAGCCGGTGTGCTGCTCGCGCGCGAGGCGGCCGGCGGATTCTGTCGCATTTCCGACGAGGACTCGCACCTCCGCATCAGGCAACTGCGCCTCGAGGTGCACGGTGGATCCCTGACGCTGCGCCAGGTGGTCGAGCGCGAGCGGCTGCGCCTGGCGCTCGACGCGCTCGTGCCGCTCGCGCACTGGGTGACGCCGCCCGTCGACACGCGGCGCTTCGACACGCGCTTCTTCGCGGCCCGCGTCCCTCCCGCGCAGACGCCGGCTCACGACGCCGCCGAGACCACCCACGGCATCTGGACCACGGCCGCCGATGCCGTGGCGCGCTGCGAACAGGGCGAGATTGTCCTGCCGCCGCCCACGTGGACGACGCTGCGCGAGCTCGAGCGATTCACCTCGGTCGACGAGGCCCTCACGTGGGCGCGGCGCCGCCGCATCGTCCGCCGCGAACCGCAGTTGGTCGAGCGCGACGGACACAGGCTGCTGCTGCTCGCAGGCGACCCACTCCGGCCCGAGCTCGCCGGGGACGAGCGGCCGCTCGAAACGCGCTTCGTCCTGACCGGCGGCGTCTGGCGCGCGGAGCGGCCGCGCACGTAGAATCCCCGCAGACGGATCCGGCCACGGCCGGACGAGGAGGCACGGTGAAGCGGATGTGCGTCGCGGTGCTCGCCGCGGCAGTCAGCATGGGCGGGGCGGTCGCCGCGGCCGGGCAGGAGCCGGTCGACCAGGCCGTCATCGCCAGGATCAAGACAGAGGGCTTCCAGCATTCGGCGGTCATGGACACCCTCAGCTGGCTGTCGGACGTTTACGGTCCGCGGCTGACCGGCTCGGCGAACCTGCACAACGCCGCCGTGTGGGCGCGCGACCGGATGACGCACTGGGGCCTCGAGCACGCGGCGCTGGAGCCGTACGGGTCGATCGGCCGCGGCTGGGACGCGGGACGGTTCTCGATCGAGATGACCGAGCCGCAGTACATGCGGATCACCGGCTACCCGCGCGCGTGGTCGCCCGCGATCGAGTCCCCGATCGTCGGCACGCCGATCGTCGTCGACGTGCGATCGAAGGAGGATTTCGCCAAGTATCACGGGAAGCTGCGCGGCGCGATCGTGATGAACGGCCGCCCGGAGCCCCGCGACATCGGCTTCACGCCGGAAGCGACGCGCGAGAGCGACGACGACCTGAAGAAGCTGGAAGGGCAGATCGATCCCGCGGCGCACGGCCTGAAGTCGTACCAGGACGAAGAGCAGGAGTTCGTCAACTACCTGAAGAACCTGACCGACGTCTGGAAGTTCTTCGGCGACGAAGGCGTGGCGGCCCTGATCACGCCCAGTCCGATCCCCGAGGACGTGCGCGTGGACGGCTTCTACGACCGGGCGTGGCGCTCTCCGTATCCGGCGTTCGTCATCTCGCGCGAGCACTACGGACGCATCATGCGGATGCTCGATCGCAAGGTGCCCGTGAAGCTGTCGTTGAGCCTGGACGCGCGGTTCACGGACAACGTCGAAGGTTACAACGTCGTCGCGGAGATCCCCGGGACCGACCCGGCGCTGGCCAGCCAGGTGGTCATGCTCGGCGGCCATCTCGACTCCTGGCATTCCGGCACCGGGGCGACGGACAACGGCGCCGGATCGGCGGTCGTCATGGAGGCGGTGCGGATCCTGAAGGCGATCGGCGTCAAGCCGCGGCGCACGATCCGTGTCGCGCTCTGGACCGGCGAGGAACAGGACTACTTCGGATCGGTCGGGTACGTCGAGAAGCACTTCGGGGATCTGAAGACGCTGGCGCTCAAGCCGGAGCACGCGAAGCTGGCGGCCTACTTCAACCTCGACAACGGCAGCGGCCGCATTCGGGGCATCGATCTCCAGGGCAACGAGGCGGCGCGGCCGATCTTCGAGGCGTGGCTGGCGCCGTTCCGGTACCTGGGCGCGACGACCGTCTCGACGTTGAACACGGGCGGCACCGACCACATGCCGTTCGACGCGCTCGGACTGCCCGGCTTCCAGTTCATCCAGGATCCGTTGAACTACGAGACGCGAGTGCACCATTCGAACCTCGACGTCTACGAGGAAGCGCAGCCTGACGATCTCAAACAGGCCGCGGTCATCATGGCGAGCTTCGTCTACGATGCCGCCATGCGCGATCAGATGCTGCCGCGCAAGGAGCTCCCGAAGGGCCGGCCCGGCTCGTAGCTGTTCACGCAGGTCGAACGAAGCGTGGCGCGGCCCGATCGAGCCGCGTGGGGAGACGCGGTGATCTCATGATGGCCCGTGCGACGGTGGTGCTGGCGGCGGTGACGGTCGCGTCGGCGCTCGCCGCGCGCGGGGCGGCGCAGTCCCGGCCGCTGGTCGCGGCGGCGGCCGAGGCCGCCTATCAACGGCTGCTGCCGCAGATCGAGAAGATCAAGCTCTTCGATCATCACGCCCACCCGGCGTTCGCCGACGATCCCGACGTGGACGCGGCCCCGCCGCCGCCCGGGTCGACGCCGCTGCGGCTCCGGGAAGACAACCCGGAGTTCGTTGCCGCCGCGCACGCGCTCTTCGGCTACCCGTACGCCGACCTTGCCGGTACGCACGCGGAGTGGCTCGCCGACCGGAAGAAGGCGCTGCGCGCCCGCTATCCGGGCGCGCGTTATTTCGACTGGCTCCTGGATCGGCTCGGCATCGAGACGTCGATGGCCAACCGCGTCGCGATGGCGCCCTATCTCGATCCCGCGCGCTTCAAGTGGGTGTTCTTCGTCGACAGCTTCATGTTTCCGTTCGACAACGCCGGCCTGGCGACCCGGAATCCCGACGAGGCCGTCTACATGCCGCTGCAGACGAAGATGCTGAAGCGCTGGGAGCGGCAGCTCCGCGTCGGCGGTCTGCCGCCCACCTACGACGAATACCTCGCCTTCGTGACCCGCGCGCTCGAGGACGCGCGACGGCGCGGAGGCGTCGCCGTGAAGTTCGAGGCGTCGTACTTCCGGCCGCTCGCGTTCGGCGACCCGCCGCACGAGCAGGTCGCGCGCATCTACGAACGCTATCGCGGCGGCGGCGTGCCTCCGGCCGACGAGTACACCTCGTTTCAGGACGCGGTCTTCCGGCACATCGTCAGCGCGGCCGGCCGGCTCCACCTGCCCGTGCACATCCACAGTTCGGCCGGCGGAGGGGACTACTTCCAGCTGAGCGGCGTGAACGTCCTCAACCTGGAGAACGTTCTCCGCGATCCGCGCTACGGCCGGACCGTGTTCGTGCTCATTCACGGCGGTTATCCGTTCGATCGCGAGGCGATCGAGATGGCGTCCATGAAGAACGTCTACCTGGACTCGTCCTCCACGGAGCTGGAGCTCTATCCGACAGAGTTCAAGAACGTGCTCCGCCGCTGGCTCGAGCTGTATCCCGACAAGGTGACGTTCGGCACCGACGCCTTCCCGTTCGGCGACGCGCTCGGAGTGGAAGAGGCCTACTGGCTCGGCGTGCAGACGACGAGGACGGCGCTGGCGGCGGCGCTGGCGGAGATGATCGCGGCCGGCGAGGTCTCGGAATCGCACGCGCTTCGCATCGCGCACGAGTACCTGCACGACACGGCCGCCGGTCTCTATTCGTTCCAGCCGCCGGCCGACGACCGCTGAGATGGCGACCGAACCTCGCGTCCTGCCGCAGCTTCGAAAGGCGCTCGGCTTCCGCGATCTCCTCCTGTTCTACGTCGTCACCAGCTTCAGCCCCCGCTGGATTGCCACGGCCGCGGCTGCCGGTCCGAGCGCGCTGGTCATCTGGCTGATTGCGGCGCTCGGCCTCTACGTGCCGCTCGTCTTCACGGTCCTCGAGTTGTCCTCGCGCTATCCCCAGGAGGGCGGCCCGTACGTCTGGAGCAAGCAGGCGTTCGGTCCGTTCGCCGCGTTCATCACCGGCTGGACCTACTGGGGATCGAACCTTCCGTACTTCCCGGGGCTGCTGTACTTCGCGGCGGCCAACGCGCTTTTCATCGGCGGGCCTTCCTGGCAGGTCTGGTCGACCAACAGCACGTATTTCATCGTTGTCGCCATGACGGGGCTGGCGATTGCGGTCACGATGAACGTCGTCGGGCTGAACGTCGGGAAGTGGCTGAACAACGTCGGCGCCCTGGCCGGCTGGATTCCCGCGCTGCTGCTGGTGCTGCTGGGCTTCGTCTCGTGGAGCCGGTTCGGATCCGCGACGCCGATGCCGCCGGCATCCCTCGTGCCGAGCACGAGCCTCAAGGACGTGATCTTCTGGTCGACGATCGCGTTCGCCTTCGGCGGGATCGAGAGCGGATCGACGATGGGCGAGGAGATTCACGACGCGCGACGGACCGTGCCGCGCGCGATTCTGACCGCCGGCGCGATCATCACGGTGCTGTATATTGTGGCCACGTTCAGCGTCCTGCTGGCGATGCCGAAGGAGCAGGTGTCGGGACTGCAGGGCATCATGCAGGCGGTGCAGGCGATGTCGGCGCGCGTCGGCGCCGGGTGGCTCGCGCCGATCGTGGCGGCGTTCGTCACGGTGAACGCGCTGGGCGGCGTCGGCGGGTGGTTCGCGGCCACGGCGCGGCTGCCGTTCGTCGCGGGCATCGATCGGTTCCTGCCGCCGGCGTTCGGGGCGCTGCACCCGCGCTGGCGGACGCCGTACGTCGCGCTGCTGGTCCAGGCGGCCATCGCCGCGGCGTTCGTGTGGCTCGGACAGGCGGGGACGTCGGTCGGCGGCACGTACGAAGTGCTGGTCAGCATGGGGATCATCGCGTACTTCGTGCCGTTCCTGTTCATGTTCGCCGCCATGATCAGGCTGCAGGGTGAGCCGGCCGGACCCGAGGTGATGCGGGTGCCCGGCGGATCGCGCGTCGCGATCGCGCTCGCCGGGACCGGTTTTGCGATTACTGCCCTCTCGATCGTGCTGGCGTGCGTGCCGTCGGGGGACGAGGTGAACAAGACGCTGGCGGTGACCAAGGTCGTCGGGTCCTCGGCCGGCCTGATCGCGATCGGCGTGATCGTGTACCTGTTCGGCAGGGGACGGGCTTCGGCACCCGTCCGGTAGGGGACGGCCTTCCGTGTCTGTCCGGTAGGGGACGGCCTTCAGGCCGTCCCTGGTGTCGGCAGGGGACGGCCTTTTCGTGTCTGTCCGGTAGGGGACGGCCTTCAGGCCGTCCCTGGTAATGCATATGCGACCCGCCCTCCAGATTCTTCTCGCCCTCGCCGCCGCGTCGGTGGCCTCCGCCGCCGAGCCGCCGCGCACGATGCGCGTCGACTACTATCACACCGGCAACGCCACCGAGGAGCGATTCAGCCTCGATCGGGTCGTCGTCGAGCCGCTGCCGTGGCCGGGGAATCCGACCAGGCCGATCGACGGGACCGATCGGGGCAAGTTCTTCTTCGAGGTCGCGGACGCCGCGTCCGGACGGACGCTGTACTCGCGCGGCTTCAGCTCGATCTACGGCGAGTGGGAGACGACGGCCGAAGCAAAGGCGATGAACCGCACGTTCTCCGAATCGCTCCGGTTTCCGGCGGTCGACAGGCCGGTCCGGATCGTCGTCAAGAAGCGCGACGCGCAGAACGCGTTCCACGACGTGTGGACGTTCACCGTCGATCCCTCGAGCATGTTCGTCGAACGCATGGGCGCGGCTCCGCGAAGCGTCGGGCCGCTGTACCGCCTTCACGTGGCCGGGGAGCCTCCGGACAAGCTCGACCTCCTGATCCTCGGCGACGGCTACACGGAGGCGGAGCGCGGCAAGTTCCAGCGTGACGCGAAACGCCTGACCGATATCCTGCTCGGCACCGAGCCGTTCAAGTCGCGGCAGGCCGACATCAACGTCTGGGGACTGTCTCCGGCGGCGGAGGAGTCGGGCGTGTTGCGGCCTTCGCAGCACATCTATCGTCGGTCGCCGGTCGGTTCGACCTACGACGCGTTCGGGACGGAACGGTACGTGCTGACGTTCGAGAACCGCGTGTTCCGCGACATCGCCGGCCACGCGCCGTACGACGTCGTCGAGATCCTGGTCAATGCGAAGACGTACGGCGGCGGGGGCATCTTCAACCTGTACAGCACGGTGGCCGCCGACAGCGAGTGGGCGCCGTACATCTTCGTCCACGAGTTCGGCCATCACATTGCGGGGCTCGCTGACGAGTACTACACGTCCGACGTCGCGTATCTGCCGCCCACGCATCCTGTGGAGCCGTGGGAGCCGAACGCGACGGCGCTGCTCGATCCGGCGCACCTGAAATGGAAGGATCTGGTGACGCCGGGGACGCCGATTCCGACGCCGTGGCCGAAGACCGAATTCGAGCAGTTCACGCGCGAGGTGCAGGATCGGCGCAAGGCGATCCGGGCGGCGGATGGTCCCGAGACCGACATGGACGCGCTCTTTAGGGAAGAGCAGGCGCGCGACACGACGCTGCTCGGCACCGGGCCGTACGCCGGCAGGGTCGGCGCGTTCGAGGGCGCGAACTACGAGGCGCGCGGATACTACCGGCCGCAGGCCGACTGCATCATGTTCACGCGCGACAACGTGCCGTTCTGCGCCGTCTGCCGCCGCGCCATCGAGACGATCATCGATCTGTATTCGAGGAGGTGAGCATGTCCGACGCCAACCTGTCCCGCCGCCGGCTGATCCAGCTGCTGGCGGCCGCCGGCATCGCCGGCCCCGCCGCCGTCGAGCTGGCCGCCCAGGCGCACCATCAGCTGTCCGTCGGCGGACTTCGGAGCGCGAACGCGGTCCTCGACCGCGACTTCGACGACAAGCGGCTCGAAGTGATCCGGACGGCCCTGCAGCGCAACCTCGACGAGTTCCAGCTCGTTCGCGATCTCGAGATCTCCGACGCCGTCGAGCCGGCGCCGATCTTCGACCCGGCGAGGTTCTGATGGACGGCCGGAATCTGGTCGCCCGACCGGCTCACGAGCTCGCCGAACTCGTCCGGACGAAGCAGGTCTCGCCCGTGGATCTGACGCGGGCGTATCTCGATCGCATCCACGCGCTCAACCCCAGGGTGAACGCGTTCATCACCATCACCGACGACTTCGCGCTCGCGCAGGCGCGCGCCGCGGAAAAGGAGATTGCCGCGGGCAAGTACCGCGGACCGCTTCACGGCATCCCTTACGCGCCGAAGGACATCCTCGCCACGAGGAATATCAGGACGACCAACGGGTCGAAGGTGACCGCCGGCTGGGTGCCCGCGTACGAGTCGACGATCACGTCGCGTCTGAATCGTGCCGGCGCCGTGATGCTCGGCAAGCTCAACCTGCTCGAGTTCGCCATGGGCAGCGGCGTCGATTCCGGCTTCGGCCCCGCGCGCAACCCGTGGAGCCTCGAGTACTCGCCGAGCGGATCGTCGAGCGGCTCCGGCGCGGCGCTCATCGCCGACATGGTCCCGCTCTCGATCGGCACCGACACCGGCGGCTCCATCCGCGGACCGGCGGCCAACTGCGGCATCGTCGGTCTGAAGCAGACATACGGCCGCGTGAGCCGCTACGGCGTCACGACGCTCAGCTGGTCGCTCGATCATGCCGGCCCGATGACGCGCAGCGTGCGCGATGCGGCGGCGATGCTGCAGGTGATCGCCGGCGCAGACCCGCAGGACCCCACCGCCGCGCGGCGCGCGGTCCCCGACTACTCCGCGGCGCTCACCGGCAGCGTCAGGGGAGTGCGCGTCGGCGTGCCGACGAACTACTTCTTCGAGCACGACAACACCGAAGTCGAGCGGGCGGTGCGCGCGGCCATCGACCATCTCGAGTCGATGGGCGCGTCGATCGTCGAGGTCGAGGTGCCGCATGCGAAGTACGCCGGATCGGCCGGCTGGATCATCGCGATGGCCGACGCGGCCTGCTTCCACGAGAAGCGCCTCCGCGACACGCCGGACCTCTTCGATCCGCTCGTGCGCGAGCGGCTCGAGGCCGCGAAGTTCTACCCGGCGACCGACTACATCAAGTCGCAGCGGATCCGCACTATCCTGATGGACGAGATGCGCGACGTGTTCCGCAGGTGCGACGTGATGGCCGTGCCGGGGAGCAACAGCCTGCCGTCGAAGCTCGATACGCCGGAGCTCGCCGCCAGCGACGTCAAGCCGGGCTCGTCGGCGTCGGCGTACCGGGGCGGCAACACGTTCATCGGCAACATGACCGGGCTCCCCGCGATGGTGGTGCCGTGCGGGTTCTCGGCCGGGCCGCCGGTGTTCCCGATCACCATCATGTTCTACGGCCGGCCGTTCGGCGAACCGATGCTGTTCCGCGTCGGCGACGCATACGAACGGACGACCGAATGGCACGAACGGCGCCCGAATGTGGCTTGACGCCGGCAGCGGGTTGCACCAGACTAGGCGCTCTTTCTCAGATTGGAAGGCGAACCATGCAGGACGACTTCGACAACGGACTGGGATTGCCTGACGACGACTTGATCGAGGGTTCGACCGTGTCGGATACCGGAACCACGGGGCTGGAGCCGGAATCCGAACCGGAGGCCGCCGAGCAGGGCGGCCGGCGTTCGAGCGGCGGCGCCCGGGCGCAGCGTTCGCCCGCGCGGAAGGCCGCCCCGAAGAGGGCGGCCCGCAAGAGCGCTGCCCGGAAGCGCCCGGCCCGCAAGAGCGCGGCCCGAAAGGGCGGCGCGAAGAAGAAGGCCGGAGCCAGGAAGGCCGGGCGTAAGCGCGCCGTCAAGAAGGCCGCTCGCAGGGCCAGCCGCGGCCGCAAGAAGGGTGGTCGCCGCTAGAGGTAGTGCGAGCAGGGCAGGCCGTCGCATCGAGGCCTGCCCGACTCACCCTTTGCGTCCGCGCCCGAACGCGCACTCGGCCATCGCCCCGCTCACCAGGAGCCACCCTTGGCCATACCGTTTCCCTCCGGACGCCTCGCCCGTGGAATCGCGATCGCCGTCGCGGCGCTGGTCGTTCTCGTCATCGTCCTGGCGCTGGTCCCGTTTCTGATCCCCGTCAACAGCCTGAAGCCGACGCTCGTCCGCACGATTCAGGAGAACACCGGGTACCGGGCCGAAATCGGCAGCCTTCGCCTCGCGCTGCTTCCCACCGTTCATCTGAAAGTCGATGACTTGAAGCTGTCGACGCCGCCCGGTCTGCCCGGGGGCGAGCTCCTCTCGGTGGGCGAGACCGACCTCGACGTGGCGATCGCGCCGCTGTTCAGGAAGCACATCCGCGTGACCGGGTTGACGTTGAAGGACGTGCGGGCGAACGCCGTCCCGGCCGTGCCGGTCCGGCGTCCCGCGGAGGCCGCAGCAGCGGCGCGTCGGAAGACGTCGCCGGCGGAGCCGTCGCCCGCCGGCGAAGGGGGCGAGCCTGCCTTTGCCTTCGCGCCGGGCACACCGGTGGTGGCGCGTCCCGTCGCGATCGTCGTCAACTCCTTCGGTCCCGGTCTGAAGATCACGCCGGTGGCGACGATCTCGGGCCTTTCCGCCAGGATCGAGAACCTGTCGGCCGTCGGACAGCCCGATTGGCTGAAGCAGCTGCGCGTGACGGTCGGGCTGAGCGACGCTTCCGTCAAGGCCGCCGCGCTCACGTCCCCGCTCGAGTTCTCGTCCGGCGACATCGTTGTCGACTCCGGCGCAGCGAAGGGCACGTTCAAGTCCCGTCTCGCCGACATGTCCATCGGCGGACGGCTCGCGGTGCCCGACATCTCGAATCCCCGCGTCAGCCTCGACCTCGACATCCCGACCGTGGATGCGACGGCGCTCGGCGCCCTGATGGCCGGCGGCGGTGGCGCGACATCGACCGGCCCGAAGGAAGGCGGCCAGCCGATGCTCACGGGAACCCTGAAGATCGGAACCGTGAAAGCATCGGGACTCGAGGCCCGTCAGTTCGCCGGCCATCTCGCGGTCGGCGGGCGAACGCGCCTCGATCCGTTCTCGTTCACCTTGTACGGCGGGTCCGTCAGAGGCTCCGCGTCGTTCGATTCGTCGCCTCAGGGCCTGCGGCTCACCGTGCAGGCCAGTGGCGTCAATGTGGGGCAGGCGCTCGCGGCTACGGGAGGACGAGGAAGAACGTCGCTCACGGGCACGCTCGAGCTCACGGGCGATCTCAGCGCGTCGCCTTCGAACCTGGAAGAGTCGCTCGCCGGAAGCGGGCGATTCGACATCCGAAACGGGACATTCCCCGGGCTGAACATGCAGGCGGCGCTGGCGGAGATGAACAAGCTGCTCCAGCTCAACGTCCCTGAAGGCGACACGCATTTCACCAGCCTCAACGGTGACTATCGAGTCGCGGCCGGCCGGATCAACAGCCGCCAGGTTGCGCTGGTGGGGCAGGGGCTCGACGTCACGCTGCACGGGAGCGCCGGATTCGACGGGACGCTCGATTACACGGGCACGGCCGTGTACAAGCCGGGCGAGGAGGCGCCTGCCGCCGCCGCGCCGCAATCGTCGAGCCCGTTTTCGCTGCTGAAGAGGGCGGCGAAAGGTGCCGTGTCGGGCGCGCTTCGCCGGAACGTGGGCACGATTCAGGTGCCGTTCCACGTCGGCGGAACGTCCAGCAAGCCGCTGATCACGCCGGCGGGCGTGCCTGCGGTCAAGTAGCTCCAGCGCAGACGCTCCAACGCGGACCGTCGCGGCCGCCGAACGTCAGAAGCGCACGACGAGCTCGAGGTAGGAGAACCGGGCGGAGCCGTCGCCGGAATAGATGGCGTCGGTGACGCCCCGGCCGGACGCGTGAGCGAAATAGCCGCTCACCGTGAGGTGCTGGTTCACGGCGAGATCCGCGCTGAGGTCAGCCAGCGTGACCAGGCCAGTACGACCGTTCGACGGCCGTCCGGCGTAGCCGAAGCTCGCCGCCTCGAAGGCGCCGCCGCCCTGGTACCAGAGATCCGCGGCGCTCGCGAGCCGCACGTCGTGCAGATCGGCGCGGAGCGCGAGCCTGGGCACCGGGTGGAGCTGCACGCTGCCAAATGCGTCTCCGGTGTTCATCATGTTGAATATCGGGAACCTCGCGTAGACGCGCGGCGTGGGCAGCACCTGAAAGAACGTGCCGTGCCTGCCGTCGCCGGCGTCGCCGTCCCCGCTGCCGTAGTCGTAGCCGCCGCGTATCCATCCCGAGACCCCGGCGAGCGCTGACGGCTGCCATCCTGCTTCTACCGCGTACGCACCCGCGCGGTGATCGAGCGCTCCCCATGACCCGGCCTGCGCCGCGCCCCAGAACAGGAGATCGATGGCTCCTGCAGCCGTATCGATCACGTCGATGTAGTGGCCGCCGAACGTGCCGATCGTAATCTTCGAAGTGTCGGCGCTGCGCGCGGCAACAGATCGGTTGTCCGTCTTGAGGACGCCGGACCGTCGATCCTGATAACCAAGCCCGAAGGCAGACCACTCGCCCGACCTGCCCGCGTGTCCCGTGACCGCGCCGTAGAACACGTTCACGTTCAGCTCGCCCCAGCCGTTGACGGCGAAGACGCCTCGTGTTGGACGGGCCGCGAACGCCGTCACGTTGAGCGCCGGCGTATCGAGGACGTACCGGACGCCGTCGAAGCTCCGGCCGACGTGCGCGAACGTGAACGGCCCGATGAGACGTTGAGCGAGGCGGTCCCGTTTGAGCGCGGCGAGCGTCGGCTGCTTCGGCGTCACCTCCGCGCCGTCGGCGAGCTCCATCCGTCCGATACGAAGCGACTGTCCGGTCACGCCGGCAAGTGCCTTGAATTCGGCGGTGGCCTGCTTCACGAAGAGCCCGGCCGCGTTCGACCGGTTGGAATTCGCGGCGAAATAGCTGGCGCCGAGCCCGAGGGCGCCTTGCGGCGCCGGCGCCGTCGCATCCGATGGAAGGCCGATGACGACGGGCACGGCCATCTCGACGTACCATCCGAAAGTCGGAAGCGAGCGCGCCGCCGACACCCGCAGAATCATGGCCGGGTACACGTACTCCCCTGCCGGCGAGCTGCCGAACCAGTCCCACGACTCGACCCGCGTGCGCCACGATCCGAAGATCGCGACGTCGCCGATCGTCTGGGCTCCGGCCGGGGGCTCCTGTCCGGCGGCCCCCGCCGCTGACAGCAGCCACACGAACGCGATGACTCTGCACCGGCAAACCGTCACAACCTGTTAAAGCCTGCAACGGCCGAGCCAGATCATCGCTCGGACGCCGCGGGTCGTCCCCTCCGCCGCGTGACACTTCCCGGCGGACGGCGCTAGGATCGCAACGCGAATATGAGACCGGGCAGGGAACGAGCAGCCGGCGACGTGGCGGGGAGCAGCGCGTCCAGGCCGCTCGATTCGAAGCGGCGCCGGCGCGGCGCCGCCGGCGAGCTCGCCCGCGGCCGCGATGCCTACGCGCGGCGCCAGTGGGATGACGCGTACCATCTCCTGTCGGCCGCGGATCGGGCGTCTCCGCTCGCGGTCGACGATCTGGAGCGGCTGTCATGGTCGGCCGCGCTCAGCGGCCACGACGAAGACGTCGAGGCGTGGTTCGAGCGGGTCCACAACGAATGCGTGATCAGGGGTGATGCCCTGCGCGCCGGCCGCGCGGCGTTCTGGATGGGCATGCGGCTGATTTCGACCGGGGCACCGGCGCGCGCCGGCGGGTGGCTCTCCCGGGCCCGGCGCCTGATCGAGCGACAGCCCGAGCCGTGCGTTGAGAAGGGCTATCTGCTGATCTCGGCTGCTCATCGGAGTCTCTCCTCGGGCGACCCGCAGGCCGCCTACGAGACGGCGATGAACGCAGTCGCCGTCGGCGAGCGGTTCGGCGATCCGGATCTCGTCGCCCTCGCATCGAACGTGCAGGGTCAGGCGCTCATCACGCGCGGCCAGACGACGGAAGGGTTGGCGGTGCTGGACGAGGCCATGGTGGCTGTGACCGCGGGCGAGCTGTCGCCGGTCGTCACGGGGGTCCTGTACTGCAGCGTCATCTCCAGCTGTCGCCGCGTCTTTGCCCTCGATCGTGCACGGGAGTGGACTACCGCGCTCTCGAGGTGGTGCGAGGGACAGCCGCAGCTCGCCGCGTTCACCGGTACGTGCCTCGTGCACCGGGCCGAGATCATGCAGCTCGGTGGCGCCTGGCGGGACGCGCTCGCGGAGGCGCGGCGCGCGTCGAACTGCTCCTCGAGCACGGCTGACCGGGTGACTGCGGCGGAAGCGCAGTATCAGCAGGCGGAAATCCACCGTCTCCGCGGCGAATTCGACCAGGCGGAGGAGGCCTACCGGAGCGCGAGCCGCCTTGGCCGCGAGCCGCAGCCCGGACTGGCGCTCCTGCGGCTCGCGCAGGGCCGGCGCGAAGCCGCGGCCGGCGCGATCCAGCGAGTGCTGGGCGCGACCGGCGATCGGCTGTCGCGTGTCCGGCTGCTCCCTGCGTGCGTGGAGGTGATGCTGGCCTGCGAATATCTCGACGAAGCCCGCAGCGCGTGCATCGAGCTCGAAGACGCCGCGCGGGTCGTCCATATCGACGTGCTCGGGGCGCTGGCAAACCACGCGCGCGGCGCGCTGCAGCTAGCCGAGGGCGACGCGCAGGCAGCCCTGCCGGCGCTGCGTCACGCGTTCGACGTCTGGCAGCAGGTGGGCGCGCCCTACATTGCGGCCCGACTGCGCGTGCTCGTCGCCCTCGCGTGCCGGGCGCTCGGCGACGAGGATACCGCCGCGCTGGAGCTGGCGGCGGCGCGGGCGGTGTTCGCCGACCTGGGTGCCCGCCCGGACATCCAGCGAATCGACTCGCTGCTCGAGCGTCGTCCGCCGGGCGGGCGGGGTGCGCTGACGCCGCGCGAACTTCAGGTCCTTCGTCTCGTTGCCGCCGGTAAAACCAACAGGGCCATCGCGAACGAGCTCGCGCTGAGCGAGAAGACGGTCGACCGCCACGTCAGCAACATCTTCGTCAAGATCGACGTCCCGTCGCGTGCCGGGGCGACGGCGTACGCCTACGAGCACCGCCTCATTTGAACCGTTTCCGCGTGGGTGAGATTACCCATGCCGAGCCTCGTCGCCATGGGGAATTGTGCCGATGCGCCCGCGCCCGACGCTGCCGTATCTTCGAGTCGTTGCGAGGCGCCCATGCGCGAGGAGGGTACATGACGGCCAAGATGCCTGCTGCCGCACCCCGGACGAAGGCAGAACGACTCGTCGAGCCGGGATCGGCATTCGTCGAGCTGAACAATCTCCATGCGGCGACGAGAATTCCGCGCCGCCGCGAGCGATACGACGTCGTCGTCATCGGTGGCGGCCAGGCTGGATTGTCTGTCGGGTACCACCTGGCCCGGCACGGCCTGCGATTCGTGATCCTCGATGCCAGCGCGAGAATCGGCGACAGCTGGCGGAACCGGTGGGACTCGCTCCGTCTCTTCACGAGCGCCCGCTTCGACGGCCTCGAGGGGATGCCGTTTCCCGCGCCGCCGCATTCGTTTCCGACCAAGGACGAGATGGCCGCGTATCTCGAGGCATACGCCGCCCGGTTCGCGCTACCCGTCCGGAGCGGCGTTCGCGTGGACCGGCTGACGCGCGAGGACGATTGCTACGTGGTGACCGCTGGCGGGGAGCAGATCGAGGCCGATCAGGTCGTCGTCGCGATGTCGAACTACCAGCGGCCGTCGGTGCCCGCGTTCGCCGCCGGGTTCGATCCCGGCATCGTCCAGCTGCATTCCAGCGAGTACAGGAATTCCTCGCAGCTGCGGGATGGCGGCGTGCTCGTCGTCGGCGCCGGCAACTCGGGAGCCGAGATCGCGCGCGAGCTGGCGGGAACGCATCGCGTCTGGCTGTCCGGCCGGAACACGGGCCAGATCCCGTTCAGGATCGACGGATTCTGGGGGCGCAGGATCCTGGTGCGGCTCGTGCTGCGCGTCGTGTTTCATCGCGTCCTGACGGTGAGGACGCCCATCGGGCGGAGAGTCCGACCGAAAGTGCTCCGTGGAGGAGGGGCGCTGATCCGGGTCAAGCACGAGCAGCTGGAGGCGATGGGCGTCCGGCATGCGCCGCGAACGGTTGGCGTCCGCGACGGCCTGCCGCAACTTGAAGACGGGCGCGTGCTCGACGTCGCCAACGTCATCTGGTGCACGGGATTCAGCCCGGGCCTGTCGTGGGTCGACCTGCCGGTGATCGGCGCCGACGGCGAGCCGATTCACGATCGCGGCGTCGCCGGCAACGAGCCGGGCCTGTACTTCGTCGGGTTGCACTTCCTGTACGCCATGTCGTCCGTGATGATCCACGGCGTCGGCCGGGACGCGGAGCGCGTTGTCGAGACGCTCGTTTCGCGCGCGCGGACACGGCACGCGCTGGAGCACACGCCCTCTCCAGCCGCGCGCGAAGCGAGTGGTTCGCGTCAGTACAGCGTGTAGAGATACGCCGCGATCAGTAGCCGGGGAATTCCTCCGTGCGGATGTCGTCGGGGTCGGCCTCGAGCTTTTCGAGGGCCGCCTGCATTCCTTTCACGAACCCGGCCGGGCCGGCGAGGTAGTAGATCGCGTTCGACGCATCGCCGAGGTGGGGCTTGATGAACGCCGCGTCCATCATTCCGGTCTCGTGACTCCACTGCCCGCCGGGCGGTGCATCGGTGATGGTCGCGATCAGGCGGAACTTCGGATTCGTTCGCTGCCAGCCTTCGAGGTCGGACAGGAAGGCTGTGCTCGCCGCGGTGCGGTTCGAGTAGAAGAGAAGCATCCGATGCGCGAGGTGCCGCTCGGTCGCGTCCTTGACGATGCTGCGAAACGGCGTAATCCCGATGCCGCCTGCGAAGAACACCGCCGGCCTGGCGGTGTTCTTGTGCAGCACGAACGATCCATACGGGCCGTCGACCTCGACCTCGAGGCCGGCCCCGGCCTCGAGGAGCGTTCGCTTGAATGCGCTGCCGGTCAGACGCGTTGCCACGAGGAGCCGCGGAATATCGCCTGGAGACGAGGCGATCGAGAACGTACGGGTCGACCCGCGCTCGTCCTGGTAGCGCGGCGACGGGATTGTGAAGTCGCACGTCTGCCCGGCTTCGAAGCTGAACGTGTCGTGCAGCTCGAACGTGAAGCTCGCGGCGTCCGCGGCGATCCGGTCCGTTGCGATGAGTCGTGCCTTCATAGCGCCTCGTCTCCCGGCTGGTGACTGATTCCGAACCGTACCTTATAACGATTTCAGGTACTCGACGAGGTCCTTCTTCTCCTGCTCGCTGAGGTTGAGGTCGAACGCCTGGTTGTAGTGGTCGACCACTGCGCGCAGATCGGCGAACCGGCCGTCATGATAGAAGCCGCCCTTGGCTCGCGCGAAGAGGCCGGCCAGAGGCGTCGTGCGGTACCGCTGGTCCGGAGAACGGCTCGACTGGAAGTCGTCGATGCCGATTTCTTCGGCGGTGTGCATGTTCCACCCCGGCTCCGTGAAGAGCGGCGGGACGTGGCACGTGGAGCAGCGCGCGGCGCCGTCGAACAGCACCTTGCCGGCGGCGGCTGCCTTTCGATCGAAGGTCCCGGGCGCGGGCTTCGGCGCGGGAATCGAGAGCTGGTAGAACTGCAGCGCGGGGAGCTTCGACGTGACCAGGTCGGGATCGTTGCGCACGTTGGCGAATCCGGCGCGCGAGGCCACCGGGAAGCGCAGCGGGTCGTCGAGGCGGGCGTCGACGAACGTGCCCTTTCCGTGCATCTCGAGGTTCGCGACGAGCGCGTTCCAGTGGGAGACGCCGCCCCACCCGGTGTAGGTGTGCAGGTTGACGCCGGCCAGCCCGAATGCGGCCGGCAGAAGGGTGGCGGAGCTCTTCCCGTCGGGCCGGAACGCCTTGCCGTCGAGGAACAGCTGTGCATCGAACCTGCCCGGTCCCCAGCTGTTCAGAACGGAGCGCACCGTCTGCTGATCGGTCTGAAGCAGGTCGGCGACGGCGCTCAGATCCGGCGCGAGCGCGACGATGGCGCCGACGTTGAGGTCGCGATTGGGCCAGCCGTCGAGCCTGCGCCCGATGCCCGGTGCGACCGAGTTGTCCACCGTCGAGTGGCACAGGGAGCATTGGATGCCGACCGTCGCGAGACCGCCGCTGCCGTCGCGATGAGCGGTGACGCCGACGACCGCGTTGGCGTCCAGCAGCGCCAGCGTCACGGCCGGGTCGTTGAGATCGACCTTGCCCTGCCTGATGGCGTCCAGCACGTCCGGTGACAGCGCCTCCGCATCGACCTTCAGGCCAACGGCGAGCGCGGTCGCCGGGCTCACGCCGGGACCGACGCCGCCGAAGCGTTCGCCCTCGATCGCTTTGTGCAGCCCGAGCGTATCGCCCCAGAACGCCTCGTCGCCGAACGTGTCGAAGCGGAAGATCTGGCGTCCTTCCTCGAGCATCCTCCCGGCATGGCGGCGAATGGCATCGTCGAACGTCTTGTGGCGCCGCATGGCTGACTGGGATTCAGTGTCGGACGACCGGGAAACCGGGCTGACGGCCGCGCCATCGTGGTCCGCACGACGACCGCCGGAGAGCGTTGCGATGGAAGCGAGTTGAATCGTGCCGACGACGGCCGACGCGACGATGAGCCTGTTCATGGTGTTCTCCTGATGGGGTAGTTGCCGCGTCACCTGGTGGCGGCGTCGGCGAAACGCGGCGCGCCGAGATGCTCACCGGCCTCCGCGCCCACGCCCGCCTCGGTGAGGCGCGCGAGCGTGAACGCTGCGATCGCCATCGCGACGTCACGGACCGCGATGTCGAAATACTGACCTGTGGCGACCAGGTTGACTGCGATGCCAGCCAGCCAGGCGGCTGCGACGTAGCCGCCGAGCCGGGTGTAACCTGTGAGGATGACGGCGCCGACGGCCATCTCGACGATGCCGACGACGTGCATGAAGGACGATGGACTCATGGGCAGCAGGCCGGCGGCCAGCGGGCTGAGATAGGCGGGCCAGTTCGCGAGCAGATTGAAGAACTTGTCGAGACCCGCGAGGAATGCGGCGGCGCCGAGCGCCACGCGCAGGGCCCACCAGGGTGTCGTCAGACGGTCGGTCATCACAATTGCCTCCTGTCCGATGAGAGGCGCCGGCGCACCGAAAGGTGACCGCGGGACGCCTCTGCAACGAAACAGGCGGTCGGGGACTCCAATGGGTATGGGGACTCCCGGATCGGAGACGACAGGCGCGATGGCCGCGTCCACGTTGACGGATGCGGAGATCGTCAGGCGCGTGCGGGCGGGGGATCGGGCGCTGTTCGAGATCCTGATGCGCCGCCACAATCAGCGGCTGTACCGCGTGGCGCGGGCCGTCGTGAAGGACGAGCACGAAGTCGAAGACGTGATGCAGCAGGCGTACGTCAATGCCTTCACGCACCTGCACCAGTTCGAGGAACGATCGCAGCTCTCCACGTGGCTCACGCGCATCACGCTCAACGAGGCGTTCGGGCGGCGCCGCAGGATGAAGCAGTCCGAATCGATGGCGAAGCTGCCGTCGGACGGGGATCCCGGAGCGTTCATGGAGACGATCACGTCATCGCAGCCGGATCCCGAGCGCCAGGCGTATGCGCAGGAACTCCGCCGGGTGCTCGAGGACGCCGTTGATACCCTGCCGGAGACCTATCGCACCGTGTTCATGCTGCGCGACGTCGAGGGCCTGAGCACCAGCGAGACCGGAGAAGGTCTGGGCCTCGGCGAGGAGGCGGTCAAGACGCGCCTGCACCGCGCGCGCGCGATGATTCGCCGCGCGGTTACGGCGCGGATCGGCGGAGTGGCCGCCGGCGCCTTCCAGTTCCACGCCCCGCGATGCGATCGGGTCGTCGCGGCGGTGCTCGCCAGAATCGCGCAGCCCTGAGCCCGGCGCGCGGGCGACCTGCAGGCGGCGACGAACGCTTCCCCGGCATCGGAGCGCTGTCGCCTGCCTACCAGCCGCCCTCTTTGTTCCCGACCCACCAGACAAGACCGACGAGCGCGGTGTTCTGGTGATCGCGCGTCTCGCCGTGACGAGCGGGAAAGAACGACGCGTTCGACCAGTCGCGCCTGAACTCGCCTCGTACGAGGAATCCCTCGGCGAACTTGTACTCGGCGGTGAACGTCCCCTCCTGCAGGAGCTGCGCGATTCCACCAAACAGCCCTTCGTCATCGAGGCGCTCGTAGCGAACGGCGAGCGCGATCGGCGGCGAGATCTGGAAACGCAGATAGGCGCCGAGGCCGTCGAGTGACAGCGACGGATCGCCGCTTCGAAGCTGGTTGGTCGTGTGCGAGACGTCGATCGCCAGCGTCAGCGCCGTGGTCGGCGCGACGGTCGCGTTCGTATCGAACACCTTGAACCATCCGTTCGGGCCGTCCGGCTGGCCGTGGTCCGGCTGCTCCTGGCCGAAGTAGTAGCTCGTCGTCCAGGTGACCGCCGGGATCGGCTTCACGATCGCCGCCAGGTGGTTCGATTTGAAATTGTTGAAGTCTTCCGTCTGTTGGATGCCGTTCGTCAGCATGTACATCACGGTCAGCTTGTCCGAGACCGGGAGCGTCGTCCGCACGCCATCGTGGTAGAACGGCAGGAAGTCGAACAGGTACGCACGCGAGAAGTTGTAGTCGTCCTTCGCGTAGTTGGTCTCGTACCCGAGGATTGAGGCGAACTTGCCGAAGTCCACCTGCAGCCCTCGACCCACCGGGAACACGTAGGAACCGTAGGCCTGCCAGACGTTGCGATAGACCTCGGGGCGCGGCTCGTTGGCCGCGCTGCCTTGAACCGTGTCGGTGGCCTGACCGAACTGCAGGTCGACTCGCAGGCCGAAGCGCTGGCCCTTCTCCACGTCCGGCGCATCGTCGACCACGAGGGCAGCTTGCTGGAGGCTGAACGAGTTCGAGCGGGTGTCGTACGCGCGGAGCACGAGCACCCGATCGTCCGGCCGATTGCCGTCGACTTCGTAGTACCCCTCGAGCGTCGCACCGAACTTCAGGTGCGACCAGAAATCGGTCCCCGCAGGAGACTCGGCGGGCGTTCGATTCTCCGTCGTCGCATCGTCCGGCTGCGCGCTGTCGGACGACGGCCGAGCCTGAGCGTACGCGGACGAAGAAGCGCAAACGGCGGCCAGCCAGAATGCGCCGGCCGCAGCGCTAGATCGTCTGGCTGCCCGGCGAACAAGCGGCAAGATCGCCATCATCTGAGGCCGTTCCTTTCCGTCATCCATCGCTTCGCGGGCCTGAAATGAGACGGGCGGCGGTCAGGCGGCGACCGCCGGCGCGACGCGGCGTTGCGTGGTGTTCGTGCCGGACGCGACGAAGACGGCCTGGCAGCCGGCTCGAGTCAGCTGATTGACGAACCGCTGCTCCGGCGACGTCAGCCAGCGGCCGGCCGGCCCGCCCACCACCACGATCGACCGGAATGCGACCAGCTGCGCGACAATCTCGCCCGGGGTGCGGCAGACGAAGACCTCGGTATCGGCGGCCGCGTTCAGGTCGTGCAGGGTCCTTCTGTACTGTTCCACGAACCAGGCGGTCGACCCGTCGGCGGCGCTGGAAGGCCCCGCGTACGACACGATTCGGGGCACCAGGAGCACGAGTTTCCCGTCGGATCCCTTCGCCATCGACACGGCCGCTCCAAGGGCCGCGCGCGTGCCGTCGGCGGTCGTGGCGACGACGTGAATGGTCGGGCGCATGAACGGTCTCCCCATTTCCTTCGTGCGTCGACGCGCCGGCGCACCTTCGTCCACCGTAGCGGCGGCCGGCTTAGGAAGTCCTTAACCACTCGTTAGGATTTCCCGCATGACGCCATTTGACCGGCGCCGGCGTGTTGGATAGCCTCACGGTCGTGGATCGCTGGATTGCCGCCGGCCGTCTGATGGCGTCCCTCGGCGCCGTTGCGTTGATGACGGTCGGCTACCTCTTTCTCGTCCATGTCAATCCGACGACGATCGCGTTGAGCTACGTCGTCGTGATCCTGATCATCGCGACGAGCTGGGGGATCGCGGAGTCGACGGCGGCCTCGCTCGCCGCCGTCCTGTGCCTCAATTTCTTCTTCTTGCCGCCGGTCGGCACGCTGACGATCGCCGATCCGCAGAACTGGGTCGCGCTGGTCGCCTTTCTGCTGACGGCGATCATCGCGAGCCAGCTCTCGGGCCGCGCCCGCCAGCGGAACATCGAGGCGCTGGGGCGGCAGCGCGATCTGGAGCGGCTGTACGCCCTGAGCCGCGCGCTGCTCCTGTCGGAGGGCGGCGGCACCGTGCCGCGCGCGATCGCGCGCCACATCGCCGAGACGTTCGACCTCCGCGCGGTCGGGCTCTACGATCAGCGCTCGGATACCGTGTCGTGGGCCGGTCCCGTCGAACTGCCGGCGAGCGGCACGAAGCTTCGCGAGGTCGCGCGACGCGGCGTGGCGCTCCGGGATTCCGAGGGGCTGGAGGTGATCGCGATCCAGCTGGGCGGCGCCCCGATCGGAAGCCTCGCGATCCTCGGCGCCGGGCTCAGCGACACCGTGCTGCACTCCATCGTCAACCTGGCGGCGATCGGCCTCGAGCGCGCCCGCGGCGAGGAGGCGGCCACGCGGGCGGAGGCGGCGCGGGAGAGCAGCGAGCTGCGGGCGACGATTCTGGATGCGCTCGCCCACGACTTCAAGACGCCGCTCACGTCGATGAAAGCGGCGTCCAGCGACCTGCTGACCAGCCCGGCGCTGAGCGCCCGGGATCGCGAGCTCGCGGCGATTGTCGACGAAGACCTGAACCGGCTGCAGGCTCTCGTCACCGATGCCGTGCACATGCTGCGCATCGACGCGGGCGATTTCTCGGTTCACCTGGCGCGCCATGATCTTGGCGACATCGTCGATGCCGCCCTGCGCCGATTCGCGCGGCGGCTCGACGGCCATCAGCTGATCAAGGACGTGCCCGCGGGAGCGACTGTCGACGCCGACCGCGATCTGCTGGACCTGGCGCTGCGGCAGCTGCTCGACAACGCGCTGAAGTACTCGCCGCCGACGTCCGCGATCGCGATCGAGACCCGGACGAACGGCGCGGTCGACATCACCGTGCGCAACTCGGGGTCCGTGATTCCGGAGGGCGAGCAGCCGCGGGTGCTCGAGCGCTTCTACCGGGGCGCGCACGCCCGCAAGATCCCCGGCACCGGGATGGGGCTGGCCATCGTCCAGCAGATCGTCGAGGCCCACGGAGGCGCGCTGACGGTCTCGAGCTCGGATGCCGGCACGGCGTTCACCCTGTCGGTCCCGCGCGGAGGGCCGAAGACATGAGCGCCGGCCGGATCCTGGTCATCGACGACGACCCGCAGATTCGACGCGTGATGCGCGTCACGCTCACCGGCCAGGGCTACGAGGTCGACGATGCCAAGAGCGGCGAAGCCGCGCTGGAGAAGCTGCGCGACGGACGCTTCGACCTCGTGCTGCTCGACATGAACATGCCCGGCATCGGGGGGCTCGAGACCTGCCGTGCGATCAGATCCCAGTCCGAGATCGCCATCATCATGCTGACCGTCCGCGACACCGAGACCGACAAGGTGGATGCGCTCGATGCCGGCGCCGACGACTACATCACCAAGCCGTACAACCCGCCCGAACTCCTCGCGCGAATCCGCGCGGCGCTGCGGCGAAGCCCCTCCAAGCACGGGCCGACGGGGCGAATGATCCTGGGCGCCGCGGAGGTCGACTTCGACACGCGGGAGGTGACGTCGAGAGGGCGGCGGGTCCGGCTCACGCCGAAGGAGTTCGAGCTCCTCCGGTATTTCGTCGCCCATGCGAACAAGGTGCTGTCGCATCGGGAGCTCCTGCAGGCCGTGTGGGGGCCGGACTACGGCGACCAGGTCGACTACCTGCGGGTCTTCGTCAACCAGCTCCGGAAGAAGATCGAGGCGAACCCGTCCAGCCCGGTCTGCCTCCTGACGGAGCCGTGGGTGGGGTACCGCCTGCAGCTCCCTCCGTCGACACGATCCTAATGGCCGTCTAATGACTTCCTAAGGTCGCGACCCCTAGAGTGAGGGTTGGTGGCCGATGCTTGACTTCTTCTACATCGCGATCGGAGTCGTCGGATTTCTGGCTCTCTGGGCGATCACGAAGGCCTGCGATCGGGTCTGAGCACGATCGCCGGCGGCCATGCCGGCGCCCCGCGGGCGCGAGGCATCAGCGAGCGGGGCGGGTCCCCGCGAGAGAGCAAGAAATGTTCGACTACATCGTCTCCGGCATCGTGGCGGCGCTCCTGCTCGTGTACCTGGGATGGGCGATGTTCCAGCCCGAGAAGTTCTGAGGCGCGCGATGACCACGACCGGGATCGTCCAGATTCTGTTCTTCTTCGGCCTGATCCTGCTCCTCACGAAGCCGGTCGGGCTGTTCATGTCGCGGCTGTTCCAGGGCCGGCGCACGTTCCTGCATCCGGTGCTGCGCCCGGTCGAAGCGCTCGTCTACCGCGTCTGCCGCGTCGACGAGCGGGAGGAGCAGCACTGGACGCAGTACACCGCGTCGCTCCTCGCGTTGAGCTTCTTCGCGTTCCTGTTTCCGTACGCGCTCATGCGCCTTCAGGGACTGCTGCCGCTGAACCCGCAGGGGTTCGGCGCGAGCCGGATCAGCCCCGACCAGTCGTTCAACACGGCCGTGAGCTTCATGACGAACACGAACTGGCAGTGGTACGCGGGCGAGTCGACGATGAGCTATCTCGTCCAGATGGCGGGGCTCGCGGTGCAGAATTTCGTGTCGGCCGCCGCCGGCATCGCGGTCGCCATCGCGCTCATCCGCGGATTCGCGCGGCACGAGACCGATCGGATCGGCAACTTCTGGGTCGACCTGACGCGCGCGACCCTGTACGTCCTGATCCCCATCGCGATCGTCGCCGCGCTGCTCCTGGTCTCGCGCGGATCGATCCAGAACTTCCATCCGTACACGGTCGCGAAGACGGTCGAGGGCGCCACCCAGACGATCGCGCAGGGCCCGGTCGCGTCACAGGAGGCGATCAAGCAGCTCGGCACGAACGGCGGCGGCTTCTTCAACGCCAACTCGGCGCACCCGTTCGAGAGCCCGACGCCGTTCACGAACCTCGAGCACCTCGTGCTGATCTTCGTTCTCGGCGCGGGCCTGACGTACACGTTCGGCGACATGGTCAAGGACACGCGGCAGGGATGGGCCCTGTTCTGGGCGATGGCGTTGATGTTCTTCCTCGGCGTGTTCGTCGCGTACGGCGCCGAGCAGTCGGGCAATCCGATCCTGGCGAAACTCGGCGTCGAGCGTGCGGCGACCGCGACGCAGCCGGGCGGCAACATGGAGGGCAAGGAAACACGGTTTGGAATCGCCGCGTCCGCGCTCTACGCCACGGTGACGACCGACGCGAGCAGCGGCGCCGTCAACAGCATGCACGACAGCTACACGCCGCTCGGGGGGCTGGTGCCGCTGTTCAACATGCAGACCGACGAGGTGATCTTCGGCGGGGTCGGCGCCGGTCTGTACGGGATGCTGCTCTACGCGATTCTGGGCGTCTTCATCGCCGGCCTGATGGTGGGCCGCACGCCGGAATACATCGGCAAGAAGATCCAGCAGAAAGAGGTGAAGATGGCGCTGTTCGCGGTGCTGGCCACCGCGTTCTTCATCCTCGTCTTCTCCGGCGCCAGCGTCGTCCTGCCGTTCGCCAGGGGCGGATACTGGAATCCCGCCGGCCCGGCGATCGCCAATCTCAACAATGCCGGCCCGCACGGGCTGGGCGAGATTCTGTACGCGTTCACGAGCCAGACCGAGAACAACGGCAGCGCGTTCGCGGGCCTCACGGTCAACACCCCCTGGTACGACCTGGCGGGCGGCCTGTGCATGCTCTTCGGCCGCTTCCTGTTCATCATCCCGGCGCTCGCGATCGCCGGAAGCCTCGCGGCGAAGAAAGCCGTCCCGACCTCCATCGGCACGCTGCCGACGCACGGGCCGCTGTTCGTCGGCCTGCTCGTCGCCACCGTCATCGTGGTTGGCGCGCTGACGTTCTTCCCGGCGCTGTCGCTCGGCCCCATCGTCGAGCACTTCCTCATGCAGCAGGGCAGGCTGTTCTCGACGACGCTCGTGTCGCTGCCGATCTGGAATTGAGCCATGGGCACACCCACCGCGATTCCGTCGCCCCCTCCGGCGCCTGCCGAACCGATGCCGTCGGCGGAGACGACCCTGATCCCGAAGAAGCTCGTCCGGGCGAGACCGCTGCTCGATCCGGAGATTCTTCGCCGCGCCCTGAAGGATTCGTTCCTGAAGCTGAATCCCGTGACGCTGATGAAGAACCCGGTCATCTTCGTGGTCGAGGTCGGCGCGGCGCTCGTGCTGCTGTTCCTCCTCCGTGACCTCGTGACCGGCGCCGGCGCGAGAGGGTTCGAGCTCCAGATCGACCTGTGGCTCTGGTTCACCGTCCTGTTCGCCACCTTCGCGGAGGCGATGGCCGAAGCGCGCGGCAAGGCGCAGGCGGAGTCGCTCCGGAAGACCAAAACCGACACGATCGCCAACCGGGTCCTCGACGGCGGGCGGCTGGAGAAGGTGCCGTCGTCGAAGCTGCGCGCCGGCGACGTCGTGGTCTGCACCGCCGGCGAGACGATTCCCGGCGACGGCGAGGTCATCGAGGGCGTCGCGACCGTCGACGAGTCGGTGATTACCGGGGAGAGCGCGCCGGTCATTCGCGAATCGGGCGGCGATCGGAGCGCCGTGACCGGCGGCACCCGCGTGCTCTCGGACCGCATTCAGATCAAGATCACGTCCAATCCGGGCGAGACGTTCCTGGATCGCATGATCGCCCTGGTCGAGGGCGCGGAACGGCAGAAGACTCCGAACGAGATCGCGCTGAACATCCTGATCGCCGGCCTCACGATCATCTTCCTGTTCGCCGTCGCGACCCTGGTTCCGTTCGCGATCTACAGCGTGAACTCCGCCGGCAGCGGGGCGCCCCCGACGATCGCGGTCTATGCCGCGCTGCTCGTCTGCCTGATCCCGACGACGATCGGCGGCCTGCTGTCGGCCATCGGCATCGCCGGAATGGACCGCGTGATGCAGCACAACGTGCTGGCAATGAGCGGCAAGGCCGTGGAGGCGGCCGGCGACGTCAACACGCTCCTCCTCGACAAGACCGGCACCATCACGCTCGGCAGCAGGCAGGCGGTGGCGTTCGTGCCGGCCAGCGGCGTGACCGAGGGCGAGATTGCCGACGCGGCCCAGTTGTCGAGCCTCGCCGACGAGACGCCGGAGGGCCGCTCCATCGTCGTGCTCGCCAAGGAGAAGTACGGGCTCCGCGGCCGGGACGTCGCGGCGCACCACGCGAAGTTCATCCCGTTCTCCGCGTACACGAAGATGAGCGGCGTCGACATCGACAGCCGTCAGCTCCGGAAGGGCGCGACCGAGGCCATCGCGGCGTTCGTGAAGGCGCAGGGCGGCCGGATTCCGTCCGAGCTGAACGACGCATCGGAGCGAATCGCCAGGACCGGCGGCACCCCGCTCGCCGTCGCCGACGGCCCGCGCATCCTCGGGGTCATCCACCTCAAGGACATCGTCAAGATCGGAATGAAGGAGCGCATCGCGCACCTGCGTGCGATGGGAATCCGGTCGGTGATGGTCACCGGCGACAACCCGCTGACGGCCGCCGCGATTGCGTCGGAGGCCGGCGTCGACGACTTCATCGCGCAGGCCACGCCGAAGGACAAGCTCGAATACATCCGGAAGGAGCAGGCCGGCGGGCGCATGATCGCGATGACCGGCGACGGCACGAACGACGCGCCGGCGCTCGCGCAGGCCGACGTCGGCCTGGCGATGAACACCGGCACGACGGCCGCGCGCGAGGCGGGCAACATGGTGGACCTCGACTCCAACCCGACGAAGCTGATCGAGGTCGTCGCCATCGGCAAGCAGCTGCTCATCACGCGCGGTGCGCTCACCACGTTCTCGATCATGAACGACGTGTCGAAGTACTTCGCGATCATCCCGGCGATGTTCATGGCGACGTACCCGGCGCTCGCGAAGCTGAACATCATGTACCTGCGGACGCCGGCGAGCGCCGTTCTGGCGGCGGTCATCTTCAACGCGCTGATCATCGTCGCGCTGGTGCCGCTCGCGCTGCGCGGCGTCCGCTATCGTCCGCAGAGCGCGGCGCAGATGCTGCGCCGCAACCTGCTGATCTACGGCGTCGGCGGCCTGATCGCCCCGTTCCCGTGCATCTGGGCGATCGACCGCGTCCTCGGCCTGCTCCACCTCGCATAGGACCCACGACCATGCTCAAAGAGCTGAAGATCGGGTTTCTCATGATGGTCGCGATGACGGTGATCACGGGACTGGCGTACCCGCTCGCCATCACCGCGATCGCGCAGGCCGTCTTTCCAGGCCCGGCCAACGGCAGCCTGATCGTGTCCGGCGGTCAGGTCGTCGGTTCGCGTCTGATCGGTCAGAACTTCACGAAGCCGGAGTACTTCCATCCGCGGCCCTCCGTGGCCGGGAGCGGCTACGATGCCACGTCCAGCGGCGGCACGAACCTCGGGCCGACCAGTGCGAAACTGATGAACGGCGCCATCGCGACCGACGCCAGGGGACGCGAATCGGTCGCCTTCGACGGCATCAGGCTTCGCATCGTGCACTACTGCCTGGACAACCGGATCGCGTACGAATCGTCGATTCCTCTCGCCCGCTTCGAGGACGCGCACGGCGCGCTCGACGACGTGAAGTTGATCAAGGCATTCAACGACGAGAAGGCGCCGTTCGTGTTCACGCCGACCACGCCGATCCCGGCCGATGCCGTGACCACCTCGGCGTCCGGCCTCGATCCGGACATCAGCCCGGCGAACGCCGAACTGCAGGCTGCCCGCGTGGCGACGACGCGCGGGGTCGCCCTCGACCGCGTGAAGGCGCTCGTCGCGCAGCACACCGAGGGCCGCACGCTGGGATTCCTGGGAGAGCCGCACGTGAACGTGCTGGAGCTGAACCTCGCCCTGGACCGGCAGCTGCCGCGACGGTGAGAGGGCGGCGGCGCCGGGTCGAATAGAATGGGCGCAAGGATCCGTTCGCGATGAACGATCGGGACGGGCGTGAGGGCCGCCGTGATCCTGAGGCGCTGCTGCGCCAGGTCGAGGCGGTCGAACGGGCCGCCCGCCGCGGTCAGCTCAAGATCTTCCTCGGATACGCCTCGGGCATCGGCAAGTCGTTCAAGCTGTTCGACGAAGGCCGCCGGCGCCACGGACGCGGCGAGGACGTCGTCATCGCGGCCGCGCAGCGCGACTCGCCGCCAGACGTCGTGCACGCGATGCGGGGGCTCGAGATCATCGCGACGAGGGAGGTGGCGGGCGTGCCGGTCATCGACGTGGCCGCGGTCCTGGCGCGGCACCCCCAGGTCTGTCTGATCGACGGTCTGGCGTACGATAACCCGCCCGGCAGCCGCCATCCCAAGCGCTATGAAGACATCGAGGAGATTCTCGAGGCGGGCATCTCGGTGATCACGTCGGTCAACCTCGAGTACATCGCCGAGCAGCAGGACTTCGTGCGGACGGTGCTCGGCACGACGAGAGCCGAAACCGTGCCGCAGGAATTCATCGACCGCGCCGACGAAGTGGTCGTCGTCGACGCGCCGCCCGAGGCGGCCGGGATCGAGGCCCACCAGCTGTCGCTGCTCCGCCAGCGCGCCCTGCTGCTGATTGCCGACGTCGTCGATCGGCAGCTCGAGGCCTACCTGCGGCTGCACGGGATCGAGTCGACCTGGGGCACGCAGGAACGGATTCTGGTGTGCATGACCCCGAGGGCCAACGCCGCACGGATGCTGGCGAGCGGACGGCGGAACGCCGATCGGTTCCACGGCGAGCTGCTCGCCATCTACGTGACGCAAGAGAACCTGACGGCGGAAGATCGGATGGCGCTGGCCCGCAACGTGCTGCTCGCGCGCGCGCAGCAGGCGCACGTCGAGACGCTGGAGGGCCGTGACGCGATCAAGATGATCCTCGAGTACGCCCGCTCGCACGGCGTCACGCAGATCTTCGTCGGTCACAACCTGCGCCGCACGTGGCGCTCCCGCCTGGGCGGCACGCCGCTCGACCAGCTCATTCGCGACGCCGAAGACATCGACGTCCGCGTCTTTCCCCAGTGATTCCGGCCGAACCTGGCGGGCGCCGGCGCGGACGGCTCAAGGTCTTCCTGGGCTACGCCGCCGGCGTCGGCAAGACCTACCAGATGCTGACCGAGGCCCGGGAGCTGAAGCGGCAGGGGGGCGACGTGGTCGTCGGCTACTTCGAGCCGCACGGCCGCAAGGACACGATTGCGCTGACCGAGGACCTCGAGATCGTGCCGCGGAAGACGATCGACTACCGCGGATCGCAGTTCGAGGAGATGGACACCGACGCCATCCTCGCGCGCCGCCCCGCCGTCGCGGTCGTGGACGAGTTCGCCCACACGAACGTGCCGGGATCCGAGCGGCTCAAGCGCTGGGAAGACGTCCACGTGCTGCTGGACGCCGGCATCGACGTGCTCACGACGATGAACGTCCAGCACATCGAGAGCCTGAACGACCAGATCTGGAACAGCACCGGCGTCCGCGTGCGCGAGACGATTCCGGACTGGGTACTGAAGCAGGCCGACGAAGTCGTGATGGTCGACCTCACTCCCCAGGCGCTGCTGAACCGCCTCGCGCGGGGCGCCGTCTACCCGACCGAGCGCGCGCGCCGGGCGATGGAGAACTTCTTCAAGGAGTCGACCCTCGTTGCGCTTCGCGAGCTGGCGATGCGGCAGGCCGCGTATGCGATCGAGAGCCGCCTGCCCAGCGAGGAGCCCGAAACGCCGGCCGGCGCTGCCGGGCCCTCGGAGCGCGCGCACGAGCGCGTGCTGCTCGTGCTCACGCCCAATCCGTCGAGCGCCGCCCTCATCCGCCGCGGCCGCCGCGTCGCGGACTACCTGCGCGCGGACTGCCTGGCCGTCTACGTCTCGAAGACTCCGGACCTCAGTCATCTGGCGCCCGCCGAGCGCGACACGCTGGAACGCCATCTGAACTTCTCGCGCGGCCTTCAGATCGAGACACGCGTGCTCCAGGGCGCCGACGTCGCCGAGACAGTCGTCAACTTCGCGCGCCTGAACGGGGTGACGCAGATCTTCGTCACGCGCGAGAAGTCGAGCGCGCTGCGGTCGTGGTTCGCTTCGGCGTTCGTTCAGCGCATCGTGAATCTCGCCCGTGACATGCAGGTCACGGTCGTGACGGACCGCTCGAGCAGGCGGGAGCCGCGGCGGAACTCATGAGCCGAAGCGCGTCCTCGAGAACGACACCGGTCTGCAGGGACGCTTCTCCATGGGTGTCATGGCGGGACGACGCGACGAACGCGAAGCTCAGGGCGGAGCGCGGCATCGGATTCGAGGACTCCTCGGACCGGGTTTGGGCGCACTGGCGGGCACACTGGAGCCGAAGCCAATGTGTGCCTGTCAAGCACACATTGTGTTACCCTGAATTCCGGTGAAACACTTCGACTGGGATGACGCGAAGAACGCGACGCTCAGGGCGGAGCGCGGCATCGGGTTCGAGGACATCGTCTT
>JBLMXQ010000103.1:0-5758 GCA_050257855.1 Betaproteobacteria bacterium | reverse complement strand
GCTCTATGGTACGAGGGCGCGCATAATGGCGGACGGTATCTGCCAGATCGCCATCTTTCAGCACCACGTGACGCTCGTGTTCCCCGACGGCATTGATCTCGAAGACCCCATGCGAGTGTTGCGCGGCACGGGCCGGACGATGCGGCACGTTAGAGTGACGGCGTGGGATGATCTCGCTCGTCCTGAACTCCGCGCCCTGGTTCGCCAAGCACGGGCTCTGGTCGGTCTCGCCGAGCAACCGCGCCGGGGCCGTCGTGAGGTCGTCACGCGGGTCAAGGCATCGCGGACGTCGACATCGGCACGCGTTCGCAGCCGTCGTTAGCGACAGGCGTGGCCCGCCTAGTGGGTTGTGGGCGAGATTACCCGCGAGATGTCGCGAAGTGTTCTACGAAACTGAATGCTGGCTGTGGAAGTTCGAGACGGAAAACACCCTGTGTTGCAAGTCGTTGAAAAGACTGGGCAAATTTTCTGGCTGGGAGGCAGGGATTCGAACCCCGATACCGTGGTCCAGAGCCACGTGTCCTACCGTTGGACGACCTCCCAGTACCGGCTGGCCCGTACGCAGAGCGCACGAATCTCCAAGTATAGCGTCAGCCTCACAACCCCGGCAAGCCAGCCGCTTCGTACTGGGACGCCGTCACCGGACAATCAGCGCGTGCGCCCGGGACACGCCCTGTGTTCATCCGCCGACGCGTTTCACTCGCCGCCTTCCGACGACTCGCCGCCCGGCTCCTGCTTCCGACGGTGACTCGCCATGCCGCCCTTGCGGCCGGCTTCGCGCGCCTCCTCGCTCGTCCACTCGTGCGCGCTCCCCTTCTGATGCGCCGCCTTGCCGCCCTTGCTGGCGATCTCACGCTGCTTGCCCCGATCCATGGACGCAAATCCGCGATCCTCTTTGGCCACGTCCCCTCCTGCTGCGGTGAGCTCTCGTCCTCCGCTCGTCGGCAGCCACACCCGTCGCGGTGCCCGCCGATCACTCAGGCTGCAACCGACGTGCCACGACGGCGAGCTAAGTTCTTCTATTGCTGAGGTTTAGGAACGTGACATCCATCCGGGGCGGCTCGAAGCCCGGCCGGAGGCGGAAACTGCTTGCTCACCTACTCAGGCAGTGGACCGGCAGCGCGTCGACGGGGGAAGCACGACCGGACGCTCAGGCGTCCGCCCCCGGTCACGACCTGGTCATGACCCGCTCGGCGGCCGCGAGCCGCACGCGCACGCGGTCCCGGCCGACCAGCGCGAGGACCTCGAACAGCCCGGGACTGGCGCCCCGGCCGGTCACGGCGACGCGCGTCGCATGAATCAGAGCGGCGGCCTTCACACCGCGCGCTTCCGCCGTCGCGCGCAGCGCGCCCTCGATCGTGACCGGATCGAACGCGGACAGCGCGGCGAAGGCGGCATCGAGCGCCCGCAGGTGATCCTGCATCCCCGCCGACCGCAGGTGCTTCTCCACGGCACGAGGATCGTACTCGACCGTTTCGGAAAAGAAGTAACTGCCGGCCTCCGCGAAGTCCGTGAGGCGCGTCACGCGCGGCGCGAGCAGCTCGAGCACGGCGAAGAACCATGCGTGGCGATCGCCGAGGAAGGCCTCTTCCCACAGCCCCGCCGCCTCGAACGACGGCCGCACGCGCCGCGCGAGCTCGGCCGGCGCGAGCCGGGCCATGTGCTGCGCGTTGAACCAGTCGAGCTTGTCGGGATTGAAGACGGCGTTGCCGCCGCTGATTCCTTCGAGCGCGAACGCGGCGACGAGCTCGTCGCGCGTGAACAGCTCCTGGTTCGTTCCCGGGGCCCAGCCCAGCAGGCCGAGGAAGTTGACCATCGCCTCCGGCAGGTAGCCCTGGCGCGCGTACTCCATCACGGACGTCGCACCGTGCCGCTTGCTCAGCCTCTTCTTGTCCGGTCCCAGGATCAGCGGGACGTGCGCGAACCGCGGCTCCGCCTCGCCGAGCGCCCGGTAGATCAGCACCTGCTTCGGCGTGTTCGAGATGTGATCGTCGCCCCGCACCACGTGCGTGATCCCCATCTCCACATCGTCGCAGACGACCGAGAGGTGATAGGTGGGATGGCCGTCAGACCGCAGGACGACGAAGTCCTCGATGTTGCCGCCCTCGAACACGATCGGACCGTGGACGAGATCGTCGAAGCGGACGTCGCCCTCGGGCACCTTCACGCGGACGACGCGCGGAATGCGATCGCGCTCACGCGCGGCCACGTCGGCAACCGAAAGCGCCAGGCACGTGCGGTCGTACTTCCATCCGCGGCCGTCGCGCTCGGCGGCTTCGCGCTTCGCGTTCAGCTCGTCGGCGGTGCAGTAGCAGTAGTATGCGTGGCCGCCGGCCACGAGACGCCCGGCCATCGCGCGATACCTGTCGAGGCGCTCGGACTGGAAATACGGACCGTACGGACCGCCGACCTTCGGTCCTTCGTCCCAGTCGAGGCCAAGCCAGCGCAGGCCGTCGAGGATCCCTTCGACCATCTCCCACGAGGAGCGCTCGATGTCGGTGTCCTCGATCCGAAGGACGAAGATGCCGCCGTGTTTCCGCGCGAACAGCCAGTTGAAGAGCGCCGTGCGGGCGCCGCCGACGTGTAGGTAGCCGGTGGGAGACGGAGCGAAACGGACGCGAGGCGAGTTCACGGGATGGCGAATCCGGTCATCGGGTCATCTGGTTGCCTGAGCATTGATTCTGGCATTGAAATGCCCAAATAACCAGATGCCACCGATGTCGGATCCAACCGTCAGAGCTGACTGGTGTCGCGCTGATTGCTGATCTGCAGATCCCAGCCGTCGGGATCCTTGACGTGGAAGCTCTTGAACTTGTCGCCGACCATGTCGGGCCTCGGGTTGAGCCCGCGGCGTTCGAGCTCCGCTTTCACCTTGTCGGTGTCCCACGGCTCGACGCCCCACGAGATGTGATTGATCACCCCGGTGATCGGCGGCTGGCCCTCGCGGCCCGCCGGCGGCGCGCCGCCGGCCGCGGCCTGCCGGTTGTTGCGGACGATGATGCCGCCGATGTTGCCGATCTTCATCGAGCACTGCTGCTTGCCATCGTCGGTGAGGGGCTCCCATCCCATCAGGTCGCGATAGAACGCCGTGCTCCTGCGATAGTCGGACACCGCGTACGAGATGTGATCGAGCCAGACAGTCTTCCACGGCGCCGGCCCGGTCGAAGGCGGAATGGTCGACTTGGTCTGCGCCGCGAGGGAGGCGCCGGGCAGGGCGGCCGCCGCGGCGACCGTCAGGCTCTTGATCAGCTGCCGGCGGGTGATCCTGCCGTTCTCGAAGTCTCTCAGCAGTCCTTCAACGACTTGTTCCATGGCGGTCTCCTCGTCTTTGTCTCATGACGGTTTCAGGGACGGCCTGAAGGCCGTCCCCTACCGCAGTCTGAAGGCCGTCCCCTACCGCAGTCTGGCGGCCGTCCCCTCCAGCATCGCAGGGCGCGATTCTACTCTGCCCGGCCGGAGCGTGAACCTACTTCTGCTTCATGGGGCCGGAGGTCTCCGGCGCTCCCTGACCGCCGCCCCGGATGAACTTCGCCGCGTCGTCGTGCAGCCGGTGGAGCACCGCCGGGTCCAGGTAGACCATGTGCCCTGACGGATAGAAGTGATAGCTGATGTTCTTCTGCAGCTCGGGCTGAATCCCCATCTGGTGCATCTCGAATTCCGCGGCGTAGAACGGCGTGCCCAGATCGAAGTAGCCACCGGCGAGCATCACTCTCATGTTCGGTGCGAATTTCATGGCCGCCGCCAGATCGAGCATCACGTTCGGCGTGAACGGCAGCTTGAAGGGAGCGCCCGGGGGCTGGTGCTTGAAGTCCCAGGTCGCGAACACGTCGGCCTGGGGCCTGTAGGTCATGTCCTTGCCGAACTTCAGCGTCTCGCGGACGTACTGGTTGAACTGCGCAATCGTCGGCGCATCGATCGACGAGTCCAGCGGGTCGCCGCCCGCTTCTTCGCCGAGCGGATTCAGCGTGGGACCGCTGTAGCGGGAATCCAGCCGGCCCGTGATCATCGCATCGTCGCCGAGGAGCGTCTGCGCGAACTGGCCGCCCGTGACCTTCAAGCCGGCCTTGAGCAGATAGGCGACCGGGAGGCCGGTGTAGGCGTGCAGCTTGTCCGCGATCTGCTGCCTGGTCGTCGCGTCGAGCTGATCGCCCTGATCCAGGGCGCGGGCATAATCGGTGACGGCGAACTGCTCGACCTCCTTGAGGAACGAATCGAGATCCTTCGGCGCCTGCGGCAGCTTGTGGTGGTAGTACGCCGTGGCGGCGTAGCTCGGGAGTCCCAGCTCGTACGCGATGTTGACGCCCGGGTCGATCTGGGGGAAGTCGACGCTGATGTTCCAGTTCAGGATCGACGACAGCAGCACCACGCCGTTCAAGCCGACGCCGCGATCGGTCAGGAGCACGTTGGAGAGCACCGCCGACCGCGTCGTGCCGTAGCTCTCGCCGAAGAGGAACTTGGGCGACGTCCAGCGATTGTTCTCCGTCAGGTATTGCGTGATGAAGTCCGCGAAGGCACGGGCGTCCTCGTCGATGCCGTACACGTCCTTCGGCGTCCCTGCACCCCCCTCGTCTTTGCCGATCACCCGGCCGAAGCCGGTCCCGGGCGCGTCGATGAACACGAGGTCGGTCGTGTCGAGCAGGCTGTCGTCGTTGTTGACCATCTTGTACGGCGCCGGCGGCGTCAGCGTGCCGTTGCCGACGACAACGCGCCTGGGCCCGAAGGCGAGCATATGCAGCCAG
This sequence comes from Betaproteobacteria bacterium, assembly GCA_050257855.1. Classification (GTDB taxonomy): domain Bacteria; phylum Acidobacteriota; class Vicinamibacteria; order Vicinamibacterales; family CAVVIG01; genus JBLMXQ01. The sequence goes on along the minus strand of JBLMXQ010000103.1, from coordinate 1,019 downwards.
ATGGTCGACGAGCCGGGACCGCCGTTGTAGCAGAAGGTCAGCGGCCGCTGGGACGGATCGGTCACGCCGCTCTTCGTGTACGCGACGTACGACATGCTGGCGATCGGCTTCTCGTCCTTGTTCTTGAGAATGAGGATTCCGGCGGTGGCGTCATAGGCGATCCGCGCGCCACCGACCGTGACGGTGCCCTGCGTGACGGACTTTTCGGCCTTGGGCGCGGGATGCGGGGCCGGCTGGGGGGCGGACTTCGGTGTCTGCTGCTGCGGCTCGTCCTGTGCCGCCGCGATGCCGGCGCCGACGGCCGGTGCGGCGACGATCGAAAGAGCCACGAGGACGCTCGGAATTCGTCGGTTCACTGCATGCTCCTAACTCGTCTGTCGGGGACGTCGGGACAACGCTGACCGGCCGGTTGCATCACGATGGGGCTCCCGCAGCGGGACGCGCGATGGCAGCCGGCGCACCGCGCTGATGATAGATCAACGGGGTGTGCCCGCGCATTTCGACCTTGCGGGGACGCGGACTCTACCGGGGAACGGGTCCGGCCGCGAAGCGCGCGGCCGGTATCGAGCCTGGAGACCCTACCGGCGGGTCATCGTGAAGGAACTCTCGATGTTCAGGTTGCCGATGCGCTTCGACGTACCGGATTCCACGACGCTGTCGTTCTCGATTGCGAAGCCTTCCATCCGATCGCTGGATATCCTCGCGAGCAGGCTCACGGATCCCGGCACGAGGTCCCGCCGCACGTGATCCGGAAACTCGATCCCGACGACCTTCGCTCCGGCGCAGCTGGTCGCCGTCAGCCTGAGGCTGTCTCCGTCGATCGTGCCGGAATACGAGCAGACGGCACCCGTGTGGTCGATGTCCAGGGTCGCGGTCACGCTGTTCCCCGACTGGGTCATGGTGCCTCCGAACTGACTCAGCAGCCCTTTCGTTTGCAGCTCCTCGAAGATCGGCGCGAATTCCTCGCCGCCCCTGTAGAGAGTGACTTTCTGTTCTCCGAGCCAGGCGCCCGATACTCG
>JBLMXQ010000102.1:0-43751 GCA_050257855.1 Betaproteobacteria bacterium | reverse complement strand
CGAGTGGTACACGCCGCCTCCGCCCTCGCCCCCGTAGGCCATCGACAGGGTCGGTACGCCGTCGTGCTGCAGGAACGGCGAGTAGTCCGAGCCCGATCCGAGCGCGCCGATGCGGATGTCGTCGCCGTCCATGAACGCGAGCCGATCCTTGTCGGTCTTCGCCCGGTTCACGTTGCGCTGGTGCAGCTTCGTCCACACCGACTCGCCCGTTTCCGGATCGGTGATGGCCTTCGCGATCTCGTTCACGAAATGCTCGAGCGAATGGCTGCCGCCCGCGTTCAGGTACCCGCGGCCGTTGCCGTCCGAGTTGATGTAGATGACGCCGTGCTGCTGGAGCTCGTCGGCGTGCGCTTCCGCCCATTCGGTGGAGCCCAGGAGCGCGGGCTCCTCGCCGTCCCACGCGGCGTAGATGATCGTCCGCTTCGGCTTCCAGCCCTGCTTCAGGAGCTCCCCGTACGCGCGCGCCTCCTCGAGGAGCGCCGACTGCCCGCTGATCGGATCGGACGCGCCGTTCACCCAGCCGTCGTAGTGGTTGCCGCGGACGATCCACTGGTCGGGAAACGTGCTGCCCGGAATGCGCGCGATGACGTCGTAGGCCGGCACCACTTTCCAGTCCGACTTCACGACCAGGTGCACGGTGGCCGGCCCGGGGCCGACGTGATACGTGATCGGCAGCGCGCCGCGCCACGCGGTCGGGGCCATCGGGCCGCCGAGCGCCTTCAGCAGCGGTTCGGCGTCGCCCCAGGAGATCGGCAGGACGGGAATCTTCTGCAGGTTGGTCACCTGGTCGCGCGTCAGCCGTCTGGAGCCGGGCGTCGCGCCCCAGCCGGGCGTCTCGGGATCGCCCGGGTATTTCTCCATCTCCATCACGCTGCCGCGCTGCACGCCCTGCTCGGGGCGATACGGCCCCTTCGGGAACACGTCCCCCTCGAAGTACCCATCGTCGCGCGGGTCCGAGTAGATGAGGCATCCGATGGCGCCGTGCTCGTACGCGAGCTTGGGCTTGATGCCGCGCCAGCTGTTCCCGTAGCGCGTGATCACGATCTTGCCCTTGACGCTGATGCCCATCTTCGCCAGCTGGTCGTAGTCCTCGGGCACGCCGTAGTTGGCGTAGACGAGCTCCGCCGTGACGTCGCCGTCGGCCGAGTACGCGTTGTAGGTCGGGAGCTGGCCGGCCTGTCCAGAGGTCGGATCGTCCGGCACCGCCGGTTCCTTGAGCACGGCCTCGTAGTGCCCCGGAGAGGTCAGCTCCACCTTGCGGTCGATGGGCGTGGGGAAGAGGACGTCGAACTGCTCGATGTGCGCGTCGAGGCCGAACGACTTGAACTGGTTGAGAATCCACTCCGAATTCTGCTTCTGGTAGGGCGATCCGATGGCGTGCGGCTCGGCGGAGAGCTGCTTCATGTTGGCGCGGATGCGGTCGGGCTCGGGGATCGCGTCGAATTTCTGCTCCCAGCCGACCTCGGTCGCAGCGTCGGCGCGCGAGAAGCCGGTGAGCGTTGGCGACGGCTGCTGGGCGTCGAGCGCGACGGTGGCGCCGGCAGCCGCGAGCATGGCGGCGCCGAGCGCGAGAACGCGTGGTGTGGTCAATCGCAAGAGTGCCTCCTCGGGAATCGTGAAACGTGCTGCGCTATCTTGCTGCAACTGAGCCGCGAGGCCAAATCAAAGAACCGTGGCCGGTCGTGGCGTGCGGCGCCGGCCGAAATGGGGTAGGCTTAGAGATTACGCGCGCCCGTAGCTCAGCTGGATAGAGCGTCGGCCTCCGGAGCCGAAGGCCGCAGGTTCGAATCCTGCCGGGCGCGCCAGTCACGCACTGGTTGCCGAGGACCGTTCCGCCGATACTCCGGGCGTGCGTGGGGCTGTCCGGAGGCTCGCCCGGCTCGCCACCCGAAAGCGCCTCGCGGTCTGGGGCACCGGGCTGCTTGGGCTCAGCTGGTTCATCTACATCTACACGATGTCGGTTCCCGGCTTCATCGACCGGGCCGGGCGGGTCAAGGGGTCCGACTACGTTCAGTTCTACGTCATGGGCTCCCTCGTGCTCGACGGGAGACCAGCCTCCCTGTATGACCCTGCCGCGCATCTGTCCGAGGGACGTCTGCGTGTCTTCCCCGAACTGAATCTCTACGCCATGCGCCCGAACTACGGGCCCGAGGTCGCGCTGGCATTTGCGCCGCTGGCGCTGCTCCCGTACCTGCCGTCGTTGGCTGTCTTTCTCGGGCTGATGGCTCTCTGCTATGCGGGCGCGGTCGGCCTCCTGTGGCGGGACTCCCCGGGTCTCGCTCCGCACGGGTGGCTCGTGGCACTGCTCGCGGCCGCGTCGCCGCTGTTGTTCGCCTCGCTCAGGTACGCGCAGACGAGTCCTTTCTCGCTGCTGCTGTGGGTGCTGGCGTTCGTCGCCCTCGAACACGATCGGCGCTTCGCCGCCGGACTGGCGATCGGGCTGCTCGCCTACAAGCCGCAGTTCGGGTTGATCGTCGGACCCGTCCTGCTGATCGCGCGCGAATGGCGGCTGGTGGCGGGGGCGGCGGCCGCCGTCGCCCTCCAACTGGCGGGCGCGTGGCTGATGGTCGGCACGCGGGTCCTCGACCAGTATGTCGGCATGCTCTGGACGCTCCTGCGCAATCCGCGCCTGGTCGAAATCTATCCCATCGAAATCCACTCGGTCCGCGGCTTTCTGCAGCTGCTCCTTCCGTGGCCGGGCGTGATCACCGTCTGCTACCTGGCGGCGCTGGCCGCGATCCTCGTGGCCGCGGTTCGATGCTGGCGGAGCCGCGCGCCGCGCTCGCTGAAGTGGGCCGAGCTGGTGCTCCTGACCGTTCTCGCGTCACCGCATCTCGTCACCTACGACCTGCTGCTGCTGACGGTCCCGCTCGTCCTCCTGGCCGACTGGGCGGTGCGCAATGCCGAACACCCGCGCCAGCCGGCCGTCGTGCTTCTCCTCGTCCTCGCCTACTTCGCGAGCTTCAGCGGCTCGCTCGTCGCGAGGTTCACCCACGTGCAGGCGTCGGTGATCGTGCTCTCGATGCTCGCCTGGCAGGTGCTCGCCATCAGCGCGAGTCGCGAATCGGCGCCGGCGGACGCCGTCTGGCGTCTCGAGCCACACGCCGCGGTCTGAAGCGACATCGCACGGTCGCTCATTTCCGGTAGACGGTCGGGCTGCCGGATCCGGAGCGTCGTACGCCTGCACGATTTGGCGCAGCGCGGCCTCACCTACCCATTTGCGGTTCGGCGGCCATTTCTGTAATCCGATCCGGGATCTGACGTGCCCAACGTGCGGATCTGCGTCCCGACAAGTTGCACATTACGGAAGCTTTGCAGATTCTTCACGAAACGAACCCGTTCGGGCGGCTCCGGCAGACGATTTGCGACGCGCCGTTTCATGAATCGCTCTGCCGCCCCCCGCCACGCGGCGCTCGGACTGATCGTCCTCGCCGTGGGATTCCTGGCCGTGACCGCGTCCGACGCCTGGGCGTACATCGATCCCGGCACGGGCAGCTACCTGTTTCAGATCGCCGCAGCGGGGCTGCTCGCTGGCGTGTACACGATGCGCCGCTACTGGTTCGCGCTGATGAACGTGCTGCGCCGCCGCCCCTCCGTCGCCGGCGGCGAGCCCCCTGCCGGTCGCGCGAATGACATGGACTAGAGAGCTCGGATCCTTCCGCGATCCGAGCGGATTCGTCTTCTCCTGGGACGGCGAGGTCTACCGCCAGGTGAACGCCGGCCGCGGAGACGCCTACCTCCGGTTCACGAAATCCGGCCTGTACGACGATCTCGCGCGCGAGCGCCTGCTGGTGGCGCACGAGGAAGTGCCGCTCCGCCTGCCCGACGCGCCGCCGGCGCTCGCGGTGCTGAAACCGCAGCAGATTCCGTTCATCAGCTACCCGTATGAATGGTGCTTCGGCCAGCTCAAGGCCGCCGCGCTGCTGACGCTCGAGGTTCAGCGGCGTGCCCTGGCCAGGGGCATGATCCTCCGGGACGCGTCGGCGTACAACGTCCAGTTCCTCGGAACACGGCCGATCTTCATCGACACGCTGTCGTTCGGCGAGTACGTCGAGGGACGGCCGTGGTCCGCGTACCGCCAGTTCTGCCAGCATTTCCTGGCGCCGCTGGCGTTGCGGGCGTACGCGCACCACTCGCTCGGCGATCTGGCGCGCGTTCACATCGACGGCATTCCGCTCGACGTCTCGAGCAGGCTCCTGCCGTTCCGATCGCGCCTCAGCCCCGGGCTGTTGATGCACGTGCATCTCCACGGCAGGGCGGCCGGCCACGACGGAAGGGCCGGCGCGCCTGTCCCGACGGCGGTCGATGGCGGCATGAGCCGCTCGGCGATGCTCGGGCTCATCGACAGCCTGGACCGGACGGTCCGGCATCTCACGTGGAAGCCGCGCGCAACGCTGTGGTCAAACTACGCGGCGCACCTGAACTACACGGAGGCCGCGCAGGAGCACAAGCGACAGGTGGTCGCCCGGATGATCGACGAGACGGCGACGAGGGCGAAGCCGGGGATGATCTGGGATCTCGGCGCCAACAGCGGAACGTACAGCCGGCTCGCCGCCGCCACCGGCGCCCACGTCGTGAGCTTCGATGCGGATCATGCCGTCATCGAGCAGCTCTTCGAGCGCTCGCGCGAGTCGGTGGCCGGGATTCTCCCGCTCGTCCAGGATCTGACGAATCCGAGCGCGGCCGCCGGCTGGAACGGCGCCGAGCGGCGGGCGCTCGCCGAGCGCGGCCCGGCGGACCTCGCGCTGGCCCTTGCCCTCGTGCATCACCTCGCGATCGGCGGCAACGTGCCGCTCGAGTCGGTGGCCGCCTTCTTCGAGCGGATCTGCCGCCGCCTGATCGTCGAGTTCGTCCCGCGCGAGGACTCGCAGGTCCAGCGGATGCTGGCGCTGCGCGAGGACGTGTTCGCCGACTACACGCAGGGCGCGTTCGAGCGGGCGTTCGGCGCGCGGTTCCGGATTCTGCGGTCGACGGCCATCGAGGGGACCGTCCGGACCCTCTATTCGATGGAGCGGCGGTGATGGACGGCGCGCGCAGGGGTACCGGTGGCGGTTCGATTGGCGCCCGTTTTCACACGCTCGTCTTCGCGGCGTACCCTGTGATCCTCGTGTCCGCGGCGAATTCCGGCGTGCTCCCGTTCGACACGACGAGCGTGGTGCAATCGCTGGCGGTGTCCCTGGGCGGTGCCGTCGCGCTCCTGCTGATCCTGAAGCCGGTGTTCCGCGACTCGTCCGCCAGGGCGGCCTGCCTGAGCTTCTTTTTCATCGCCTGCAATCTGTACGCGCTGCTTGGCGGATTCATCGCCCGGGTGGCCGGGCCCGGGCTCTACCTGCTGGCGAGCGCACTGGTCGCCATGTTCGTGACCCGGCCCTGGCGGTCGCGGCCCCGGAAATCGACCGCGCTGAACCTCGCAGCCGGCGCCCTGCTGGCCGCCAACGTGTTCGGCGTCGCGCGCACGACGCGCTGGAACCAGTCGTGGCGACCGGCCGCCGATGCGATGATCGACGGCGTCGCCACCTCCTCCGAAAAGCCGCCTTCCGGTCCACGGCGGGACATCTACTACGTGATCCTCGATGCGTTCGGCCGGCCCGACGTCCTGAAGGATCTGTACGGCGTCGACCTCGGCCCGTTCGTGAAGGCGCTGGAATCCCGCGGCTTCGCCGTGCCTGCCGCGAGCCGGACCAACTACTCGCAGACGTACCTGTCGCTGGGATCCAGCCTGAACCTGAGCTACCTGGACGCTGTTGCGAAGACGGAGGGCGACGCCATCGACCGGCGGCCGATGGACTACCTGATCCAGCACAACGCGCTCATGACGCTCGCCCGGCGCGCGGGCTACAGGATCATCGCGATTGGCTCGGACTATTCGGCCACGGAGTCGCTGGCGACCTCGGACGAGTGCCTGTGCGAGCAGTACGGGTTGAGCGAGTTCGAGATCGCCGCACTCGGCCTGACGCCGCTGCGCGGCCTGCCGCTCGATCGCTGGACCTACGATGCGCACCGGCGCAAGATCGAGGCGTCGTTCCGTCACCTCGCGGACGCGGCGCGCGAGCCCGGTCCGAAACTGGTCTTCGCGCACGTGATTTCACCGCATCCGCCGTTCGTGTTCGGACCCGACGGCCGCCCGGGCGCGAACCGTTCGCGGGCGTTCAGCTTCCAGGACGGGAACAACTTTCCCGGAACGCGCGAGCAGTACGTCGCCGGCTACGCCGGCCAGGTGCAGTACGTCGTCAAGCGGGTCCTCGCGGCCGTGGACGCCATCCTGCTCCAGCCCGGACCCACGCCGGCCATCGTGCTGCAGGGCGACCACGGGCCCGGATCGATGTGGAACTGGAGCGATCTCGATCACGCGAACGTGCGCGAGCGGATGGCGATCTTCGCCGCGTACCGTCTTCCCGGCGCGTCGATGCCGTCGGTCAGCTCCGACGTGACGCCGGTGAACGGGATGCGAGCGCTGGCCAACCGTTACCTGGGGACTGCGCTCACCCCGCTTCGGAACCTGAGCTTCGCGTCGACGTGGGAGCATCCGTATCGGTTCGAGCGCGTGGACTCGACGCGCGTGCTGGCCGACGCAGCCAGCCCGGCGGCTCACGTCCGCGGGTGCTGCCCCTCGGATCGCTGATCTACGCCCGCCTCGCCGGAACGGCCTCGGCGACCCGGTACACGCAGCGCCGCCCGCCCGAGACGATGTGCTCGGTGCGTTCGATCGAGACGTGCGGGCCGAGCACGGAGCGGAACAGGTCGAGCTCGGTGGAGCAGAACCCCTGGCAGCTCTGTGCCGCGGCGCAAATCGGGCAGTGGCGCTCGATGAACAGATACGCGTGGCCCTCGCGCCGCACGTCGGCCATGTAGCCTTCCTCGGTCCGGATACGGGCCAGCTCGCGCAGCTTCTCCTTCAGCGACGTCGCGGACGCGAGCCGGCCCTCGTAGGCGGACCGCTGGACCGCCAGCCGTGAACCGAGCACCTTCTGCACGCCGGACGGTCCCAGCGCCGCGCCAATTGCGTCGATGAGCGAGACGCTCAGCTCGGCATAGGCGTCCGGAAACAGACGATCCGCCTCGCGCGTCAGCTGCCAGTGCTTGGCCGGCCGTCCCAGCGGCCCCCGCCGCTCCTCGGCCGTGACCAGCTTCTGCCCCTGCAGGGCGTACAGGTGCTGCCGGACGGCCATCGGCGTCAGGCGCAGCCGGCGGGCCAGACGGGCCGAATCGAGCGGCCCTTCGGTCTTGAGGAGCTTGACGATCGCGCGCCGGGTCTTCCCTTCCGGCGAGGTCTCCGGCTTCGCGTGCGGCGCGGCCATTCCCCTTATTTGTAAAACCGAAACTTTACAAAGTCAACTGGCGTCGAATAAGCTGTGGACTTAGTAAAGGTCTGGCTTTATAAAGGGGTGACACCATGGACCGGATCAGGGGATTGCGGGTTGCCGTCACGGGCGGCACCTCGGGCCTGGGCCTCGCGCTCGTGCGCGCGTTCGGGCGCCGCGGCGCACGCGTGGCGTTCGTCGCCCGCGGCCGGGAGCGTGTCGAGCGCGTCGCCCGCGAGTGGCCCGACGCGGCGGCCCTCGTCGGCGACGTGTCGCAGAAAGACGACATCTATCCAATCGCGGTGCAGATGCTCGGCGAACTCGGCGGCCTCGACGTCCTGATCAACAACGCGTCGGATCTCGGTCCCCCCGGGCTTCGGCTGCTGGCCGACACCGGGTGCGAGGACCTGGAACGCGCGCTCGCCACCAATCTCATCGGTCCGTTCCGCCTCACGAAGGCGGTGCTCGGCGCCCTGGCGGCGTCGGCGCGCGCGGGCCGGGGCGGCATCGTCGTGAACGTGTCGAGCGACGCCGCCGTGACGCCCTATCCTGCGTGGGGCGCGTACGGCGCGTCGAAAGCCGCGCTGCGGCATCTGAGCGCCATCTGGGACGCCGAACTCGCCGAGGAGGGGGTGCGCATGCTCTCGTTCGATCCGGGCGACATGGATACGCCGCTCCATGCGCTCGCCGTGCCGGACGCCGACCCCTCGACGTTGAAGAGGCCGGAGACCGCGGCGCTCGAAGTCATCGACGCGATTGTCGCCGCGCTGCCCGCCCCCGCGACCCCGCACGCGCCGGAACTGCCGGCTTCCCTGACCGGGAGTCATTCATGATCGCCGCCACGATCCCCGATCGGCGTTCCGCCGACGCAAAGCTCCTCGTCATCGACGCGCAGGGGCGCATGACGCACGCGAAGCGGCGCGATCTCGTGCGGCACCTGCGCCCGGGCGATCTCCTGATCGCAAACGATGCGGCGACGCTTCCGGCGAGCCTGCGCGGCATCCACCTGCCGACCGTCTGGGAGATCGAAGTGCGGCTGGCCACGCGGTGCTCTCTGTCGCCGGAGGACGTGAGCCGCTTCACCGCGGTCGTCTTCGGTGCAGGCGACTTCCGCACGCCGACGGAGCTCCGGCCGCTGCCGCCGCCCATGGCGCCAGGCGATGCGCTGGCGCTCGGTCCGCTTCGTGCGATGGTCACCGGAATCCTCGGGCACCCGCGGTTGCTGTCGCTGCGCTTCGAGGGGAGGCCCGACGCGATCTGGGCCGGCATCGCCTGCCACGGCCGTCCGATTCAGTACTCGCACCTGACCGCGCCGCTCGCGCTGTGGGATGTGTGGACCGCCATCGCGAGCCGGCCGGTCGCCTTCGAGCCGCCGTCAGCCGGCTTCGTGCTCGACTGGGCGATGCTCGCGGAGCTTCATGCCCGATCGATCGAGTTTGCCACGATCACCCACGCCGCCGGCATTTCCTCGACCGGCGACGACGCGCTCGACGCGCGTCTTCCGCTCGACGAACCGTACGAGATCCCGGACCGGACCGCGCGGGCCATCGGCCGCGCGCGCGCCTCCGGACGCCGCGTTGTCGCGGTCGGCACGACGGTGGTGCGCGCGCTCGAGCATGCGGCGTCGCCCGACGGGCGGGTGCGAGCGGGCGCCGGCATCGCCAGTCAAAGGATCGGTCCACGCACGCAGCTGCAGATCGTGAACGCGATCGTGTCCGGCGTCCACGAACCCGGCACGAGCCACTTCGAGCTGCTGCGAGCCTTCGCCGACGACGAGGTGTTGAAGCGGTCCGATCAGGCGATGAACGAGCAGGGCTACCGCACGCACGAGTTCGGCGATTCGGTGCTCGTCGAGCGAAACGATGCCCGCCTCGCCCGCGGCGCGGCCGGCCCGCAGCCTACCGGCCCCGCCCCGGCAGATGGTGGGCGGCCACATACCGCTCGATGGCCGAGAGATCGATTCCCTTCGACTCCCGAAGCGGCCGCCACAGGTCGCCGAGCTCGCGCACGCGGGACGGCACGGACACGATGGTGAAGTCCTCGCGGCGGACGCCGGCATCGACTTCCTGCCACGTCAGCGGCGTCGACACGCCGGCGTACTCGCTCGCGCGGGCGCTGTACGCGCACGCGAGCGTCTTGCCCGCGATGTTCTGCAGGTAATCGATGTAGACACGGCGGCCCCGGGCGCGGACCGCGCGCTCGATCGTCGCGATCTTCGGGTGCTTCTGCGCGACGATGGTGGCGACGATCTGGCAGAAGATGAGCCCCGCGTCGTACGGCGTCCCTGGCGGCAGCGGGATGTACACGTGCAGACCGCGAGAGCCGGACGTCTTCGGAACGCCCATGACGCCGATGGCGTCGAGCTCGTCGCGCACCCACCGGACGACGTCGAGCACGCGCGCGAAGGGCAGATCTTCGGCGGGATCCAGATCGATCGCGCAGAAATCGGCGAACTCCGGCGAGACGACGCGCGAGAACCACGGGTCCTGGGAGACGGCGGCGAGCTGCGTCATGTAGAGCAGCGTCTCGAGGTTCCCGCCGACCAGGCGCGACGGCACCTCGACGTCGAGGGCCACGCGCTCGACCCGCACGCCCTCGGGCACATCGTCCGGCGCCCGCTGCTGGTAGAACGCCTTGCCGTGAATGCCGTTCGGCAACCGCTTCATGACGAGCGGCCGGTCCGACACCACCGGCAGGAGCACCGGCGCAATTTCGACGTAGTACCGGAGCAGATCGCCTTTCGTCAGCTTGCTCTTCGGCCAGAACACCTTGTGCAGGTTGCCCACGGCCAGCTGGCGGCCGCTCGGGAGCGTCACGCGGCCGTCGCGGCGGGCGCGTTCGAGGGCGCGGAGCGCGTCGAGCAATTCGGGTCCGTCCGCCGCGTCCTTCGGTCGCGGCGGCTTCGATCCCGGCCCGCCGGCGAGCCGCCCGGTCGTCTGGCGATTCAGTTGCGTGACGCGCTCACGATGCACGTCGGCCGGCTTCTTGTCGTCGCGCAGGCCCAGGAAGACCGGATGCCGCAGCCTGCCGTCGGCGGTCCACTCGGTGAACTTCACCTGCGCGACCAGCTCGGGCCGGATCCAGTGCGGCCGCTCGTTCGTCTTCGGCCGCACGGCGAACGGACACTCGCGCGTCTCGAGCGGCTCGAGGCGCGCCATCACGCGGGCGAGCTCCTTCTCGTCGAACCCGGTGCCGGTGTGGCCGACGTAGGTCAATGCGGGCGGGGGCTCTTTTCCACGCGCCCGCGCCGAGTCGTACACGCCGAGCAGCAGCGCCCCGAAGTGCGCGCGCGTCTGCCGGGGCTCGGTCCAGCCGCCGATGACGAACTCCTGCTCCTGGACGATCTTCAGCTTGCGCCAGTCCGGGGTTCGCCTCCCTGGCTTGTACTTCGACTGGGCGAGCTTGGCGATGACCCCTTCCCAGCCGCTCGCGACCGCCCGTTCGTAGAGCGCGCGCCCGTCGCCGCGGGCGATCTCGCTCAGGCGAACGAGAGACGACGACTCGTGCGCGTTCACGACGCGCTCGAGCGCGGCGCGCCGTTCGAGGAGCGGGCGCTCCTGCAGGTCGTGCCCGCCTTCGCGCAGCAGATCGAAGACGATGTAGGCGACGGATCCCGGCGAGGGCGTGGGCTCCTCGGCCAGATGGATCCGTCCCTGCAGATGCTGGAAGCCGACCGGCGCGCCGCTCACGTCGAGCGCGACGATTTCGCCGTCGAGGACGAGCGTCGAGGTCAGGCGTCGCGTCCACGGCTTCAGCGCGGCGGCGATTTCGGGGAACTGCGCCGTCTTCTCGTTGCCCAGACGCGACCAGAGGCGCACGCGTCCGCCGGGCTCGAGCTCGGCAATCGCGCGAATGCCGTCGTACTTCGGCTCGTAGACGAACGCCGGATCGTCGAGCGGCGCCTCGGCGAGCGAGGCGAGCATGGGGCGGAGCAACTACGCGGCCCGATGCTTCCTGGCGCCGCGCTTCACGCCGCCGCGGCGGGCGCCCCTGCGGCCGCCCTTTCCCGTCTGCTCCAGGCTCCGGCGCAGGCGCTCCATCAGATCGACGACCTCTGCCCGACGCGGCTCCACGCCGGGCTCGAGCGCGGCCTGCTTCCCCTTGAGGCGCGCCCGGATGATCTTCATCAGGTTCTCACGATAGCGGTCCGTGTACTTCTCCGGCGACCACTTCGCCGCGAGACTGTTCACCAGCGCCTTCGCCATCTCGAGCTCCTGCGCCCGGATGCCGTCGGCCGACGGAAAGTCGAACTGCTTCTCGTCGACGAGCTCGTCGGCGAACCGCATGACGGAGAGCACCATCGCGTCGCCGATCACCTCGATTGCGGCGAGGTGCTCGGCCTCGCGCAGGATGAAGGTCGCGACGCCGATGCGCTTGCTCGCGCGAATCGCCTCGCGCAAGAGCGCGTAGGCCCGCTCACCGCCCTTTGCGGGCACGAGATAGTAGGGCGTCTCGAAGTACCGATCGTCGATCTCTTCGGCCTTGACGAAGTCCACGATGTCGACCGTCCGCGTCTTCTCCACCGCGGCGGCCTGGAAGTCCTCCTTCGTGACGACGACGAAGCGGCCCTTCTCGTACTCGTACCCCCTGACCAGATCCTCCCACGCGACCGGATGCCCTTCGCGGATGCAGATGCGCTCGAACCGAATCGGCGATCGATCCTTCGCGTGGAGCATCCGCAGGCGCGGCCGGTGGTCGCGGACGGCCGTGTGCAGCTCGATCGGAATGTTCACCAGGCCGAACGAGATCGAGCCGTTCCACAGGGCACGAGCCATCTGTCACTCCTCGCGACTGCGCATCCTCAGCTCGCGCTCGGCGCGGACCCAGTCGTCGAAGTCCCTGCCGTGCCGGCCGCCGCGCTCGAGGTACAGATGATACGCCCGCATCCGGATGTCCTCATTGCTCGGGTCCGAGGCCATCGAGGTCGATTCCGCGGGGCGATCCGGCAGGTCGGCCGGACGCCCGGTTTCCGGCTCGGGGCGTGCGGCGAAGGTGTCGGACGGCGCCGGGGCCGCTCCCGCGGCGTTGGCGCGGGGGGAAGCGTCCGGACGTGGCGCGCGGCGCCTCGGCGCGCGCGCTCCCGCGGCTTCGGCCGGCGACGCGGCGGGGTCGGGATCGGGTTGGCGGGGCGATTCGGATCGGGGGGGATGCTTGGCCATAGGCTTCCTCGCTTACTGATCGCTTTCGCGCACGGCGACGTCTGGAATTCATGCAGACGGGCGCAGTCGTGCTCGGGTTCCGTGCGGCGTGTGCAAATCGGTCGCCATCGAGGCGCCGGAAGGAGCGCGAGGCGTGAGCCGGGGCGACAGGCTGCGCTAGCTGGTCGGGAACAGCTTCAGGATCCCGGTCAACGGGATGCGCAGCCAGTCGGGACGGTGATCCAGCTCGTACCCGAGCTCGTAGACCGCCTTCTCGAGCACGAAGGATTCGAGCAACACGGCAAAGCTTTCGCCTGAGGGCACGAACGCGGCGTCGCTGAGCGTCGCCCGGTACGCGCCGAGAAACGAATCGGCCGCCCACCGCTGCCACGTGTCCGCCCACGGCTCGAGGAGCGAGAACTGATCGGGCGCGTGCACGCAGAATGTGAACAGCGCCGCGTACGCCGCGTAGCTGAACGACCGGATCATGCCGGCGACGTCCTTGAGCGGCGACTGTCTGGCGCGGCGCTCCTCGAGCGTGCGCGCCGGCTCGCCCTCGAAATCGAGCACGACGAAATCCTCCTCGGTCCGGAGCACCTGCCCGAGGTGATAGTCGCCGTGGACCCGCGTGCGCCAGCCGGCATCCTCGAGGTGGCGGATGCGGTCGTACCGCTCGAGCATCAGTCCGCGCGCGCCGAGCACCGCCTCGGCCGCCTCGCGCAGGGGCGCGGGCACGGCGTCGAGCCGCGAGGCGAGCCGGTCGAGCGTGGTCAGGGTGCGCCCCTGCATGTCGGCGGCGAGCGTGTCGAGAACGCCGGCGTCCATCGGCTCGGGCGCGAACGCCTCGTCGGACGGATCGGCGAGCGTCCGGTGCAGCTCCGCCGTGCGCCGGCCGAGCGTGGCCGCGCTCTCGAGGTACCAGCGCTCGAGTGCCGCGAAGAAGGGCGGCGGCTCGTCGCGCGGAAGTTCCACTGCCGGCGGCTCCTCGGAGTGGCCGATGCGCGCCACGACCCGCTCGTAGTACCGGCGCAGGTCGTTGATGCTGAAGTCCCAGCCGGTGCCCTGGTTGGGCACCGCCGCCTGCAGCACTCCGAGCGTGCCCGGGCTGCCGCCCCGCTCGTACAGCAGGGCGCCGGCGAGTGCGGGGACGCGCGTGAACCCGTGCGTCTGGAGGAATCGCCCGATTTCGAGCTCCGGATTCGGGCCCGGCTCGATCCGCCGGAACAGCTTCAGCACGTACTCGTCGTTGATGAAGACCACGCTGTTGCTCTGGTCGATGCCGCCGCGGGTCCAGCGGCGTTCGGCCGGCAGCTCGAGTCGCGTCGAGGGTTCGCCGCGGACCAGGCCGCGGACGGTGGGGCGCTCGTCGCCGCGCGCGATCAGCTCGAGCAGCTGCTCGCACGTGCCGTCGTCCTGCAGGCCGTCGATGATGGCGCCCTTGCGCGCGCCGGCAATCCGCGCGAGGACCGCCGACGGGAACGTCCGCAGCGCGCGCTCTGCCGGCTCGCCGGCGACCAGCGCGAGCGGTACGAGATAGTCCTCGGACGCGCCGTCTCCGTACTCGACCGTGGCGACGGCCAGATACGCCGGCATCGCGCCTCCGCGGATGGCCGTCCAGTCGCCGAACCGCGCGGACCGGATCTCGCGCGACTTGGAGCCGAACCATCGCTGGCGCAGCAGGAACGGTCGAAGCGCCTGCCGCTCGAGCACCTGGCGGCTGGGGCCATCGAGCAGGCTCTGCCAGTCCACGCCGATGAGGAGCGCCGGGAGTTCAGCGGCGAGATCGGGGGGCTCGTCCGCCTGCGCGGGGGCGGCCTTCGGCATCATCTGGATGGCCGCCGCCTGGAGGGTGAACCAGTAGGCGCTGTACGGCCCGAGGGTCAGGAAATACGGCGAATCGCCGATGCGCGGGAAATCGGTCAGGCCCCACATCTCGATCGGGAGCAGCCCCGCGAAGGCACGGAGGTCGAGCTCAGCCGGCTGGACGTGGCTCGACAGGTTCGCGACGACGAGGATCGTCTCGTGCTCGTCGCGGCGCAGGTAGGCGAGCACCTTGCGATTCGGGCACGATACGAAGTCGAGCGTGCCGCGGCCGAACACCCGGTGCTGCTTGCGCATCGCGATCAGGCGCTTCATCCAGGCGAGGAGCGAGAACGGCAGCCGCTCCTGCGCCTCGACGTTGATCGCTTCGAACCCGTAGACGGGATCCCTGATGGGCGGCGCGTACAGGCGCGCGGGGTCCGTGCGCGAGAAGCCGCCGTTCCTGTCGCCGTTCCACTGCATGGGCGTGCGGACGCCGTTCCGATCGCCGAGATAGATGTTGTCGCCCATCCCGATCTCGTCCCCGTAGTAGACGATCGGGGTGCCCGGCAGCGAGAAGAGCAGCGTGTTCAGCAGCTCGACCCGCCGGCGGTTGTTCTCGACGAGCGGCGCGAGCCTGCGGCGGATGCCCAGATTGAGCCGCATCTGCGGATCGGCGGCGTACGCGCCGTACATGTAGTCGCGCTCCTCGTCGGTGACCATCTCGAGCGTGAGCTCGTCGTGGTTGCGGAGGAAGAGCGCCCACTGGCACGTGTCGGGGATGTCCGGCGTCTGGGACAGGATCTCCGTGATGGCGTGCCGGTCCTCCTGGCGCAGGGCCATGAAGATGCGGGGCATCAGCGGGAAGTGGAACGCCATGTGGCACTCGTCGCCGTCGCCGAAGTACGGGCGCACGTCGGACGGCCACTGGTTCGCCTCGGCCAGGAGCATCCGGTTCGGGTACGCGGCGTCGAGCTCGCGTCTGATCCGCTTCAGCACGGCGTGCGTCTCGGGCAGGTTCTCGTTGTTCGTCCCTTCCCGCACGCACAGATACGGCACCGCGTCGAGCCGCATGGCGTCGACGCCGAGCTCGAACCAGAACTTCATCACGTCGGTGACCGCCTCGACCACGGCCGGATTGTTGTGATTGAGGTCCGGCTGGTGCGAGAAGAAGCGGTGCCAGTAGTACTGGCCGGCGACCGGATCGAACGTCCAGTTCGACTTCTCGGAGTCGCAGAAGATGATGCGGGTCTCGGGGAACGTGCGGTCGGTGTCGCTCCAGACATAGACGTCGCGCTCGGGCGAGCCCGCCGGCGCCTGCCGCGCCCGCTGGAACCAGGGATGCTGGTCCGACGTGTGGTTGACGACCAGCTCGACGAGCACGCGGATCCGGCGCTCGTGCGCCGCCGTGATGAACGCCTTGACGTCCTCGAGCGTGCCATACCAGGGGTGGACGTTCCGGTAATCGGCGATGTCGTATCCGTCGTCGCGCAGCGGTGAGGGGAAGAAGGGAAGGAGCCACACGCAGGTGATGCCGATGCTCTGCAGGTAGTCGAGCTTCTGCGTCAGCCCCTGGAAGTCGCCGATGCCGTCGTCGTTGCTGTCGAAGAACGACTTGACGTGCAACTCGTAGATGACCGCGTCCTTGTACCAGAGCGGATCGTCGTCGATAATCGTCGGCGCCACGGCATCCGCGGGTCCGGTCACGTTCGATGTCTCTGGCGCCACTCTGTCTCCTGCCCGGCCGAGGCCTCGCGACTCCCTGCCTTCGCGCAGCTAAGGCCTCGCGCTCCCCTCGTCCAGCTTCAGGATGTGGGCCTGCCGGACGTCCGGGTCGAAGCGCACGTAGTTCCACTCGCCGCGCCACGTGTACTGCGCGTCGTCGAGCAGATCGTGGGCGATGTACTCCCCCGCGGAGCCGGCCGGAGCGGCATCGGGCGGCACCTGCACCCACCCGTGCTGGGCGTGATGCGGGTCGAGGTTGACGACGACGAAGACTCGCGAGCCGTCGGCCGGAGACGCCTTGCTGTAGGCGACAATTTCCGGATTGTCGGTCGCGTGGAAGCGCAGGTCCCGGGTGTACTGCAGCGCGGCGTGCTCGGCCCGAATCCGGTTGACGCGCGCGATGATCTCGTTGATGTTGCCCGGCTGCTGCCGGGCCCAATGCCGGTACTCGTACTTCTCCGAGTTCGCGTATTCCTCGGACCCGGGCCCGAGCGCGCGGTTCTCGCACAGCTCGAATCCGCTGTAGATGCCGTAGCTCGGACTGAGCGTTGCTGCCAGCACGAGCCGCGCGATGAACGCCGGACGCCCGCCGTCCTGCAGGTAGGCGTGCAGGATGTCGGGCGTGTTGGTGAAGAAGTTCGGCCGCAGGTACTCGCGGAGCTCGCTCCCGGTCAGCTCCGTCAGGTACTCGGTCAGCTCCGCCTTCGTGTTGCGCCACGTGAAGTACGTGTACGACTGAGAGAAGCCCGCCTTCGCGAGATACTGCATCAGCCGGGGTCGGGTGAACGCTTCCGCCAGGAACAGCACGTCCGGGTGCCGCGTCTGCACCTCGCGGATCATCCATTCCCAGAACCCGAACGTCTTGGTGTGCGGATTGTCCACGCGGAAGATGCGGACGCCGTGGCTCACCCAGAAGAGCGTCACGTCGAGCAGCTCCTGCCAGAGCGCCCGCCAGTCGTCGCATTCGAAGTCGAGCGGAAGAATGTCCTGGTACTTCTTCGGCGGGTTCTCCGCGTACTTGATGGAGCCGTCGGGCCGGTGCCGGAACCAGTCCGGGTGCTCGGTGACCCACGGGTGATCCGGCGAGCACTGCCAGGCAAGGTCGAGCGCCACTTCCAGCCCGAGGCGCTCGGCCGCCTCGCGAAACCGATCGAAGTCGTCCAGCGTGCCGAGCGACGGCTCGACCGCCGTATGGCCGCCGTCGCGCGAGCCGATCGCCCACGGGCTGCCGGGATCGCCGGGTGCCGCCGTCAGGCGGTTGTTCCGCCCCTTGCGGAAGCTCGTGCCGATCGGGTGAATCGGCGGCAGGTACACGACGTCGAAGCCGAGATCGGCGACGAAGCGGAGCAGGGCGGCTGCGTCATCGAACGTCCCGCTCCGTGTCGGATCCCCGCCGCTCGAGCGCGGAAACATCTCGTACCACGCGCTGAAGCGCGCGCGGGGGCGATCGACGCGGACGCGCAGGGGAACCGACGTCGTGGCGCGCGAGCGATCGGCGTAGGTGAGCATCAGCGCCGCGAGTCCGTCGCCGAGCGCTGCCTCGATTCGCTCCCCGACCGGAGAGCCTCCGTCGATCGTGTCCGCCTGGCCGAGCAGCCACGCCGCGTCCGGCTCGCTGATGGCCGCGGCGCGTTCGGCCGCTTCCCGGACGAGCAGCGCGCCTTCGACCAGCTCGACCGGCACGTTCAGGCCCGCCTGGGCCTTGATGTGCAGATCGTGGCGCCACGACTGGAACCGATCGATCCACGCGGTCACCGCGTACTCGTGCCAGCCGACCGTCGACACGTCGAAGCCGCCGAGCCACTCGTCCGTTCCCGGCGCCCCGGCACGCATCGCCGACTCGCGCCAGGGGAGCGTCCGCCCCTCGTCGCCGACCGGCCGATCGCGAAGGACCACGACGAGCACGTCATGCCCGTCGGCGAAGACGTCGGCCGAGACCTCGACCGTCTCGCCGGGCGTGCGCTTGATCGGAAAGCGCCCGTCTTCGATCTGGGGCCGGACGTGTTCGATGATCGCGCGGTGGCTCAAGACCTCCGGAATGGACATCGGCGACGACCGGGCTGCCGGCCGGCGCCGCTCGACTCCTGACCCTGCCCCGTTGATGGACGACTTCACGGCAGCTCCGAGTCCATGACGACGCTGACGAGGTCCGGCACGGCCCCGTCAACCGTTTGAGTACCGATCATTGAACCACGGTTCAGCGGAGTTGGAATAGCCGCGAATCTCCCAGAACCCCGGGCGGTCGTCGGCCAGGAACTCGACCTTCCGCAGCCACTTGGCGCCCTTCCACGCGTACAGCTTCGGCGTGATCATCCGGCACGGGCCGCCGTGTTCGGGAGGCAGCGGCCTTCCTTCCCACGTGTGCACGAGCAGGACGTCGTCGTCGAGCGCGCGCGCCAGCGGCAGGTTCGTCGTGTAGGGGATGAACGTCCCAGGCATGAAGTCGTATCCGGTGCACAGGACATGGCGCGCCGTGTCGGTTGGCACGGCCAGCTCCGCGATCGTCCTGAAACGGACGCCGATCCAGTGGTTGTCGAAGCGGCTCCACGTTGTCACGCAGTGGAAGTCGCTGACCTGTTCCACTTGCGGAAGCGCCAGGAACTCGTCCCAGTTCAGGGTGAATGGATGCTCGACGAGACCGCCGACCTCGAGCCTCCAGGCGTCGGGCGGAACCTGCGGCTGTTCGCCGAGGTCGAGCACCGGCCAGTTCTTCACCTCGTGCTGGCCGACCGGCAGCCTCGGCATGCCGTGACGGTTGCGCGGCCCGGTGCCCTGCGGCGGCTGCCCCTGGAACTTGACGTCCACCGCGCTCGTGTCGAGCCGCTTCTGGCGTTCGATGTACCTGACGCGGCGTTGCACGAGATCGGGATGGTCAGACAACGAGGTCTCCAACGACGACGGAGGCCGGTCTCAGGAGATCGCCGCCGATCGTGTAGCCTTCCTTCAGGACCGCGACGACGGTGCCGTCGCGGGACGCGTCGTCGACGGGCGCCGTGGTCACGGCTTCGTGCGCCGCCGCGTCGAACGGCTGCCCGAGCGCAGGGATGCGCGAGACGCCGAGAGCCTCGAGCCTGGCGAGAAACTGGTCCCGGACCAGATCCACGCCGCGCAGCAGCGCCGCGGCCGCGCCTTCGAGCCGCTCGTCGCGCGCGGCAGCCACGGCCCGGTCCAGGTTGTCGAGCACCTCGAGCAGGTCGGCAAGGATGGCGCGCTTGCCGCGCTCCACCTCGCGCGCGACATCGCGCCGGATGCGGCCTCTCGCCTGCTCGAACTCGTCGAGCGCGCGGCGATGGTCGGCCGCGAATGCCTGAAGCTGCCGCGCCTGCTCGGCGATCTGGCGCTCGAGCTCCTCGACGTAGGTCGGTTTGAGACCGACTGCCGGGCGATCGTCGGTCTGGTCGGTCTGCGCCCACCAGCGGCGATCGACCACTCTGACCTGCGGTTCCTTTTCGTCCGGCACGCTCTCATTGTAGCGGAGCGGTGGACTTCCGGCACTTCAGCTGCGGCAAAGAGTCGCCGCAAGGGCCGGCTGGCGGGGAGCTCGGAGACAGTCGGCTCGAAGTCAGCCCGCTACAGGCTGGACGAGGGGTGCAGCGAGGTCCGGAGCGTCCGCTGCCGGCGGCGCCGCCGCGCCTGCGATGTCGAGGTGGGCTCGGCGCACTCCCTTGTCGTGATACATCCGGTGGTCCGCCTCCGCGAGGAGCTGCTCGTAAGTGCTGCCATCGTACGGGAAGACGGAGGCGCCGGCCGACACCGAGAGCGGCAGCGGCCTCCCGGGCCGCACGTCCATCCGGATGGCGGCCACGCGCTCCTTCAGCTCTGCGCGCTTGGCTTCGACCGCCTGCTGCGAGCAGCCGACGAGCACCACGATGAACTCGTCGCCGGCGTAGCGGACGCAGAAATCGTACGGCCGCAGTCCGCCCCGAAGAGCCCGCGACACCTCGCGCAGCGCACGGTCGCCCGTCTGATGGCCGTAGGTGTCGTTGATCGTCTTGAACTCGTCGATGTCCATGACGATCACCGCCACCTCGGTCTTCATGCGCTCGGCGCGCGCCAGCTCGCGCGACAGGTGCACGAACATCGATCGCCGGTTCGGCAGGCCGGTCAGCGGATCGGTCAGCGAATCCTCCTGGGTCTGCTCGAACACGATGGAATTGTGCAGCACCGCGCCCGCCTGCTCCGCGATGCGCTCCAGCAGCCGCCGGTGGTCGTCGGTGTAGCGGTACGGCTCCGTGTGATAGAGCGCCAGCGCACCCATGAACGTGTCGGCGAAGAACAGCGGGCAGACGATGGCGGACCGCAGGTTCTGCGGGGGCGCGAGGCCGGCCGCCTCGAACGTCGCGCACGGGTCGCCGTTGACGATCGTGCGCAGGTTGCGCGCCACCCAGCCGGCGAGCCCCACGCCGGTCTTCAGCGTCGCGTCGCGCAGCGTCGGCGCCTCCACGCCGGCCGCGAACCGGCACTTCAGCGTCTCGTCGCTCTGCAGCAGGAACAGCGCGCAGCCGCTCCACGGCACCAGATTCGTGAGCTTCGACGAGATGAGCGCCATCGTGTCCGCGATGCCGAGACTCGTGCCCATCGTCTGCGCGATCTCGTAGAGCGCGTAGATCTCGCGGTGCGCGAGCGCGATGTTCTCGAACGCGCTCTGGGTCGCCGCGTCGGACACGCGGCCGGTCGCGCGGCCGCCCGGCGCGGGAATCCGGAGCGGCGCCTCGGGCGCGCGCCTCCGCTCCTCCTCCGCGCTGGCTTCCCGCAGCGCCGGCAGCAGCTCGACGAACCTGTCGACGAGCTGCGGGTCGAGGGCGCGGCCGGACTCGTGGCGCAGCAGGCCGACGGCGCCGTCGGGTCCGAGCGCCTTGTGATACGGGCGCTCGGTCGTGATCGCGTCGTAGTAATCGACGATGGTCAGGATCCGCGCGCCGATCGGGATGTCCTCGCCCTTGAGTCCGTGCGGGTACCCCTTGCCGTCCCAGCGCTCGTGATGGCTGAGGATCAGCGGCGCCACCGGGTACGGAAACGGCACCGCCGCGAGGATCTCGGCGCCGACCTGCGGATGGATCCGGATCTTCTGGAATTCTTCCTGCGTGAGCGGCCCCGGCTTCGACAGGATGTGCTCGGGCACGGCGAGCTTGCCGATGTCGTGAAGCAGGGCCGCCGTCTTGATGCCCTGAATCTCCGGATCGCTCAGCCCGACCGCCCGCGCGAGCCCCGCCGCGTACAGCTGCACGCGCCGGATGTGCGTCTGCGCGGTCTGGTCCTTCGCGTCGATCGCGCGGGCCAGCGCCTCGATCGTGGCCAGGTGCAGCTCCGACGTCTGCTCGACGTGGCGCTGCTGGGCCTCGATCCGCCCCATGTACAGCTTGTACGTGCGGTACGTCAGGTAGAGCGGCGCGAACGTCAGCGGCGCCAGCCAGTAGCCGGAATGATGGACGGCGTTGGCCGCGACGGCGGCGACGGCCGCGCCGATGAAATAGCTCGGCGCGCTCCAGAGGAAGTTCGCCTGCCAGACGACGTCGAGGCGCTGTCGCGACGACAGCGCGATGGCGGCTGCGACCAGCCCGGTGTTGACGAGGAAGTACGTCGTCGCCGCGCCCACGAGCGGCCGCGCGAGCGGGACGAGCGCTGTCTGGGGACCGACGTGGCCGCCGAGCAGCGAGAAGACGAGGCCGGCGGCCTGCACCGTGATGACCAGCGAGGCCATGCTGAAGAAGGTGCGGTACAGCGGCGTGGTCTGCTTGCTGCGCAGGTTGCACTGGCTGAACGCGCCCACCGCCGTGACGATCATCGTCTCGTGCGGGCCCAGCATCAGCAGCGACATGAAATCGACCGCGTAGGACACCGACATCGTCGAGTCGCTGGTCGTCAGCGGCAGGTGCACCTTCATCGTCGCCGTGGCGGACGAGAGGAACACGAACGCGGCGAGCAGCAACGGCTCGGCGAAGGGGGCGTGCGGCAGGCACTTCACCGACACCGCCGCCCCGGCGACGATGACGCCCACGATGAACAGACGGGCCGCGAGGGGCAGGCGGCTCATATCAATGGATGCGCGGGAAAGGGGAGGCCCAGCGCGCGGTCCAGTCGTCCTTCAGCACGGACCAGAGCACCTGATCGTAGTACTCACCGCCACGCCTGACCGCCCGGCGCAGCACGCCCTCCTGCACGGCGCCCAGCTTGCGCAGCGCCCCGTTGGCGCGCCCGTTCTGCAGCAACACGCGCGCTTCGATGCGGTAGGCGCCGACGATGGCGAACGCGAAGGACCCGGCCAGCCGCGCCGATTCGAGGAACACTCCCGTCCCGCGGGCGAACGGCGAGAGCGTGCACTCCCATTCAGCCGTTTCGAACGACGGCTCGAGCTGCCGCACCTGCATGAGGCCGACCGGCCTCGGCGCGCCAGCCGCCACGACTGCCCACGTCAGGGCCGTGCCGGCTGCGCGCGCGCGCGGCGCGTCCGCGAGGAGCCGCTCGACGGCGGCCGCCCGAACGGGAACGTCGAGGCCAAAGTTGCTGGCGTCGGGGACCGACAGCAGATCGATGATTGCGGAGATGTCCTCCGGCGTGACCTCGCGAAGCGTCACGAGGCGGGCGGTTAGCGCGGGGAGCTCGACGCGCCACGGGGCGAGGGCGACGCCGTGAGGGTTGGTGGACATATAAACAGTCGCCCGGCCACCGGAACATGGTCAGGATCAGCACATCAGTTAGCAACGACGACGCCAGGCTGGGCAGTCACCGGCCATGAGCAACTAAGTCGTTCATAGTCAAAATGTTGCGTCGATAATCCGCCAGTCGAAGACACGACTCCTTCGGTCAGAATGTTCGTTTATCTAACCACTGCCGGGCTTGTCGGGGAGTACGATCGCCGCAGGCTGTTGCAGGACCGGCGGTTGCAGGCGCATGCGTCGTTATCGGACAGTTGTGTCACGATGGAACAGCGGTCCACGCCGGACGTCGAGCGTGGTTTCGCGAACATGGGGGCAACCGTGGACACCAGCGCGGCCGGCCTGATTGCGTCGCCTCCAGTGCCGGCGCCTGCCGCGTGGCGATCGGCGCCGCCACGCGCGGCCGACGCGCCCGCGTACGCCGCGTTCTACGGTCTCACCAGGCACCCGTTCGCGGGACGTCCGGATCCGGAGTTCCTGTATCACAGCGCATCGCACGAACGGGCGGCGCAGGAGATGCTCTCGGCGATTCGCCGGCGCGAGCCGCTCGTCGTCGTGACGGGCGCTGCGGCCGCGGGCAAGACGATCGTCCTGCAGGCGGTCGTCGAGGAGCTCGACAGCCGGACGCTCGTGTCGGTTGCCGCGGGTCGGTTTCGCGCCGGCGAGGATCTGCTGAAGTCGATTCTCGTCGACTTCGGCGTGATCTCGCGCGGGCGTCTGTCGGCGGAGCGCATCGCACATCTCGAGCGCGGCGAGCTGATCGCGGCCGTCCGGGACTTCCTGGCGAGCCTCGCTCCGCTCGATGCCTTCGCCGTCGTCATCGTGGACGGCGTGGAACGACTGCCGGCCGACGCGGTGGATGCTCTGAGTGAGCTGTCGGCGCTCGAAGAAGGGACGCGGCGCCTCCAGATCGTGCTCGTCGGGCGTCCCATTCAGCATCCGCGCAGGGATCGTCCGGAGCTCGACGGTCTCCTGCATCGTGCGGCGGTGCGCTGTGAGATCGGTCCGCTCGAGAAGGACGAAGTCGGCGGGTACATCGAGCGCCGGCTGTTCACCGCCGGCGCGGACCCGCGGGTGGAGTTCCGCGAGGACGCTGTCGCCCGCATCTACCAGCTGTCGGCCGGCGTGCCCGGGCTCGTCAACGCGATCTGCGACGCGGCGCTGGCGGCCGGCCGCGAGGTGTCCACAGCGACGATCGACGCGAACCTGATCGACGGCGCCGCGCGCGCACTCGGCGTCGTCCGCCCCGCCTCGCCGGCCGGTTCGTTCGTCCGCGTCACCGCCGTGGTGCTGGCGGTCGCGCTGCTCCTCATCGTCGCGAACAGATACACCCGGTTCACGTCGTTCACGTGGCTCACAAGGCTCACCGGGCTTACGCGAACCCCGTGAACCCGGCTGCTATCTGCTGGCCCGCGGGGCCTCCATCCGGCCTCACGCCGCCGAGGCGCCCATCCGGTATGCCTCGAGCACGTCCTCGAGCGTGACCGTTCCGACGAGCCGGGAGGCGTGCGCGCGATGGACGACCGGCAGGAGCGGCCGATCGTGGATGACGCGCAGCGCAGCGTCGAGCGGCTGGTCGGGGTGGAGCGTCGGCAGCGGCGGATCGAAACCGACCACCGCCTGCAGCGGCACGTCGCTACTGCCCTCCGCCTGCAGGCTGATGAGCAGCTGCTTCGAGATGGTCGTCCAGTGGTCGCCCTGCAGGGCGACGAGAAAATGCTCGGCCGGCGCAGCGTTGACGCGGGCGAGCGCCTGATTCACCGTGTCGGCCCCCGTACAGACGACGTCGACGCCTTTCATCGCGAGCTCGACGCGCTGCACGGCCGCCTCGCGCTGCTCCTCCATGGACGGCAGGATGATGCCGTCCTGGTGCGAGAGGACTTCGAAGATCGCGGTGTGCTGGAAGCGGCGCGCGATCAGGTAGGCGATCGTATTCGAGATCATGACCGGCAGGACGATCGAATAGTCGCCGCTGATCTCGACGATCATGAACACCGACGTCATCGGCGCGCGCAGAAACCCGGCGAACAGCGTGCCCATGCCGATGAGTGCGTAGGCGCCCATCGGGCCGGTGATGCCGGGCAGCACCATGCGCTCGACGGCGCAGACGGCGGCGCCGAGCATCGCTCCGATGAACAGCGTCGGCGCGAAGAGCCCGCCCGGCGTTCCGCTCGAGAACGACATCGCGGTGGCGACGATCTTCAGCAGCGCCAGCCCGATCAGCATCTGCCAGGTGTACTGCTCCCGCATGGCGTGGTCGATATAGTCGTAGCCGGCGCCCATCACCTGGGGAACCTTGAGGCCGATGATGCCGATCGCGAGGCCCGCCATCGCCGGCTGCAGGTACCACGACCAGCGCGGCATTGCGCGCAGCCTGGTCCTCAGATACATCACCAGCTTGACCATCGCGAGGGAGATGAAGCCCCCGATGGCGCCGAGAATTGCGTACGCGATGAGCTCGCTCGAATGCGCCAGGTGGTACGCCGGGACGCGGAACAGCGGCTCGCCGCCCAGGAACCACTGCGACACAACCGTCGCCGACACCGCCGCCAGCAGGATCGCACCGAGCACGCCGGCGCTCCACGTGCCGATCACTTCCTCGATGACGAACAGCACCGCGGTAATCGGCGAGTTGAACGCGGCCGCCAGGCCGGCGGCCGCGCCGATTGGCGCGACCAGCCGCATCTTCTCGCGCGACAGGTTCAGCTTTCGTCCGAACAGGGACGCGAGGCCCGCACCGATCTGCAGCGACGGATCCTCGGGGCCGAGCGACTGGCCGCTGCCGATCGCGATCGCCGAGGTGATGAATTTGCCCACGACCGTCCGGAACGGGATGTACCCGTCGTAGATGTAGACGGCCGCCTTCGTCTGATTCACGCCGCTGCCGCTGACCCGCGGGAAGAGCGCCAGAGCGATGATTCCGACCGCCAGGCCGGCGGCAGCCGGCACGACGACCACCCGGGGAAAGGCGGGCAGCAGGGCGGACCCGAGCAGCCAGATGCGCAGCCACTCGATGAGGATCCGGAAGCAGACGACCGAGAGGCCCGCGAAGATGCCGATGACCAGGGCGAGCAGGAGGAACAGGTGCGCTTCAGGGAGCGACTTGATGTGGAGGCGCCGCGGTGGCGTGGTCATTGATCCGAGTTGCGTCCTTCACGGCCGAGGAGGAGCAGCGCCAGGTCCGCCCCGCGGGGCTGGCCGCACCGCGCGGCCGTCGCGGTCTCGACGCGGAATACGAGCGTCATCACCGAGTCGAGCAGATCCGAGTCGCGCGCGAACGCCGGCGGCCTGAGCTGCGGCTCGAGCTGATCGGCCGTCGCGCTCAGCGCGCGCATCTCGTCGGTCGACTCGGGATCGTCCAGGTTGACGCCGGCTGTCTGCGCGCATTCCGACAGCCTCGCGCGCGCGATGCCGAACGCGCTCCGCGACCGGCGGCTCCGTTCGGCCGACGACAACCGGCGTGCGAATGGGTTGAGCGTGAGCACGCTCGTTGCCGTCTCGAGCATGTCCCGCCGCCCGGGTGACAGCTCGTGCGTCTGCGCCGCAGCCGCGAGGTGCCGTCGCGCGGCGGCGTAATCCCCGAGCTGAAAGGCGGCCACGCCGGCGCCTTCGAGCGCCGCCGGATCCCGGGGGTTCCGCCGAAGGACATCCGCAAAGAGTTCCGACGCTCGCCGGGGCGATCCCGCGTCCACGAGCATCTGTCCCACCTGCGTCTCCAGCGGCGAGCCCGGCGGCAGGTCGGCGCTGAGCGCGATGAGCTGCGCCTGCGCGCGAGCCGGTTCGCCGCGCTGCAGCAGCCAGCTCGCGAATTCGAGGCGGACGGCGCGGCGGCGCTCCTCTGCGTTCGCGTCCCAGATCCCGTTGATCGCGGAATCGTAGTAGCGGGCCGCCTCCTGCAGGTCGCCGGCGCGGGCGGCCAGCCGCGCCAGCTGCAGGTTGATCGTGCCGCTGCCCGGCTGCTGGTCGAGCAGCGTCGTCAGCTGGGCGTGCGCTTCCACCGGATGATTTGCCTGGACGAGCGCATCGACGAGTCGTAGACGGAACGAGGGCGCCTCGTGTGAGAAAACCAGCGCCGTGCGGAGGTCGTCGACGGCTTCGTCCGGGCGGCCGGACCCGAGCGCCGCCTCGCCGCGCCGCAGCCAGTCCTCGGCCAGGACCCGTTCGCGCTGATGATACAGGCGCGTGACCAGCGAGGTGAATGCGAAGGCGGGGACGAGCGCGACCAGCAGGACGGCCAGAACGCCGCCCCGCTTGACGGCTACAGGGTCCACGTCGATGTCGAACATACGAAGCGGCGCCGCCCTCGGGCGGACCACCCTTTATTCTGACACGATCCCGCGCGGATTTGGGCGCCACCTCGGGCACGACGCGCGGAAACCCGCAACGCCGGGCGGAAGCGTGACCTCCGGAGCCGCGCAGCGCTGAGAGTGGGGTGGGTGACGGGGATCGAACCCGCAGCCTCCGGAGCCACAGTCCGGCGCTCTAACCGTTGAGCTACACCCACCGTCGGGGAGAGACGATGACGACCTGAAGATGTGAGAATCTGAGAATCCGAGATCTTATCACCGCCACGGATCGGCCGGCAAACGGTCGCGCTCGTCGTCGGTGATGTCGACCAGGCCGCCCTGCTCGATCCGCACGCGTGCGAGGTAGATGCGGCTCGCGCGCTCGCTCTTGGCCTCGTACATCAACTTGTCGGCGCGCGCGATGAGATCGGACGCGAGGCGTTGGGCGATGAAGCGCCGCTCGGCCACCCGTCCGAGCCACAGGCAGACGACGCCGACATCGACGCGGACCGGCTGCACGTCGAGCCGGCGGTCCGCTTCCGTCCAGTCGTACCGCTCGACGGCCTGGCGGAAGCGCTCGGCCACCGCGTACGCCTGGCGGTACCCGGCCAGGTCCGGGATCAGGAAGCAGAACTCGTCGCCGCCGAACCGCGCATGGAGATCCTGCGGCGCCGTGCCGCGCTCCCGCGCGATCAGATCGTCGGAGCGGACCTGCTCGCGCAGCAGATGCGCGACCCGCTCGATGATCCGGTCGCCGGCCGCGTGTCCGAGCGCGTCGTTGTACCACTTGAACCCGGTGATGTCGACGAGCCCGACGGCGCTCCACCGGCCGCGCTGCTCGAGCGCCAGGAACGATTCGAGCTGTTCCGTGAAGCGGCCGAGATTCATCAGCTTGGTCTTCGGATCGCGGTACGACTTGTCCGTCAGCTCCGCGACGAGCTGCTCGAAGTAACGCGAGATGCTGCTGACCGTGGCGTCCCTGGCCGACAGCTCGCGGCGGGCGCGCGCCATCTTCTCTGTGAAGCCAGCCGAGAGCGCCTGGATGGCTTCCTGTTTGGATTCCTGCCACAACCGTTCGTGGCGCGCGAACACGCTGTCGATGGCCGCGAGCAGGGCCGACTCGAGCGGACTGCTCAGGTGCAGGTGCTCCTGCACCCACGCGTGCAGCTCACTGCGTGTTTGCGGGAGCGGACCGTGTTCGGTCAGCTTTTCCGGTCGCATTGGCTGGGCCAGCATCTACAAAGGGCGTGCCCGATTACAAAGGGCGTGCCCGATGCCGCCGGACGCCGTCCCCGCGCACGAATACAGTGCTCACCGCGCGAAAGACGTCCAGGGAATCGAGACGCAGCCCAACCGCGGCGGACGCCGTGTGGCAGATTTCTGAACGAGGACAGCCGGGATGGGAACGGGCCGGCTGATCAGGAGGCCATGCTCGCAGGAGCTCACCTCCTGATCCCGTGTCGAGCGGAGAGCGTCAGGCGTTGCGCCCGGAGACGACGTCAGCCTGGCGCGGCTCCCATCGCGGGCAGTCCTCGCACCGCTCGGTGGTCTCGAGCGTCGTCGGTGTCTCGTCGCGGACGCACGTCCAGGGTCGATCCCACGCCTCGAGCCATGTCGGCAGCGGCATCGACATCGTCGGTTTCGCCCACTTGCAGGTGGAGGCGCTTCGCTTCGTGATCACGAGATCCCCTCCTGAACCGGGTGTGCCGGGAATCCGGCAAATCAGTGCCGGTGCGGCGATCATCCGCAAAGGATATGCCCGGATGCGCGCATTTTTCGATGGCAGCCGATTTGCGTTTGGCAATATCCCAAACCCAGGGAAATGAGCCGTGGCTACATCGAACATCATCCTCACGATTGTTCTGGTTGGCGGAATCGGTCTGCTGGTCGCGGCGAGCGTCCGGGCCTGGCGTGTCTGGCGCCGGTATGCCGCAGCGAGAATCGTCACCTGCCCGGAAACATCGAACCCCGCGGCGGTCCACGTAGACGCCATGCGGGCGGTGTTCTCGGCTCTCCTCGATTCCGGGCCGACGATCACGCTGCGGGCGTGCTCGCGCTGGCCGGAGCGCGGTCTCTGTGCGCAGCCGTGTCTGTGCCAGATCGAGTCGGGGGAGGCGCCGGACGTTCCCGGGCTCGCCGCGCGCTGGTACGGGCGCAAGTCCTGCGCCTACTGCGGCCGGATCATCTCGGATGGGCCGAGCGGCGTCTCACGCGCCGCGCTGCTCGGGCCGGACGGCGTCACGATCGAGTGGCGCGAAGTCGCGCCCGAACGGCTCGTGTCCGCGTTCGGCACGCAACATCCGGTCTGCTGGAACTGCCACGTCGCCGAGACGTTCCGGCGTCTGTACCCGGAGCTTGTCGTCGATCGCCCGCCGCACTGAGAGCAGCCGCCAGCTATCGGCTGTCGTCGGACTGGTGCACGACCGGAAGCGCCACGTAGCCGTTGCGGGCGCGCACGCGGTACTGGCCCCCGCGCACGCGGACGCGGATGCTGTGGTACTTGCTGTCGGCGCCGTGGGGCGGCGAGTAGCCGAGCACGTACTGGCTGTTCAGCTCGTCGGCAATCCGCTCGGTCGCCCGTCCGATCTCCGCGAGCGTCTGGGCGACTTCGGTGCGGCCGCCGGTCTCGGCGGTGAACGCCCGGAGCGCCTCCGGGTTCACGCGCGTGTTGATCGCATGGCCGCCGGGCGGATCGATCGCGATGGCATACGCGAAGACGTCGCTGCGCAGCAGCGCCGAGCGCAGGTCGCGGAGCGTCGCCGTGCTGGCGGTGTCCTCGCCGTCGGAGATGACGAGCACCGCGGCGCGCTGCCGGGTGCGCCGCGCGACGAGCGGCAGCGCCGCCATGACGGCGTCGTACATGGCCGTGCCGCCCGACGGGCGCAGCGCGGCGAGCGCCTCGCGCACCACGTCAGGCGACGTGGTCCACTGCGTGAGCACGTGCGGCTGATGGTTGAAGGCGAGCGCGAAGTACTCGTCGGTCGGCTTCAGCAGGTCGAACAGGAAGTGCTCGACCGCGCTTCGCGCTTCGACGATGCGCTGGCCGAACATGCTGTCGCTGATATCGAGCAGCACGCCCACGCCGATCGGCACCCGCTCGTTGGTGAACTGCGTCACCGGCTGCGGCTCGCCGTCCTCGAAGACCTCGAAGGCCTCCCGCGGCAGGCCCGTGACGAGATGGCCGTCGGCGTCCGTCACCGTGGCCGCGATGCTGGTGATCTCGACGCCCGAGTGGAACGGGTGCCGATCACGTACGGGCGGCTGACCCTGCGCCAGGAGCAGGGCGCCCGCCATCGCCGCGGCCGCGGCGACGAGCGCGGCCATGCGGTCAGCTCTGACCGAGCTTGCGCCTGGCGAGCGGCCGCGCGTAGGCGGTCGGCGGGTTGTGCGCATTGGACGCCAGCGCCTTCTGGTAGTAGTCGGTCGCCTGCTTTGCGTCGCCGAGCTTCTCGTACGTCTGGGCGATCAGCACGAGGATGAACGGGTCCTTCTGGTTGGCCTTCTGCAGGTCGGCCAGCGCCGTCTGGTAGTCACCCTCGTAGAAGGCGACGTACCCGGTCAGATACGGCAGGAACTGCTGCTGTTCGGGATTGGTGCCGGTGGCGAGCGCCGCCTTCGCGGCGGCGATGTGTCTGGCCGCGCCCTCCTTGTCGCCGCGGCGCGCCGCGATCCGCGCCATCGCGTGCTCCCAGCGGAAGTCCCAGAGGTCCTTCCGCGCCGGCTTGATGTCCGGCTCCTGCAGACCGGCCGCGTATCCCATCCGGTACCATTTCTCGGCCGTGTCGATCTCGCCCGCCTCGAGGCAGACGCGCGCGAGTTCGTCGGCAATCTCGCCTGCGTTGTAGTAGTCCTGAGCCTGCAGGTAGCTCTCGTAGAGCGGCTCCTCGTATTTCGCGGCGCCCTGGCAGTTGTTCTCGAACGCGTAGGATATCGCCATCGATCGTCCGGCCTGGGCCTTCGCCGCCGGAGTCGAAGCCACCTCGAGCGCCTTCGAGAAGTGCTTGCGCGCCTCGTCGTACTTGCCCATCAGATCCAGCACGATGCCGGCGCCGTTGTGGGCCAGGAACGAGTCGGGCGAGGCGGCGAGCTCTTTCTCGTAGACGGCCAGCGCCTGATCCGGATGGCCGTCGCGCAGCGCCTGCTGCGCCTGCCGAACGAACTCCGGAGCGGGGGGCCGGGGCGGCTGCTGCGGCTGTGCCGGCTGCTGCGCCGGCTCCGCCGGCTTCGGCGGTTGCTGCTGCCCGCCGGTCTGGGGCTTCTCCTGCTGGCCGGAAGGCGTCGCGGCGGCTGGCGGCTGTGCCGCGCGCGCCGGAGCAATCGCGAGCGCGGCGAGAAGAACGGGGCCAATGACACGCATGGCGAGGATTCTACACCTGGATGCGGACATCCCGCCGGTAGAGCACGCCCGCTACGAGCGTCCAGGCCAGGACGGTCAAGACCGCGAACGCGAGCGACGCGCCGGCGTCGCCGAGAGGCGGCGCGATCCGCGGCTGCAGGACGGTCCAGAAGAGCCACGACTTCGCGGTGGTCCATTCCGCGCCGTCCGGTACCCACGGGCGATCCATCAGGTGGCCGACGAACTCGGCGAGGAAATAGATGGCGAGCGGATTCACCCCGAGCCAGACGAACGGGCGCGCCCACCGGCGCACGCGCCACACGTCGATCAGCAGGAAGCAGAGCGCGAACAGCAGGGCGCCGAGGCCGGCCGTCACGAGCGTGAACGAGCCGGTCCACAGCGGCTTGTTCAGCGGCCACGCGCGCGACCAGACCAGACCGAGGAGCAGGGCGGCTCCGCCGCCGGCCGCGAGGCCGCCGATGCGGCGGGCCGCGGTGTCGCACGATCGGAGCCAGTCGCCGGCAATCGATCCGAACAGCGCCGAGGCGACCGCGGGCGCCGTGCCCAGCAGCCCTTCGGGATCGCCAGCCGGCGTCAGCGTGTGCGCGCCGAAGACAGCCTTGTCGATCATGCCCGCGAGATTGTGGTCGGGTGCGACGACTCCCGCCGCATGCCCCCCGAAGGGGACGAGCACGAGCAGGGCCCAGTGACCGGCGAGGATGGCGGCGGCGATGCCGAGGCGCGCCGCCGTGCCGGCGTGCAGCACGACGAACGCCGCAATCAGGTAGACGATGCCGATGCGCTGCAGCACGCCGGGAATGCGGAGCTGACCGGCGGCGGGGAGCGCCGCCACCACGTTCAGCACCAGGCCGAGCGCGACGAGCGATCCGGCGCGGCGCCAGATGTGGCGCCGGAGCCCCGCTCGCGCCGGCCCGGACGAGAGGCGGCGCGAGAAGGCGAACGGCATCGCCACGCCCATGATGAAGATGAAGAACGGGAAGACGAGGTCCGCCAGCGTGCAGCCGTTCCAGTCGGCATGTACGAGCAGCGGGTAGACGGTGTCCCAGCTGCCCGGGTTGTTGACGAGAATCATCCCCGCGATCGTGATTCCCCGGAACGCGTCGAGCGACTGCAGGCGGTGGTCGGCCGGTTTCATCGGCGCGGCCTGGGGGGCCGGCGCACGCGCTTTTCTGGCGGGACCTCGGTGGCGACGTTCTCGCCGCTGCACCAGCATTCGGGCAGCGATGCCGGCTCGCCTTCGAGAAACAGTTCGTTGCTGCGGCCGAACGCGAGGACGAAGCGGCCGATGACGAGCATCTGGCTCGAGTAGGCGAGGAGCGCGCGCTTCTTGGCGACCGATTCGGCGGCCGTCAGCTTCAGCGATGCCCAGCGTCCCTCGCGTGCCGGGAACGCCGTGGGCGGCCGCAGCTCGGATCCGGCGCCCGCCTCGGCGGACATCGGCCACTGGCCGTAGTGAATCAGGTACTGCACGATCCGCGGACGCGTCCGCCGCCTCGGCCAGACGGCATCAATCGCCTCGCGCGCGAAGATGTGCGTCGAGCAGTGGTCCGGGTGCTCGTCCTCCGGGTGCGGGATGACCAGGACGGTCGGCGCGAACTCGACGAACAGCCGCTCGAGCTCGCGCCGCACATCGATGCCGCGGTAGGCGACGCCGCGCACGATCTGCTCGGTCGTCGGCGGGCTGCGACGCTGCGTGTACGGCGAGGAAAACGGCGACGCCTTCGCCGACAGGTACTTCGACGCGAGCTGGCACAGGCCGTCGTCGGGGAAGCCGAGGAAGGTGATGTCCCGCGAGGCGACGCCGAGCAGTTCGAGCGCCGCCGTGGTCTCGCGCTCCCGCAGCGTGCCGTAGTTGCGGTAGTCGCTCGGCCGCGGACGGCTGATGCCGTCCTCGGTTTCCACCCCTTCGGCGAACGCGTCGCCGCTCGTGACGACGACGACCCGCACCTGGCCGCCGGCCTCGCGCACGCGCTCGATCAGGCCGCCGGCCGCGAGTGTTTCGTCATCAGGATGCGGCGAGACGACGAGCAGCCGGGTCGCGGGCGTGACCGAGAGCGCGAGCGCGCGAACGCGCGGCGCCGCACCAGCCGCCGGCGCCACCAGCACGGAGACGAGGGCAAGAAGGTGCAAAGTGGTGAAGGGGTGAAATGGTGAAGTGGTGATGTGAAAAGGTTACCACATCACCCCTTCACCACTTCACCACGTCACCCCTTCACCACATCACCACCTGCTGCCCCCTAGGGCTTCATGCCGCTGCCCGAGATCTGAAGGTCGAAGCCGTCCGGATCCTTGACGTGGAAGCTGTTCTCGGTGTCGGGTTTCGGATCGAGCCCCCGCTTCTTCAGTTCCGCCTCGACGCGGTCCTTGTCCCAGTCGGCGATCGTGTAGGCGATGTGATCGACCTTCGGCGGCGTCGCGTCCCTGAACGGATTGCGTGCGATCAGAAACGTGCCCTGGTCGCCGAACGCGAGGTAGGCCTGGCGGCCGTTGTCCTGCGACACCTTCATGCCGAACAGGCCCGCGTAGAAGTCGCGCGTCTTCGTGTAGTCCTTCACCTGATACGAGATGTGGTTCACGGCGACGGCCTTGAACGGCGCTTCGTCTGCGGCGGCCGCGGTGGCGGCCGCGGCCGCCGCCGCTCCCGCCGCGGCTGCGGCGGTCGCCGCCATCGCCAGGCTCTGAATCAGCTGACGCCGCGTCATGTGCCCGTGCTCGAAATCGGTGAGCAGCCTGGAAATCACCTGTTCCATCGAGCGTCTCTCCAGAAAAAGTGGCGCTCATCCCATCAGCGCGCCGGCATCAGCGTCACCACCGTCCGCCGATCCATGGGGAAGTAGCGCTTGAACACGTCCTGCAGCACCGCCGGCGTGATCGCCTCGATGCGCGTCGCCCGCTGGAGGATGGCTTCGGGATCCGTGCCGAGGATGTGCGCCGCGGACAGGCGCCGCAGCCAGTAGCCGTTCTGCCTGAGCGCCGTCTCGTTGCTGCGGAGGGCCGCCTCGCGGGCCCGGTTCGTCAGGTCGGCGGACGGCCCCTCCTGCTGCAGCTTCCGGATCCGATCGAGCGTGCGCGCGATCATCCCCTCGATGTTCTCGGGCGCCGCGCCGAAGCGGACCTCCATGTGTCCGTCGCCCCGCTGCGGCAGCCGTTCGGACAGGCCGACCGACACGCCGTAGGTCTGGCCGAGCTGCTCGCGCAGCTCGTCGCGCAGCGCGATCTCGAGCACCGTGGACGCGGCGTCGATCCGTTCGAGTTCGGCCGGATCGGGCGGCGGGTCCGCGAAGAAGCTCATGACCGTCTGGCTCCGCGGCTCGCGCCCCTTCTCGACGCGCTCCTCGACCGGCCGGTCGGGGAAGTGGATGCCGACGTCCCGGAATCTCGACGCGGCATGTCCGGTCGACGGCAGCGTGCCGACGTAGCGCGCCAGCAGCGGCACCGCCTCGTCGATCTGGAACGCGCCGACCATGAAGAAGGTGAAGTCGGTCGCATTCGAGAACCGCTGGCGGTAGAACGCGCTCATCGTCGAGCGGTCGAGCGCGTCCACCCGCTCAGCGGTCACCGGCTGCGCCGTGTAGTGGTTCGACGAGTTCACGAGCGCGACGCGCTGGCCGAAGACGACCGCCGGCGACTGCTGCCGGTTGACCACCATCGCGTGGAGCTGACGTTTGAGCAGCGCGAAGGCGTCCGGGTCGTCGTTCGGCGCCGCGAACGTCTGGTGCAGGAGCTGGAGCGCCGTCTCGAGCTCGGCGGGCGCGGCGCTGCCGGAGATCCCGTCCGTCGACAGCGACACGTACGGCGACGCCGACGCGATCTTCCCGGCGAGCAGCTTCTCGAGATCGACGGCGCGGATGCCGCCCACCCCCGCGAGCTCGACGAAGGCGGGGGCGAGCGTCGCGTCGAGGTAGTCCTTCGGCTCGGCGAGCGACGCGCCGCCGGGCGCGTCCATCGTGAAGAGCACCTGGTCGTTCTTGAAGTCGGTCGGCTTGAGCCAGGCCTCGACGCCGTTCGCGAACGTGACGATCGTGACGCCGAGATCCTTCAGCTCGCGCCGGGCGGTTACGGCCGCGGGCGCCGGCTTCGCGTCCATCAGCCCGCGCGTCGACGTCGTGTCGTTCCAGGCCGTCACCGTCGCCTGTCGGGCGGCGTCGAGCGCCGCCCGCAGATCGGCGTCGGTCGGCAGCGGCACGCCGGCCTTCTCCGGCGAGACCGCCAGCACGACCCGGCTGCTGCTCCCGAGGAGCCGCGTAGCGGCGGCGCCGACTTCCGCCGCGGTGATCTCGGGCGCGACCTGCCGGACGAGGCGGTACTCGTAGGCGATCCCCGGGCTCGGCTCGTCGACGAGGAAATGCCGGATGTATTCGCTCGCGAACGAGCCGCTTTCGGTCTTGTCGCGCTCGCTGTAGGCCTCCTCGTAGAACGCGGACATCCACCGTTTCGCGCGATCGATCTCGGCCGCGCCGAAGCCGTACTGCTCGACCCGCTTCGCCTCGACGGCGACGGCGCTCAGGCCGTCCTCGATGCCGCCGTCCGGCACCCCCGCGCTGAGGGCGAACGCCGACACGTCGCGGCTGAGCGGCGTCGAGCCCGCGCTGGCGGCCAGGAACTTCGCGTCGTTCCTCTGCGCGATCTCGCCGAAACGCTCGTCCATCATGTGCTCGACCAGCCGCTCGACCAGGTCGCGACGGTAGTCGGCGACGCGCACCTCGTCCGGCTGCGGCGCCTTCCGCAGGATCGAGACCGACGACTGCGTGACCTCCGGATCGGCCGCCACGCTGACGAGCACGCCGGGCGTCAGCGGCACCGACCGGTCCGGATCCGGCTGCGCCGGCGCGCGGTCCCGGACGGGCCCGAACGCCGCGGCGATCTCCTTTTCGATCTGCTTCGCGTCGATGTCGCCGACCGCGATCACCGCCATCCGTTCGGGCCGGTACCACGTGTCGTAGAAGGCGCGCAGGCGCTCGGGCGGCGCGGTGCGGATGATCTCGGGCTTCCCGATCGGCAGGCGCTCCGCGTAGCGCGATCCCTGGTAGAGGACCGGGATCTGCTTGTCGCGAATCCGCGAGGCCGCGCCGAGGCCGCCGCGCCACTCCTCGATGACGACGCCGCGCTCCTTGTCGACTTCGGCCGGAATGAAGCTGAGGCCGCCGGCGAAGTCGGCCAGCGCCGTCAGCCCCTTCTCGACCACGTCCGGCCGGTCGCTCGGCAGGTCGAGCATGTACACCGTCTCGTCGAAACTGGTGTACGCGTTGACGTGCGGCCCGAGCCGTGCGCCGACCGACTCGAAGTAGGAGAAGACCTCGCCCGGCTTGAAGTGCGCGCTCCCGTTGAACGCCATGTGCTCGACGAAGTGCGCGAGCCCGCGCTGGTCGTCGGTCTCGTCGATGGACCCGGCCTTGACCACGAGGCGCAGCGACACGCGCTTCGCCGGCCGGCTGTTCTGCCGGACGAAATACGTGAGACCGTTCGGCAGCCTGGCGGTGTCGACCGCGGCATCGAACGGGATGACGTCCTGCGGATTGAGCGGAGGCGCCGGCGCCGGCGCGGCGGTCTGGGCGAGCAGCGAAGCGGTGACGACCGCCAGCAGAAAGAGCGTCGCGAGTCGAGTCGAGAGGAATCTGCGCATCAGCCGCACTGTACACCAGCTGTCGGCTGTCGGCTCTCGGCTGTCAGCCGGCTGTCGGACGTCAGCTGTCGGCCATCAGCTCCAGCGAGGCTGACCGCTGAGATCTGACAGCTGCTCGTGGCTGCTAGAGCGCGGGCGGCCGCCGCCGCTTCGTGGCCTGCTCGAACGCGTACGCCAGCTTGAAGAGCGTCGGCTCGCTGCACGCGTCGCCGACGAAGCTCACCCCGTAGGGAATCGGCTTCGCGTCGAAACCGGGCGGGAACGGCGTCGCGGGCGCGCTGGGGATCGTTCCGAACGGGACGATGATGATGGGGAATCCGGGCCGGGACGCGTAGCCGGCCGCATTCCAGCCGGGGAACACGAGCGCGTCGAGGCGCTGTCGGGCGAGCGCGGCGTGCAGCCCGCGTTCGCCGGCCAGCGCGACGTCGCGCGCGTGGTCCGCCTCGTACCGCGCCTTGTCGCGCACGAGATCCATCTCGTCGGAGATGTCGAGGTTCGCCTCGCCGTACCGGATCGCGCCGCCGCGCGTGTGGGTCAGGTTGAACATCCGCAGGCCGGTCAGCGACGGAACCGGCGCGGCCGCGCCGAGCGACTGCAGCCACGCATTGAAGTCGCGCTTCATGCCGTACTTGAACACCACCGAGCAGTGCGCGTCGCCGGCCCGCCCTTCGGCGAGCCCCGAGCACGTCTCCCACGAGAGCACGTTGTCGCCTGGATCCGGGGCGAGAACGCTCGGCAGGTCGGCCGGATCGACGACGATCGCCCCTTGACGCTTCAGGACGTCGAGCGCCTCGGTCATCAGCGCCGACTGCGCCGGGTTGAGCCCGCCGCGCGTGCTGCCGGCCGGCTCGCCCGGCACGTGCCATTTCTCGTAGAAGAACGCGCGCGGCACGCCGATGCGCGCGCCGCGCAGGCCATCCCGCTGAAGGAACGGCGTGTAGTCGCGGTTCGGCGGCGGCGTGCAGCGCGAGGTCGCCGGATCCGCCGGATCGGGGCGCGCGCCCTCGAGCGCGCCGAACAGGATCGCCGCGTCCGTCACGGTGCGCGCCATCGGACCCGCCGTGTCCTGGTCGAGCGTAATCGGGATGATGCCGTGCCGGCTGACGCGGCCGGTCGTCGGACGCAGCCCCACCAGCATCGTGAGCTGCGCCGGGTTGACGACCGATCCGGACGTGTCGGTGCCGACGTTGGCGGCCCAGAAGCTTGCTGCCGTGCCCGCGCCCGAACTCGACCCGCCCGTGCTCAGCACGGGACGGCCGTCGTCGAACCCCGGACGCGGATCGCGGCGCGGGTCGTACGGGTTGAAGGCGAACCCGCCGACCGCGCTGTAGTTGCCCGGCATGGGCGTCGGCGAGGCCGCCACCCAGTTGGCGAGCTCGGTGAGGACCGTCTTGGCGATGATGACGGCGCCCGCCTCGTGAAGGTTCCTGACCAGCGTCGCTTCGTAGGGCGGCACGAAGCCCTCGAACGCCAGCGCACCGCCCGTCGTGGGCATCTCCGTCGTCTGGATGTTGTCCTTGAGCGCGATCGGGATGCCGTGCAGCGGACCGCGGATGCGGCCCGCGGCGCGCTCGCGATCGAGCGCGTCGGCTTCGTCGAGCGCGTGGGGATTGACCGCGATGGTCGCGTTGAGGGTCTCTTCGTACGTGGCGATCCGCGCGAGGTACTGCGTGACGAGCTCGCGCGACGTCACGCGGCCGCCGGCCATCGCCCGCTGCATTTCGGGGATCGTCGCCTCGACAACGGAGAAGCGCGCTGGCGGCTGCGTCCGCGCGGCCGGCGCCGCGCCGGCCATCAGGACGCCGCCCCAGATCGCCATCGCCAGGCCGAGCGCCCGGCCGATGCGATCGCCCTTCGGCGCGAGCTGCTCGATCGTGACGAGGAGGGTCAGCGCGGCCATCCACCAGAGGTTCATGACGCCGAGGGCGAACGCCGCGGTCATCAGCGCCCAGCAGCAGCCGACGCAGAACGCGCCGTGCGCGACGCCTACCCGGAATCCGCCCGGCGGCCCGTTGCGCCAGCGGGTCATCAGGTAAGTGAGCGGACTGCGGCAGTGGCGCAGGCAGGCGCGCTTCAATGGAGAGAACTGGAGCAGGCCTGCCGCGACGAGGACGAGGCCGGCGAAGGGCGCGGCGAGGCCGCGCACCGGATCGAGCCATCCCGCACGCTGGAGCGCGAGTTGCGCAGCGGCCGCTGCGGTGCTGTAGCCGCTCCATGCGACCAGGTAGCCGCTCGCGAAGCGCGCGGTCGCGGCCGCTCGAGCGGCGCCCGATCCGGCCGTCAGCCTCCCGAATTCGCGCAGCCAGGGGAGTACGGCCGGCGCCATCATGACGGTCATCATCGCCAGCCAGGCCGCCGCGAGCGGGATGAGGCCGGACGCCCCGGAGTGCGCCGCGTGCGTCATCCATTCACCTCCCACTCGAAGCGCGAGTGCAGGCCGTGCGTCCGGTCGTTGGCGACCGCAATCACGCCGTCGTCGTAGCGCGTGGTGCCGGTGGCGAGCACCTGCTCGGCTGCATGGATCTGGTTGAAGATGTTCTCGAAGCGGACCGGCTGCGAGCGATCGCGTCCACGGATGTTGGTGATGGTCGCCTCGAGCAGGCCAGGGACGGACGCCGATTTCGTCGTCTCGGTCTCGGCGAGCGCGATCGGCAGGTACCGCGTGTCGAGCCATCGCGAGACGAAGCGCGCGAGGACGGCCCACGGGCCGCCGGCATTGCCTGTCAGGATGCTCTCGAGCGCCCGCCGGGCATCGGGACCGGCGGCCTCGTCGATGATGACGACCTCGGTCCATCCCCCGGCGATCATGCGCTGCGGCGAGTCGTAGGCGACGACCGCCTTCAGGCCGTCGAGCACGACGGGGCCGAAGCGCCCCTCGTCGACGCGGATGGCCCAGTAGCCGCGGCATCGCTCGTGCGTGCAGAGCTGTTCGAAGTGCATGTGGCCGGGGCAGACGAGCTGGCAGCTGCAGTTCTCGAACAGCAGCCCGCGCGCGCGCCACGGCACGGTCGGTCCCGACAGGCTGGTCACGGGTGCCGATTGTAGTGCAGGGGCGACGCTGAAGGCCTCAGAGCCGGCGGAACCTCGTGGGCGGGTGACTCGACCTTGTCAGACTGCCTGAACCCAATGCTCTGACAAAGTCGAGTCGACCTGGACTGCCTGTTCCGAATTCCTTATTCCTTATTCCTGATCGCCAGGTACCAACTCCTACTTCTTTTCCCCCCGTCCTCGGCGCTGCGACGAAGGGGGCGCGATGCCGGCCGCGCGGAGGTAGTTGGCCACCTGGCCGTAGTGGTCGCCCCAGTCGAGCGCCGTATGGACGACGACCCACGCGATCGTCATCTGGCGGCCGAACATCGTGACCTTGTCGCCGAGCCTGCTGGCATCGACCTTCGGGAACACCTTGTAGCAGTACTCGAACGAGTCCTGCATCTGCTTGATGAGGGCGTCCTTCGCGCCGTCTGCCTTGACGGTCGCTTCGGGGGCCTTCTCGCCGGCCATGACGCCGCACAGGGCGTAGTTCGCCTGTCCCGCGTGGAAGATCAGCTGACCGAACGGGTTCTGCGCCGGCGTCGGGCGGAAGGCGTATTTCTCGGCCGGCATCGCTTCGGCCGCGCTCACCATGTTGTTCTCGTTGGCGTGCGCCTCGGTGGCGAGCGCCTCGGCCACCGCGTTCGACTGCGCGGCGGCCGGCGCGACGACCGCCGCCACCAGGGCGGCGCCGCCTATGACGGTCATCAGGTTCTTCATGCAATCCCTCCGGTGTGGTCCGGCTGAACCCGGACGCTTCGGGCAACACGAGCGTCCGACAGACTACTGCGCGGCGCGGCCGGACCGCAAACGGAGGTCGCAGCGCCGCCGAGGAAGCCGCCGCCCGGGTTGCGACGGACGCCCGGAGAGGTGATGGCGCGCCGGCCTGAACGCGGCGACCTGCGCGGCGGTGACGTTCGGGGACATGAGCGGTCACTGTAGCGGAACCCTGCTTGCCCCGCTACAATCTGTCGTCGTTCATCCGCACGTTCCTTCTTCCGCTGGAGTCCATATGCTCGTCCACCTACGCCGCACGCGCGCGCTGCTGCTGCTCGCGCTGCTCCTGTCGCTCGCGCCCGCGCTCGCGGCGCAAAAAGCGAGGAAGATCACGACGCCGAAGGAACAGTTCGGCCACGACATCGGCGACGACTACTTCCTCGCCAACTACACGCAGCTGACCGCGTACTGGCAGAAGCTGGCGAAGGAGTCCGACCGCATGAAGCTGGTCTCGATCGGCAGGACCGCCGAGGGGCGCGACCAGTACATGGCGATCATCTCGTCGCCGGAGAACATCAAGAAGCTGGAGTACTACCGCGGGATTGCGAAACGCCTCGCCCTCGCCGAGGGCCTCACCGACGAGCAGGCGCACGCGCTCGCGAAGGAAGGCAAGGCGGTCGTCTGGATCGACGGCGGCCTGCACGCCACCGAGGTGCTGGGTGCGCACCAGCTGATGGAGACGGTCTACCAGCTCCTGTCGCGCAACGACGAGGAAGTGCAGCGCTTCCTCCGCGACGTCATCGTCCTCTGCGTGCACGTGAACCCGGACGGCATGGAGCTGGTCTCGGACTGGTACATGCGCAATTCCGACCCGCAGAAGCGTTCGACGGCGTTCGTGCCGCGGCTCTGGGAGAAGTACGCCGGTCACGACGACAACCGCGACTTCTACATGGAGAACCTGCCCGAGAGCACGAACGACAACAAGGTGCTCTACCGCGAATGGTTCCCGCAAATCGTCTACAACCACCACCAGACCGGCCCGACCGGCACGGTGATGTTCTCGCCGCCGTTCCGCGATCCGTTCAACTACGTGTACGACCCGCTCGTGATCAACGAGCTCGATCAGGTCGGCGACGCGATGCACAGCCGGTTCGACGCCGAGGGGAAGCCCGGCGTGACGACCCGCTCGGGCGCGAACTACTCGACCTGGTGGAACGGCGGCCTGCGCACGATGCCGTACTTCCACAACATGGTCGGCCTGCTCACCGAGTCGATCGGCAACCCGACGCCGGTCACGATCGGCTTCGTACCCGATCGGATGATTGCCAAGAACGATTATCCCTTCCCGATCGCGCCGCAGGTCTGGCACTTCCGCCAGTCGATCGACTACTCGCTGACGGCCAACTGGGCGGTCCTCGACTTCGCGTCGCGCTACCGCGAGGAGCTGCTCTACAACATCTACGTGATGGGGCACCGCAACATCGAGAAGGGCAGCACCGACTCGTGGACGATGTACCCGGCGCGCGTGGCGAAGGTGAAAGCCGAGATCGAGAAGGCGGAAGGGAAGCTGGAGACCGTCGATGCGCGGACCGTGCGCGGCGGCGCGCTGCAGACGCATGACATCAAGTACTACGACCTGCTCAGGAAGCCGGAGTACCGCGATCCGCGCGGCTACATCATCCCGTCCGATCAGCCCGACTTCCTCACGGCCGAGAAGTTCGTCAACGCGCTGATCAAGGCCGGCGTCGAGGTGGAGCGGGCGACCGCGGCCTTCACCGTCGCCGGGAAGCAGTACCCGGCCGGCTCCCTGGTCGTCAAGACGGCGCAGGCGTTCCGCCCGCACGTGCTCGACATGTTCGAGCCGCAGGATCACCCGAACGACTTCGCGTATCCGGGCGGGCCGCCCATCCCGCCCTACGACAACGCCGGCTACACGCTGGCGTTCCAGATGGGCGTGAAGTTCGACCGGATTCTCGACGGCTTCGACGGGCCGTTCGAGCCGGTGCCCGACGTGATCAAGCCGGCGCCCGGCACGATCGCGTCAGTGGCCGGTGCGACCGGCTACGTGATCAGCCAGCACGTGAACGACGCCGTCGTCGCCGTCAACCGCCTCCTCAAAGCGGGCGAGGACGTGTACTGGGTGCGCGATCGCAGGTGGCACAGCGCCGACGGCACGGGCGTGATCTACGTCGCGGCCCGGCCGACGACGCTGCCGGTCCTCCAGAAGGCGGCGAACGACGTCGGCGTCAGCTTCACGGCCGTCACCGACAAGCCGGCCGGCGGGATGATGAAGCTGCACCCGGTCCGCATCGCGCTCTGGGATCAATACGGCGGCTCGATGCCGTCGGGATGGGTCCGCTTCCTGTTCGAGCAGTACGAGTTCCCGTACACGCTCGTCTTCCCGCAGGAGCTCGACGCGGGCAACCTGCACGCGAAGTACGACGTCATCGTGTTCCCGGATGGCGCCGTTCGCGACGGCGGCGGACGCGGCGGCGCGTTCGGACAGCAGCCCAAGGCCGAGGACATCCCTGCCGAGTGGCGGAACCGGCTCGGCTCGATCACGCCGGAAAAGACCTTCCCGCAGTTGAAGCAGTTCGTGGAGGACGGCGGGACGATCATCGCCTGGGGCAGCTCCGCTTCGCTGGGCCACCTGCTCGGCCTCCCGCTCGGCAATCATCTCGTGGAGATGGTGAACGGAACCGAGCGGCCGCTGCCGTCGACGAAGTTCTACATTCCGGGATCGATTCTGCGCGTGTCGGTCGACAACACCGATCCGCTCGCCTACGGGATGGAGAAGCAGCTCGACGTCTTCTTCAACAACAACCCGGTGCTCGAGCTCGCGCCGAACGCGTCGCTCGAAGGCGTCCGCCCCGTCGCGTGGTTCGCCGGCGGCGAGGCGCTGCGGTCAGGCTGGGCGTGGGGCCAGCAGTACCTGCAGGGCGGGGCCGCGGCCGTCGAGGCGTCGGTCGGCAAGGGGCGGCTGCTGCTCCTCGGTCCGGAGATCACGTTCCGCGGCCAGCCGCACGGCACGTTCAAGTTCCTGTTCAACGGTGTGTACTACAGCACCGCCGACTTGCCGGACGGGCAGGGACGATCGTCGACGCAGCCGCAGCGCTAG
>JBLMXQ010000101.1:0-41800 GCA_050257855.1 Betaproteobacteria bacterium | reverse complement strand
ACGACGGAGAACGAGCTCGGACGGCCCTTGTACGCGGCCGCCTCCACGCGGACCTGAATATCGGGCCTGTCCGCGAGCGGACCTTCCCACGCCTGCCGCGCGTCGGCGAAATCGTGCGGCGTCCATTCGGGCGC
The DNA here is from genome assembly GCA_050257855.1 of Betaproteobacteria bacterium. Lineage (GTDB taxonomy): Bacteria > Acidobacteriota > Vicinamibacteria > Vicinamibacterales > CAVVIG01 > JBLMXQ01. Next base: position 41,666 of record JBLMXQ010000101.1, on the reverse strand, counting down.
GACCCCGTGGAACGCGTCCATGTCCAGGCCGGCGGCGTCGAACAGAAGCTTCCATCGTGGCGGAGGGGCCGGCGCCGACGACGGGTCGAACTGCGGCGGTGCCGCGTGGAACTCCACCAGCCGCCCGCGCGTGTCCGTGAGGACCGTCAGCATTCCCGAAACGTCGGTTGGCGGATCCGTCGGCGTCACCTCGGCGACCGGGCGGCTCGGCGCCATCGGGCGCGGGCTGGTGCGATACCAGAAGACGAGCGCCGGCGGGCTGGCGGATGCGAGCGAGCTCCACCAGTCCGGCCGCCTGCTCGTCGACTGCGCCCAGGCGGGAGAGTCCGGGGGAACGGCAAACCCGTAGGCGCTGTCGGCGGGCGCATCGGTGTACCCGAACGACGCCGTCATCTGCTGAATGTGATCGATCAGCACTGCGGGCGGTTTCTCCAGCGGAACGAGCGCGGTAATCGACGCGCGTGCACCCAGCACGACGAACACGACGATGGCCGTGAGCGCCAGCGCGGCCGCCGCGAGAGCACGGCCCACCGGCACGGCGGCGGTCTCGCCGGCCGCGATCAGCAGCTCGGGCGACGGCGTTTCGCCCGCCGCGAGCGCGGCCGCCAGCGGATCCGCCCCCGGAAGCGCCGCGGCGACGGCGAGGGCCGTCGCCGGGCGCCCGGCGGGATCCCGCTCGACGCACCGCACGATCGCCCGCTCGACCGCCGGATCGAGATCGTGCACGACAGACGAGGGCGTCGTCAGCGTGCCGGTCTCGTGCAGACGCAGGAGCTCCGGGAAGGTCTTCGCTTCGAACGCGCGCCGCCCGGTGAACAGCTCGTACAGCACGAGCCCGAGCGCGTAGATGTCGCTCCGGACGGTCGGCGGCTCGCCGCGCAGCTGCTCCGGTGCCATGTACTGCGGCGTCCCGGCGCGTGCCGCGGCGGCATCGCCCTCGATGACGGCGAGCCCGAAGTCGGTGAGCCGCACGTTGCCTTCGCCGTCGAGCATCACGTTGGCCGGCTTGAGATCTCGGTGGAGCACGCCGCGCTCGTGCGCGGCGGCGAGTCCCGCGCACAGCTGCCGCGCGATCTCGATCGCCTTGTCCTGCGGGACGCGCCCGATGCGGCGGAGCAGCGACGCCAGATCTTCGCCGTCCACGTACTCCATCGTGAGGAAGCGGCGGCCGTCCGCTTCCCCGAGGTCGTAGAGACGGCACACGTTCTTGTGCGACACCTGCCGCGCGACGCGCAGCTCGTTGTGGAACTGCGCGAGCCGGCCGGGGTCCGACGCCACGCCTTCGGGCAGGAACTTGAGCGCGACCGGATGATCGAGGGTCAGATCGTCGGCGCGGTAGACCTCGCCCATGCCGCCGCGCCCGAGCAGCGAGACCAGGCGATACCGGCCCGCCACGATCGCGCCGGGGGCGAACGCGCTCCGACGAGCACCGGAGCCGCCGCCGCGTCCGGACGACGGGCTGTCGCTCGTTACGGCGACGTCGCTTCCGATGGTGAGATCGTCGTCCGGACGGCTGGCCATCGGGGAATTCTACCGGCAATTCGAGGTTCGGCGCGCTCCCGGCCCGGGAGGCGGGAACATCGTTCCGGCCGGGGCCGTCTGTTAGTAGAACGCAAGAAAGGGAGCGCGAGCGATGTTCACGGCCTTTCGCGACTTTCGCTACAGTCTCCGGCTGCTTCGCCGGACTCCGGCATTCTCGGCGGTTGCGATTGGAGTGCTGGCGCTCGGGATCGGCGCGAACACGGCCGTGTTCTCGCTGGTGAACACGCTGCTGCTCCGGCCGCGCCTCGGCCGGATCGACCAGGCGGTGGGCGTGTTCAGCCGCGACCTGATCAAACCGGACAGCTTCCGCGATTTTTCGTATCCCGCCTACGTCGATCTGCGCGATCGCTCCGGCGTGTTCGAGAGCCTGATGGCTCACACCTTCTCGCTCGTGGGCATCCGCGAAGGCGACACGACGCGGCGCGCCTTCGCCTCGCTCGTGTCGGCCAACTACTTCTCGACGCTCGGCGTATCGCTGACGGCGGGCCGGCCGTTCACGCCGGGCGAAGAGCGACCGGGCGCGGGCGTGCCGGTCGCCATCGCGTCGTACGATGTCTTTCGGCGCAGCGGCTTCGACCCGGGGCTGCTCGGCCGCACCGTGCGCATCAACGCGACCGACTTCACGATCGTCGGCATCGCGCCGAAGGGCTTCGCGGGCACGATGGCGCTCCTGTCGCCCGAGTACTGGTTCCCGCTCGGCGCTTACGATCTCGTCGAGAACGAGATGTTCAAGCAGGGCGCCGGCGGCCTCGAAAACCGCGCCAACTACTCGCTGAACCTCGCGGGCGTGCTGAAGCCGGGGCTGACGCGGGAGGCCGCGTCGGCGCGGCTCGATCAGTTCGCGCGCCAAGTCGGCCAGGCGTACGCCGGCACCGACCGTGATCGCACCGATGTGATCGCGCCGCTGCCGCGCATGAGCGTCAGCAGCAAGCCCGAGGTTCGCGAGGCGGCGAGCTTCGTCTCGGCGCTGCTCGTCCTGATGGCGGCGCTCGTGCTCGGCGTCGCATGCATGAACCTGGCGAACCTGCTGCTCGCGCGCGGCGCGGCGCGGCGGAAAGAGATTGCCGTCCGGCGGGCGCTCGGCTGCGGCCGCGCACAGATCGTGCGGCAGCTGTTCGTCGAAGGGCTCACACTCGCGGCGATCGGGTCGGCCGCAGGCGTCGTGATTGCCGTCTGGGTCACGCGGCTGCTCTCGACGTCGCTCTCGCGCGTGATGCCGTTCCGCGTGGACGTCGAGGCGGCGCTCGATGTGCGGGTGCTCCTCGCGGTGGCCGGGTTCGCCGTCTTCAGCACGATTGCGTTCGCGCTCGGCCCGGCCTGGTCGCTGGCGCGCGCGCCGCTGACGCCGGATCTGAAAGGTGAGCCTGGACGCAAGAGCCGGCTCACGAGCGGCCCCGCGCTGGTCGTCGCGCAGATTGCCGTATCGCTGGCGCTCGTCACCGCGGGCGGTCTGTTCGTGCGCGGCGCGATGAGGGCCGCCTCGACCGACCTCGGCTTCCCGCTGGAGCACCAGCTCGTTGTGGATCTCGACCCCAGCCTGGCCGGATATCCCGAGGCGCGGACACGCGACTTCTACCGCGACGTCGTGGCCCGGGTTCGCGCGATGCCCGGCGTGGCCGATGCGAGCTTCTCGTCGACGGTCCAATACGGCGAGATCTCGGAAGGACGCCAGGTGCACGCCGGGTCGGCGCCGCCGGTCTCCGCCAACTACACGATCGTCGGCGCCGATTTCTTCGGCACGCTCGGCCTCCGCATGCTGCGCGGCCGCGAGTTCACGCGTGAGGAGGAGCAGGGCGGCGGGCAGTCGGCGACCGCCGCGATTGTCACCGAACCGCTCGCGCGGAAGCTGTTCGGCGGCGTCGACGCCGTCGGCCGTCAGCTCCAGATCTCCGAGCGCGAAAACGGGCCACTCGAGACGCTCGACATCGTCGGCGTCGCGCCAGGCATCCGCCACGATCTATTCGACTCGGCACCGGTACCTGAACTCTACGTCTCATACGGCGGGCACTTTCAGGAGAACATGAATCTGCGCGTGCGCACCGAGAATCGCCCGGGTGCGGACGCCGCGGTGCTCGGAGAGATCCGGACGCTGGTGCAACTTATCGACCCACGCCTCCCGATCATCACGCTGCGGACGATGAGGGACTTCCGGGATGAGAGCGTGCCCGCGTGGGCCGTGCGCGCCGGCGCCAGCCTGTTCAGCGCGTTCGGAATTCTCGCGCTGCTGCTGGCGACGGTCGGCGTCTACGGCCTGAAGGCGTACGACGTGTCGCGCCGCACGCGGGAGATCGGCATCCGCATGGCGCTGGGCGCGACGACGGCCGACGTCGAGCGGCTGGTCCTTCGCGAAGGCGCCAGAACGGCGGCGATCGGACTCGGCATCGGGCTGCTGCTCGCGGCGGGCGTCGGCAGGCTGGTCAGCGGCCTCCTCTATCAGGTCAGCCCGACGGACCCGGCGGTGCTGACGATCGCGGCCGCGCTGCTCGCGTGTTCGGCGCTCTTCGCGTCGTATCTGCCCGCGCGCCGCGCGACCCGCATCGTGCCGCTCGAGGCGCTGCGGACGGAGTGAACCGGCAGCGGACGGCCGGATGGACCGGTAGCGGACGGCCTTCAGCGGCGATGAACCGGTAGCGGCCGGCCTTCAGGGGCGATGGACCGGTAGCGGACGGCCTTCAGGCCGTCCGACATCGCTACTCTGATCTCAGCGCCTCGGTCGGATCCACCCGGGCGGCGCGGCGCGCCGGCAGGTAGCACGCGACGAACGTCACGCCCAGCAGCATGGCGGCCACCGATCCGAACGTCAACGGATCGGTGGCCGTGACGCCGAAGAGCAGCCCCTGGATCGATCGCGACAGCGCGGCGGCGGCCGTCAGGCCGATCGCGACGCCCGCGAGCGCCGTCGTCAGTCCCTGCCGCACGACGAGGCCGAGCACGTGGGCGCGGTCCGCGCCGAGCGCCATCCGCACGCCGATCTCGTGCCTGCGCTCCGTCACGCCGTGCGAGACGACGCCGTACAGGCCGACGGCGGCGAGCGTCAGAGCGACCGCGGCGAACACCACCATCACGATCATCGAGATCCGCTGCTGCGCCAACGAGGCCGACAGCACGTCGTCCATCGTCTGCACGTCGTACAGCGGGATGTCCGGATTCAGCCGATGGACCGCGGCTTCGACTCCCGATCGCGCCGCCGCGGACGGCCCTGCGGTGCGCACGACGAGCGCCGGGCCGTCCGATGGCTCCTGCGACATCGGCAGGTAGACCTGCAGCGGCGTCGCTTCGGCGACCCCGTCGAACTTCACGTCGCCCACCACGCCCACGACCTGCCGCCAGGGCGTCGGCGATTCCGGCCATCCCTGCTTGAGCAGCTTGCCGACGGCGTTCTCGCCCGGCCACAACCGCTTCGCAAGCGCCTCGTTGACGACGACGGTCTTCGGACCGCCGGCCGTGTCGGTCGCGTCGATGAAGCGGCCGCTCACGAGCCGCATGCCCATCGTCTCCAAATAGCTGGCGCTGACCGGGGTGAAGGCGGCCGAGGGCAGCAACGCGCGCGGCGGCACCGGTTTGTCGCGCACGATGAAGATCGAGTTCCAGTTCGAGCCGTCGATCGGCAGGGAGTCGGCCAGCGCCGCGTCGGTGACGGACGGCACCGAGCGCATGCTGTCGAGCACCTGGTCGAGGAACGCCGCGCGACGGCCGTCGTCGCGCCACTGTTCGCCCGTGAGCATGAAGCGCATGGTCAGCAGGTGATCCGGCCTGAAGCCGGTGTTCACCGCGGTCAGGCGCTGCAGCGTCCTGACCATCAGGCCGGCACCGGCCAGCAGGACGAGCGCCAGGGCCACCTCGACGACCATCAGGCCGCGCCGCAGCCGATGCGAGCGTGCCGACGCCCCCGAGGTGCGCATGCGGACGAGCAGTTGCTGCCCTCGAATGCCGGATGCGTGGAGCGCCGGAAATGCGCCGAACGCGAGGCCGCACACAAGGGCGGAGGCAAAGGCGAAGAGGACTGCCGTTGCGTCGAGCGATACCTCGTCGAGGCGCGGCGTGCCGTCCGGGGCCAGGGCGAGCAGTCCCTGCAGCAGGCCCGATCCGAGAAGGATGCCGAGCGCTCCGCCCGCCATCGATACCAGGCTGCTCTCGACCAGCAGTTGACGCACGAGACGGGCGCGTCCACCGCCGAGGGCCGCGCGTACGCCGAGCTCGTGCTGGCGTGCCGCGCCGCGCGCGACGAGCAGGTTGGCGACGTTGACGCACGCGATGACGAGCAGGCAGCCGACGGCGCCGAACAGCACGAGCAGAGTCAGCCGCACGTCGGAGACGAGTTGTGCCGCGAGCGGGGTGGTCTTGACCTCGACGTTGGTGTTCGTCTCCGGGTATTCGCGCTGCAGGCTGGCGCCGATCGCCTGCATCTCGGTGCGCGCGGCCGCGAGGGACACGCCGGGCTTCAGCCGGCCCACGCCGACGTAGCCCTGGTGATTGCCGCGATCGAGCAGGTAAGGATTGCTCGCCACGAGCAGGCCTATCGGGACGAACACGTCATAATCGCGGCCGAGATACCGGAATTCCGCCGGCAGGACCCCTGCGACCTCGTAGCTCCGCCCGTTGAGGATGAGCGCGCGGCCCAGGGCGTTCGAGGCTCCCCCGAGGCGCCGCTGCCAGAACGCGTGGCTGACGACCACTATGGCCGGCGTGTCGGCGCGGTCCTGCTCATCGGTGAACAGCCGTCCGATCGCCGGTTTGACCCCGAGGACGTTGAAGAAGCTGCCGGTCGTGCGGCGGCCGCGAACCCGCTCCGGGTAGTCGAGGCCCGTGAGCGTCATCGATTCGGTTCGCGACAGCGCGAGCGCGTCGAAGGAATGCTGCCGCGCACGCCAGTCGACGAAGTTGGGCCACGACACGGACATCTGCGCCCCGTCGGGACGCGCTTCGTTCAGGTAGACCAGGCGATCCGGTTCGGGATAGGGCAGCGGCCGCAGGAGGATCCCGTTCACGAGCGAGAAGATGGCCGTCGAGGCGCCGATCCCGAGCGCGAGCGTCACGAGGACGACGGCCGTGAACGTGGGCGCCTTGGCGAACGTGCGCACCGCGTAGCGCACGTCCTGCCGCCACGAGTCGAGCGCCATGGGTCGATGCTCCTTTCGCCGGCCGCCCTCCGGGTCGAGATGCCGGAGCCGGCGCCAGCCGAAGCGTCCCGCGAGCGACAGCGTCTGGCGCCAGCACCACCAAAACGCCGCCGGACCGCGGTTTCGTGCATCCAGCTCTTCGATGAGATCGCCGAGCATCGTCTGGCCGCGCGCGCCGGGCGGCAGCGTGTGCTGCAGGAGCCAGCGTGCGGCGGGCGGCAGCTTCATGCGTGCGGCTCCCGCAGCAGGTGTTCGACGCCGCGCCAGAGCCGCTGCAGGACCTCGTGCGACGATCTCAGGGCCGCGAGGCCGGCCGCGGTCACGGCGTACAGCCGGCGCGGCAGTCCCTCGCGGGCGGCTCCGCCGGGCGCGAGCTTCCAGCGCACGAAGCCCTTGGTTTCCAGGCGATCGAGCGTCGCGTACAGCGCCCCGCGGGTGACGGTCCGTCCGGCGAGCGCCTCCAGCTCACGGGCGATGTCGGCGCCGTAGGCCTCGCGGCCGAGGCGCAGGACGATGAGCAGGAGCTGCTGTTCGAATTCGCCGAGGTGGGCGGGCGGCATATGAGTCTACTTTGTAGACTATAAGGGCGTGCGGATGCAAGAACAAACGCGCGGGTCATCCTTTGACGGCGCTGGTGGCTGCTCGAGCAGAACGGCCGGCCCGACGCGGTCGTGTCGGGCCATCCGCGCGCGGTCATGGGCCTCATCGCCGGGAAGCCGACGCTCGCCGAAGCACGGCGCCGCGGCGTCCACCTGGCGGGCAGCCGCGACGCCCTGACGAGGGTTCAGCCGGTCACCGCTCCTACTTCTTGAGCTCTCCGTAGATCGCGGTGATGTTGGCCTTGACGCGCGCGGGCTGCGCCGTGTACCCGGCGTACGTCGCCGGGAGCTGGTACGCCGCCGCGGCCTCGTCGATGCTCTTGCCGGCCTTCATCTGGCCCTCGGTCCAGTCGAGGAAGTCCTTGTTGAACCGGGCGTACTCCTGCAGGTCCGGCCACGTCATGATCGTGCTGTGGCCCGTGATGACCGTGTCCACGCCCTTGATGCCCGCGACGGCGTTCGAGAGCGTCTGCGGAAACGCGACGCCGCTGCCGCCGTTGTTCGTGTCCATGAGCGGAGGCGTCTTGCCGGGGAACATGTCGCCTGCGTGCGCGACGCGCAGCGCGGGGAACACCACCCAGGCATCGCCGTTCGTGTGGCCCCGGCCGAAGTAGTGCAGCTCGATGCGGTCGTCGCCGCTCATCAGCGTCATCGAGTCCTTGAACGTCCGCTTCGGCATCCCCTTGCCGCCGCTCGCCTGGAAGACGTTCTGCATGGTCGACATGCCGGGCGGCGACATCATCTTCTTCATGTTGGCCGCGGTGTTCTCCTGCGTGACGATGTCGACGGTCGCCGGGAACTCCACGTTGCCGCTCACGTGGTCGCCGTGCGTGTGCGTGTTGATGATCGTCGTCACCGGCTTGTTCGTGAGCTTCTTGATCTCGTCGAGAATCGGCTGGCCCCATCCGGGCAGTTTCGTGTCCACGACGACGACGCCGCTGGACGCGATGAAGACGGCCGTGTTGCCGCCGCCGCCCTTCAGCATGTACAGGTTGTCCCGGACCTTCTCGACTTCGAGGGTCTTCGCCCCCTGCGGCTGGCCCTGGTAGGCCGCCACGCCGAGCGTCAGCGCCCCGACGCCGACCACCGCGGCGAGCACTTGCCTGCGTCTCATCAGATCCCTCCAGGAAAGAACACGCGTTGAACGAACCAGAACGCGCCGGCCACGATCACGCCGAGCGACCCCGCCAGCGCGAGCCGTCGGCCGGCCCACTCGCTGCGCCTGCGGAGCGCCTCGAGCGCCGACGCCACGATCACGACGACGAACAGCTGCCCGATCTCGACCCCGACGTTGAACGAGAACAGCGACCAGCCGAGCGCGCGCGCCGGCAGGTCCATCTCGCGCAGCACGCTGGCGAACCCGAACCCGTGGATCAGGCCGAACGAGAGCGCGATCCACGCGCGCACGTCGCGTCCGCCCCGCACCAGCAGGTTGTCGAACCCCACGTAGACGATGCTGAGCGCGATCGCCGGCTCGATGAGACGCGCGGGAGGCGTCACGAGGTTCAGGGCGGCGAGCGAGAGCGTGATGCTGTGCGCGAGCGTGAACGAGCTGACGACCACGAGCAGCTGCCGGATCGTGCCGCCGAGCAGGAGCAGCCCGATCAGGAACAGCAGGTGATCCGGGCCGATGAGGATATGGTGGATGCCGGCCGGCACGAACCTGCGCACGACCGCGAGCACCCCCTGGCGCGTCCCGCGGAAGTACTCCACCGAGGTGTGGCCCGCGTCGAGGATCGCCTGGGTGCGCAGCGTGCCGCCTTCGTAGACGTTCAGGAAGGTCTGGTGATTGGTGTCGTAGGGGAACATCAGCGCGCGCACGGTGAGCGCGCCGGCCCCGGTCGCGCCGCACGCGAATCGGGACTTCACCGACTGACGTTCCGGAAGCAGCTCGACTCCGCTCTCCGCCCGGCACGCCAGCGCCTGCCCGTCCGCTTCGATTCGAAACCGCGGTGCCAGGAGCGTCAGGATGTCGCGCGCGTGCGCCGGCAGGGCCGACTTGTCGAGCAGCGGGTCGGTCGAGGGGAGGCCGAGATCGTGCGCGAGGTCGTAGACGTGGGCGACGACGGTGACCTCCACCGCGCGCTCTCCCAGCAGAACGTCGATGTAGCTGAACGGCGCCGGATGCGCGGAGGCCGGCGTGGCGAGCGCCGCCAGACCGAGGAGGACCACCGTTCCGATGAACCGCTTCATGGCGGGCAGATGGTAACGTACGAGCGGGCAGGCGGGACGACAAGGTGAAGGATGCTCATTCAAATCGCCCCCGGCGCGTTTCACTTACCCGGGTACCTGTCGGTCGACCGGCAGGTGGGGCTGGCGGCGCAGTGTCGAGCCCTCGTCGACGGCGCCGTGCCTGCCTACGTGCCGACGGTCCGGGGCGGCGGGAAGATGCACGTGCGGATGCTGTGCCTGGGAAGGCACTGGAACGGACAGACGTATCGCTACGAGCCGACCCGAAGCGACTTCGACGATCGGCCCGCGCCGCCGCTCCCGCCGGAGTTCGCATCGCTGGCGCGCGAAATTGCCGCCGCGGCGGGAATGCGCCTCGAGGCCGATCTCTGCATCCTCAACTACTACGGCGCGGACGGCCGCATGGGGCTGCACCAGGACAAGGACGAAAGCGACGCCTCGATCGCGGCGGGCCTTCCCGTGGTGTCCGTGTCGCTCGGCGACACGGCGCGGTTTCTCTTCGGGGGCCCGAGGCGCCGCGATCCGATCGAGTCCCGGCTGCTCGCCTCGGGCGACGCGTTCGTGTTCGGCGGCCCCGCGCGGCTGCGGTACCACGGCGTCTCGCGCATCGTGCCCGGCACGGCGCCGCCGGCACTCGGAATGGCCGGACGGTTCAATCTGACGCTGCGCCAATACTGATGCGACCCTGCGTTCTCCTCGTTGCCCTGCTGACCGGCGCCTGCGGCTCGCGGCCCGGCAACCCCGTCTGCGGCGGCCTCGACTTCGCCGGCCCGGCCACCGTCCGCGGCATCGTCACGTACGGCGGGATGCCTGTAGCCGCCGCGCTCCTGGGCCTGGGCTCGAGTTCCGCCGTGACGTCGAGCGACGGCTCCTTTTCGATCGCCAGCACCCCGGCCGGGCCGCAGTCACTGTCGATCGCGCCGACGAGAGCCGGAAGGGTATCCGGCGAGGTGTCGCTGCTCGCGGGCGACAACCTTCTGCGCATCCCGGTCGTGCGCGCAGCAGGCGAGGGGATTGTCGCCGGGCGCACCATCGACGGATGCACCGGACGTCCGATGGGGGGAGTCGCGGTGTCGATCGGCGCGGTCTCGGCGACCTCCGACGACGACGGACTCTACGAGCTGAACGGCGTCTGCTGCGGGACGCTGCCGCCTCTTCGGGCACACCGAGCGGGGTATCGGACCTATCGCACGACGCTCGGCCGCGTCTCCACCACCAGCCGCTGGCTCGACATCGTCATGCTGCGCTCCCCGTAGCCACGTGATGCCGGAGCGGCTCCCGAAGACGGCGCGCAACCTACTTGACGATCCGAAGAAACTCCGGATCCTTGTAGAGCGACTCGAACGCCTCGTTGCGCGGGAGCTGCCGCTTGTTGGCCGGGTTCAGCTCCACCGCGTGAGCGAGCGCCGCCAGCGCTTCCGCCTTGCTGCCCATCTCGAGCCGGACGCGCGCGATCGCCACCCAGGCGTTGTCGTTGGTCGGCGACTTCTCGCTCGCTGCCCTGGCCAGATCCAGTGCGGCGGCGCGGTCGCCCCTGGCGAGGGCGGCGTTCGCCTTCGACACCATTTCTCCCGAGCGGACCGCGTCGAGGATTCGCCGCAGCTCCGGAATCGGCGCCCGGTGTTCGTCCACCCGCAGGTCGAGCGCGCGATCGCCGAAGCCCTGGATGGCGCGCGGCTTCAGAATCAGCAGGCCGGCCGACTCCGTCCCGCGCCGATCGCCCCCGGCCGCCTGGCCGGCCTCGAGCGCCGAGAGGAGACGCTCGGCGAGCGGTCCGCTTGATGACTCGAATGACCGGGCCATGGCATCGACCACTTCCGGGCCGGTCAGCGTGTTGCCTTCCGCGCAGTAGTTCACGCCGCACTTGTGCCCCTTCCAGTCGCTGGTCGCCGGGCCGGTCCACGCGGCCGTCCGGCCCTGTGCGTCGAGGATGGCCACCTGGCGCGTGTCACGCCCCTCGTCGCTGCGCAGCATCATGTCGAGCGCCTCTTGCGGCGTCAGGCCGGCCTCGAGCAGCTGCACGCCGATTGCGCTGTACATCGGGTTCGATGCGGCCTGATGCGCGAACACCGCCACCCCGGCCTTGCCGCCGCGTGTGCGGCTGCCGACGGCAATCGTCCTGGACTGGACCGCGATGCCGAGCTCGCCGGTCGCGGGATCACGTCCGATGATCGAGAACGTGCCTTCTTCGCCGGCCCGATAGATCTGGGCGGGCGCCGCCTGCACGAGCAAGAGAGCGAGCGGGCCGGCGAGCAGCGACGCCCGGGAGAACTTCGCGCGCATCTCACACCTCCGGGACGGGTCTGGTCGACTTCCGGCGCCGCTCCGCGGCAGATGTTGGCGGGAGCGTGCGCCGAATGCCGATCATACGCGTCGACAGCATCGATGATCCGCGGCTGGACGTCCGCACGTCACGTGCCGACCCGGATCCGCCAGGGCCGGCCGTGGCGATTGGGATTGCGCTCTACGCGCTCAGAACGTGAGCCGGGTCCCGATCTCGACGCGCCTCGGCGACGCAGCCGAGGTCGCCTCCCCGTAGAACGGCGACGTCAGGACGCCGCTGAAGTTGAGCGCGTTCAGGTGGTTCAACAGGTTGTACGCCTGCACGTAGATCTCGAGCCCGAACCGCTTCGTGTTCTGGTCCAGCCCGGACATCCCGCCCAGGGGGTTGGCATCGCCGCCGCGGACGATGCGGACCCTGGGCCCGGCCGGCGGCGGGGCCGCGCCGCCGAAGCCGACGCTCCAGCTGAGGCGCGCGCCGACATCCACGGTCGCCGTGCCGCGTCCGGAATTGCGCGTCACGCCGGCCGGACGATCGTTGCTGACCGTGTCGCCGTTCTCGTCCCGCCCGGTCGTGATGTCGTACGGCAGACCGGACTGCACGCGCACGGCCGTGCCCATCCGGAAATTCCAGGGGAGGGGAAAGTTCGCCAGGCTCATGAACCGGTGGCGGGCGTCGTTCGCAGCCGGACCGCGCTCCGCAGCGAGGTTGAAGTTGTCCGCCGGGAGACCGAAGGGCGAGTCCGACTCGTTCAACGAACGTGAGAGGAAATAGTTCGCGGCGACGAAGATGTGTTTGTCCGGCCGCGCGTAGTTCACGTTGACGCTGAGGCCGTCGAACCACGATCCGGCGATTGATTCGATCCCGGTCACCGGGCCGGCCGACGGATCCGGCCGCGCCCCGTCCGGGAGTGGGGCGTTCACGTTCACGCCGCGCAGCTGGTGGATGCCGCGCCGATGGATGTACATCGCGTTCAGACGCAGGTTGCCCGGCAGCTGCTGCTCGACGCCGACGATCGCCTCCCGGAGCTCTGGCTGATCGAGACCCGGCGCTATCTGGACCCGGCCGGGCGGCAGTGCGAGGGCGAGGCCGCCGAGCGTCGGATCGGGATAGCCCGGGTGGACGATGGTCGAAATCTCCTGATGGGTGCCGTCGAGCTGCACGGCCTGCTGATAGTCCTGCGCGTCGAACCAGTCGTAGAAGATGCCGCCGCCGGCGCGGATGGTGGTCCGGCCGCTCCTGAATGGCGACCACGCCATTCCGCCACGCGGCGCGACGTGAACGCCGCCGATGTGCGTCTGGAGCTCCTGCCTCGCGCCGAGGCTGACGGTCAGATCCTGGCGCATCCGGATGTCGTCCTGCACGTACGCGCCCGACTGCAGCTCGCCGGTCTCGACGAGCGGGTTGCCGACATTGCGCGTGAACGTCGTCGGGCGTCCGGCCGCGTAGTCGGCGAGGCTCGCGAAGGTGAACGTGCCGGTGCCGTTGCGCACCTGATCGGTGCGGTAGCGTCCGCCGTCGACGAGGAAGCCGACGCGGATGGCGTGACGGCCCACGGCGATGTCGAGGTCGTCGGCGATCTCGACCTCCTTCGAGCCGGTGTGGCCGGCGATCTGCGCCCCGCCGGCATCGAACGCATTCAGGACGAGGACGGCCGGCGCCGTGCTCGCCGCGGCGATGGCGGTGTCCTGCCATCGCCACTCGAATCGAAACTCGTTGTACAGCCCTTTTCTGATCGATCCCGACGTGGACAGCCGGGCGACCGTCTCGTCGCGCGTCTGGCTGTACGCGCGCTCGGGGAGATCGAAATCGCCGACGCCGAGCTCGTCGTCGAACGTGTGGTTGCGCTGCAGCTCGGCACGGAGCACCTGCGACTTCCCGACGGCCTGCTCGAGGCGCGCCGAGACGTTCAGCGACCGGTTCGGACGCCGAATCGAGTCGGCGAGGCGCCCCGACGGCAGCGCCGCGACGATCGTCCTCGCGTCGAACGCATCGAGGCCATCGGCCGACAGCGCGAGCGAGGATTTCTCCCTGCTGAGCGGCCCGCTCAGCGAGAAGCCGGCGCGCTCGCTGCGCTCGTCGGGCTTGACCGGCGCGAACGCGTTGCGCGCGCTCAGGGCGGAGCCGTGGAGGCCGAGATTGGCGGCGCCCCGCCATGCGTCGAACCCCGGCTTCGTGATGATGTCGACGGAGATGAACCCGGGCTCGTGGACGTCGGCGGCGAACATGTTCCGGTGAAACCGGATTTGCTGGATCTGGTACTTCGGCGGCAGCCTGCCGCCGCGGAAGCCGTTGACGCGGATGACGGCTCCAGGCCCGGCCATGTCCTTCAACTGCCGCTCCATCTCGTCAGGATCGTCGGGCAGTTCCTGGATCTCCGCTTCACCGAGCACGGTCGCGAAGGCGTCGCTGCGCAGATCGCTCGCGCGCTCGCGTGGATCCCGCCCGACGTCCACCCGCTCTGCGATCTTCGCGATCGGCAGCTTGACCGTCCGCCGGACGTCCGTGGTTCGGACGCGCACGTTCCTGACGAGGGTCGGCTCGAAGCCGGTTGCTTCGACGTGGACGTCGTACCGGCCCGGCGGGAGGCCGGCGAACGTCGCCTCGCCGCGGCCGTCCGTCGCGACTTCGCGGTGGGCGCTCGCGGCCCGCGCGCCTCCCGGCGCGACCGTCACGCGCGCGCCGACAATGACGGCGCCGCTCGGGTCGACGACCGTCACGTCCAGCGCGGCTGTCTGGGCGCTTGCGGTCGCAGCCGCGAGCAGCACGGCGAGGGCCAGCAGGACGCTCTTCATTCTCGCAGCTATTTCGCAGAGAACGTGTTCGCGTCGAACGTCGGATTCACCTTGACGCTCGTGAACGTCCACTCCTCGGCCGGCTTCCCTTCAATCGACTTCGAGACGTGGTACGGAAGCCAGATGCCGTCCACCTGCCGGTAGTCGTCGAAGTACCAGTTGATGTCGACGACCCGGGGTGGAGGCAGCGCTTCGTGCTGCGTTTCCGGCGAGGGCGCACCCGCCGGCGGTTGGCGGGTCGTCCGCATGACCACGCGCGGCCCGATGCCGCGGTACGCGAGCATCAGCGGGCGGTGGCTCGTTCGATCGAGAAACAGCTGCGCCGCGAAGCTGCCGGCGCCCTTCGCGTCGAGTGCGTCGGCCTTGCTGCCGTCGGGGGCGTCCGCTTCGCCGGCGTACGACATCTCGAGCGGCATCGCCGGCGACGTCATCAGCAGGGCCATCGTCAGGCGCGTCAGATCGGCTTTGGCGGCGCGCACCGCCTGGGCCCGAGCGTCCGGCGTGTCGGGCGTGGCGATGCGGAGCATCATCCCGGGGGCGCCGCCGAGCGTCCGCGAGCGGCTGAGGAGCGTGTCCCCGTTGACGCCGCGCTCGACCACGATGGTCGCGTCGCCGACCGGGTTCATGCTCTCGGTCTGGAGGTACCTGTCGGGGATCGCCAGATCGATCTTGATGTCGCCGCTCAGGTCGCGGCCGCCTGCGTCGCGGCGGAACGTGCCGCTGCACGTCAGTCCTTTGACCGCCGCGAGGGCCGCCTCGCCGCCAAGGGCGGCGCGCGCCTGCTTCAGGAGATCCGCTGCCCGCGTGTCGCTCGTGATCTGAGCGCCGACGCCCGTTATCGTCATCATCGCGGC
Organism: Betaproteobacteria bacterium; assembly: GCA_050257855.1. Lineage (GTDB taxonomy): Bacteria > Acidobacteriota > Vicinamibacteria > Vicinamibacterales > CAVVIG01 > JBLMXQ01. Next base: position 26,285 of record JBLMXQ010000101.1, on the reverse strand, counting down.
GGTCAGTGCCGCCCACAGCCACTGCATGGTGTTGGTCCTCTCCTTATGCTCGCGAGGCCCCACCCCCGCTCGCCTGGCCGAACTGACGCTGTCCCTCGCGCTCGAGCGCAGACTCTCGCGCTCGGGGTCGGCGTCTTCTGCGGACCGGCCTGCGTCCGCCCCGCCCAACCTGCCCTCGCGAGAGTATGACGAAGAGGCTGGGCCGAAGTTGTTAGCGCCGGGCAATCGTTTTGTAAGAAATGTAAAGACCGGCGGCCGCCCCTGCACGTCTTCACGTAAAGTGATCGCGATGGGTCGACGGATTCCCTGGCAGCTCGTGGCCGATGCGGTGCTCCTCGTGCTGCTGTGCGTGCTCGGCACGCTGCAGTACCGCTGGCTGAACGACGTCAGCGCGGCGGAGCGCGAGCGGATGCGCACGGCCCTGAACGCGCGGGCGGCCGACTTCACCGACGCCGTCGACGCGCAGGTGACCAGGCTGTTCCTTACGTTCCAGCGGTCGGCGATCGCCGATGCCGACCCCGCGAGCGGCATCGCCGACGCGCTCGCCCGCTGGGCGAGCGAGCCGAACGCGCCGCCTATCGTCGCGGCCGTGTATCTGGTCGAGTCGCGGCCGGCGGGACTGTCGATTGCTCGATACGACGCGGCGGCGAAGAAGCTCGAACCCTGCGCGTGGCCGGCTCCGCTCGAGACGTGGAAGCACCAGGCCGAGGTGCTGGCCGCCCGGCCACGTGAAAACGCGCGGCCCCTGCCGGTACTGCTGCCGGATGCCGTCGTGCCATCGATGCCCGCGATCATCCTCCCAGCGCCGCGCGCGCGGCTGATCGGGGGCGGCAGCCGGATCGGCTACGTGCCGGATCCCGACGCGCCGGCCCGCTCGATCGTCGTGGCGCTCGACGCCGGAGCGATTGCCCGGGACATCCTCGCGCAGCTCGCGGCGAGGTACTTCGGCGACGGGCCGTCGCGGGAGTACGTCGCGACGATCGTCAGGCGCGACGACCCGGACGCCCTCGTCTTCACGACGCCCGGCGAGCCGCCGGTCGGCGTCCGCGATGCCGATCGCGTCGGCGGCCTGCTCGAGCCGCGGTTCGATCGCCTGCCGGCGCTGTCCGACGACGGCGCCAGGGAGGTGACGCATTTTGCGGTCACAATCGTGCGGAGCGGCAAGTTCGCGATCGACAAGATGGCGCCGCCGGCAGGCGGCGGCGCCTGGCAGTTGCGGCTGCGCTCGGTCGGCGGGTCGCTCGAAGCGGCGGTCGCTCGCTCGCGGCGGCGGAATCTCGCCGTCGGATTCGGCGTGCTCCTCCTGCTCGCCGCGAGCTTCGGCCTGGTCATCACGTCGGCGTCGCGCCAGCGGCGCCTCGCGCGGCAGCAGATGGAGTTCGTCGCTGCCGTCTCGCACGAGCTGCGCACGCCGCTCGCCGTCATCTGCTCGGCCGGAGAGAACCTGGCCGACGGAGTCATCGCGCAGCCCGAGCAGGTGAAGCGCTACGGCTCGCTCGTGCGGACCGAAGGCCGCCGCCTGTCCGCGATGGTCGAGCGCGTGCTCGCGTTCGCCGGCGTGCAGTCCGGCGCCGCGCCGGCGCCTGCAAAGCCGGTGAATGTCGGACAGGTCCTCGCCGACGCAACCGCCGCCGCGCGCGCCGAGGCGGGCGATCGTGCGGTCGACGTCCGCGTGTCGATTCCGCCCGCGCTGCCCCGGGTTTCCGGCGACGCCGACGCGCTGCAATCGGCGCTGCACAACGTGATCGGGAACGCGGTGAAGTACAGCACCGGAGACGGGCCGGTGGACGTCGCCGTCGAGAGCGGCGGGCGGACGCTGCAGATCCGCGTCACGGATCGCGGGCTGGGGATCGACGCCGCCGATTTGCCGCACGTGTTCAAGCCATTCTTCCGGGGCCGCCGCGCCGCCGACGCGCAGGTCCGCGGCAGCGGCATCGGCCTGAGCATCGTCAACCAGGTCGTCGCCGCGCACGGCGGCGCCGTGCGAATCGACAGCCGCCCGGGCGAGGGGACCACCGTGACGATCGAGCTCCCGCGGGATGCGGATGTCGCCGTTGCGCCGGCGGTTCCCGCCTCGCGGTCGCCGGTCTCGAACCCGCGATGAGGGCTGGCGGCGCCCGCCCCCGCGTGCTCGTCGTCGAAGACGAGCCGGGTCTGCGGCTGACGCTGAGCGACCGGCTGGAGAGCGAAGGCTATGCGGTCGAGACTGCCGCGGACGGCGAGGCGGGACTCGAGCGGGCCTCGGCCGGCGCGTACGATCTCATCGTTCTCGACGTGATGCTGCCGGCGATGAACGGCTTCGACGTCTGCCGCGCGGTCCGGCAAAAGGGCGTCACGACGCCGATCCTGATGCTGACGGCGCGCGGCCAGGTGGTGGACCGGGTCGTCGGGCTCAAGCTTGGCGCCGACGACTACCTGACCAAGCCGTTCGAGACGATCGAGCTGATGGCACGGCTCGAGGCGCTGCTGCGCCGTCGCGGCGGCGGCGCGCAGCCCGGCGGCGACCAGTATCGGTTCGGCGGCGTCACGGTCGACTTCCGTCGAGCCGAGGTGACGCGCGACGGCGTGCGCGTCGAGCTGTCGGCGCGCGAGTTCAAACTGCTGCGGCACTTCATCGCCCACCGCGGGGCCACGCTGTCGCGGGAGGAGCTGCTCGCCGACGTGTGGGGATACGACGAGACGCCGCTGACGCGCACGGTGGACGTCCATGTCGCCGGGCTGCGGCAGAAGATCGAAGCGAATCCGCGGTCGCCGGAGTACATCCTCACGGTCCACGGTCTCGGGTACAAGTTCGTCGGATGATCCGGTCGGGACGGCCTGAAGGCTGTTCGGGCCGGATCCTTGCAATCGCGCATTCGGAATCCCTGCAACTCCCTGTCAGGAGGGTTCGCGAATGCAGTTTCTGATCGCTCTCCTTGCTGCCGCTGCTGCAGTTTCCTCGATCGGACCTCGTTCGGAGCCGCTGCTCGTGCGCGCCGTCCTCGACGGCGACACAATCGAGGTCGCCACGGTCGGGCGCGTGCGGCTGCTCGGCATCGACGCGCCGGAGGTCGAGCATGGGTTCGACACGGCGGCACCCTTCGGACACGAAGCGCGCGAGCGGCTCACGGCGCTCGTGCTGCACCGGTGGGTCCGCCTCGAGCGGGACGGCGCCGCGCTCGACAAGTACAACCGCCGCCTGGCCTACGTCATCCGCGAGGACGGCCTGTTCGTGAACGCCGTCCTCGTCCGCGAAGGGCTGGCGCGCATCAGCGCGCGGCTGCCGCTCGCGAGGCTCGACGAGCTGCGGCGCGCAGAGGCGGAGGCCCAGTCGTTCCGCCGGGGGATGTGGGGCGACATGCCGGACATTCCGCCCGCGACCGTTCGTGGCGCCCGACGCCGGATGACTCCCGGCCGGCGGGGCCGCTATACTCGGTCGTCCAGGGCCTCGTCGAGGCGCAAGCGAAAGTCGCCTGGATCGTAGCCTGCACAGTCGAGAGGTTCACGTCGGTGGCCGTCATCCGCGTCGAGTACGACACGCACCGCAGGATCCGCGCGTACAACAAGCTGTACTACCGGTTCAACCACTGGCCCATCTGGATCTTCGTCTTCTTCATCGCGCCCGGCCCCCTCACCTTCGATCTCTTCGAGCGCGGCTTCGACGCGCGGATGGCGACCTGGCTCGGCGCAGTGCTCGTCGGCACCGCGATCGCAGGCCTTCGCGGTCGCCTGCCGGGGGTCGAGCCGAAGCCGTACATCATCCGGTTCACGGAAGACCGTCCCAACCCGTTGTACCGGCGTGTCTGCTACACCTTCGCGTGGAGCGAGGTCATCACGTTCGCGGTCCTCAACATCGCCGGAATGCTCGTCGCCATCACGACGGGGCACTGGTATCTGAAGCAGATCTATCGGTACGCGTACTTTCCCCTGGCGGGCACCATCTGGTTGCTGGGCGCGCTCGGACGGCTGCCGCGCGTCAAGCCGTCGACGAAAGGCGAGGGGCACGAGCGGCGGTACTTCTACGGATCGGTCTGGGCGGTCTGCTGGGCGCAGCCGGTCCTCTGGCTGCTCTGGAAGGTGCTTCCGCACACGCGGGCGGCGGATGCGGCCAAGCTCCTCGTCTTCGTGGCGATCCTCGCGTTCGTCGGCAACCTCGCGCGCCTCGGGAAGCTGCCGCGCACCCGTCCGATCGTCCCGGGCGAGCTGGCGATTTCGGACTAGCGGTCACGCGCCCGGAGGCGGACGGGCAGGGTCTGGTTCGGCTACGTGACCAGCGGGCTGCCGGCGTCGCTGTAGTCGCGCTTCTCGACGATCGACGCGATCTCCGCCATGGCGCGGTCGATCTCGTCGAACGTGTTGTAGAAGTGCGGCGAGAGCCGGATCCCGACCTGAGGGCGGCAGTCCACGACGAAGTCGCGCGCGTTGAGCGTGCGCGACACGGCCGGCGCGTCCGGCACGTTCACCGCGACGGTGCCCGCGAGCCGCTCCGGATCGCGCGACGCCGCCGAGGCGAAGCCGTACCGATCCACGAGCTCCAGCAGCCGTGCCGTCATCCGCTTCGACTTCTCCCGAATCCGCTCGACGCCGACGTCGTTGACGATGTCGAGCCCTGCGAGCGCCGCGTAGTACGCGGGAATCGCCGGTGTGCCGTTCATCATCCGCATCGCGTCGTCGCGCCGATCGAGCGGACCGATGTCGAACGCGAAGGGCGAGCGGTGCGAGAGCCATCCCGTGAACGTCGGCTCGGCCACCTCGAGGCGATCCGGCCGCGTGTAGAGAAATGCGTTCCCCGGCCCGCCGCACAGCCATTTGAGGCAGCCGCCGGCTGCGAAGTCGACGCCGAGTCCGGTCACGTCCACCGGAACGACGCCGGCCGACTGGTACATGTCGACGATCGTCACGGCGCCGACCGCGCTCGCGCGCGCCGCGATGGCCGCCACATCCATGATGTACGACGTCCGGAACAGCACGTGCGAGACGGCCACTGCCGCGGTGCGATCGTCGATGGCGTCGAGCATGCGGTCGGTTCGGACGCTGAGATCCGCCTCGGCCGGCACGACGTGCAGCTCGAAGCCGGCAGCCTCCTGTGCGCGATAGAGGTGGATCATCGACGGGAAGTCGGCCGCCGAGCAGACGAGACGCCGGCGCGGTCCGTTCGGACGAATCGTCGACAGCGCCACCATGTGTGCGGTGGTGACGTTCTCGTGCATGCTGACTGACCCCGACGGCGCGCCGATGATGCGCCCGATCTTGTTGCCGACTTCGGCCGGCATCTCCCACCAGCGCTCCTCCCAGGCGCGCACGCCGCGCGCTGCCCAGGTGTCGGCGTACTCGGTCAGATACTGTCGCGTCCGGCGCGGCATCGCACCGAGCGAGTTGCTGATCATGTAGACCGTCTCCGACAGGATGGGGAACTCGTCGCGCCAGCGTTCGAGGTCGTCCATGGGGTGATCCTAGTCGGGATCCGGCATCCGCGATCTGCTATCTTCCCGGGACATGCCGCGCAATTCCCGCCGCGACCCCAATCCCGGATCGCGAGCCTCGACGCCCGTCCGGGAGGGCTGGCAGGGCTGGGACGAGTATGCGCCGTTCTACGACTGGGAGAACGCGCGCACGCTCGGCCGGCGGGACGTGCCGTTCTGGCGGCGCGTCGCGGCGACCGTCAAGGGCCCGATCCTCGAGCTCGGCTGTGGAACCGGGCGTGTGTCGCGGCCGCTCGCCCGCGCCGGCGTCCGGCTGATCGGCGTGGACCGCTCGGCGCCCATGCTCGCACGCGCCCTGCGCCGGACCCCGAGCCCCCGGCCCCCGGCCTCGAGCCCCGGTTTCGTGCGAGCCGACATTCGCGCGCTGCCGTTCCGCGCCCGGCGGTTCGCGGCCGTCATCGCGCCCTACGGCGTCCTCCAGTCGCTCGTCCGCGAGCGCGACCTCGCCGCGACGCTCGATTCGGTCGCGCGCGTGATCGAGCCCGGCGGCCTGTTCGGCATCGACCTCGTGCCCGACGTGCCGAACTGGCGGGAATACCGGAACAAGGTGCAGATGCGCGGCCGCGCGCGCGGCGCCAGCCTGACGCTGGTCGAGTCCGTGCGCCAGGATCTCCGGCGGAACCTGACCACCTTCGATCAGGTGTACATCGAGCGTCGCGGCCGGCGTGTGACGCATCATCGCTTCGCGCTGACGTTCCGCACGCTCAGCGTGCGCCAGATGGCGAGCCGGCTCGCCCGCGCCGGCTTCACGGTGGAATCGATTCTCGGCGACTACCGCGGGCGCCCCTGGGACGAGCGGGCGGAGGTCTGGATCATCCTGGCGAGGCGCTCGGGCTGACGCCTCGCGCTCCGAGTGAGACCTCGCGTTCGGTAGCCGGCCGTGATACACTTTTTGGTCCCGAATTCGTTGATTCTTCTGGAGTTCTGAGATGTCTGGCCATTCCAAGTGGCACACGATCAAGCACAAGAAAGGCGCCGCTGACGCCAAGCGCGGGAAGGTCTTCACGCGCATCATCAAGGAGTTGACGATCGCCGCGCGCAATGGCGGCGGCGACCCCGACACCAATCCCCGCCTGCGCACCATCGTCGCCGAAGCCAAGGCCAACAACATGCCGCGCGAGAACATCGACCGCGCCATCCGCCGCGGCACGGGCGAGGAGCCGGGGGTCTCGTACGAAGAGATCCAGTACGAGGGCTACGGGCCGGGCGGCGCCGCCGTCATCCTCGACGTGCTGACCGACAACAAGAACCGCACGGTCGGCGAGCTGCGGCACCTGTTCGAGAAGCACGGCGGCAACCTCGCCGCGGCCGGCGCCGTCGCCTGGATGTTCGACAAGAAGGGCTACATCGTCGTTCCCAAGAGCCAGGCGAAGGAGGACGATCTGATGGCCGTCGTGATCGATGCCGGCGGCGACGATCTGCGCGACGACGAGGACAACTGGGAGGTGCTGTCGGCGCCGGACGCCTTCCAGCCCGTGCTCGAGGCCGTCAAGGGGCTCGGGATCGAGCCGTCGGCGGCCGAGGTCGCGATGATCCCGCAGAACTACCTCAAGCTCGAAGGCAAGCAGGCGCAGCAGATGGTGAAGCTGATGGAGGCGCTCGACGAGCACGACGACGTGCGGCACGTCTGGTCGAACGTCGACATCGAGGAAAAGGAGATCGAGGCGTCACTGGCGTGAAGATCTTCGGGATCGATCCCGGCTCCGAGCGAACCGGCTACGGCTGCATCGAAACCGACGGATCGCGCCACCGGATCGTCCTGTGCGGCGCCATCACGAGTCCGCCGTCCACGCCGTTTCCCGACAAGCTGCTCAACATCCACCGCCGGCTGTCCGCGGTGCTCGCGGACTGCCGGCCCGAGTGCGTCGCCATCGAGAGCCTGTTTCACGCGACCAACGCCCGAAGCGCGCTGAAGCTCGGACACGCCCGCGGGGTGGCGATGCTCGCGGCGGTCGAAGCCGGTCTGCTCGTGGTGGAGTACACGCCGGCCGCGATCAAACGCGCCGTCGTGGGGTACGGCCGTGCCGAGAAGCAGCAGGTGCAGCAGATGGTGAAGCTGATTCTCGGTCTGACCGAGCCGCCGTCGCCGCACGATGCGGCCGATGCGCTCGCCGTGGCCATCTGCCACGTCCACTCGCAGCCGCCCGCCCGCGCGGCCGCGGCCGCGGGAAGAGCGCCGCGTGCGGGGTCCGGCACGAGCTGGCGCCATTACCGCCCGTGATCGCGTTCCTCCGCGGCCGCATCCTCGACAAGCACCCGAACCGCATCGTCGTCGACGTCAACGGCGTCGGGTACGACGTGGCCGTGCCGTTGTCGACCTTCTACGGCCTCGGCGAGGCGGGCGACGAGGTGGCGCTGCGCGTCCACACGCACGTGCGCGAGGACGCCATCGCGCTGTACGGCTTCGCGAGCGTCCTCGAGCAGGAGCTGTTCGAGCGCCTGATCGGGGTCAGCGGCATCGGCCCGAAGGTCGCGCTGGCCGTCCTCTCGGGCATCGAGCCGCTCGATCTGATGCGGGCGATCGAGCGTGCCGATGTCGGGCGTCTCACGGCCATTCCCGGAGTCGGAAAGAAGACTTCCGAGCGGATCGTGCTGGAGCTGAAGGATCGCCTGCCGCAGGTACAGATGGCGTCCGCCGGCATCGGCGCGACCGTGGCCACGCCGGCGCTGCGCGACGACGTGCTCTCGGCGCTGCTGAACCTGGGGTATCATCGCCCTCTCGCCGAGAAGGCCGTCGACGCCGCGGTCCAGGCCGTTCCCGACGGCGGCTTCGAGCCGACGCTGAAGCGTGCGCTGCGAGAGCTGGCGAAGTAACGATGCGCGCCTGCGGCCATGCGAGCCCCGAGGCCCAGTGACGCCGAGGGCGAGCATCAGCGTCAGTTCGCGGCGGGGGTGGGGCCCCGCCGCCAGTAAACGATGACCGCCGATCCCCGCATCGTCACCGCGTCGCGCGTCGAGGAAGACGCGCAGTACGAAGCCGGGCTCCGCCCGCGCGCGCTCGACGACTACATCGGCCAGGACCGCGTCCGCGAGAACCTGCAGGTGTCGATCGCCGCCGCGCGCCAGCGGGGCGAGGCGCTCGATCACGTGCTGCTGTACGGGCCGCCGGGGCTCGGCAAGACGACGCTCGCCTACGTGATCGCGCACGAGATGGGCGCGCCGGTGCGCGCGACCGCCGGCCCGGTGCTCGAGAAGCCGGGCGACCTCGCGGCCATCCTGACCAACCTCGGCGAGCGCGAGGTGCTGTTCATCGACGAGATCCACCGCATGTCCGCGACGATCGAGGAGATTCTCTATCCGGCGATGGAGGACTACGAGCTCGACATCGTCATCGGCCAGGGGCCGAGCGCGCGGTCCGTGAAGGTGCCGCTGCAGAAGTTCACGCTCGTCGGCGCGACCACGCGCGCCGGGCTGCTGACCTCGCCGCTCAGGGCGCGGTTCGGCATCGTCCACCGGCTCGAGTTCTACACGCCGGCCGACCTCGAGGAAATCGTCCGGCGATCGGCGCGGATTCTGGCGGTGCCCATCGAGGATGCCGCCGCCGTCGAGATTGCGCAGCGGTCGCGCGGCACTCCGCGCATCGCCAACCGCCTGCTGCGGCGTGTGCGCGACTTCGCGCAGGTGCGGGCCGAGGGCCGCATCACGCTCGACGTCGCGCACGCCGCGCTCCGGCTGCTCGAGGTCGACGAGCACGGGTTCGACGAGATCGACCGCAAGCTCCTGCGGACGATCATCGACAAGTTCGGCGGCGGTCCGGTCGGGCTGAACAGCATCGCCGCAGCGATCAGCGAAGAGAAGGATGCCATCGAAGACATCTACGAGCCGTTTCTGATCCAGATCGGGTTCCTGGATCGCACGTCCCGCGGGCGGGTCGCGACGCCGCGCGCGTACGGCTATTTCGGCCTCGAGGCGCCCGGGAAGGATCGACGACTGTGGTGAACGGCGACCGCAACACCCCGCGGGCGGGAGGGCGTCCGACCGCGATTCGCTCGCTGGCGACCTATGTGCCGCCGCGGCTGCTGACCAATGCGGACCTCGAGCGGATGGTCGACACGAGCAACGAGTGGATCCTGCAGCGGACCGGCATCCGCGAGCGCCATATCGTCGAGGCGGGCGTCGGGACCTCCGACCTCGCACGCGAAGCGGCCCTGAAGGCCATCGCCCGGGCGGGGCTCACCCCGGACGACATCGGGCTGATTGTCGTCGGCACGGTGACGCCCGACATGATGTTCCCGAGCACGGCGTGCCTCGTGCAGACCAAGATCGGCGCCCATCGCGCGTGGGGCTTCGACGTCAGCGCCGCCTGCTCGGCGTTCACTTACGCGCTGACGGTCGGCAGCCAGCTGGTCGCGAGCGGCGCGCACGATCACGCGCTCGTGATTGGCGCCGACGTGATGTCGAGCATCATCGACTATCAGGACCGCGCGACCTGCGTGCTGTTCGGTGACGGCGCGGGCGCGGTGGTGGTGTCGGCGGCAGAGCCGGGGGGCGCCCAGATCATCGACTTCGAGCACGAGATCGACGGCAGCGGCGGTCCCGCGCTGTGCATGCCGGCCGGCGGCAGCCTCCGTCCGCCGTCGAAGGAGACCGTGGAGCAGCGGCTGCACTACGTCAAGCAGGACGGCCCGGCGGTGTTCAAGTTCGCCGTGCGGAAGACCGAAGAGGTCGCGAGGCGGCTCCTCGACCGCAACAGACTGTCGCCGTCCGACTTGGCGCTGTTCGTGTCGCACCAGGCGAACCGCCGGATCATCACGTCGGCCGCAGAGAAGCTCGGCCTCTCCGAGGATCAGATCGTCATCAACATCGAACGGTTCGGCAACACGACGGCGGCGACCATCCCGCTTGCGCTCAACGACGCCGTCTGCGCGGGGCGCCTGAGGAAAGGCGACCTCGTGCTGCTGGCGTCGGTCGGCGCCGGCTTCACGGTCGGCTCCGTGCTCCTGCGCTGGGCGTTCTGAACGGCGGGCCGGGGCCTCGGGATCCGGCGAACGGCGTTGACCGATGTCGCGAATCTTCCTCTTGTCGCCGGCGAACTGCCGCGGCCGCCGCGCGGCACAGGTGTCGTCCCCGCGCGCGCAGTTTCCGCTCGCCCGGGCGCTGCGCGGACACGAGGGCGCGCCGCTCGGAGAGACCTTCGCGTTCATCAGCGGCCTGTACTTCCGGGGCAAGCTGGCGTACGCCGAGCGCTTCGCCGCCCCGCCCGGGCCGGCTGACGCGATCGTCGGCTGCGGGGTGCACATCATCACGCCGAACGCCGGTCTGCAGCCTCCGGACGCGCGCGTGACGCCGCGGACGCTGCACGCGTTCGCCGGCGCCGACGTCACGCTCGAGAACGGGCACTACCGGCGGCCGCTCGAGCGCAGCGCGCGCGCGCTGGCCGCGGAGATCGGCGCCGACTGCGAGGTCGTGCTTCTCGGCAGTGTCGCGTCACCCAAGTACGTGCAGGTGCTGACGCCAATCTTCGGCGCGCGGCTCCGCTTTCCGCTCGAGTTCGTCGGCCGCGGTGACATGAGCCGCGGCGGCCTCCTGCTGCGACACGTGCGCGCCGGGCGGGAGCTCGACTACGGTCCCGTCGCCGGCGCGGTCGTGCACGGCCCGAGACCGCCGAAATTGCAGGAATACAGGATTGCAGGGTTGCAGGACGGGACGGGACGCTGACCCATCGACAGCCTGCAGCCGGACCCGCAATCGACGATCGCCAGTCAACAGGAACAACCCGCCATGCCCCTGGCGACCCGGATCCCGCGCGACCAGGACAACGTTGTGCTGGCCGTCGACGGCCGCGAGGTGCGGCTCACCAACCTCCGCAAGGTTTTCTGGGAGGCGCGCCACCTCACCAAGGGCGACCTGCTCCGGTACTACGCCGACGTCTCGGCTGTCCTGCTGCCGCACCTGAAGAATCGCGCGATGGTGATGAAGCGGTACCCGCACGGCGCCTCCGGCGCGTTCTTCTTCATGAAGCGTGCGCCGGCCCCGCGGCCCGCGTGGATCGAGACCTGCTCGATCGAGCACGAGTCGGGGAACGTCATCGACTTCCCGATGATTCAGGATCGGGCGTCGCTCCTGTGGGTGGTCAATCTCGGCTGCATCGACCTCAATCAGTGGTACGCCCGCTGCGACGATGTGAACCGGCCCGACTACGTGCATTTCGATCTGGACCCGGGCGCAGGCGCCGGATTCGAGCGCGTCCTCGAGACCGGACTCGTCGTCCGCGAGGCGCTCGACGCTCTGAAGATGCCGTCGTTCGTCAAGACCACCGGCTCGAAGGGTCTGCACGTCTACGTCCCGATCGTGAGGGGACCGTTGCAGAAGGAGGTGTGGGCGTTCGCGAAGGCGCTCGCTCAGGAGCTGGCGGCGCGGCATCCCGCGCTCATCACGGCCGAGTACCGCGTGGCGAAGCGCCCGCCCGGCCGCGTGCTGGTCGACTACAACCAGAACGCTTGGGGGCGGACGCTCGCGTCGATCTACTCCGTCCGGCCACGTCAGGACGCGACCGTCTCGACGCCCGTGACGTGGCGGGAGGTCGAGCGGGGCATCCGCATCGAGGACTTCACGATGCTCAACGTCCCCGGGCGCGTGGCGAAGCAGGGCGATCTCTGGAAGAGCCTCCTCCAGACCCGCGGCCGCTTCGACCTGGGGCGGTTCGTGTAGCTCCAGTCCCAGTCCCAGCCCGGAGCCCCCAGCCCCCGGACTTCCCTATTGCCATCCCATATGTCTTGAGAGGGCCTTCCAATAGGAGCGGCCGATTGGGGGGCAAGTCGGATGTGTGGCAGGGAACGCTGGCGCTCATGATCCTGAAGACGCTCGAGGCGCTCGGGCCGCTTCACGGCTACGGGATCGCCCGCCGCATTGAGCAGACGAGCGGCAACCAGCTCTCGATCAACTACGGCACGCTGTACCCGGCGCTCGTCAGGCTGGAGCAGGATGGCTACATGACGTCCGAGTGGGGCGCGTCGGAGAACAACCGCCGGGCGAAGTTCTATCGGCTCACGCGGGCCGGGCGCGCGCAGGTCGCGCGCGAGGCGCGCGACTGGCAGGAAACGAACGCCATCCTCGCGCGTTTTCTCGCGCCCGAGCGCACGTCGTGAGCCGGATGCTGCGGGCGTTCGGAGGGCGCGTGGCGTCGCTCTTCCATCGAGCGCGGCTCGAGCGCGATTTCGACGAGGAGCTCGCGAGCCACCTGCAGATGCACGTCGACGAGAACCCGCGCGCCGGCATGACGCCCGAGGAGGCGCGGCGCCTCGCGCGCCTGGCTCTCGGCGGCATGGCCTTGACGCGCGAGCGCGCACGCGACGTCCGCGGATTCCCGCGCCTCGAAGCGCTGGCGCGCGACCTTCGATACGGCGTCCGCCGGCTGCGGCGCAGCCCCGGGTTCGCGGCCGCCGCCGTGCTGATGCTCGCCCTCGGCATCGGCGCGAACGCTGTGTTCTCGGGCGTCATCGCGCGCGGCGGCGTGCAGGTGAACGGCTCCGCCTGGTCCGTTTCTGAACGCAGTGTCTCGTATCGGGACGTACGCAGAACCTGCCATTTTTCCGATTGTTTCTGTTGAATTTCCTGCGAGGCTCTCGTTCATCGATCTGAAACGGAACATGGACAAACAGTCTCTTGCTGTCCGAAAGAAGGGATCCGAATCCCTTCAAGCCGCTGATAGAGAGCGCCTTGCTCTGCCTGACGCCTCACGGATGGGATGCGGCCCGCGTATTGCTCTGTGGAAGCGGCGTGAAGCTCCGCTTCCCCCCGGGCTCCGCCTGCGCGATCACGACCGTCGCCCTGCTCCTGCTTGGCTCCCCCACCCTCCTCGCTCAGCAGCGCCATAGCAGGAACAAGATCGATCTCGGGCTGCAGGATGCCCTGCGCAAGGGCGCCTCGACCGAGCGCGTCATCATCACCGTGGACGCCGCCGCCCGTCGGGACATCCGCAAGGCGCTCCAGGCTCACGGCGATCGCATCACGTCCGAGAACGCGCTGGTCAGCTCTCTGTCGGCCGAAGTACACAGCGGCGACGTGGCGGTGCTTGCGGATCACCCATCCGTCCGGTCCGTCTCGCTCGACGCCACGGTGACCGCGGGCAGCGACAGCGGCTTCGAGAGCGCGCGTGCCAGGAAGATGTTGAGAGGGTCGCTCGCGAAGGATCCCTTCCCCGACAGGCTCCGCGACACGCTCGGCCTGCCGCACGTGGCCAGCTCGACGACGCCCACCGGTCGCGGCGTCGTGGTCGCGCTCATCGATTCCGGCATCCAGCCGAACGGCGACGTTCCGGCGGACCGCATCGAGGCGTTCTACGATTTCACGCGCGGCGGCCTTGCGACCGAGCCGTACGACGACTACGGTCACGGAACGCACGTCGCGGGCCTCATCGGCGCGAGCGGCGCCCTCTCCGGGCTCGAGTTCCAGGGCGTGGCGCCCGACGTGAGCTTCGTCGGCCTCAAGGTCCTCGACGACGCGGGGCAGGGGCACACGAGCGACGTGCTCGACGCCATCCAGTTCATCGTCGACAACAACGATCGGCTGCACGTCGACGTCATCAACCTGTCGCTCGGGCACCCGATCTTCGCGCCGGCGGCCGATGATCCGCTGGTGCAGGCCGTCGAGCAGGCGGTCGCCCACGGCATCGTCGTCGTGGCGTCGGCCGGCAACTTCGGCCAGAGTCTCACGACCGGGCACGTCGGGTATGCCGGCATCACCTCGCCCGGCGACGCTCCGTCGGCGATTACCGTCGGCGCCGCCGACACGCGCAACACGGTGCGTCGCGAAGACGACTCGGTCGCGGCGTTCAGCTCGCGCGGTCCGACGTGGTACGACGCGTTCGCCAAGCCGGACGTCGTCGCGCCCGGCGTACGCCTCGTCTCGGACGCCGTGCCGACGTCAACGCTGTACCGGACGCTCGCGGGCAGCCGGAAGCAGGCCGGGAACCGGCAGGTCTTCCTCGAGCTGACCGGAACCAGCATGGCCACCGCCGTGACCAGCGGCGAGGTCGCCCTGGTGATCGACGCGAACCGCCGCGCCGGCTATTCGGATGCGTCGCCGCTCGCGCCGAACGTGGTCAAGGCCATCGTTGAGTACACCGCGATCAAACTGCCGGACGCCGACGTCCTGACGCAGGGGGCGGGCGAAATCAATGCCGCTGGTGCGATGGCGCTGGGGAACGCCATCGACCCGTCCGCCGGCGCGGGCGAGTGGTGGCTGCGGAACTCGATTCCCGACCAGACGGTCCTCGTCGATCACGGGCGCCAGCGCACCTACTCCTGGTCCGCCAACATCGTGTGGGGCGACAACATCGTCTGGGGCAATCTGCTGTTCTACAACCTCGCGACGTGGTCGGCCAACATCGTGTGGGGCGACAACATTGTCTGGGGCAACGATCTCGTCTGGGCCAACGACGTGTCGTGGCGCGATGTCTCCCAGGTCGCGGTCGAAAACATCGTCTGGGCGAACGACATCGTCTGGGCGAACAACATCGTCTGGGGCGGACGCCTCATCGGCATGTCAGACGGAACGAACATCGTCTGGGGCGATCTCAATCGCGACAACATCGTGTGGGGCAACCTGAACGAGGACAACATCGTCTGGGGCAACCTCGCGGACGACAACATCGTCTGGGGCAACGTTTCGAACGACAACATCGTCTGGGGCAACAACATCGTCTGGGGCCTGCAGTCGACCGGCAACAATATAGTCTGGGGAGACAACATCGTGTGGGGCAACTCTGCGCAGGGCGGAGGGCTCTTCTGATGGAGAAGATGCCATATCGCGCGGACATCGCACCGGTCGCGGCGCCGCCGATTCCCCGTTCAGGGCCGATCACTACCACCGACTGGCGCAACGGTCTGCCCCTCCTGACCGGTCCGCTCGTGGTGCTGCGCGAGTTGCGGCATTCGGATGCCGCGTCCCTGCTCGCCCTGCTGTCGACCGAAGAGGTCTCCCGGTTCATCTCTCCGCCACCGACGACGGTCGACGGCTTCGAGCGATTCATCGCCTGGACCCACCGGGAGCGCCGCGCGGGACGCTACATCTGCTTCGCCGTCGTGCCGCGGGGAACCGATACGGCCGCCGGGCTGTTCCAGGTGCGGGAGCTCGAGCCCGGCTTCGGGACCGCCGAGTGGGGGTTCGCGATCGGGTCCCCCTTCTGGGGCAGCGGCATGTTCGTCGAGAGCGCTCAGCTCGTGCTCGATTTCGTGTTCGAGTATGTCGGCGTTCACCGGCTCGAAGCCAGGGCCGCGCTTCGGAACGGCCGCGGCAACGGCGCGCTGCGCAAGATCGGCGCCGTGCAGGAAGGCGTGCTGCGGCGGTCCTTCGTCCGGCACGGCGAGTACCTGGACCAGGCGCTCTGGTCGATCCTGGAAGACGACTGGCGCGCGGCCAAGGCCGTCTGGGGTCCGCGCGTCATCCACTAAGATGAACCGCGGATGCACATCCGCGAGTTCGACTTCGATCTTCCTCCCGAACTGATCGCCCAGGAGCCACCTCGCGACAGGGGCGGCTCCCGGCTGCTGTACCTGCGCCGCGACACCGGCGAAATCCGTCACTCAGTGGTAGCCCGCCTCCCCGACCTGCTCGCGCCGGGCGACCTGCTCGTCGTCAACGACACGCGCGTCTTCCCGGCGCGTCTGCTCGGACATCGTGTGCCGAGCGGCGGCACGGTCGAGTGTCTCCTCGTCTCGCGCATCGGCGAAGAGAGCGGGGGCGAGCTGTGGGAGGCGCTGATGCATCCCGGCCAGAAGCTCAAGCCGGGCGCGCGCGTGGTTTTCGAAGGCGCGCGCGTGCTTCACGGCGAGGTGCTGGAGCGGCGATTCTACGGCCGGCGCGTCATTCGACTGTCGACACCTGACGGATCGCCGGTCGAGTCGGCGGTGGACGCGATCGGCCACGTGCCCCTGCCGCCGTATATCAGGCGACCAGACGAGCCGTCCGATCGCGAGCGGTACCAGACCGTGTTCGCTCGCGCGCGCGGCTCAGTGGCGGCCCCCACCGCCGGCCTGCACTTCACTCCGGAGCTCCTGGCGCGCCTGGAGGCGCGCGGCATCGGGATGGCCAGGATCACGCTACACGTAGGATACGGCACGTTTCAGCCCGTGCGGGTCGAGGAGATCGAGCAGCATCGAATCGAGCCGGAGCGCTACGAGATCAGCGAACCGGCGGCGGCCGCGATCAATCGAGCCCTCGCCGAGGGGCGGCGCGTGGTCGCGGTCGGCACGACGAGCACACGCACGCTGGAAGCGGTCGCGATGGCGCACGGCGGACGCGTGGCGCCCGGCGGCGGCCTCGTGGATCTGTTCATCCGGCCCGGGCACCGGTTCCTCGTGGTCGGCGGCCTCGTGACGAACTTTCACCTGCCCCGGTCGTCACTGCTGATTCTGGTCGCGGCGTTTGCCGGTCGCGAGCTCGCGCTCGCAGCCTACCGCGAAGCGGTCGCCGAGCGATATCGCTTCTACAGCTACGGCGATGCGATGCTGATCCTGTGAGAAGACTCTTCACCGCGAAGCCGCCTCGTGGTTCCGTGGTGTCGCGACAAAATTGCGTTCGGATGTAAGCTGTCGTCGAAAATGCCCTTCCCATACGAAGAATTCGATCTCTCGGGCATCCGGACCTATCCGCTGAAGTCGCGGCCGAGCAAGGCGCGGGCCGAGGACTTCGCCCGCCCGCCGGCGCCGGGTGCGAGCGTCGGCGCGTGGGTCGATGCGCTGCCGGACATCCTGGCCGCCGCCGATCTCAAGGCGGTCGTGCGGGCGATCGTCGAGGCCAGGCGCCGCGACGATGGCGGCGTGGTGTGGGGGCTGGGCGCCCACGTGATCAAGACCGGCCTCGGTCCGACGCTCATCGACCTGATGGAGCGCGGGTTCGTGTCGGCGCTCGCCACCAACGGAGCGGCGGTCATTCACGACTTCGAGATCGCCCTGGTCGGCGCGACGTCCGAGGACGTGGACGAGGCCCTCGGTCCCGGACGGTTCGGCATGGCGGAGGAAACCGGGCGGCTGCTGAACGACGCGATCGCCCGGGGCGTTGCTGCGGGACTCGGGCTCGGACAGTCGGTCGGGCGGTTCCTCGCGGAACGGGAGCCCCAGCACGCGCGGTCGAGCGTCCTCTCCGCCGCCGCCCGCCTGCAGATTCCCGTGACGGTGCACGTCGCGATTGGCACCGACATCATCCACATGCACCCGATGGCATCGGGCGCGGCGATCGGCGAAGGCAGCCTGCGCGATTTCCGCTACTTCGTATCGAACGTGGCGCGCCTCGAGCACGGCGTCTACCTGAACTGCGGGTCGGCGGTCGTCCTGCCCGAGGTGTTTCTCAAGGCGGTCGCGCTGGCGCGCAACCGCGGGATCGCGCTGGGCCATCTCACCACGGTGAATCTCGACTTCATCCGCTCGTACCGTCCGCAGACCAACGTCGTCGCCCGGCCGACCGCGTCGGGCGGGCGCGGCTACTCGCTGGTCGGCCATCACGAGATCATGATTCCGCTCCTCGCGGCTGCTGCAATTGAGCTCGATCGCCGCATCGGCTAGAATCAAAGTTTCCTGCCGGAGTAGCTCAGGCGGTTAGAGCGAGCGTCTCATAAGCGCTAGGTCGGCGGTTCGAGTCCGCCCTCCGGCACCATCTCCGCACACTCGGGCATGCCTCTCGTGGACCGGGTCCGGCGCACGATCCGCCAGCACCGGCTGGCCACACCCGACACTCGCGTGCTCGTTGCGCTGTCCGGCGGACCCGACTCGGTCGCGCTGGCGCACCTGCTGCGGGCGCTCGATCGGGCGCGCGAGCTTCGGCTCGTCGGCCTCGTACATTTCAACCATCAGCTCCGGCCGGCGGCGGATGCCGACGAGCGGTTCTGCGCCGCGCTGGCCGACGCCTTGGGGCTGCCGCTCGACGTCGAGCGCGAGGACGTCGGCGCGCGCGCGCGCCGCGAGCGGCGATCGATCGAGGACGCGGCGCACGTTGCGAGGCACGCCTTCTTCGAGCGCGCCCGCCTCCGCGCCGACGCCGACGTCGTGGCGCTCGGGCACACGCGCGACGATCAGGCCGAGACCGTGCTCCTGCGGCTCCTGCGCGGCACGGGCGCGCGCGGCCGCGCCGGCATGTACCCGAGACGAGGCGCCCTCGTCCGCCCGCTGCTGGACTGCCGTCGCGCCGAGGTGCGGCGGTGGCTCGTCGATCGGGGCATCGGCTGTGTCGAGGACGAGTCGAACCAGAACGTCGCGATTCCGCGGAACCGCGTGCGGATCGAGCTGCTGCCGATACTGGAGCGGCGGTTCAACCCGTCGATCGTGGACGTGCTGGCGGACGAAGCCGAGCTCGCGCGCGACGAATGGGAGTGGATGGCGCAGGAGGCCGATGCGCTGGTCGCGCGCGCCGCTGCCCGCGAGGGCGGCGCGTGGCGCTTCGACGTGGAGGCGCTCGGCGCCGCGCCCCGCGCGCTCCGGCGGCTCGCGCTGTGGCGGGCGATGGCGGCGACCTCCGGCGGGCGGCGCGTCGCGTTCGCGCACGTGAGCGACGCCCTCGGGCTGCTCGAGGCGCCCGACGGCACGCGCCTCGACGGCCCCGGCCAGCGCCTGGAACGTGTCGGCCGGCAACTCGTCTTAAGAGGTAGACCCCCGGGCGCCGTCGGGCGGCCGGCCGGGGAGCGGATGAACCTTTTCGAATATTCGCTGTCTATCCCAGGGGAGGTCGAACTGCCGGAGGCCGGCTGCGTGCTCTCGGCGGCGACTTCGGCGGGGCCGGTTCCGCCGGGCGGGCCTGGTGCGCAGGTGGCGATCGTGCGTGGAGATCTCTGCCGTTCGCCGCTCTCCGTCCGGAACCGGCGGCCGGGCGATCGGTTCCGCCCGGCAGGGCTCGGCGGCCGCAAGAAGCTGCAGGACTACTTCGTGGACCGGAAGGTCTCCCGGGCCGAGCGCGACCGGGTGCCAATCGTCGTCGACGGCGAGGGGCGAATCGTGTGGGTGGCCGGCCATGCGATTGGCGACGAGTTTCGGGTAACGGACCCCTCGCAAGGCATGTTAATCTTGAGACTTAAGGCTTTGGGAGGCTCCGCTTGAACTCGACCCTGAAGAGTCTGTTGTTCTGGGTGGCGCTCGTCGTCGTCGGCGTGCTCATCTGGAATTTTTCGACTCACTTCCAGCAGCACGATCGGCCGGTCAGCTTCAGCGAGTTCATGTCGTGGGTCGACGCCGGCAGCGTCGCCCGCGTCACCATCACAGGGCAGGAAGTCACCGGCTACACCAAGTCCAACGAGAGCTTCCACACGTACGCGCCGAGCCAGTTCGACGGGCTCGTCAACAAGCTGATCGATCGCAACGTGGTCGTTGTCGCCAAGGAGCCGACCGCCAGCCCGTGGGCGTCGCTGTTGTACTCCTGGGGTCCGATGCTGCTCATCATCGGATTCTGGATCTTCTTCATGCGCCAGATGCAGAGCGGCGGCAACAAGGCGCTGTCGTTCGGCAAGAGCAAGGCGAAGCTGTCTTCGAGCTCGCAGAAGAAGGTCACGTTCAAGGACGTGGCCGGCGTGGACGAAGCGAAGGAGGAGCTGCAGGAGATCATCGAGTTCCTCAAGGAGCCGCAGAAATTCCAGAAGCTCGGCGGCCGCATTCCCAAGGGCGTGCTGCTGATGGGATCTCCGGGGACCGGCAAGACGCTCCTCGCGCGCGCGGTGGCTGGCGAGGCCAACGTGCCGTTCTTCTCGATCAGCGGATCGGATTTCGTCGAGATGTTCGTCGGCGTCGGCGCGTCGCGCGTCCGCGACCTGTTCGAGCAGGGTAAGAAGAACGCGCCGTGCATCGTCTTCATCGACGAGATCGACGCGGTCGGCCGCCATCGCGGGGCCGGGCTCGGCGGCGGCCACGACGAGCGCGAGCAGACGCTCAACCAGCTCCTCGTCGAGATGGACGGCTTCGAGTCGAACGAGGGCGTCATCCTCGTCGCCGCGACCAACCGGCCCGACGTGCTCGACCCGGCGCTGCTGCGTCCCGGCCGCTTCGACCGCCGCATCGTCGTCAACCGCCCCGATGTGAAGGGACGCGAAGGGATCCTCGGCGTCCACACGCGCAAGATCCCGATGTCCGACGACGTGGAGATCGGCGTGCTGGCGCGCGGCTCGGCCGGCTTCTCGGGCGCCGATCTCGCGAACCTGGTGAACGAGGCGGCGCTCAACGCCGCCCGGTACAACCAGAAGGTCGTGCGCATGGCGGACTTCGAGTTCGCCAAGGACAAGGTGCTGATGGGATCCGAGCGCCGCTCGATGATCATCAGCGACGCCGAGAAGCGCGTCACGGCCATCCACGAGGCGGGACACGCGCTGCTCGCCGTGCTGCTGCCGCATGCCGATCCGATCCACAAGGTGACGATCATCCCGCGCGGCATGGCGCTCGGCCTCACGCAGCAGCTGCCGGTCGACGAGAAGCACAACTACTCGCGCGACTACCTCAACGACCAGATCGCGATCCTCCTCGGCGGCCGCATCGCCGAAGAGATCACGATGGACAGCCTGACGACCGGCGCCGGCAACGATCTCGAGCGCGCGACCGAACTGGCCCGCAAGATGGTCTGCGAGTGGGGCATGAGCGACCAGATGGGACCGCTCACCTTCGGCAAGAAGGAGGAGCAGATCTTCCTCGGCCGCGAGATCGCCCAACACCAGGACTACAGCGAGGACACGGCGCTCAAGATCGACCACGAAGTGAAGCGCTTCGTCACCGACAACTACCAGCGCGCACACCGGCTGCTCACCGAGCACCGGGACAAGCTGCTGACGATGGCCGATGCGCTGCTCGCGCGCGAGGTGCTCGACGCCGAGCAGGTCAAACGTCTCGCCGCGGGCCTGCCGCTCGACGAGGTCCAGCCGGCCGCGACCCGTCCGCCGGCTGCCGACGGGAGCGAGAACGAAGCGCGCCCGCGCCAGAAGGAGCGCGCGCCGATCGTGCCGGCGCTCAACAAGCCGATCCCGCAGGAATAGCCGGCCTGCCGCCTGCAATGAGGAATCGGGTTCAGCGCGAATTCCTGATTCCTCGTTGTCACTCGTGACCTGGGCATTCCCTCCCCGCGCGCCCTACGCCCTTCCGCTTCCTGGCGGCGAGCTTCGTGTCGGCGAGCGCCCGCTGGTGATGGGCATCCTGAACGTCACGCCCGACTCGTTCGCCTCGTCCCCCATGACCGATCCGGCGGCTGCCGCCGAAGCGGCGCTGCGCATGGACGCGGAGGGCGCCGATCTCATCGATGTCGGCGGCGAATCGACCCGGCCGGGGGCGGCGGCCGTCCCTCTCGACGAAGAGCTGGCGCGAGTGCTCCCGGTGGTGCGGGCCATCGCCGGACGGCTGCGCGCGCCCATCTCCATCGATACGTGGAGAGCCGCCGTCGCGCGCGCAGCGCTCGACGCAGGCGCGTCCATGGTCAACGACGTGAGCGGTCTGCTGTACGACCGCGAGCTCGCCGGCGTCGTCGCCGCGCGCGGCGCCGCGATCGTGCTGATGCACACGCGCGGCCGGCCCGACACGATGGGGCGCGAGGCCGTGTACCGTGACCTCATCGCGGAGGTGACGGCCGAGCTCGCCGCGGCGGTGACGCGCGCCGTCGAGGGCGGCGTGCCGCGTGAGGCCATCGTGGTCGATCCCGGGATTGGGTTTGCCAAACGTCCGCACCACAGTTATGGTGTGCTGGCGCGCCTGCCGGACATCGCCGAAGCCCTCGATCGCCCGGTGCTCGTCGGACCGTCCCGGAAGTCGTTTCTGCAGGAAGCCAGCGGCGGCGCTCCGCCGTCCGGCCGCGACTGGGCAACGGCCGCGGCGGTCACGGCGGCGGTCCTCGGCGGGGCGCACATCGTCCGCGTGCATGCCGTGGCGGAGATGGCGCAGGTGGCGCGGGCGGCAGAGGAGATCAGGCGCGGCCTGCAGGCGACGGCCCGCAGCGAACAGCCATGACGTGGATCGAGACCGTGCTCCGGCGCCCGGCGTTCGGATGGTGGGACGTCGCGGACATCCTCGTGGTGTCGCTGCTCATCTACGAGGTGCTCAAGCTGATTCGCGGCACCCGCGCCGTCCAGATGGCGGTCGGCGGCGGCGTGCTGATGGTGCTGTTCTACACCTCGCGGCTGGCGCATCTGCAGACGGTCAACTGGCTGGTGCGGAACCTCGCCGGCTACATCGTCTTTGCGGTCATCGTGCTGTTCCAGTCGGACATCCGTCGCGCGCTGGCGCATCTCGGCCGCGCGCCGTTCTTCCGCTACTTCGCCAAACCGGAGTCGGCCGAGGAATCGGTTGAGGAAATCGTGATGGCCGCCGGCCTGCTCGCGTCGCAGCGCATCGGCGCCATCATCGCGCTCGAGCGGCAGATTGGCCTGCGCAACTACATCGAAGGCGGTATTCCGCTCGACGCCGTCCTGACGTACGATTTGCTGTTGAGCATCTTTCAGCCCACCTCGCCGCTTCACGACGGCGCGGTGATCGTCCAGGACGACCGCGTGGCGGCAGCGGCCTGCTTTCTGCCGCTGACGGTGAATCCGAAATTGGGCAAGGAGCTCGGCTCCCGGCACCGGGCGGCGATCGGCCTCACCGAGGAGAACGACTCCGTGGCCGTCGTCGTGTCCGAGGAGAGCGGATCCATCTCGATCATCGCCGACGGCATCATCGAGCGCGGGCTGACGCCCGACGCCCTGCGCGCCCGCCTGCGCACGCTCGTTCTGCAGCGACCGGTCGCCGCCCGGCGCGCCCTGGCATGATGCGCTCCGTCTGGCCCTTCCGCCACATCGGCCTCAAGCTGCTGTCGGCCGCCCTCGCCGTATCGCTCTGGTACGCCGTCTCGGGCGAGGAGACGGTCGAACGGGGGCTGCGCGTGCCCCTCGAACTGCAGCAGTTTCCGCAGGGGCTCGAGCTGCAGGGCGACCCGCCGGCCGCGGTCGACGTCCGCGTCCGCGGCTCCTCCGGAACGCTCGGGCGCGTAGGGGCCGGCGACATCGTCGCCGTACTGGACCTCCGCGGCGTGTCGACGGGACGCCGTCTCTTCCACCTGACGCCGGAGCAGGTTCGCGCTCCGTTCGGCGTCGACGTCGTGCAGGTCAGCCCGACGACGATCGCGCTCACGTTCGAGCGTACGGCTACCGGGCGCGTGCGTGTCGTGCCCGCCATCGACGGCAGGCCGGCGCCGGGCTACGTCATCGGGACCATCACGACGAATCCGGCGACGGTGGAGGTGGCCGGTCCTGAGAATTCCGTGAAGCGCGTGACCGAGGCGCTCACCGAGCCGGTCGTCGTGACCGGCGCGCGCGAGCCGATCCGCGACGTCGTGAGCATCGGGTTTCTCGACCCCGAGCTGCGCCTGAAGGGCCCGCGGACCGCGACGGTGTCGGTACAGGTCCTGCCAGGGCCGGAGGAACGGACCATTCAGAGCCGGCCGGTGCACCTTCGCAACCTGTCGCCCAAGCTGTCCGCGCGCGCCGTGCCGGCTGTCGTAGCCGTGGGCGTGCGTGGCAGCCGCGAAGCCCTCAACCGCCTCGACCCCGACGATGTGGACGCGTACGTGGACCTGGCGGGTCTCGGTTCGGGCGAGTACACGTTGACCGTCCATGCGAATGCTACGCCGGACGCCGGCGTCACGCACATCGCTCCAGCAACCGTCCAGGTGAGAATCGCCAGTGGCAACCAGTGAGCCGCACGTCCCGCACCTCTTCGGCACCGACGGCGTTCGCGGCACGGCAGGCTCGTATCCGCTCGATCCGCCGACGGTCCGGCGGCTCGGCGCCGCGCTCGTCCGCGCGCTGCCGCATGGCGGGTCGGGCACGTCGAATGGCGGCGTACGGCTCCTGGTCGGCCGCGACACGCGCGAGTCGGGCAGCTGGATCGAGGCCGAGCTGGCCCACGGCGCGTCGGGCGAAGGCGCGTTGGTCACGAGCGCCGGCGTCGTTCCCACGCCCGCCGTCGCGTACCTGACCCGCACCAGGAGCTACGACGCCGGCGTCGTGATTTCCGCGTCGCACAATCCGTTCGAGGACAACGGCATCAAGGTGTTCTCCGGGCGCGGCGAGAAGTTCACCGAGCGGATCGAGCGCGAGGTCGAAGCCATCGTGGCGGACCGCTCGTGGTCCGCGCGGTCCGGCGACGCCGGGCCGGTCGCGCAGGTGGATCTCGTCGGCGCCTATCTGGAACACCTGCGATCGGTCTTCCCCGAGTCTGCACGCCTGGACGGTATCAGGCTGGTCGTCGACTGCGCGAACGGCGCGACGACGACCGTCGGGCCGGAGCTGTTCCGGAGCCTGGGGCTCGAGCCAGTCGTGCTCGACGCCGAGCCGGACGGCCGCAACATCAACCTGCGCTGCGGCTCGACCCATCCCGAACGGCTCGCGCGCACGGTGGTCGAGCGCGGGTACGATCTCGGCGTCGCGTTCGACGGCGACGGCGACCGGGCGATCTTCGCGGATGCGAACGGCCGAATCGTGAACGGCGACGCCGTGCTGCTGATGTGCGCGCGCCAGCTCAAGTCCGAGGGCCGCCTCAGGGGGAACGCGATCGTCGCGACCGTCATGAGCAACATCGGCCTCGAGCTCGCGCTCGCTCCGCTCGGCATCGGGCTGGTCAGGTGTCCCGTGGGCGACAAGTACGTGATGGAGGAGATGTTGACGCGCGGTCTGTCGCTCGGCGGCGAGCAGTCCGGCCACATCATCTTCTCCGACTACCTCTTCACGGGCGACGGCCTGTGCACGGCCGCCAACGTGCTGCGGACGATGGTCCTGAGCGGGCGGGGGCTGGCCGATCTCGCGGCGGATCTCGTCAGCTATCCGCAGGTGCTGCTGAACGTCCGGGTGCGCGAGAAGCGGGATCTGCGAAGTGTACCGGCCGTCGCCGATGCCATGGCCCGCGTCGAAGCCAGGCTCGCTGGCTCCGGGCGGCTGCTCGTGCGGTACTCGGGCACCGAGCCGCTGCTGCGTGTGATGCTCGAAGGGAAGCACGAGGACGAGATCCGGGTCTGGGCCCAGGAGATCGTCGACGTCGTCAGGGAGCAGCTGGGCTGATCTCTGTCCCGCGAATGCCTGCGCGCGACCGTGAGCCGGGAGCCGAAAGCCGAGCATGATCCGCCTGTCCGTCAACGTCAACAAAGTGGCGACGCTGCGCAACTCGCGCGGCGGGCACGTCCCCAGCGTGCTCGAGGCGGTCGACGTGTGCCTGGCCGCCGGCTCGCCGGGCATCACGGTGCATCCGCGCGCCGACCGCCGTCACATCCGGCCCGACGACGTGCGGGCGATTGCCGGCGCGCTGCGCGGGCGCGTGCCGCATGCCGAATTCAACATGGAGGGCGACCCGCGCCCTGACTTCGTGGAGCTGGTTCGCGAAATCCGTCCGGATCAGTGCACGCTCGTGCCGGTCGTGCCCGGCGAAATCACCAGCCAGGCCGGATGGCGGCCGGGCCCGGGAACCGAGCAGCTGCCCGAGCTGATCGCCGATCTGCGGGCGCGCCACGTGCGCGTCAGCCTGTTCGTGGATCCAGCGCCCGATCCGATCCGCTGGGCGGCCTCCGTCGGTGCCGATCGGGTGGAGCTGTACACCGAGCCGTTTGCACGGGCGTTCGAGAGCGGACTGGACGAAGGGAGGCAGTCGTTCGCCCGGTACGCGGAGGCGGCGCGCCTGGCGCACTCCCTCGGGCTCGGCATCAACGCGGGGCACGACCTCGATCTGGCCAATCTCGTCGTCTTTCGCGAACTGCCGCACCTCGACGAGGTGTCGATCGGCCATGCGATCGTCTCCCGGGCCCTGTTCGTCGGCCTCGGCGTCGTCGTTCGCGAGTACCTCGACGTGCTGGCCGGGGAGCGCCGGTGAGCGTACGGCGTGCGGCCGTCGCCGCGCTCGTGGCCGC
>JBLMXQ010000100.1:0-39501 GCA_050257855.1 Betaproteobacteria bacterium | reverse complement strand
GGCGCTGGCGTGGGCCGGCCAGATCGCGGAAGCGCTGGAAGCGGCCCACGACAAGGGCATCGTCCATCGCGACCTCAAGCCCGCGAACATCGCGGTGACGACTGGCGGCGCAGTCAAGGTGCTCGACTTCGGTCTGGCGAAAGCCGCGGCCGGCCCCGCCGGCCTGTCACCCTCCCCGTCGGATCTCTCGCAGTCGCCGACCATCACGTCGCCCGCGATGATGACCGGGGCGGGCGTGATTCTCGGAACAGCGGCGTACATGGCGCCCGAACAGGCTCGCGGAAAGGCGGTCGACAGGCGTGCCGACGTCTGGGCATTCGGCTGCGTGTTGTTCGAGATGCTGACCGGAGGGCCGGCGTTCGGCGGCGACACCGTGACCGACGTCATTGCCGCCGTCATTCACGAGGAACCGGCGTGGGACGCGCTGCCGCGCGACACGCCGCTCCGGGTTCGCCGCCTGCTGCGACGGTGCCTGGCGAAGGATCCGGCACGGCGTCTGCGGGACATCGGCGACGCGCGCCTCGATCTCGAGGATACCCTCCACGAGCCGGAGGAGCCGGCCCCTCGGAGAGCACGCGGGTCGATCCCGTGGCCGAGCGTTGCGACGTTCGTCGGGGGCGCCGCCGTCGCCGCAGCGATCGCCTGGATCGGATTCGGTCGTTCGCCGACGCCGGCCGTCGCGCCGGTCACCCGCTGGACCGTGGCGCTTCCCGACGAGGCGCCCCTCGACCTGGGCGGTCCATGGGCGAGCCTGGCGATCTCCCGCGACGGCCGGGAGATCGCCTACGTCGCCAAGACGCGCGATGGCCGCGCGTTGTTCCTGCGCCGCGCGGACGACCTGACGCCTCACCTGATTGGCGGAACGCTCGGCGTCTGGGAGGCGTTCTTCTCGCCTGATGGCCGGTGGATCGGCTTCATCGCCGCGGACCGGTTGAAGAAGGTCGCGGTCACCGGGGGTCAACCCGTCACGGTCGCCGACGCGGCGAACTTCAACACCGGCGTCTGGGCCGACGACGGCACGATCTACCTCGGCGGTCGCGCCGGACTCGCGAAAGTGTCGTCCGGCGGGACGTTCACGCAACTCGTGAAGCCGGAGGCGAACGAGGGTCAGCTCAGCGCACCGGATCTGCTCCCCGACGGCTCACTGCTCTTCACGATCAAACCGAACGACGTGACGTCATTCGATGATGCGCGCATTGCGGTCCTCACCCCCGGGGGAAAACGCCACGTCGTGCTCGAAGGCGGCGCCGACGCGCGGTATTCGCCGACCGGCCACATCGTTTACGCTCACGGCGGCCAGATCATGGCGGCGCGGTTCGACGTCAGCCGGCTCGCCATATCGGGTCAACCGGTTGCCGTGGTCAGCGGCGGGTCCTTCGACCCCGCGGCCGGTGCGGCCTTCTTTGCATTCTCCAGGAACGGCACGCTCGCGTACGTACCGGGTGGCCCCCTGCTGAAAAACCGATCGATTGCCTGGCTCGACCTGCGCGGCGCCCTGACGCCGATCCCGGCGCCGCCCCGCTTCTACGCCGAGCCGAGCATCTCACCGGATGGACGGCAGATTGCGTTGACCATCCGCGCCGCCAACGACGACATCTGGACGTATGACACGGCGCGCGGCACGTTCGCCCGGCTGACGTTCCCGCACGGCAACAACGAGGTGCCCATCTGGTCGTCCGACGGCAGCCGGATCGTGTACGCAGTCGACCGCCAGGGTGTCCGCCGTCTCGTGTCGCGGCCGGCCGACGGCAGCGGCTCCGAGGAGAACCTGACGCCGCCCGAGTACTACCAGACGCCAGGCTCGTCGTCACCTGACGGGAAGCTGCTCGCGTACAGGGAGGATCGGCCCGACACGGGCAGCGACATCTTCATCCTGCCGCTCGACGGCGACAGGAAGCCGTTTCCGTTTCTGGCCACGCCCGTCAACGAGCGGTCTCCCGCATTCTCTCCCGACGGGCGATCGATCGCGTACGAATCGGACGAGACCGGACACTTCGAGGTCTTCGTGGCGCCGTTTCCCGGTCCAGGCCGACGATTGCAGATTTCGAACGGCGGAGGCGTTCTTCCGGCCTGGAGGCACGACGGCCGCGAGATTGTCTACAGCAACGGCGATCGAGTGATGTCGGTTGCGGTCGCAGGCGGGTCGCCGCTCCGGTTCGACCAGCCCCGTGAGCTCGTGAGACTGCCGCCCCATTGCGAATATTTCGCCATGTCGCCCGACGGGCAACGGTTCATCGTCGTGTACGGCGACGGCCGCGACCAGGTCGCGCGCGAGCTGCACATCGTGCTCAACTGGTTCACAGACCTGAAGGCGCGAGTGCCGGCACCGTGAGGCGGGCGGCGGAGGCGCCGGAGGGGCGCCAGCTTCGGCGCAGTCCTATTTCCTGCCGTTCACACTGACCTCCGCACGATCGCCTTCCACCTCGACCTTCGCTCCGAAGGGCTGCGACAACTCAGCGACCCTCCGAAGGATGTACGTCGCTTGTTCGCCCGTGGCCGGGGCGGGCAGGCCGCGCGTGTCGAGGAACAGATTGTTGGCGAACCGATCGTGAGCCTCGGGCTCGCCCTCGCCCATGAAGTTGAGCACGATCGGCCGGAGCCTGATCGACTGCACTCTCCTCCCCTGGAATTCCAGCGTCGCCACCACGCTCTCCCAGGTCATCGGCTCCTGAATCGTCCACATCGTCAGCGGCGCGTTGAAGATGAAGTTGCCGAGATCGTAGAAGATCGGCTTGTCGCGATAGATCTCGATGCCGTGCAGGAGGGGTGCGCCGTGCATGACGACGAGATCCGCTCCGGCGTCGATCTCGGCGTGCACCCACTTCTTCAGCCAGTCTGCCGGACGCAGGCGGTCGGGCAGCGCTTCGGTGAATATCGTGCCGAACGGCCTGACAGCGCGACCGTACCGTGCGGCGTCTTCAGAAGAGCCGGCGCGGCGGCCTCCTTCAAATCCGTCCCGGTTCCAGCGTGCGCCAGGCCCGCGCGGTCCGCCTCCTTCAGCGTGTTCAGAAAACCGGGGATCCTCAAGTCCGACGAATGGTTGTTGGACGTGTCCACGAGGTTGAAGCCGAGAGCCTTGAGAGAATCGAGCGCTCCCGGCGGCGCGAGGAACCCGGGACCCTGCCGGGGAGTGCTGTCGTTCGGCTGACCCGGCTCGGCGATCGTCCCTTCGAAATTCGTGAACACCACGTCGGCGCCTGTCAGCAGCGCCGAGATCGTCGGCACAGCGGCCGGCGCGGTGGAGCGGATGTCGGAGCGGATCATGGATTGTCCGGTCAGCGTGATGGTGAGCGCAGGCGATTGCGGCCACGCTGGCTCCCCGATCACGAGCAGCGTGAGGAGGAAGGCCGCCGGCAGCAGTCCCCTGCCACGTTTCAGTGCTGTCGCCATTTCTGTCCCCCTTCATCGTTTCAGGTTCCGTCGGGCCCGCCCGCGGGCCTCGTCGGCACCGGAATCGGCGGGTGCCATCAGCCGACGCGGACGTATCCCTTCAGCTGCAGATTCACCAGCGACGTCATGGCCCAGAGATCGATCTGAACGTCCGGATTGACCTGTTTCGGATCGATCTTGCTGGCGAGCAGTCCCTGACCGCAGACGCGGATGTCGACGCCCGCCTGCTTGAGCGCATGGATCAGCGCGATGTTGGGGTTGTCGCGGTTGTGGCGTTCCCTGTACGCGTCATTGGTCATGACGATGTCGATGCCCGCGGTGCGCTGGTGGAACATGATCACGATGTGGCGATGCTCGGGAGGGACGCCGTGCTTCCCCAGCGTGTTGACGTACATCGCGATGGCCGGCAGCATCGGATTCACGTCGCCGGGGTTCTTGGCGTCCTGGCCGTCGGCGAACACCACCTTGTAGTCCGTCCGGGGATCCGGCAGTTCGTGCGCTCCTGGCAGATCTCGAGCGGCTTCGTATCCGGGCACCAGCAGCGGCCCGGCCGAATCCGCGTTCGCCGGTCCGAACGATCCCGACGCGAGAGCCAGCAGGGTGGTCAGTCCGATTGCCGCTGTCTTCATAGAGCCTCCTGCAGGCGTGATTCTATACACGAAAGCGCGGGCAGACGACGGACGAGACGGCCGACCTGGGAGGGATGACGGAGAACCGGCCTCATTCTTGCCGCAGCGCCTTCAGTACGTCCACGCGACTGGCGCGCCGTGCAGGCACGACACTCGCGAGCATGGCGGCTGCGACGAGCACGGATGTCATCACCGCGGCCGTAGACAGCTCTGTGGGACGCATCCCCTCGACAACACGAGCGAGCAGCCGTCCGGCTCCCCATGCGGCAGCCGCACCGATGACGACGCCCGCGGCAACCATCGAAAGGCTTTGCCGCAGGACCAGATTCATGACGTCGCGCGCTGTCGCGCCGAGCGCCATCCTGACACCGAGTTCCGGCACGCGCTGGCTCGTCAGGTAGGCGAGGACTCCATAGATGCCGACGGACGCGAGCAACAAGGCAATGCCTGCGAAGATGCCGAACAGCAGCAGCAGGAAGCGCTGGCGCTCGAGCGACGCAGCCGTCAGCTGCTCCATCGTGCGCACCTCGTAGAGCGCCTGATCGCCCGCCGCGCCCCGCAGCGCCCGGCGCAGGGTCTCTTCGACGTTCAACGGCGGTATGCGCGTTCGAACGGCGACAGACATCAACGAGGAGAACAGACGCAGGAGCGAAGCCGGCACCTGCGCAAAGGGGTAATACATCTGATCGCGCACGCGCGATCGATCGTCGCCGGCCAGGCCCCAGTGCCGCACGTGGCCGACGACGCCGATGATTCGGAGAGGCACCGGACTCAGGGCCGGAACCCACAGTCGCCTGCCCACGGCATCGTCTCCGCCGAACGCGTGCTGCGCGAGCGCGTCGTCGATCACCAGGACGGGCTCGCCGTCCGCGCGATCGTGATCGTCGAAGAAGCGTCCCAGGCGGAGCGGAATACCCATCACGTTCAAGTAGTCCGGCGTCACCGTGGAGGCCAGCGCGACCGGCGCCTGATCCAGGGGCGGCGGCGTGGACGTGGTCCAGTAGGGCAGCGTGTTTTCGCCTTCGCGCATGGGGATGATGTCGGCCAGCGCGGCGGACTCCACGCCGGGCACCCGGCGCGCCCGATCGAGCACGTCCTGCCACGCCGAACGAATCCGTGCCGGACTCGCGAGAGCGGCAGGAGACAGCGCGAAGCGCGCGGTGAGCACGTCGTGCACGTTCACACCGGGATCGAGCGACGAGAGCGTCAGGAGCGTGCGACCGAGCATACCTGCCGAGACCAGCAGCACGACGGCGAGGGCGACCTCCGCGATGACACATGCGCTCTGCAGAGCGCGCGAAGGTCCCGCAACGCTTCGCGCGCCGGTGCGGAGCGCCCGCTCCACGCTGTGCATGGGCATGCGCAGCGCCGGGGCCAGCCCGAACAGGGCGCTGCTGACGAGCGAGACGGTGAGCGCGAACAGCCAGACGGATGAATCGAATCGGATCTCGCCGGCGCGCGGCAGGCTCCCGGGCCACACCGCGACGAACGGGCGCACGCTGACCACAGCGAGCAGCGCGCCAAGCGCTCCGCCGGACACGCCCAGGACCGCGCTTTCGGTCAGGCATTGACGGACCAGCCGGCTCCGGCTCGCGCCGAGCGCGGCACGCATGGCGAACTCCCGCTCGCGCGACGCCGCCCGGGCCAGCAGCAGGCTCGCGATGTTCACGCAGGCCAGGAGCAGCACCAGGCCGACGGCGGCCAGGAGCAGCCACAAGGTCGAGCCGACGTCGCCAACCACGTCCTGTTGCAGCGGGTGCGCCCGCATCTCCACACCCGCGTTCGAGCCCGGATATTCCGTTGCCAGGCGGCGAGCCATCACGGCGAGTTCTGCCTGCGCCTCGCCGATTGTCGCGCCCGGCCCGAGACGCGCCAGCACGTGGATGAACCGCGCTTCGCGATTCTGCATCCGCAGGTCGGTGTTCTGGCCGAGCGGCGTGTAGACGTCCACGGTCCCCGCCAGCTCGAAGCGTGCCGGCGCGACGCCCACGATGGTGTACGGCTTTCCCTCGAACACGAGCGGCCGGCCGATGGCGCCCGGCTCCCCGCCGTAGCGGCGCCGCCACAACCGATCGCTGATGATGGCGACGGCCGCTGCACCCGGCCGGTCGTCGTCCGGCCGGAACGTGCGCCCGTGCAGGACAGGTATGCCGAGTACTGGAAACAGGTCGGCTGAGATCTGGAGGCCCTCGACGTATTCCGGCTCTCCGGGAGCGCTGATGGTGCCTCCGCCATCCGTCCATGCTCCGACCGCGAGCGAACGGGTCTCGCGCCTCACGTCGGTGAGATCGGGATTCGAGAACCCCCAGAACTCGCCGAGCTTTTCGGTGGTTCCGTGCAACGTCAGGAGCCGTTCCGGCTCCGGAAAGGAGAGCGGCCTCAGGAGAACGCTGTCGATGACGGTGAACATGACGGTCGTGGCACCGTTGCCGACGGCGAGCACGAGGACGGCGACCGCCGCGAAGCCCGGCATCCGGCGCAGCGCGCGAACCGCGTACCGCATGTCCTGCAGCAGGTCCTCCAGCCAGCGCGTGCCGCGCTCGTCGCGGCACTCCTCTTTCACCTGCTCGGGACCGCCGAGCGCCAGCCTCGCCTGCCGTCGCGCCTCGTCCGGACGGACCCCGCGCGCCACGAGATCGGCGACGCTCTGATCCTCGTGAAAGCGCAGCTCGCGTTCGAGCTCGGCCTCCATCCTGTCTCGACGCCACAGCCGAAGCCACCAGTTCATTCGGCACCTGCCGCCGTCATCCGCAGGATCAACCCGACCGCGCCGGTCAGGCGTCGCCAGCTGGCGGTCTCCATCGCGAGCTGCGCCCTGCCTTTCCGGGTGAGGTGGTAGAACTTCGCGTCGCGGCCCGTCTGGGTTCGTGTCCATTCGGCGGCCAGCAGGCCGCGATTCTCGAGGCGATGGAGCGCGGGATAGAGCGAACCCTGGGGAACCTGGACGACGTCGCGCGACACCTGCTGAAGGCGCTGCGCGATGCTGTAGCCGTGAACGGGTCCAAGCGCGACGATCTTCAGGATCAGCAGGTCGAGCGTGCCCTGCGGCAGGTCGGATCTGGTCTGCTTCGTGCCCATCGTGCCCTTATACCTCCGACTTCTACATGTTATGCGATAGATATGTAGAAGCGCAAGGCGTTGGGTGACCGGCGCGCCCTCGCCCACGTCGACGCCGCCATCGACCCGGCACGGTTCCGGGTGGGCGGAGAATGACGCCCGCGGGGCGTGCTCACCGGTCACGGGCCATTGCGGGCCTTCAGATGGGCGTCGAAGAACCGTTCGACCCGGCTCCAGGCATCGCGCAAGACGTGTGCCCGCTGGAAGTAATGAAACTCCCCCGGGTACATCATGAAGTCGACGTTCTTGCCGTCCTTCAGAAGGGCGTCGATCAGGCGCACCGACTCGAGGAACGGAACATTGACGTCCGCCGTTCCGGCGAGGACCAGGAGCGGCCGGACGATCCGGTCAACCCGGTAGATGGGCGCGCTGCGGCGGTAGATCTCCGGATTGTCCGCCGGTGACCCCATGCGTCCCTTGATCCAGGGGCCGTCCGGATCCTTGTACCAGTCGGCCCAGTCGTCCACGCCCGCGACGTCGACGCCGCATCGGAACAGCTCCGGCGTCACCGTCAGCCCCTGCAGCGTCATGAAGCCGCCGTAGCTCAACCCCCAGATTCCAACCCGGTCCGGATCGACGTACCCGAGAGTCCTCAGGTAACTCACCCCCGCCGCCACGTCCTCATAGTCCTTTCCGCCCAGATCGCGGTAGTGGCCCTGCCGCCACGCTTTGCCGTAGCCGATGCTGCCCCGGTAGTCGACCGCAAGCACGACGTACCCGTGCTGTACGAGGTATTGATGGAAGCTGTAGTAGACGGCGTAATTCCGCTGGACGTGCCAGCCGTCGTAGTTCTGATTCGTTCCGTCGCCGTGGACCCAGACGATCGCCGGGTATTTGCGCGATCGATCCAGTTCCTTCGGCACGAAGAGCGACGCAGGCACCTGACTGCCGTCGCTGGCCGGATATCGAACCAGCTGCGGCGCGACGAGCTGCGATCGGTCGATGGTGGAAGGAAACGAATCGGTGAGTCGTACTGGCTGCTTCGACCCGTCACGGACCTCCGGGCCGATCACGAACAGGTCGGCGGAATTCGCCGGGTCTGTGTGCTGATAGACGATCCGTTGCCCGTCGGCCGACCACGCCGGCTCGATGTTGGTGCCGCGACCCGACGTCAGGACCTCCACCGATCCGGCGGCGGCATCGACTCCGATACGCGCGATGGCAACCTGGCGTGAATCGGGGTTGGCGCCCTGATTGGCGTCGAACGCAATCCGCGTGCTGTCAGGCGACCAGGCCAGATTTCGTACCTCGTACGATCCCTCGGTCACCCGAACCGCCTGGCCGCCGGACGTGCGGACCACGTACAAGTGATCCCATCCGTCACGATCGCTCAGAAACGCCACCCATCGGCCGTCAGGAGACGCAGCCACGACGGGTCGGCTGCTGCCGGCAAGACTCCACCACTTGTCGTCGACGTCGCGGCCGACGACATGGGCCTCGCCGGTGGTGGTGTTTCCGACCAGGATTTCGCGGGTTCTGAGGTCCTTCGACACACGCTGCAGCGCGAGATGGGTCGCGTCGACCCACGAAGGCGTGTTCTCCGCGTCCGGGCCCGGTGCGACAGTCACCGGTTTGCCGCCACCGGCCGCCACGACCTCGACGTCGCTCAGGCCGCGGTCCTCCCGGGCGAACCACAGTTTGGCCCCGACGTAGTCAGGCGCCTCCTCGTGGCGGACTGCTGTGGCCACGGTGAACGCAAGGCTCTTGCTGTCAGGAGACCACACGGCGCCGGATTCGACCGCGGGCGTGTGCGTCAGGCGGACTTCCGAACCGCCGGCGACGCTCCTCACCCAGATGTCGCCATCGCGTTCGAGCGCGACGCGCGTGCCGTCCGGCGACAGCGTCGCCGCGCTGGCGCGGCCGCCGTCGCTCCAGAGCGCCTGCACGTCACCGGCCGTTGCCTGCACGCGCCAGAGGCGGCCGCCATGAGTGAAGGCCAGGGTGTTCGCGTCCAGCCAGAACAGGTTGTCGATTAGCCCGGCGTCGTACCGTGTGAGGGCGACGGGCGCCCCGCCGCCGGAATTCACGACCCAGACATTTTCCGCGCCTCCGGCGTCCCAGACGAACGCGATGCGCCGCCCGTCCGGCGACCAGGAGGGGTGCGACGGATGCCTGATGGCGACGAGCGCGTCGATCGTGAGTGCGCCCCCGGCCGTCCCGCTCTGGAGACCTGCTGTCGTCGCGGCGGCCGCCACGATGGCGGCCGCCGTCAGGATGAAGTGACGCATGCGGTTTCCTGTTCCGTTCAGAACGCCAGGCGCGCGCCAATACGCGCCACGATCGGCGGCAGAATCGCGATCGGACGGCCGAAAAGCGGTCCGGCGTTGGTATTGATGATGGTCTTGGCGTTCTGGTTCAACAAGTTGAAGACGTCCAACATGACCTCGAACTCACGGCCGGCGCTCAGTCGGAAGATCTTCGAACCGCGCGCATCCCACAGCGCCACGTTGTCGAGTCTGGTGGTGCCGACGGGTTCTGCGAGCACGCTCACCGTTCCCTGGTTGAGACCGCGCACCGTGAGCACCTTCTGGACCGGCTGCCCCGTGAAATACCGGAAGTTCGTGCTGAACGTGATCCCGTGGGGAAAGACGTAGGTGCCGATCAGCTTGGCGATGTACGTGCTGTCCAGGCCGATGGCCGCATCCTGGCGGTTGAGATTGGCGTTCGGGTTGTTGAAGTCGTCGTTCAGTCCGCTGTCGTACAGACCCCTGTCCCGGCCAATCGTGAACCCGGCGACCATCTGCCAGCGGTCGACCATCCGCTTGGTGGCCGTGAATTCCACGCCGTTGTACGTGTCCTCGAGCCCGTCGATGTTGGTGATGAGCCGGTTAGCGAGGCCGAGGGTCGTCGGATCCTGGTTGTACACGGTCGTCGGCTTGCCGTCGGGGCCGGTCACCGTGATCGGGGTGTAGGCGCTCTGCGGCACCGCGAGGTTGACGCCGCTGAAGCGTCGGCCGTTGTGGCGGCGATAGTAGGTGACGCCGGCCGACAGGTTCGGCAACAGCTCGTGTTCCACTCCCAGGTCGATCTCGTCGGAGTACGGCTGTTTCAGATTCGGATCGATCTTGTTCACGCGTCCGCCGTACGGGCGCGTCGACGGCCCGAGCTCGTTGAGCTGCGCCACATTGTCGCCGTTGATGTCGGTCCAGGCGCGGTAGTCGCCGCCGAGGTCGTTCGGGTTGACCTGCTGAACCAACCGGGTGCCTTCCTGCACCATGAACCGTCCGTAGAATGCTTTGAGGGCCGTCTTCCCGTCGCCCTTCACATCGTAGGACGCGCCCAGTCTCCAGAGCCCGTTGTTCCAGCTCGGAATATTGTCGAGGCGCCCGAATGTCGCCGCCGGGAAGAACTCGTTGCCCGGCTGGGACTGCGGCGGCGCGAAGCCGACGAGCCGCTCGAAACGCGCACCGTAGTTGAGGGTCAGATGCCGGTTCGCCGCCCACGAGTCTTGGGCGTAGAGCGACACGGTGTCGATATAGTTCTTCCCGGTGATCGGCGTGTTGTAGGTTTGGACTTCGAGCGGCGCCCCGTCGAAGTACCGCAGCACGTAGTTGCCGTTGGCGTCGTACTGATTCTGGTTGAACGCCCGGCCGAACTCGAAGCCGGTCTTGACCGTGTGGTTGTTGACGAAGTACGACGCCGAAACGTTGACCTGGTGTCGCGTCGCCAGATTGACGTAGTCGTAGGTCGCCGCGTCGGTCAGCGTGCGGCGAACGATGTCCTGCCGGGCGAAGTCCGTCGCAGCTACGTCGGACTGGTAGTGGAGCGGGAAGATCAGGTGGAGGTACCCGTATCGAGCATCCAGGAACAGGTTGGACGTCAACAGGGAGGTCCACTGCAGCTGCGTGATGTACGCCGGCTCGATCTGCCGCCACGACGCTTTCTCCTGAACCAGGTCGCTCGTCGGACGGCGGAAGAAACGGTTCTGGTAATTGAAGTTGACCTCGGCGCTGATCTTGTTCTTGTTGTTGAGCTGCGTGGTCACCTTGCCGACCAGGTTCGACTGGTGGTTCAGGTCTGGCGCCGGCGAGCCATCGGGCCGGGTAATGCCCAGCACCTGCGTGCTGATATCGAAACGTCTGAAGGACGAGAAGAACCACGCTTTGTTCCGTTTGATCGGCCCCCCGACGTTGCCGTTCAGATCGTAGATATGGTTGATCGGGTTGCCCTTCGTGACGCCCTGCGCGCGAAGGGCATCGGAGACGTTGTTTCCCTGAAAGGACGGGTCTTCCCAGTAGATGCTCGCGCCGCCCTTGAACTGGTTCCCGCCCGACTTCGTCACGGTGTTCATGTAGACGCCGCCCGTGCCCACCTCGGCGGGCGCGCCGTTGGTCATCACGTTGATTTCGGCGAAGCTGTCCTGATCGAAGTAGAAGGCGGTCGCCCCGCCGTTGCCGCCGGGCCAGTTGAGCTTCAGGCCATTGACCGCGTACTCCTGCTGGCCCGCCGACGAGCCGTGCACCGCCATCGACGTCTGCTGCGCGCTGCCTGCCCCGCCGACGTTGAAGCCACCCTCGGTTGATCCCGGGACCTGCTCCACCGTCGACCAGATCTCCCGCGCCTGGGGAATCGCGACGAGGAGCGAGCTGTCGAAGTTGGTCCCCTTGCTCGTGCTCTTCACGTCGACGCTCGGCGACTCGCCGGTGACCTGCACCGTCTCGCTGACGGCCGCCACCTGCAGCACCTCATCGACCGTCGTGACCACGGCGACGTTCACGCGGATGTCGCGGCGCTCCAGCGAGGCGAACCCCTGAAGGTCGAACTTCAGGCTGTAGACGCCCGGCGGCAGTGCGATGAAACTGTAGACGCCCCGTTCGTTCGTGACCCCCGATTGCGCGCGGATGATCGCCGGACCCTGGAGAGTGACGGTGACCCCCGGCAAAACGGCGCCCTGCTGGTCGCTCACGACCCCGGTGACGGTGCCGGTCTGAGTCTGCGCAAGTCCAGGGGATGCGGACAGGGCAAGGAGTACCGGGACGACCAGAACACACAGCCGAACGCTCGTGCGGCTCATTGAGCTCCTCCGTTCGCCTATTGCCGTGTTGACGAACCACAGATGCAGCGACGATTTACCGGCTGGGCATCGGTTCACCGCGCTTCAGGTTCCGATCGAAGAAGTCCTCGATCCGATGCCACGCATCCCGAAGGACGTAGGACCGCCTGAAGAAGTGGATTTCGCCTGGGTAGATGGCCATCTCGAACGGCTTGCCCGCCTTCTCGAGAACGTCAACCAGCCGCAGCGAGTCGCGGAAGGCCACATTGCGGTCGTTCGTGCCGTGGAGAATCAGGAGAGGCCGCTCAAGCTTGTCCATGTGGTAGATGGGCGCCGAGACGCGGTAGATCTCCGGGTTCTCGATCGGAGTGCCCAACCGGGGCGTCGTGTAGCCGGCTCCGTAAGTCGCCCAGTCCACGACTCCCGCCACATCGACGCCTGCGCGCCACAGCGTCGGGTCGACGGTGAGAGCCTGAAGCGTCAGGAATCCGCCGTAGCTCAGGCCGAAGACCCCGATGCGGTCCGCATCCACATAGTCCAGAGTCTTCAGGTAATCGGCACCTGACGCGACATCCGCGGTGTCGCCGACGCCGACGCTCATGTACACGCCAGTCGACCAGTCGCGGCTGTACCCGGAACTGCCGCGGTAGTCGGGCGTCAGGATGACATAGCCCTGCTGCGCCAGGTACTGGCAGAGCGAGTAGTACATGCGATAGCTGCCGGGGTGCCATCCCAGGAAGTTCTGATCCGAGCCGGACCCGTGGATCCAGACGAGCGCTGGATGCTTCCGGGTCCGATCGAGGTTCTTCGCAACCATCAGCGTCGCGGGCACCGGCCTTCGGTCGAGCCGGCTGGGGAACTGCACGGGCACCGGAACGGTCAGATCGTCTTTGTTCAATCCCGCCGGCATCGAGTCGCTCAATCGCGCCGACTGGCTTCCGGTGCGGGCCGGAGCCACATACAGATCGAGGGAGTCTTCGACGTCGGTGCGCTGATAGAGAATGTCGGCGCCATCGGGCGAGAAGACCGGGTCGAAGTTGACCCCGTGCGAAGCGACGATCGGCTGGCTCTTGCCCGTGGACACGTCGAGGATGTCGATGAATCTCTCCATCTCGTTGCCGGCGACGCCATGGTGATACGCAATCCGCCTGCTGTCGGGAGACCAGTCACCCAACCCCGCCAGATAGTCGCCGGAAGTGAGCTGTCGCGCCTGTGCGTCGGATGTCGCGTTCGTCGGCATGACATAGATGTGGATCCAGCCTGTCCGATCGCTGACGAAGGCCACGGACTTGCCGTCGGGAGAAACCAGCAGTTTCGAATCCCGCCGGGTTGGGGACCACCATCGCTCGTCGTGGTCCCTCCATATGGTCCGCGGCAGGTCTCCTCTCGTCGCGCTCTTGATCTCGCGCGTCTTGCCGTCCGGCGAGACCTCCTGGAACATGACCGATCCATCCGCGGTCCATTGCGGGCCGCTCACGGTCCCCACGGTTGGAACCCACCACGGATCTCCACCGTCCACCGAGACCACGCCCAGCCGCCGATCCGTCGTCGGGGCGTTCTCGAACGAGCGGATGCGATCGCCGTTCCAGGGCAGGTCTTCGGCTTCGAGTGAGGCGTGCGCCGCGGTGAACGCCAACCACCTTCCATCCCGCGAGAACGTCGGAACGGACGCGCTCACGGGGGCAGTCAGGAACGTGAGTTGACGCTGCGCTTTCGTCGCGAGCGATCCGATCCAGATCTGGCCTCTCCGCAGAAACGCGATCTCCTTGCGGTCGGGCGACAACGTGAAGCTGGACGCATCGGTCAGTCCGGAGACCCGGGCCGGTTTGGACCGTGACGGCGATACGGTCCAGAGCTGCCCGTCCTTCGCAAACAGGATCTCCGCGGGAGACACCCAGGCATACCGGCTGATGTCCGACAAGAGCAGGTCTGGATCAACGTCGAAATCGGTCAGCGCCGCCGGTTTCCCGCCCGGCGTCACGACGAACAACTCCTGCCTGCCTCCCGCATCCCAGAGGAAGGCGACCATCCTGCCATCGGGCGACCACGAGGGCTCGGTCGGGTACTTGATGTCGGCGATGCGCTCGATTGTGATGCTTCCGCGCGGGGCTTCGGCGGTACCCATCAGCGCGACGCTCGCCAGCATCGCCAGGCAGATGGATAGTCTGCGCGCCGTGGACGAGGCGGCGCGAGCCCTGCGAATGTTCCAACTCGACGTGCCCGGACGGGCCGACATTTTCCGTCTTCTTAGCCGTTCAAAATTGAATCCTTATACACCAAGCTCGCCCACGCCCGGCCCGAATCTTTTTCGTCGAGGCGGCTACTTGCCCGGAACGCCAGGGTGTTGACGCATTTCTCTGACACTTCTCAACGCTTGTGCCCTTCCTTCGCCAGACGCGGCGTGGGCCTTCGCGATCGGGAATGCGCCTTCGCCGCACTCGAGGTCGCTGCGAACGGATTGGGAATTGGAACTGATTGACGCGAGGGGGTCCCGGGCTCTCTAATGGCCCTGACGCAGGTCAAATCGGGGTGACAAGCTCGGCGCGCGCCCTGCGCCGGTGCCGCTGCTTCGCTTCAACAGGAGGCGCTATGGCTGCCAACGGACGTCGAGCGACACGGTTCGTCGGCTTGCTGCTCCTCGGCTGCTTGAGTCTCACGCTTCCAGCGGGCGACCAGCCCGCAGCGCAGGCTCGGTATTCGCGGATCGTGGTCTTTGGAACGAGCTTGTCCGATCCCGGGAATGCCTTCGCCCTGGTGGGCGGAACAAATACCCCGCCGGATTACCTCACGGACCCCTTCCTCGTTCCCAGCGCACCGTACGCAAGGGGCGGCCATCATTTCACCAATGGGGCCACCTGGGTCGAGCAGCTCGCTCGGCCCCTTGGACTCGCCGGGACGGTCCGGCCCGCCTTTCTCGCGTCGTCTGGCGCAAGCAACTACGCGGTCGGTGCGGCCCGGGCCTATGACGATGGCGTGAACGTCGATCTGTCGGTACAGGTGACGGCGTTTCTCCAGCAGTTCGGCGGTAGCGCTCCGTCTGATGCGCTCTATGCGATTGAGATGGGCGGCAACGATATTCGAGACGCGCTGGTCGCCTACTCGAACGGACTCGACGGCGGCGCGATTCTCACGGCGGCCCTGACCTCGATCGCTGGCCACATCGGCACGTTGTACGCGGCCGGCGCCCGGGACTTTCTCGTTTGGAACGCGCCCAACGTCGGGCTGACGCCCGCCATCCGCGCGCTCGACGCCCTGAACCCGGGCGTCGCGGCGTTCGGTCAGCTGTTGACGCAGACGTTCGACGCCCAACTGGCCGTTCTCCTGAATCAGCTGTCGGCGCTTCCCGGCATCCGAATCGTGCGGTTCGATGCCTATCAGCTCTTGAGCGACATCGTTGCCGACCCGGGTGGATTCGGGATGACGGATGTCACGACCGCCTGCATCACGCCCGGCGATCCGCCGTTCACGTGCCAGACACCCGATCAGTTCCTGTTCTGGGACGGGATTCATCCGACGAAGGCCACCCACGCGATCATTGCGCAGAAAATCGCCCGCGCGTTGGCGTACTGAGCGGGAAGGGGTTCGGGGCATCACTGTTGCCCATCGCAAGGCACATGCGAGAACCCAGTCTCGCCTTTCCCGGTCGCCGGGCCCCTCGGCGGGCTATCCAGCGCCCAGAACCCGGGCCGCCTTTTTCACGTCGCGAGCCGCGACCCAGCACAGGCAGCCATAACGACCGTCCGCGCAGATGGCGTCGATCGCCGTGATGTCGATCCTGGCATCGGCCAGCTTGCCGACGATGTCTGCGACAGCACCGACACGGTCGTCGCCCTGAATCAGGAACCCCCGCTTGGGGCCGACCAGCTTCCATTTGTTGGCCTTGGCCACGGCCCTGAATGCCGCGGCATCGGCGGGGATGAAATCGAGCTGGGCTCTCCGTCCTTCGGGAAACCCTGAGAATGCCACCAGGTTGACGCCAGCGTCTTTCAACGCGCGGAGCACCTTCGCTCCCTCGCCAGCCTTGTGAGCGACCTGAACGTAGTAGTAGTCGACCAGACGAGTCGTTTCAGCCATCGTGAAACCTCTCTTCGCGAGGCACTGTTCGTTCGCGATTGGACACTGGCGACGCGAAGGTTGGACCCACGCGGCACGCCTTGGTGGCCTCCGCCCTGCCGCGTCACTTCCCGAGTTCGAATGTGATGTTCGCGTTGACGCGGAACTGAACGATCTTGCCGTCCTTGACGACGCCTTCCATGTTCTTGATGTAGATCGATTTGATGTTCTTGACCGTCTTGCCGGCGTCCCTGACCGCGAGTTGGGCCGCGTCTTCCCAGCTCTTGTCCGATTGACACAGCACTTCAATCACCTTGTGGATGGCCATTACGCACCTTCCTTTCGACGATGTGCCACCGACGACCGCACTGGTTGGAGATCGCGACACCGGAGCGTCCGGTCGATATCGGTGCCCGATGCTCCTGTTTCAACCTCCATGAACAATCGGTGCAAAGCGGAATCCGGCATCGTGATTCGGGCTGTCGCTGCGATCCGGTCCAGGACATTCGCGGAATCACGGAATTGCTCGCTCAGGCCTGATCGGTCTCGCCTCGTTCATCTGCTCCTCTCCAGCGGTTTGTGCGCGCCGTGCGCACCGACGACGCCGACCCGCGTGCGCCGCTCGGCCTCGTGCCGCGTGGGACCGAGCGACAGCCACCGAATCAGGACGATGCCCGGCGAGAACCGCGCCCAATACCAGCGGAACTTCGCCCGCGCAACGGCGTCGGTCGTGACGACCCGCGTTTCGGTTCGAAACACGGACTCGCGCGGACCGGCGGCGTCGGCGCGCAGCGTCCAGACAATCTTCACGTAGTCCGGTTCGTGAAACGCGATGAACTCGTCTGGCGGCAGCGGACGAAACACGACGTTCGCGTGCCACGGCTGCGTGACCGCGCCCATGACGACTTCTCGACCCGGTACTTCCGCGAGAACGCCCCACCCGATTGACCTGGTCAAGGCCAGCAGTCCGCGAGGATGCGTCGCGGCGTCC
This sequence comes from Betaproteobacteria bacterium, assembly GCA_050257855.1. Classification (GTDB taxonomy): domain Bacteria; phylum Acidobacteriota; class Vicinamibacteria; order Vicinamibacterales; family CAVVIG01; genus JBLMXQ01. Next base: position 22,328 of record JBLMXQ010000100.1, on the reverse strand, counting down.
GGTTCGCCGCCGAGCAGAATCTCGCGCGTCCTGAAGATCGCTCGCACCACGGGCAACGCCATCAGGTCCTGGTCGCACGCGGCTGCGAACGTGATCTCCGCCGGCGCGGCGACATGGATGTGACGACGCTCTGCTACTTCGTAGACCGGCATGACGTGGTCGAGCAGCGGGTCGGCGTCTTCCGCGTTTGCCGGAGCGGGACGTCCGTACCGAAGCCACGTCACGCCGACGTAGCTGGCATAGGCGCCAGCTGCCACGCCGAGCGCGCCAGCTGTCCACGTCAAGGCGCTTGCAAGTCGCGTGTTACGCATCGTTTCATCCCGTGCGTCGGTGGTCAGGCCACCACGCGTTCGGACATCTTGCCGCGGTCGTCGAGAAACTCGAGGACCCGGGCATCCACGATTTCATGCCGGCTGGCGCACATCTCGTGACTGGATCCCGGTACCAGCTCACCTCGGAAATCGGGGATCAGGCGACGCGCGCGTTCGAGGGCCCTTGCTGGATCGCAGATGACTTCGTGGTCGCCGTAAAGCAGCAGCGTCGGCACGTGCAGTGCGCGCAGGTTCTCATCCGACACGACGGCCGGCATGACGCGCGCCGTCTCGAGCGGTATTCGAAAATGCTTCATGCCCAGATACATCAGGTCGAGCACGTTCGCGAACGCAGGACCCGTGAGGCCGAGCCAGCGCATGAACGAGTTCACCGTGAGGCGCGTCGGGAAGGAAACCATCAGCATGCCGCGCACGGTGAACTGTCTGACCATCGGCAGCAGCCCGCCCGGCGACAGGAGCACGAGCTTCCGAACCCGCTGCGGCACGGCGACGGCGTAGTTGAGCGCCAGCCAGCCCCCGAAGGACTGGCCCACGAGAGAAACGCGATCGAGGTGCAGCGCGTCCAACGTCGCAGTGAGCCACGAGACGAAATCCGCCACATTGCCGATCGGCTCGCCGGGAAAGCTCTTGCTCGGTTGACCCATGACGTCCAGGGCATAGACCCGATGGTCCATGCTGAACGCGGCGATATTGGGCGACCACATCGTCGACGTCGCCATGTACCCGTGCAACAGCACCAGCGGGCGCGCAGTCTTCGGCCCGCTGGCGACCACGTGCGTCGTTCCAAACCGACTCGGAACGTCGAACTCCTCGCAGGGAACGGGCCACGCCTTCATCGCGGCATCGTACGCCGCGAGGTACGCGGCTTCACCTTCGGGCGTCCTGAACGCGGATCGTTGCGACACCGTTGTCTCCGCACGCCTGGCGATGCCAAGCAACTGCTTCCGCTGCATGATGAAATGCACGACTCGGACTGCGAGCCTGGTCGGCAGCTGCGGGAGTCCGTGGAAGCGATACCCCGGTCCGCCTCGCGCCCGCACGAGGAGACGCGTCACGCCTGGCATCGATTCGCCGAGAACGAACGTCCACGTGACCTCTGTCGTGCCGTCCGGCGCCGGCCAGCCAAGCATCAACGCCCGCTCGGGTTCGATCGCCAGCACCACGAATCCATCGGTCGCGCCAGGCAGCGCAGGAAAGATCGTCCCGACGGCCGGATGTTGCAGGTCCGGCACGATGCGCGTGGCGCTCGGCCGGCGGCCGTTGTCGAGCCAGTCGTAGCTGTACCAGCCGGCGCGGTTGCCAGCTCCCATCTGCGCCAGCCACGGCCAGACATCGTGCGGTGCCCGCTGGATGGTGATGGCATGCGTCAGCGTGTCAATCGTTCGAGGAATCCGATCGTCTCCTGGAAGCGGGCGCGTCCGTTCAGCGCGAGTCGCGCGTACCGATCTCCGCCTCCACTGCCCGCGCGGAACTCCAGCCATCGCTCGCTCCGCACGGCGGCGCACCGCCCGAAGCAGTTGCCACGTGACGAACGCGCCAAGTGGTTTGATCAGCTGCCAGTAGCGCGCGAACTTGCGTTCGGCGTCCGGCGAGAGGGCTCGTGTCGCGTGCTCGAGCACGAGCCAGGATTCGCCGGGCCGTCCGGTCGGCGTCACGCGAATGCTCATGAACAGTTTCTGATGCTCCGGATCGGTGAAGGCGTCGAATGCCTCTCGCGTGGCGAACCGGCGTGGAGCCTGGTTGACGCGGTGTAGCTGCGCCGCCGACCCGGTAATCACTTCGTGCGGGCTCTCGTCGCGAAGGACGAGTGTGCCGCCGGTGAGCAGCGTCTCGAAGAACGGCTTCTTCGATTCGGTGGCCGGCATGTGGCCGGCAAGCCGCGAGGGCAGATACCGGATTTCCCCTGACAGCCAGGCGAGCTTCATGTCCGCCAACCTGATCTCGCGGAGCGCTCGGAAGATCGCGTCCGGCGACGCCTTCACGGCCAGGGCAATCTGGTCGCGGAATTGAGCGCCGTCGGCAATCGCGCCGAATAGAGGAGAGGCGGGAATCGGCAACCGACGCGACATCGACACCTCAAGCCATCCGGTTCTTCGGGACGCATGAACCTTGCCGATCCCTGCCTGCCCCGGGACGCGGGAAAGTGGGCGTGTCATCGCCGACGGCGCGTCACTCGAGGGAGTTCCTCGCATCGAGCTGCGGAATGGGCTCTCCGGTCGCCGGATTTTCGGCACTGAAATGGCAATCGCTCGACGGCCCTCGTTGCTCAGACCCGGAGCCTGCCGGCTACGCGTGCTCCCACCAGCTGTTGTCTACTTCGCCTGCAGACCGCGAAACTGCATGAAGACGGCGGCGCCCGACATTGCCGGGCAACGTGATCAATCGAGGGACTGGCAGGCCCGATTCGAAGGCTGTGCCGGAGGTGGGTCGTCGGCGCGGAACAGACCTCCGACCCGTCGGTTGCCGGGACGGACGAATCCCGCGAGCGCACGGCTCGCGCTGCGGTAGACTCGTGGCCGTGAACACGTCCAGAGCGCTCGCCGTTGTCCTGGCTGCCGGCCTCGCGGCCGCCTGCGGCCCGAAGTACGACCTCGTCATCCGGAACGGCGACGTCATCGACGGGACCGGGGCGCCGGCCCGACGCGCCGACGTTGCCGTCACCGGCGACCGCATCGTCGCGATCGGGAAGGTGTCCGGGCGGGGGCGCCAGGAGATCGACGCCACGGGCCGCGCCGTCACGCCGGGCTTCATCGATCCACAGGGCCAGTCGGGCGTTACGCTGCTCGTCGACGGCAACGGCGAAAGCCACATCCGCCAGGGCATCACAACCGAGATTACGGGGGAGGGGTCGACGCCCGGATTGTGGACGAAGGAGCATCACGACGAGGTGGCGATCCGCCAGTACGGCATCGCGTTCGACTGGACCGGGTTCGACGGCTGGCTGAAGACGCTCGAGCGCAAGGGCTCGTCGATCAACTTCGGCTCGTTCGCGCCGGTCGCCATGCTGCGCGAGCAGACGGTCGGGATGGAGGAGCGGGCGGCGACGCCGGCCGAGATTGCTGCGGAAGAGCAGCTGCTCGACCGGGCGATGACACAGGGCGCGTTCGGCTTCGCGACGGCGCTGATCTACCCGCCGGCCTCCTACACGACGACCGACGAGCTGGTGGCGCTGGCGAAGGTGGCCGCTCGCCACGGCGGCACGTACATCTCGCACGTCCGCGGCGAGAGCTTTCATTTGAAGGAGGCGCTCGCCGAGGCGATCGAGATCGGCAAGCGCGCCAGCCTCCCGGTCACCATCTACCACCTGAAGATCGGCGCGAAGGCGAACTGGGGCCACATGGCCGAGGTGCGCGCGCAGATCGAGGGGGCCCAGGCGCAAGGCGTGCGGGTGTCGGCCTGCCAGTATCCCTACACGGCCGGCGGCACCGGCCTGCAGGCCATTCTCCCCGGCTGGGCGCAGTCGGGCGGCCGGGAGGCGATGCTCGAACGGCTGAAGGATCCCGCCGAGCGCGCGAAGATGCGTCGCGACATCGAAGCGAATACCGGCCTCGAAAATCTGCTGGCCGACGCCACCTTCGACGGCGTGCAGATCGCGTCGGTGCCGCCCGGCAAGGATCAGTCGATCGTCGGCAAGCGCCTGTCGGAGATCGCGGCGGAGCGGAAGGCCGACAACTGGGACACGCTGTTCTCGGTGCTGCTCGAGAACGACGGGCGCGTCGGCGCGCTCTATCACATGATGTCGGAAGACGACGTGCAGCAGGCGATGCGGTTTCCGTGGGTGAGCGTCTGCACCGATTCGTCGGCGGTGCGGCCAGACGGCCCGCTCGGCGCCGGGCAGCCGCACCCGCGCACCTACGGCACCTATCCGCGTGTCCTCGGCCACTACGTGCGCGACCTGCACGTGCTGACGTTACCGGAGGCAATCCGCAAGATGACGAGCCTGCCGGCATCGCAGATGCAGATCGCGGACCGCGGAACGCTCAAGCCGGGCTACTTCGCCGACATCGTCATCTTCGATCCCGCGACCATCGCGGACACGGCGACGTACGAGAAGCCGCAGCAGTATCCGGTCGGTATCGATGCCGTCATCGTCAACGGGCAGATCACGGTGCGGAACAACCAGCACACCGGCGTCCACGCCGGCCGGGCGATCTACGGCCCGGCCATCAGGTGATTTTCAGGCTTCCTGACGGCCCGCCTCGAGCCTCGGCGACCGCAGCGACGCGCCCACCACTCAGATGTATTCAACAGCCAGCGAAAGGACCTCCACCTCGCGCAGTAGCCAGTAAACTCCCCTACTCGGCCCTGAGGGCGTCGCCTGGATCGACGCCTGCGGCCCTTCGCGCAGGTACGTAGGTTGCACATGCAGCCGCGCCCGCCAGCGCGCAGACCACGATAGCGAACGTCACCGGATCGGCCGGCGTGACGCCGAACAGCAGAGCCGAGATCCACCGCCCGGCCGCAAGAGCGCCGGCCAGTCCGGCGCCCAAGCCAACCAGCGTCAGCGCTGCGCCTTCGCGCACGAACAACCAGACGACATCGGCAGGCGAAGCGCCGATCGCCAGTCGAACACCGATTTCTCTCCTCCGCTGAGCGACCAGATATGCGAGCACACCATAGACACCGATGACGGAAAGCGTGACCGCGATGGCGGCAAAGGCCAGCAGCACGAGCACGGTGAACCGGCGTTCAGCGAGCGACGCGTCGACGAGCGCTGCGAGCCCTTTGACATTTGCGAGGGGCAGCAACGGATCGAGCCCGGCCACGTCATGCCGCAGCGTGGGGATGGAGGCAACGCGATCCGACGACGTGCGCACAGCGACCGTGAAGGCGTCCACCGGATGCTGCTCGTACGGTAAGTAAATCTCGGCCGGCGTGTCCTCGTCGAGGCCGCCGTACTTGACGTCCCCCACGACGCCGACGATCGTCTCTGGCCCACTGCGCGCGTCGCGCGCGAGCTCCGCGCTGACTCGAATCTGCTGTCCAACGGGGTCCTGTCCCGAGAAGAATCGCCGTGCGGCCTGTTGGTTGATGAGGGCGACCTCCGGACTCGTCGCCGTATCACGCCTGTCGAATGGTCGGCCTTCGCGGATCGGGATCTTCATCGTCTCGAAGTATTCAGGGCTCACTATCCGCATGGAGGCCGTCGGCATCGATGCAGAGTCCGGCGCCGCCTGACCTTCGTGACGGAAGCCGGTCATGACGTTGAGATCGCTCGTGAACGGAAGGCCCATCGCGACCGACGCCGATTCCACACCGGGTTCCGCTTTCAGTCGCGACAGCAGCGCCGACACGAACGCTCGCGGACTCGCGGGTTCTGCATACTTGGCGGCCGGCAACGACAAGCTGAACGTCGTGACGCCCACGGGTTCGAAGCCAGGCTCGACATGCTGGAGCTGCACGTAGCTGCGAATGAGCAAGCCGGTCCCCACCAAGAGCATCGCTGCGCCTGCCAGTTCCGAGATAACGAGAACGCGCCGGGCACCCGTTCCGCCCGCGCCGACGGCACCACGGGTACTCAAACCGAAAGACCGGTGAATCGACCGTCCGGACACTGCCAGGGCTGGTGTCAGCCCGGACGCGATACTCGTGACGAGTGTCATCGCCAAGCCGAAGGCCAGGACGTGCATGTCGACCGGCAGATCCGGCAGAAGCGGGATCGACGTCGGCGCGAACAGCACCAGCGCACGCACGAAACAGAACGCTACACCTGCACCGGCCGCTCCGCCGAGCATCCCCAGGACGAGGCTCTCCGTCAGCAGCTGCGCGATCAGCAGGCGCCGACTCGCGCCGAGGGCAGCCCGCACGGCCACTTCGCGGTCGCGAGCCTGCCCGCGCGCGAGAAGCAGACTCGCGACGTTCGCACAGGCGATGAGCAGCACGAGCGTGACGGAGCCGAAAAGGGTCAACAACGTGGGGCGAATGCCGCGAACAATCCGCTCGTGCAGCGGAGTGGCCAACAGCGTGGCGTCCTTTTCTGTTCGGGGAAATTCCGTGGCCAGGCGGTCGGCCACCGTTTGCAGCGCGATTGTCGCCTGGCTGGGCGACACGGTGTCCTTCAAGCGGGCCAGTACCTGCACCCACTGTGCGCCGCGTGCCGCGGGAGCGAGATCACGCGGGCGGAAGATGAGCGGCTGCCAGAACTCTGCGGCGGCCGGAAACTTCAGGGCGGCCGGAGCGACCCCGACAATCGTCACGTCATGGCCGTCGAGCGTCGTCGTCGAGTTCACGACGTCCGGACGACCGCCGAATCGACGTCGCCATAGGCCGTCCGAGAGCACGATCTGGTTGCCGTCGCCCTGAGCGTCGCCTTCCGCCAACGCGCGACCGAGCGTCATCGAGACGCCCAGCAGCGTGAAGTAATTCCAGGAGACCTTCGCGCCCTGGAGCCGTTCCGGATCGCCGAGCCCAGTCAAGTTGACGGTGATTGGCACCACGGCGGATGCCCCGGCAAACGACTCGCTCGGGCCGACGTAGTCGCGAACATTCAGTGGAGAGAGCCATGGCGAGACGCGTCCCTTGTGTCCGTAGAAGAGCATGACCAGGCGACTCGGATCACGATACGGCAATGGTCGAAGCAGCACGCCGTTCACGATCGTAAAGACCGCCGTCGTCGTGCCGATGCCGAGCGCGAGGGTCACAATCGCCACCCCGGCGAACGCAGGCTGCCGTCGCAGGAGCCGCCACGCATGACGCGAGTCTCGAAGCAAAAGGCTCAACAGCACCCTCCTCGACCGACGTGCTCCTTTTCGAGAGACGGACATCCAGCCATCCGTTTGACGTCCGTGCGGGGGAGAAGGTTGACGGCTTCGTGGACGGATCCACCCCTTTTGCGCGACCGGTCGGCCGTGTGGTAGTACACGCTCCCGCAGAGCGCGTGTCCTCGATGTCATGAAGGAGGTGTGACCGTATGTCGGCCCGCACATTTGCCTGGGGGCTCACCCTTGCGTGCCTGTCGGTGGCGCTCGCCAGCGCCCAGAATCGCGCGCCCGCCGCGCCGGGCGATTCCATCGCCGCGGTTGCGGCGGCGCCGCAGGCGCCCACGTCCGCGCCGGCGCACGACGTGGTCATCCGCGGCGGCACCATCATGACCGTCAGCCATGGTGAGATCCGCAACGGCGCAATCCTGATTCACGACGGCAAGATCGCGGCGATTGGCTCCCGGGTCGACATTCCTCAGGGGGCGCAGGTGATCGACGCCACCGGCAAATGGGTCACGCCCGGCCTCGTCGACTGCCACTCGCACAGCGCGCTCGACGGCGACGTGAACGAGGCCACCAGCCCGATCGTGCCGCAGATGATGATGAAGGATGCGTTCGAGTACCAGTCGAAGGACCTGTACCGGGCGCTTGCCGGCGGCGTGACCACCGAGCTGCTGCTCCACGGCTCGGCAGACATGATCGGCGGCCAGGCGCTGGTGATCAAGACCAAGTACGGCCTCGGCCGCGATCAGCTGCTCTTTCCGAATGCGCCGAGGTCCATCAAGTTCGCCTCGGGAGAGAATCCGAAGCGGGTCTTCGGCTCGCGCCATCAGCTGCCCTCGACCCGCATGGGCAACTTCGAGGTGATGCGGCAGGCCTTTACCGATGCGCGCGACTACATGCGCCAGTGGGACGACTACGACCAGAAGGTCAAGAGCGGCGACAAGACGGCCCGGCCGCCAAAGCGCGACCTGAAGCTCGACGCGCTGGCCGACGTGCTCCGGGGCAAGCTGCTGGTCCAGATTCACTGCTACCGCTCCGACGAGCTGCTGACCGAGCTCTCGATCGCCAGGGAGTTCGGCTACAAGGTGCGGGCCTTCCATCACGCGCTCGAAGCCTATAAGGTCGCCCCGCAGATCGCGGCCGCCGGCGTCGCCATCGCCACCTGGCCCGACTGGTGGGGCGGCAAGGTCGAGATGAACGACGGCATTCCCTGGAACGCCGTCATCGCGATGCGCAACGGCGTCCGGGTGGCCCTCAAGAGCGATTCGGACGATCTGGTCCGCCGGCTGAACCAGGAGGCGGGCAAAGTCATCCGCACGGGGGCGACCGAGGACGAGGCGCTTCGCATGATCACGCTGAACCCCGCGTGGATCATCGGCGTCGACGATCGCATCGGCTCGCTCGACGTCGGCAAAGACGCCGACATCGTCGTCTGGAACAGCTTTCCGATGTCGACCTTCGCGCTGGCGGACAAGGTGCTCATCGACGGCGACGTGTTCTTCGATCGCTCGCTGCCGGGATACGGCCTGACGCACTACACCACGCCGCTGCGCGGCGCGAGCAGCAGCTTCGGCGGAGCGGAGAGGGAGCGATGAGGATGACCATGCGGAAGACCACGACGAACGCTCGCCGCGCGGCGCTCGTGTCGTTCGGGTGCGGCATCTGCCTTCTCGCGACGCTCGCGGCCCAGACCGGCCCGGGCGCCGTCGCCCTGAAGGGCGGCCGGCTGCTGACCATCACCCACGGCGCGATCGACAACGGGACGCTCGTGATCGAGAACGGCCGGATCGCGGCGGTCGGCGGCCCGGGCACGGCGATCCCCGCCGGCGCGCGGGTGATCGACGTGACCGGCATGACCGTCTATCCGGGCCTGATCGACGCGGAGACGCACCTCGGCCTGACCGAGATTTCCGCCGTGCCGATGAGCGGCGACCTCGTCGAGCCCTCGGACGAGATCATGCCGCACATGCACACCTACGACGCGTTCCATGCCGAGTCGGAGCTGATCCCGGTGGCGCGCATCAACGGCATCACGAACGCGGTCGTCGCGCCGGCGCAGGGCGACAGCCTGCCGGGCCAGGACAGCTTCATCCAGCTCGCGGGACGCAACCGCGACGAGATGATCATCGGCCGGGACGTCGCCCTCCCGATGAACGTCTCGGGCGCGCAGCGGCGGCTGGGTCCGGGCGGCGACATCGAGGCTGCCCGCTTCCCTTCAACCCGGATGGGGATCGTCGCCCAGCTGCGGCAGACGCTGCTCGACGCGCAGGACTACGCGAGCCGGCTCGCGGAATCCGAGCGCCAGACGTCCGGCGCTCCGGCCGGCGGGGCCGAAGCCGGCAGCTCGCGGTCGTTCAAACGCGACCTGAAGCTCGAGGCGCTCGGCCCGTACCTGCGGGGAGAGAAGCCGGTCGTGCTGTCCGCTCACACCGCCGACGAGGTCATGACGGCCGTGGCGCTCGCACGCGACTTCCACCTGCGGATCATCCTCGACCGCCTGGATCAGGCGGAGAACATCGTGGACCAGATCGCCGCGTATCACGTGCCGGTCATCTTCGGTCCGATTTACACCTTTCCGGGCGACGAGGAGCGGTACGACGCGGTGTATCGCATGCCCGCCGAGCTCGTGAAGCGCGGCGTGACGATTGCCTTTGCCACGTTCAACGACGACCACAATGCGCGTAACCTGCCCTACCAGGCAGGCTACGCGGCGGCGTTCGGCCTGTCGCCCGACGAGGCGCTGAAGGCGGTCACCCTCAACCCGGCGGAGATGTTCGGGGTGGCCGATCGACTCGGCTCGCTCGACGTGGGAAAAACGGCGAACGTGGTCGTAGCCAACGGGGATCCGCTCGACGTGCGCACCGACGTGAAGCACGTCTTCATCGCCGGCCAGGAGATTCCGCTCGAGAGCAAGCAGACGAGGCTCCGGGACGAGTACTGGCCCAAGCCGAAGTCGTAGCGCGGGCCGGTTACGCCCTGCTCGCGGACGCCGCCTCCATCGACGGCGTCCGCGGGTTCGGCCTGCGATGTCCGCGGAGAATCCGGCGACGGCCTCATCCGCACAGGGAGTTCATGACGTTGAAACCAAAGAACACGATCTGCCTCTGGTTCGACAAGGACGCGCATGATGCAGCGCGCTTCTACGCCGCCACGTTTCCCGACAGTCGAGTGACCGCTGTCCGTGAGGCGCCCGGTGACTACCCGGGCGGCAAGGCCGGCGATGTACTGACGGTGGAGTTCACCGTTCTGGGCATTCCCTGCCTCGGTCTCAACGGCGGCCCGGCGTTCAGCCACAGCGAGGCCTTTTCCTTTCAGATCGCGACGGACACTCAGGAAGAGACGGATCGCTACTGGAACGCGATCGTCGGCAATGGCGGGCAGGAAAGCCAGTGCGGCTGGTGCAAGGACCGCTGGGGCCTCTCCTGGCAGATCATCCCGCGCGCGCTGACCGAGGCGCTGGCGGCCGGCGGCGCCGAGGCCAGGCGCGCCTTCGAGGCGATGATGTCGATGAAGAAGATCGACATCGCCGCCATCGAGGCGGCGCGGCGGGCTGACGCGACTTAGCGGCGCGATGCGAGCATGCTCGTCGCATGTCCAAGATGGTCCAAGCCCGGAACGTGCCGGACGCGCTGCACCGCAAGCTCGAGGGCCGGCCTGCAAACTCGGGACAGACGCTCTACCGACTACCTCCTGGCCGAACTCGAGCGTCTGGCCGCGCGGCCGAAGCGATTGCAGATCTCGCTGACCTCGATCTGCGCCGTCACCCCCATTCTCGATCTCCTGACTCGCGCGTGAAAGCTGCGTGAGAACAGGGCAGCGAGGCGCCCCATCGCGTTCACCCTCAGTTGGCGGGCAGCGCGACCCCGACGTTCAACCAGCAGGCGACCGCTTCTCCGTGGTTGCGGGCGGGCGAGAACGTCCACTGCTTCACCGCGGCGATGACCGCATCGTCCGCCGGAGCGCCCATCCTGGACCGCCGCAGCAGATTCAGCCGGAACGGATGACCGGTCTGCGACACCAGAAGCCGGATCACGACGACATCGCTCTCGTGACGGCCCGCGAGACTGACCGGAAGCTGCGGCTCCACACGAGTCGCGACGCGAGGCGCCTGGTCGACCTCCTGCGCCTGGAAGAACCGGCCCGTGGGGACTTCAATCGCCGCGGTTGCACGGGGCTGGGGCGCAACGGCCGGAGGTGGAGGGGTTGCGACGGGTGCCGAAGGCAGCGCAACGGCAGGAGCAGGTGACGCCTGGGCGACGCGCTCCGGCGTCGCGTGGACCTTGCGTTCGACCCTGGCGGACGTGCGCCTCGGCTTCGATGTTCGCGCCAGGAGGCCGGGTCTCGGACCCGCCGCCGTGCGCGGCGGCGCGGGCGTCGAAGTCACAGCCGCGGCTCCTTCCGGTTTCGCGTGGGCAGTCGCCTCCGCCGCCGGCCCATGTGTCTCCTGCGCCGAAGGCTGCCCTTCTGCCTGGGCCGTGCGAACGCTCTGCGATGGGACTTGAGGATGCGGCCAGAGTGCGCCGACCAGCACACCGGCGACGGAGAACCCCGCAATCAAGGCGACCGCCATCACCTCGAATCGGCCGATGCGCGGCTGGGCAGGCGCGGGGTCGGTCGCAACGAAGTAATTGGGCAGGGCCGGCGGCGTCGTGGTCGTGGCCGGCGGCCCGGACTCCTCGAGTTCGTGCGGTTCCGGCACCACGGCGTCGAGCGCGCTCGCCTTCGCCTCGGCCCCGGATTCGATGGGAGGCGGCAGAGGCGCGGCGGCACTAACAGCCCATTCGAACGCTTCCTGACATGACGGGCACAGCTCGTCCTTCGTCGGTCGACCGCAGCTCCCGCATTGGTGCTCCGGCTCCGCCCCCGGCCCGGATTCCCGGTGAGGATTGTCCGGGGGGGCAGTCGAAGGGGTCATCTCATCGGCCGAGAGCTTGCGACCGCAACATTCACAATAGTGACTTTGAGCCGCCAGTTCCGAGTGACAGGTCGAGCAACGCACAGCGATCCTCCGTGCGCCTCGCGCGGCGCACGGGATCCAGGGGCAAGAGCCCTGCCAGCCCGCGGCGTGAACAATCGAGAGATCCCGGGCAACAAGCGGGCTTTGAAACGAGGGCTTCGCCCGACCTGGTGACGATATCGGACAGCGGGTGCCAAATATTGGGTATCGCTGTTCATCATCGCGACGAACATTACAGCGCCAATATCGCGTTTTCGGGAATCACGGCCTCGAGCATCCTCAGTTCTTCACCAGGGCGGCAACCTGGCGATGGAGATCCGCAACAGCGGCGACTTGCTGTGTCGTGGGCGTGGCCATGGTCGATGAGTTGCCATCGGTGCCGCCATACGAGGCGCCGTAGAGGGAATTGTACTGAGCCACGAGTTCGCCATTCAGTTTCAGCAGAGCGGGCGTCTTCTCACCCCTGGCCTCCACCCCTTGCAGTGCCGCGTACGTCCGGTTGATGTCCTGACTGAGCTCGGTGGCCAGCTCGAACTGTTGCGTGAGCCCGGCCATGGGCGTTTTGTTCCTCGGGTCCATTCGCACGGTCAGCAGCTGCGTATACGTGTGTCCGTCCGCCGTCAGTTTGATCGTGTAACGTCCCGGCAGTGCCGCAGGGCCCAGTGGCTCGATGGGCGAGTCGTGCAGGATGACGGAGATTGACACCGTCGGGCGCAGAACGTGAGGGGACGGATAGTGCAGGTCCCACACGAACCTGTGCATGCCGGCCTGCGCGGAAAGCACCTGTGGCGGGCGCAGCCAGTAGGTTGGGAAGTTCAGGGTATCGGGGTCCACCGGCGTCGGCTCGTCCGTCGAGGCGTAGCGGCGCACGAGCTTGCCGGCGGCATCGAAGATCTCGAGCGTCACCGGCCCGCTCGCCGCTCTCTTCAGGTAGTAATCAATGATGGCGCCGCTCGGCGGGTTCTGCCCCGCCGGAAACTCCGGCTCCAGCTGGGTGTCGGTGTAGGTGTTGCGCGGGATCTGGTAGGCGGACTCGGGCCTGTACAGGAACGCCGCGGTGGCAGCCGCGGCAGCCGGGAGCTGGCGCAGCGGGGTGATGTCGTCGAGGATCCAGTCGGAACGGCCGTGGGTCGCGACCACCAGGTCGTTATCGTGAACGGCCAGATCCCGCATCGAGGTCACGGGCAGGTTCAGCTGCAGGGACTGCCAGTGATCCCCGTCATCCACCGAGAACCACACCGCACGTTCGGTGCCGCCAAAGAGCAGGCCCTTGCGGACCGGGTCCTCGCGCACCACATTCGCCGGGGCATTGTCCGGCAGTCCATTCGCGATCAGTTGCCAGGTCTTTCCGCCGTCATGCGTGCGATAGATGTAGGGCTTCAGATCATCGAGAAAGAAGCGGCTGACGGAGGCGTAGGCGGTCTCGTCGTCGAAGTGCGAAGCTTCGAGCTGCGTGACCGTGCTCCAGGGCGTCACGTCTGGCGGCGTGACGTTGCGCCAATGCGCTCCACCGTCGCGGGTCAGCCAGATGAGTCCGTCAGTGGTCCCAACCCAGATCGTGTTCACGTCCTTGAACGAGGGTCCGATGCTGTAGATCACACCGCGATGATGAGGCGGCTCGACGTGGGCGCCGAAGGGGCCGAGGCTGGCTGGTATGCCGGGGTTGGCGGCCGAGAGATCCGGGCTGATCGCCTGCCAGCTCTGGCCACCGTTGCTGGTCTTCAGCAGAACGTTTCCCCCGAGATACAGCACGTGCGGATCCGCCGGGGAGAACAGCAGAGGCGCATAGGGACTGAAGCGGTACTTGGCGTCGAAGCGCGCCACCTGTGGGCCGACGAACTGACTCTCGCCCGTGGTCCAGTCATAGCGGACGACGTGGCTTGAATAGATGATGTTGGGATGCAGCGGGTCCGGCGCGATATAGCCGTCCTCGTCCGCTCCAACCGGGTGCCAGTCACGGAAGGTGATCTGGCCGTCGTTGCTGCGGCTCAGGATGCCGAACGAGCCGCTGTCCTGCTGTGCGCTGTAGACACGGTACGGAAACTGGTTGTCGGTGACGACGTGATAGGCCTGAGCGAGCGGCTGGTTGTACCAGGAACTCCAGGTCTTCCCCCCGTCCACGCTCAGCGTCGCGCCCTGGTCGACCCCCACCGCGATGATGTTCGGGTTGGTGGGGTTGATCCAGACGTGGTGGTAATCGTTTCCGCCGGGAGCGCCCCTGAAGGCGGTGAAGCTCTTGCCGCCGTCCTTGGAACGGTACAAGGCAGTCTGGCTGACATAGAGGTCGTCGGGATTGTCGGGCGCGACTGTCAGGAAGCCACCGGCCGTGCGCTGGTCCTGGCTGACGGGCTGAAAAGTCTGGCCCGCATCGTCCGAGCGATAGATCCCGCGTCCGGCGCTTGCGTAGATGCGGTTGGGATTGCTGGCGGCGATGGCCATCCGGATCCGGCCCAGGCCCTGCGCCACGTCCGGCAGCCCCTGGCCGATCTGATGCCACGTATTGCCGCCATCGGTAGATTTGAACAGGCCGCTGCCCGGGACTGCGGCCGTCGGCAAACCGGCCGCGACCGCAGGCAGCTCCCGTGCCGCCCACAGCACGGCGTAGACCGTGTCCGGATTCGACGGGTCGAGGGCGACCTCTGCGGCTCCCGTGTTCTCGTCTCTATAGAGCACCTTCTGGAACGTCCGTCCGCCGTCGGTGGAGCGAAAGACGCCGCGCTCCTCGTTCGGCCCGTACGGGTGACCCAGCACGGCGACGAACAGCCGGTCCGGATCGTGCGGGTCCACGATGATCGAGGCAAGCTGCTGGCCATCACGCAAGCCGAGGTGTTGCCACGTGACGCCCGCATCCGTGGACTTGTAGAGGCCGTCGCCGATGGACAGATCCGGCCGCATCGTGGCTTCGCCGGACCCGGCATAGATGATGTCGGGATTGGAAGGGGCCACGGCCAGCGACCCCAGAGAATTGTTCTCGTCACCCTTGAACAGCGGGTCCCACGTCAGTCCGTAGTTGACCGACTTCCACAGACCGCCGTTCTCGGCGTTCATGTAGAACACATTGGGCTGGCTGGGCACGCCGATGACGGCCGAGATCCGCCCGCTGCGAAACGGACCGATGAGGCGCCAGCGCATCCCCTCGTAGAGACTGGAGCTCGTCTGGGCCGTGGCCGTCACGACGAGAAGCGCCACGGCAACGACGGTCGACAACACGAACCATCTCGAACCGAACCGACTGTGTGCGCGCATGAAGTATCCCCTGGCGCTTGACGTCCAACGGCGCAGATTAGTCGACGCCCTGCAATTTCCGGCGTCCTGCGCGGCCGTCAGGAATGGATCGTGCCGCTGGGCGTCAGGTGATCGACTGCCTGCGGCAACGCGGACGAGAGCTTGGCGAGCATCTCCTGAGGCGACACGCCCATCTTGGTCGCCAGGGTCTGTACAACGCTGCTCCCGAGCACCTGCTGCAGCTCCTCCGGCGCGATGGTCTTGTTGGGGCCGCTGGCGATCCACGACTGCACGGTGGGCCCGAAACCCTGCCGCTCGAACTGAGTGACCAGGCCGGGCAGTCCGCCGTGCTCAGCGATCAGATGGTTCACGACAGTCGCCATCTCGGCGCCGACGATCCCGCCGAGCAAGCCATCGAACAGTCCCATATGTCCCTCCACGTGGACGGACGCTGCTGCCAGCCTCTGGCGGCGCGCCGTTCAGATGACGAAAGCCATGATCGCACAAGACGGCGCGTTCGCTCCGCGCTTCATCGAGACAATTCCTCGCCGTCCAGGCAGCCAAGGACTCGAGAAGAAGATCTATGCAGTCGAAGGCAGGTTCTTCCCGCTGAGCCTGACCGGTCGAACCGAGGACGCGTTCATGGTGCCGTCGGTGCTCTACGGGAACCAGGCCAACCTCGGGTTCATCGTCGAGAACGGCGCGGACCTGCCGCCGACGGACCAGGCGGTCGAGCTGAACGAGGAACAGCAGCAGCAGCTCAAGCGGGCGAGGCAGGCCGTGCGGCAGCTGTACGATACGACCGTCACCAAGTTCAACGACGTGGCCAAGGCGAAGGGGGTGTCGCTGCCGATGCAGCCTTAGTTCTTGGTGGCTGACGCCTCCTGGGCCGAAAATGCCAGCGCCATTCCATATGGGAGAAACGCCAGTTTGTCGTGATCGACAAATGGAAAGACGCCCGCCTCCGGAACATAGAACTCGAAGATCGCACCGTCCCCGGCTGGAACGGCGAATGTCTGCACCTTCTCGATCGGCGGTGCCCCTGCGTACACGCGATCGAAGATGCCGCCGATGACATGAGCCGACGAGACACCCGGGCCGACGTTCACGAAGTACATGCGCACCAGATCGCCGACGTTGACGCTGACGGGGTCGTTGTCGAGTCGCCCATTGAACATCGAAAGGAGCTCGTCGTTCTTGGCGGTCTTGGATGGATCGGTGCCTGGAATGAACCCGTGCGCATCGGGCGTCCCGTAGATGGCGTCCTCGACCACGACGATTTCGCGGGCCGGCCGGAGCCGTTCGTTGCGCGGGTACACGATCATCGCTCCATGGATGCCGCTCTTGATGTGCAGATCCGTCACGGGGCCGGCCGAGCAGTGATACATGTAGACCCCCGGCGTTTCGACCGTCTTCTTCATCGTCAGCGTGGTCCCGGGCGGCGTCGGCCCGTAATGGCGGGCGTCGATTTTGAACGCGTGGGTATCGAGGCCATGCGACGTCGTCCCCTTGTTGTGCACGTTGATGGTGACGGTATCCCCTTCGCACGCCTCGAGGGTGGGCCCTGGCAGGCGGCCGTCGTACGTCCAGGCGGCAAAGCGCATCCCCATGCCGATATCGATCCCTTTGGTTTCGATCACATCGAGATCGAACGTCTTCTGCTGCGGCCCGGCACAGGTCTTCTGCTGGCCAGCGACCGGCGGCATGTTTCTCGTGGAGAGCGGTGGCCCGGCGGTTCTGTCGGTCGGCTCCGGTGTCACGCTGGCCAGCCACGGGTTGTCGCCGGATATTTTCGGCGCAGCGCTCTGGCCGGGCGCCGGGGATTGCCCGCCGCACGCTGCCGACGCCGCAATCACGAGTCCGACCAGCAAACGAGGCTTCAGGACGGTCATGGTTCATCCCTCCCACCCGGCCGCGGCGCCGCCGCGCGCCGCGCGGCCACGGAGCCGCGGTCGGCGCGGCGGCAGAACGCCGGTGCCTTCAACGGCGCCTCCATTCACAATAGACGCGCTCCCCGATGGCTTCCATGACGCCCGTCATACCTGCAGCACATGGGACGATTGAACCGCGCGCGACTATCGCTTCCCGCCGGCATTGAGCTTCCGCACCCCGTCAGCGAAGTCCGAGAGGGAGGAGTAGCCCGTGATGCGGATGGCCTTGCGGTCGTAGATCTCACTGCCCGAGAACGTTGGCGTCTGGCTCATACCCCGCTGCACGAGCTCGACGTCGAAGTCAAGGAACCCGCTCGACCCGTCGGGCCAATGGACAATGACATTCACATGTTGAGGCAGGCGTTCAGGTCGTTGGTGATACAAGCGGTTGTCGACCAGCCTCCAGTCGACCACGATCTCCGGGCGAAGCAGTCCGGCCAGCCAGGTGCCGAATGGCTGCGCGGGGAGCCCAGCTTCGAGCGCGGAAGCTGATGCTTCACGAACAACTCCTACGGCCTCGTCCGCACGCAGCGTTCGCAGCGGGTGGTTCCCGAAGCGCTGCCGACGATCTTCCGCTTCCTTCAGCAGCCTGGGTATGTCCGAAAGGCGGTCAACAGGACTATAGCGTTCGAAGACATTCATCTCTCCGAACCAGATGTCCGGGCTTCCAGAACCGATCTCGTCGCCGAAGCCGCCTTTGCTCGTGCCGATGCCGATGTTGACGAACAGCTCACGGGAAGGGTCCTCGAATCCTGCGCAGATTGGTCCGTCGTCGTATGGACCCTCACCGCAGTCGTTGAGGCTCCACTCGAGCGGTGCATGGAGCAGGTCGTCGAGCCAGGCGCCCAACGTCTTGTCGGCCGGAAGGTCGTTCTCGACCCTCGACGCCGGGAGCGACTTCACATACAGGATCGCGGCCTGCTCGCGGCGCTCCTGATCCTGGTTCGGTCTCCGTCGGATGTCTGGCGGTGTCGACACCTGAGCTTGTGCGATAGAGCCGCACAGAATCAGAATGGCAGCCCACGTGGTCCCGTGGGCTGTCGACGACAACGAGCCGCAGCGGTGCATCGAGTGATGCAATCTGGCGACAATCCTCCTATCAGGTTATCGGCTGCAAGCCCCGGATGCCCCACCAAGGCGGAAACAACAAGTCCTGGCCGCCGAGCTGCAGGCCGCGCGGGCCCGCACGTAACGATCGGGCGTCGGGCGGCTACATCACTTTCTTGAGGGTTTCGGCCGTCTCGGCCGCGTCCTTCTGCGCCGTTTGGAGGTCGCTCGAGGCGAGGCCCGCGGTCGCCGATTTCAGGGCGGCCTCGAGCGTCGTCCTCATGGCGGGGGCGGTCGCATCGGGAATCGCTCCGTTGCCGA
Organism: Betaproteobacteria bacterium; assembly: GCA_050257855.1. Lineage (GTDB taxonomy): Bacteria > Acidobacteriota > Vicinamibacteria > Vicinamibacterales > CAVVIG01 > JBLMXQ01. The sequence goes on along the minus strand of JBLMXQ010000100.1, from coordinate 3,811 downwards.
GCGACGCGCAGGGGTTCGCCTCGCTGGCGTCGAAGCCTTCTCCCTTCGGGCCGACCAGGCAGTTGACCGCGTGGTGCAAGTGCATGTGGACCTGCGTGATGTCGGCCGCCTTCGACGCCAGGCCTGCGTGCCGCGCGGCCATCGCCGCTTCCTTCGCGGCATCGGCCGCATAGACCATGGTCGCAGCGGCCAACAGGGCGAACAGGCCGAACAACGCCGCGCGCGGGAGCCCGAAATTCTTCATCATGTTCGTTCCCTCCTCTTACGCCTGAGCGCACCGGCCGTGGCCGCGCCGCTTCAGGATCGCGTCCATGTGCGTGTAGACGACCGGAGTCACGTACAGACTCACCGACTGTGCAAAGACCAGGCCGCCGACACGACCGGCACAGCCGTGGTGTTCCTCGGCCGGGCGATGTCGCCGCTTCCTGTTGAGGAGGCGCCTGCGCCCGGGCTGTCCGCGCACGGGCCGCCGCGGAACTCCGACGGCCGCGACGACTGACGCTCTCTTTACGAATCGGACAAGAACCTCGAGCGCTCGAAGCGAACGCCCGTCGATACCTCGCCCGAACAGTGTCTACCTCGTCTGGCTTTTCCCCGCGTCCAGGATGGTGCGTGTGTGGTGAAAGGTGTAGTCGCCGAGCAGCCGTTCGATCCCTCCGGGATCGATCGCCACGAGACGGACGATCGTGTCTTCCGACTGCAGCGCCTTTGCGAAGGTGATGGACTCCTGGTAAGTCACGCCGCCTGCCCTGGCACGCACCGGAATGTCCATCATGCGCCCCTGCTCGTCGCCTCGCGCATCGTAGATTCTGAGGTCCACCCGCGACGCCGCCGCCAGGTCGGCGGCCAGGTGGGCCACGAGCAGGTCGTCGTCGGCCGACACCGTGCACTGGACGCTCGACCCGGGCAGCGCCGTGTACCGGCGCACGCGCCGGCCCGCTTCGCCGGCGTGCTGCACGAATCGATCGCTGACCACGACGCGCAGCGATTCCGAGCGCGCCAGCGTGCGGAGAGCGTCGGCGAGGGCGATCGCGTCGCGCAGACGGTCGCCGCAGACGTCGCACGCCATCAGGTGCTCTTCGACGCGTTCTTCCTCGCCTGGCGGCAGGACCGCGAGCCAGTAGTCCATCAGCATGGCGGTGTCGAGCGGGGCGGTACACCCCCTCGGTTCGTCGCCGCCGGATGTCGTCATGCGCCCGCCTCCATGCAGTCGCGCGGCCGCCGGATCGCGCGACGGCGGATCACGCGAACGTTGGCCTTCGAGATGGCCATGGACGCCGCGGTCTCGGCGGCGCTTCGCTCGTCGTAGAAGCTGAGCACGACGACCGTCCGCTCGCGCTCGCTGAGCGCTTCGATGCATCGGGACAGGCGATCGCCGTCCAGCGCCGGCCCGGATTGACGATCGGGGACCAGATCCGCGCCGTACACCTGGAGCAGCCGCTCTGTCGGCGGGAGCCGCGCCGCAGGTCGAGCACCGTCATGCGGCACATGCTCAGGACGAATCGCACGAGCTTGTCGGACGAGCGCATCCGGTCGCCCCGCAGCGCTTCGAGCGTCTTCAGCAGGGCGACGCGGCAGGCGCGTCGCTACGCCGGCGCCGAGATCTGCTTCAGCATCTCCTCGAAGCTCGTCTGGTCGGGCCCGGTGAACGGATGCGCGCCGGGAGCCGCCGCCAGCGAGGCGACCATCCGATCCAGCAGACGGCCCGGCGCGGGCGGCAGGTGGTTGCTGAACACCATCGACGGAGCGAGTCGGCGAATCGCATCCAGCTCGGCCAAAAACGCACGCCGGTCGACCTTGTGCAGCCACGGCGAATCGATCGTCGCCCAGACGACCTGACCGTCGAGCAGCTGCTGCTCGGACAGGTCGGCCGCGTTCTGCGGCACCGCCTGCAGCAGCGCGCCGAAGCAGTCGGAGCTGAAGAAGGCGCCGGACCGGCCGTCGTAGAACGCAGTCGTGCAGGGATTGTCGAATACCGGCGGCTTGATCGCGGTCAGATCGCGGCCGCCGACCGTGATCCGTTCGCCCGGGTTGACGAAGCGGACGCGGTCGGGCGGCAGCGGCTGGCTCAGCCCCATGATGCCCATTCCGAGAAACGTTGTGATGACGCGCAGCTGCCGATTCTCTTCGAGCAGCGCGTGAAGGCTGCCGATGTGATCGAAGTCGGTGTGGCTGAGCCAGATCCACCGCAGGTCTGACACATCGATCACGGATCGGAGTGCCTGCATGAAATCGGCGCGCTCGATTGCGGCGCCCGTCTCGACGAGCATCGGCTCCCTGCCCTTGAGGACGAACGCGTTGATCGGCACGAAGCCGTAACCCGGAATCGGGAAGTTCGACGTGAGCACGTCGATGTCGGGCGCTGCCGCGAACGAGCTGACCATGATGATCCCTCCTGTGATCTCCCGCGCGTTCAACCGACGAGATCGGTCTCGCGGGAGGACCGGGTCACAGCGGCCCGGCCTGCACTGGGGGATGTGTCGCGATCGGCCCCGGCGTTACACCCTGTACCCGGTAGCAGGAGACCCGGCCCTGGCAAGTCCCCCGGGAGGCCGCCCGCAGTCTATGACCGAACGCCACCGGCCGGGCTGCCGGGGCTGTGCCGCTGCGAAAGGCGCGCCCATCAGGAGCAGAACGAACCAGCGCGCCATCTCCGGCCGGCCGGAGACGCCGCTCGCGGCGCGCAGCGCGTCGGCGTCCATCAGCTTTCCGTCCATCATCACCACCCGCGTGTTCCTGAGATCGCTGATGCGGTGCGAGGGATCGCCCTCGACGAGATCCAGAACCGCCGCCTTGCCCACGGCGATGGAGCCGGTCGTCGTGTCCGCGCCGACATTGCGCGCCGGCTCGATGGTCGCCGCCTCGAGCGCTTCGGCGGGCGTGAAGCCGGCCTGGACATAGAGCTCGAGCTCGCGGACCAGTTCCAGGCCCGATTGGGGCGTGCCCCCCCGCACCACGATCTTGTCGACCATGCCGTCGGTGCCGAGATGCGTCGCCTGCTCCAGTTCGAGAACCGTTCGCCGCAGATCGAGGCTGTCGCGCTCCATCACCGTGCCGTCCGGCAGGGTCCACATGGCGGCGCGGCCGTGCGTGCCGGCCCTGGAGACAATGCTGTACCGCTGCGCATCTGCCGGCGGCTGCGCGAGCTGATCGATGCTGATTTAAGCAGACGCCGCACCCGCCTGTGTGAGCAGTACGACGTAGAAGATGACTTTGAAGAGACGGCTCATAGCGACACCTTCGCGACGTACGTCAGGACATCTGCCGCGACGAGCAGCGCCGTGCCCCAGATGAACACCGGGTGCCAGCGGTGCTGCCGGCGCACCAGGATGGCGTACGTGGTCAGCCCTCCGAACAGCAGCAGGTTGAGTCCGTCGAACGCGACGGATAGGCGGCAGTAGTTGACGCGAGTCGGCGCGAGATCGGCCGCGGGCGCCCGCTGCACGACGGCATTGAGGAGCACCGCCAGACCGACGATCAGGATCGGCGCGACGAGCGCCGCCCCCAAGATGCCGAGCCGCCGGTGTAGTTCGATGCGGCGGCTGGCGACGAGTCGGGCCTGGACGACGAACAGTCCAATCCAGGACGCCAAGAGTAGGCCGTGAAGGTGAACGGTCCATGTCAGGTATCGATCGTGATGGAGCAGGCGCAGCGTGTAGTTGGGCACGAAGCCCGCGACGACGATCGCGGCGATCGCGACGGCTGCGCGCACGAAGTATCGGCGCTCGACCGCCGGGCGATCCACGGCCGCGACGACCTTCATGATTGCCGTTCCGCGGGCACGACGACGCCGCCAGCGTGCGACCCGCGA
>JBLMXQ010000099.1:0-35962 GCA_050257855.1 Betaproteobacteria bacterium | reverse complement strand
AGCACCTGCGTGCCGCCGTCGGCGCCGAGCGACTGCTGCCGGAAGAGCGGCATCGGATAGCCCTGCCGGCCGAACACGTTGGCGCTCAGCTCGATCCCGTACGGCGCCTGGTAGAGGCCGTTCGCGTTGAACTGCCACTTGGCGTTGATGTAGATGGATCCGGAGCCGCTGCCGCCGCTTCGCGGGGCGAACTGGCCGCCGTCCTTCAGCGGCTCGGTCAGGTCGGGCGTCGGGTTGCCGTTCGTGTTGTACAGCCCGTTGACGTCGCTGAAGTGCTCGCGGGCGTTGTTCCACGAGAAGCCGACGCGGGCCATCCAGCGGTTCGACAGCCGCTTTTCGAGGTCCACCTCGATGCCGTGGTAGTCGGTGCTGTAGCCCGGGACGTTCGTCAGCAGGAAGCCGTTGCCGCCCGCCTTGACCTTGTCCGCGATCGGGATGTACGTCGGTACGCTGTACGCCGTGCCGTCGGGCAGCGTGCCGGTCAGCGTCGGGCCCGGAATGTAGTCGCCGTTCGGCCCCGGCGTCACGCCCACGCGCGGCGTGATGGCGCCGCTGAAGTTCCCGAACAGATCGCTGGTCCGCGTGTAGCTGTAGTTGACCTGCAGCGCGAGGTTCGCCATGAGCTCGCGGTCCACGCCCGCGACGATGCTCTGCGTGATCGGCGCCTTCAGGTTCGGATCGATGATGTCCGCGGAGCTGACTGCCGTCGGGTCAGACGGGTTGAACCCGCCGGCCGCGGTGATGAACTCGTTCGTGTTCACCTCGTTCGCCTGCGCGAAGTGGTCGCCGTTCAGGTCGGTCCAGCGGTAGGTCGCCGACCCGGCCGTCGAGCTCGGATTCGTGAAGCCGACCGTGCCGGTGTTGAGCTGGCCCGCGTAGCGGCTGTAGCTCGCGCGCGCGACGGTCTTGCGGTTCGCGTCGAGCGCGTAGGTGATGCCGGCGCGCGGTGAGATGTTGTTCCACGTAAACGGCGCGTCGTAGCCCGTGAACGAGAGGCCGGGCACCAGGTCGGGGAACGCCGCGTTGGCCTGCGTCTGGCTCGGGAGCGCCTTGCCCCACTGCCGGTCGTAGCGGAGCCCGAGGTCCAGGGTCATCGCGCCCTTCGAGACCGTGTCGCCCGCATAGAAGTCGAGGTAATTGGCACGGTTGCCGCCCTTCCCCTGGCGGAACACCTGCGCGCGCAGATCGGTCGGCGAGTTTTCGATCGCCAGGATCATGTTGCCCGGCCAGAGCGTGCCGCTCACGGCTTCCACCGTGCGGTAGCCGAAGCCGTACTTCAGGTCGTGCGAGCCGCCCAGCCAGTTGAGGAACGAGTTCGCGTCCACGTTGTAGATGTGCTGCGGGCGCACGTTCAGGCTCTGGTTGATCGACCCGTACGACGATGACGTCGTGAAGCTTCGGCCGGCCTGCTGGCCGAGGCCGCCGACCGGATCGAGCACGAACCCGGTGTTGAAGTACGCCACCTTCGCCGAGACGAACAGGTTCGGCGAGAAGACCCGGTCGTCCGCGATCTTCCACAGCCCGTGGAGCGGGTTGTCCGTGTACGCGTTGTCCTGGTGGAACGTGGCGGTCGGCGCGTCGAACAGGATTCCGGACGTCCCCGGGCTGCGGCCGTCCTTGATCTTGAACCCGTCGAAATACAGGAAACTCAGCATGTCCTTGCCGGTCGCCTGCCAGTTCAGCTTGATGTCCGGATTCTTGAGCTGCGTGCGATCCACCAGCTTCCCGGCGCGGCGCACCAGGCGCACGTCCTGAATCGAGTAGGAGCCGTAGAACCACGCCTTGTCGCGGAGGATCGGGCCGCCGATGTCGAAGCCGTAGTCGGAGATCTGCTTGTTGTGGTCGGCCGTCTCGGGCGTGACGCCGGCCGCCTTCAGCTCGTCGGGCACGTTCGACGATTCCAGCGCGTGGTTGTCGAAATAGCCGCGCACCCCGCCGTGGAACTGATTCGTGCCGCGCTTGACGACCAGGTTCAGTCCCATGCCGCCGGTCGGCTGCTTGATGTCCTGACCGGCCGTCGAGACCTGAATCTCCTCGAAGTTGTCGTAGTTGTAGTACGACGGCGAGGCGCCCGTGGCCGCCATGTCCGTGATGTTGATCCCGTCCATCGTCCACACCGCGTCCTGCGGGCGCGTGCCCTTCGACGCGAAGTTGGACTGCTGGCCGGTCTCGTTGCCGCCGATGTTGACGCGATCGACGAGGACGCCCGGCACCGATCGCACCAGCGCGAACGGATCGCGCGAGGTGGGAATCTTGTTGAGCTCCTCGGCCGTGAAGTTGGTCGCCGTGCCGGTGGCTTTCGTATCGATGATCGGCGCCTGGCCGCTGACCGTGATCGTCTCGGCCACGCTCGCGATCTTCATCGTCACGGGCAGGTCGACGCTCTTGCCGACCGCAACGACCAGATCTTCGCGCACGATCGTCGAGAAGCCCTCGAGCGCGACCGTGAGCTTGTAGGGGCCGGGGGCGAGATTCAGGAAGCGGAACTCGCCGTTGGCTTCGGTGGTGAAAGTACGGGTTGCGTCGACGCCCTGCAGCGTCACCGTGACGCCGGGCAGCACTCCGCCCTGTTCGTCCTTGACGGAGCCGCTGATGCTGCCGCCCTGGATCTGGGCGAAGGCCGGCAGGGCCAGCGCGAGAACGAAGGCACACACGAGACCGAATCGTTTCATCTGAGCGTTTCCCTCCTTGGGAAGTTTGAACGCCTGCGACATGGAGCACCGGATGTGCCATCCGGGACATCGTTTGTTCCGTTTCGATAATGGGAAAGATCAACGAGATGCGGGTGGATTGCGCGGACGCTGGTCGATGCTGAACGGCGAATTGAATCGGCCGATCCAACGTGGATCGGCGATCCAACGTGCCGGTCGGCTCGGGCTGGATCCGGCCTGCCGGATGAGCGACGCGAGGGCCGTCGGGAGGCCCGCGGTGAATCAGTTCAGGGACGCGACGCGTCGCCGCAGCGTCTTGACGTGCTCCCAGATCTGCTCGTGCTCCTCGCGCTCGTCTTCGTCGAGGCGGGCGGACGCGGAGAGCCGGAGATAATCCTGGAGGTCGCGGAGGGCCGCGCTGAAGTCCTTCAGGTGGTAGGCGAGCAGGCCGCGATCGCGCAGCTCGTTGATGGCCGAAGGATCCACGGCCAGCAGCAGCCCGGTCACGTCGCGGGCCTGCGGGAACGAGTGCATCCGCACGTATACGCGCTTCAGGTTCAGCAGCACGCGCGCCAGGATCTGCTGCTTCGTCGCATGGCCGAGGAGGTGCTCGTCGAACGCCGCCTCGTCTCCCGCGTGCCGGCGCAGGAGCTCGCGGCAGGCGTCTTCCGACAGCAGCGCCCCGCCGTGAAACGCGTCGATGATCAGGTCTTCGGAGTACGGCAGCCCCCGCCGCGCGGGACAACGGAGCAGGAAGTGGCCGGGGAAGTTGATTCCTTCGACTTGGACGCCGGCCCGCCGCGCCACTTCCATGTACAGCAGTGCGAGCGTGATCGGGATGCCGGTCCGCCGGTCGAGGACCTCGTTGAGAAAGCTGTTGCGCGGATCCTCGTACCGCACCTCGTTGCCGACGAAGTGCAGCTCGTCGAACAGGTAGGCGTTGAGCGCCATCACGCGCGCGTAGCGGTCGGGGTCGACGCGCGGCGGGGTGTCGCCCGGGACGACCGGCGCCGCCGCGACGCGGACGCGCGCTTCCTCGCCGAGGGCGTCGAGCTGATCGAGGTACGGCCCGGCGTCGAGCTTCGGGTACTCGACGCGCGCAATCATCAGCGCCGCAATTGCGAGATCGGGATCGGGACTGAGGGCGGCGTGGGTGAAGGCGCGGACCTGATGCTCGCGAATCACGAGTAACAGGATAGCAAATGTAGGGGACGGCCTTCAGGCCGTCCCCCTGCAGACGTGCTACCAGGTCACTTTCACCCCGAACCGCGCCACGCGCGGCGCGACGACGGCCTGGATGTTGTTGGCGTTCGAGGCGTTCTGCGTGCCGCGAATCGCCTGGATCGTGTCGTTGTTCGTGATGTTGAAGACGTCGATCGACGGAACGATCCGGACCGTCCGGAGCCGGATCGGACGGTCGACGTGGAAGTCGAGGTTCTGGTAGTTCGGCAGGCGGCTGTCGCCAACCGGATCCAGGAGCACGAACACGGTGCCCGCGCCGTTCGGACGCGACGGGCTCTGGACGAACCGCTCGAACGGGTAGCCCTGCCGTGCATTGTAGAACGCCGACAGGTTGAAGCCGAACGGCGCCTCGTACATTCCGCTCAGCTTGAACATCCACTTGGCGTTCACGTACACGTTCCCGATGCCGCTGCCCGACGTCGGGTAGTCGTACTGGAACCCGTTGCGCTGTTCGCGGTTAGTCGGATCCTCGACGATGGTGGACGAGGTCGTCGACGTGATGCTGCCGGAGAACTCGTTGAAGTTCACGAGCGTGCTGTTGTACGAGAAGCTCGTGTTCGCCAGCCAGTGGTTCGACAGCCGCTTGCGCGCCGTGACCTCCAGCCCGTTGAACGTGCGGTTGAAGCCCGGCACGTTCGTCTCGGTGACGACGGTGGGAAGCTGGAAGTTCGGCACGTAGTACGTGACCGTCGGGCAGTCGGCGTTCTGCGCCGCGGGGCACCTCGACGCCGGGGCCGTATACGACACGGGCGAGTAGTCGGCGCTCGTCAGGCCCTGCCGGGACTCGTACGAGAAGTTGCCGTACCGTCGCCAGATGTAGTTGGCGCCGACCGCGAACTGCGTCCCGATCTGATGATCGACGCCGACGATGAACTCGTCGGTGGTGTCGTTCCGGAGGTTGGGATCGACCGAGTTGGCCGACACGGTGTTCGCCGGGTTGGCCGCCGACCAGTTCGTGCTCGCCGAGAGCGGCTTCGCGCTGGCGATGATCTCGTCGGCCTGCGCCACCTTGTCGTTGTTGAGGTCGACCCACGGATAACGCAGCGTCGTCGCGCCCACCGGGTTGATGGCCCCGGCCACGCCGCCGTTGCCGACCTGGCCGTAGTAGCGGGCGTAGTTGGCGCGCGCGAGCGTGCGGCCGTCGCCCTTCAGGTCGTACGTGAAGCCGACACGCGGCGAGAAGTTGTTGAAGATCACCTTCGGGTCGGCGCCCGGGAAGTTGATCGCGGGCAGCCATGTCGGGAGAAGCGGGTTGGCCGCGATCGATGCCGGCATCGCCTGATCGTGGATCCGGTCGTACCGCAGGCCGAGCTGTGCCGTCAGGCGGCTGTGCGTAAACGTGTCCTGCGCGTACGCCGAGTAGTTCGTCAGGTCGTACGAGCTGTAGCCGTTGCGTACGACGTCGACCTGGCAGCCGGCCGCCTGCGTCGAACAGTCGTTGTCGATGCTGGTCGGAAAGCGCACGGTCGCATAGCCGCCCCGCTGGGAGGCGGAGAAGTTGAACGAGTCGCGCCAGTAGCCGCCGAACCTGAACGCGTGATCGCCGCCGAGCGTGGCCGGCAGGAAGTAGTTCGAGTTGAACGTCAGGCTGTTCACCGGGCGGACGAACACGCTCTGGCTCCCCGAGCGGCCGTTGAGGCTGTTCGAGATGATGAAGTACGGCTGCACGGCGGCCAGGCTCGGATCGTGGAAGTCGAGGACGAAGTTGTTGCCGACGTGCGCCCACTCCACGTCGAGGAGCAGACGGTCGCTGAGAATCCACTGGTCGCCCGCCTTGTAGGTCGGGTTCGGCCCGGTGGTCCACCACTTCGTGCCGAACTGGCTCGGCACGTAGCTCTGCGGCGTGGTCGTCTCGATCGGGTGCAGGTCGTCGGCGCCGCGCGCGTTGCGCACCTTCTTTGCGAAGTTGTTGAACAGGGTGATCTTGTTCCCCTTGAACAGCAGCACCTCGGCCTTCAGGTTCGTCGTCTGCAGCTCGGTCAGGTCCGTGTTCAGACAGTCGTTGACGTCCGAGATCGACGCCGCGAGCGCGACCGCGGGGTCCTTGTACGCCTGGCACTGCGCCGTCGGCTTGTAGAAGTTCAGCACGCCGACGCCGACGTTCTGCTTGCCGATGCTGCCCCAGATCCAGGCCCGGCCGCGCTTGATCGGGCCGCCGGCCTCGATGCCGTAGTCCTTGATGTTCTGGATCGGGTTGCCGGACGAGGCGCCCTCCTGCCGCATCGTGTCGGTGATGTTCTGCGACTCGAATTTCTGGTCGGTCACGTAGTAGCGCGAGCTGCCGCGGAACTTGTCGGTGCCGCTCTTGGTCACGAGGTTGATGCCGACGCCGCCGGTCTGCTGCGTCACGTCGACGCCGCCGGTCGTGATCGTCATCTCCTCGAACGCGTCGAAGTCGAAGTAGCTCGGCGAGGCGCCCGTCGCCGACATGTCGGTGATGTCCACGCCGTCGAGCGACCACTTGTTGTTGGTCGGGTTGCCGCCGCGCGACACGTAGTTGGACTGCTGGCCCGACATGTTGCCGCCGATGTTCTCCCGGTCCATCGCGATGCCGGCGGTCTGCTGCAGCATCACCCACGGATCGCGCGCCGACGGAATGCTCTGCAGCAGGTCGCTGGTGAACGTCTGCTTCGTGCCGGTCTCCTTGGTGTCGACGACCGGCGCGGCGCCGGTCACGGTCACCGTCTCCTGAATCTGCGAGACGGCGAGCTGCGCGTTGATCTGCGCGCTGAAGCCGACCGTCACCTTCACGTCCTGATGCACGACCGTCCGGAAGCCGGTCAGCTCGAACGTGACGGTGTAGGTGCCGATGTCGAGACGCGGAAACTGGTAGGTGCCGGTCGCGCTGGTCACGGCCGTGAGGGGCTGCAGGAGAACCGGGCCGGCCAGCGTGACGGTGACGCCAGGCATCACGGCGCCGGACTGGTCGGTCACCTTGCCGAAGATCTCTCCGGTCTGCTGCTGTGCGAACGCTGGAGCGGCGCCGATCGCAATGAAGGCGATAAGTGCGACTATCCGGACTCGGAATCTCATCTTCCGTCCTCCTTCAAGTGGCGCGATATGACGAGGAGTGCGCACCTGGATTGGTACGCCAATTATCGAGATCCGAGTCGCCGATGGAGCTGGAAAGATGAGAGCGTTTCACGCGACGACAACCGGTTGATCCAATCGAGTGGTGCGCGCCGCGCGCAATCCAACGAATTGCACGAAGTCGACGGAAATCCGGCGGCGACGTTTTCCAGCAGCCGGATTTCCGGCAGAACGCGGGGTTTCCCGCTCGGCCTACGCGGGCCGACGGGCCACGAGGCGGCGGAGAACGGCGAGGTCGAGCGATGCCAGGCTCTCGATCACCAGGTCCGCGACGCCTGCCAACTCGACCACAGGGTAGGTGCTGGTCACCGCGACGGTGCGCAGTCCGGCGGCGCGCGCGGAGGCAAGTCCCCAGCGCGAGTCTTCGATCGCCACGCAGGCGTGTGGCTCGACAGGGGCGCCGGCTGCGCGGGACAGGAGATCGATTGCCCGGACGTACGGGTCCGGAGCGGGCTTGCTGGCGGGCGTGTCCTCGGCCGCCACGATCCCCGCGAACGCGGACGTGAGGTCCGCTCTGTCGAGCACGCGGAGGATCTCGGCGCGGAGTGCGCCGGACGCGATGGCGACGGGCACCGCCGCCGCCGCGCGCCGGATCGCTGCCGCCGCGCCGGCGAACAGCACCGGGATTTCCCGCTCCAGCGTCTCGATGCGCGCAGCCTTCCGATCCACCAGCGCGGCGATGTGATCGACGTCCCACCGCACGCCGTGGTCCACGCCGATGGCGTGAAACACGCCGACATCGTCGTAGCCGAGGTAACGACCGTAGTAGTCCGGCTCCGTGAGCGTGATCCCTTCGCCGGCGAGCACCTCGCGGAAGGCGCGGCAGTGCAACGGCTCGCTGTTGGCGATGACGCCGTCGAAATCGAACACGATCGCGGCAAGCTCAGCGTTCACTGTGTTTGAGCTTCTCGCCCGCGCGGATTGGAATCTTCAGCCGGTTCTCCGGCGGCGGGTAGGGGCAGTCGTACGTCGAATTGAAGTAGCAGTACGGCTGATACGCCGTGTTGAAATCGATGACGTAGATACCGGTGGCGTTGCGGTCGAGATCGAGGTACCGGCCGGCGGCGTAGGTTTCCGTGCCTGTGGTCAGATCCGTGAACGGGACGAAGAGGTGATTCAGGTCCGGTGCGCCGACTTCCACGAAGGCGGTCAGCTTGAGCGGCTGTCCCTTGAGCGTGAACTCGAGTGACCCGACGCGGCGCATCTGCCGCACCTGTCCGGTGGAGGTCGGCATCTGCATGACGGCGTTGTCGGCGGCAGGCCTGAGAATTGCCGGGACGCTGTAGTCCGGATCAATCGGGAAGTAGGCCAGCGGCAGGAGCTCGGAGCGCCGGTTCGGCGGGACCGGCGAGTCCGACGAGTTCATGAACGCGGCGTCCTTTTCTGCGCGTGCCGCCGCGATCTCCGACGCGTAGTCCTTGTCTTCCGGGGGACGGTTGCTGCATGCCGTCGCCAGCCCCAGGACCGCGATCGCGAGGACGAGTGCGGCGGCGCGCCGCGAATCAGAAGACATACCCACCGCTTGCCACCGCCTCGTCTGCGATGCGGCGCCGCAGCGTCACCGTGTTGATCGGCGCGACTTTGAGCACCCGGCGCAGCGCCGCCAGGAAGGTGCGCAGCGTGTCGCCGTCAGCCATGGCAGCCAGGGCCTGCCGGGCCGACGCCTCCACGCGCAGCGCGGCGTCGTTGACGAACACACGGGCCGCGTCGACGTGCAGCCCGGCCCGTGGCGCACCTGTCGCGGAGGCTGCCGCCGCGCGCAGTACGGCGCTGTCGGCCGCGAACACGTCCATCAGCGTGTCGGCGACGTGCATGAGCACTTCCTGCTGATCCCCGAGCTGCTGGCCGTAGGTCTGCATCGCGACGCCGAAGATCATCAGCGCCGTCTTCTTGAGCGCGTCCACGGCGCGGCGTTCCGCGGCGAGGACTCCGTCCTCCGCCGGCGCCACGGACGGCGGCCCGAGCAGTTCGTCCTGCAGCGCCTTCGCTGCCGGAACGATCGGCAGCTCGCCTTTCACGGCGCGCCGCGCGAGCATGCCCGGGATGAGCAGCCGATTGATCTCATTGGTGCCTTCGAAGATGCGGTTCACGCGCGCATCGCGGTAGTGGCGTTCGGCCGGGTAGTCGCTGACGAAGCCGTTGCCGCCGTGAATCTGCACGTTCTCGTCGAGCACGTAGTCGAGCATCTCGCTGCCGGCGACCTTGGCGATGGACGCCTCGACCGCGTACTCCTCGAGCGCGGCCAGCGCCGGGCCGGCGTCGGTCGGCTCGTGCGGCGTCGCCTCGATCCGGGCGTCGATCTGGCCGGCCGTCCGGTACACGAGGCTTTCGACGGCGTACGTCCGCACGATCATCTCGCCCAGCTTGTGCTTGATTGCGCCGAATGCCGCGATCGGCTGGCCGAACTGCCGGCGCTCGGCCGCGTACTTCGCGGCCTCGGCGATCGCCGTCTTCGCCCCCCCGATGCACATGCCGCCCAGCTTGAAGCGGCCGAAATTGAGGACGTTGAAGGCGACCTTGTGCCCCTTGCCGATCTCGCCCAGCAGGTTCCCGGCCGGGACGCGCACCTCCTGGAGCACGAGCGGCGTCGTCGAGGAGCCGTGCAGGCCCATCTTGTGCTCTTCCTTGCCGCTCGACACGCCGGGGAACGCCCGTTCGACGATGAACGCGGTGAACTGCTCACCGTCGACCTTCGCGAAGACGATGAAGAGATCGGCGAAGCCGCCGTTCGTGATCCACATCTTCTCGCCGTTCAGCACGAAGCTGCCGTCCGGCTGCTGCGCCGCCCGCGCCTTGGCGCCGAGGGCATCGGAGCCCGAGCCGGACTCGCTCAGCGCGTACGCGCCCACCATCTCGCCGCTGAGGAGCTTCGGCAGATACGTCAGCTTCTGCGGCTCGGTGCCGAACAGATACAGCGGCAGGACGGTCAGGTTCGCCTGTCCCCCGAAGGTCGCGCCGAACGACGCCGAGCGCGCCATCCGTTCGCTGACGATGAGCGAGGTGACCTTGTCGAGCGCGACGCCGCCGTAAGCCTCCGGCACGTCGACGCCGAAGAGGCCGAGGGCGCCGCAGCGGCGGACGAGGTCGCGCGCCAGCTCCCAGTCCTTCTGCTCCAGCCTGTCGAGGACCGGCAGAACCTCCTGGTCGACGAATTCGCTGGCCGTCTGCGCGATCAGGCGGTGCTCGTTGGTGAGATGTTCGGGGGTGAACACGGCGGCCGGGTCGCTCGATTCGAGCAGCCAGGCGCCGCCGCGAAGCACGGCGGCTGGCTGCGGCGTTGTTGTCGAACCCATGACTAGATTCTCTCAGAACTCGGCATGCGGGTGCCCCCCGAAGAGCCGCCCACCGGCGGAGCAGACCGCGGGCATCAGGCGCGCTCGAAAATGCCCGCCGCGCCCATGCCGCCGCCGACGCACATCGTGACCAGGCCGTATCGCGCTCTTCTCCGGCGCATCTCGTAGAGCAGCGTCGTCGTGAGCCTGGCGCCCGTGCAGCCGAGCGGATGGCCGAGCGCGATCGCGCCGCCGTTGACGTTCAGCCGGTCGGGATCGATCGGCAGTTCCTTCAGGCATGCGAGCACCTGGACCGCGAACGCCTCGTTCAGCTCGACGAGATCCATCTGGTCGAGGGTGAGGCCGGCGAGCTTCAGGACCTTGCGGATGGCGGGCACCGGGCCGATGCCGAACCGTTCGGGCGCGACGCCCGCGGTCGCGAACGCGACGAAGCGCCCGAGCGGCTCGAGGCCGCGCTCGCGCGCGAGCGCGGCGGAGGTGACGACGACGGCGGACGCACCGTCGCTCGTCTGCGACGAGTTGCCGGCCGTCACCGTGCCGCGGGCGTGGAACGCGGGGCGCAGGCCGGCGAGCGCTTCGGCCGACGTATCGCGCCGCGGTCCTTCGTCCGTGTCGAACGTGACGGTCTTCGTCGTCGGGCGGTCTCCGACGGACGCCGGCTCGACGACCGAGGCGGTGACCGGCACGATCTCGTCCGCGAAGCGGCCGCCGTCGATCGCCGCGAGCGCGCGCAGATGGCTTTTCAGGGCGAACGCGTCCTGCGCTTCGCGCGGGATGTTCGACTCGCGGGCATGGTTCTCGGCCACGAGGCCGGTGGACAGGTACACGTCAGGGTACGATGCGATGAGCGACGGGTTCGGCGCGATCTTGTGGCCGCCCATCGGCACGAGGCTCATCGACTCCGTGCCGCCCGCGACGATCGCCGAGGCGAAGCCGCACATGATCCGCTCGGCGGCGGACGCGATCGCCTGAAGGCCGGACGAGCAGAAGCGGTTCACCGTGACGGCCGATGCGCTGACCGGCACGCCGGCGCGCAGGCTGGCGATGCGGGCCACGTTGAGCCCCTGTTCCGCTTCCGGCATCGCGCACCCGAGGATCACGTCGTCGATGTCGGCCGGATCGATGCCGGGGGCGCGGCGCAGGGCTTCGGCAATGACCGCCGCGCCGAGGTCGTCGGGCCTCGTGGCGCGCAGCGTCCCGTTTGGCGCCTTCCCGACGGCGGTACGGACCGCAGAGACGATGACAGCGTCGTTCATATATCCCCGTCAGTTCGAGATCCTCGTGCCGGCCGCTGCTCCGGAGGGCCGCCGTGTCATGCGGACCAGTCTCCCAGCAGGTCCTCGATCGCGTCGGCCACCTCGCTCACCTTCCCGTCGAAGAGATGATCGGCGCCGTCGATGACGATCAGCTCCTTCGGCTCCGCGGCGCGCGCGTAGAACTCGCGCACACGCTGGAGCGGGGTGATCTCGTCCCGTTCGCCCTGGATGAAGAACTTCGCCTTCGAGCTGGAGGCCACGGGCGCGAAGTCGTATCGATCGACCGGCGGCGCGATACCGACGAGCGTCGTCACGCGGGGGTCCTCCGCGCCGATCGTCAGGCCGATCCACGACCCGAACGAGAATCCGCCCGACCAGAGGCGGGCGCCCGGATAACGCGCCGCCATGAAATCGAGAGCGGCGCGGAAGTCGTCTTTCTCGCCCGGGCCGTTGGTGAACTCGCCTGCGCTCGCGCCGGCGCCCCGAAAGTTGAACCGCAGGACGGCGCATCCGATGCGGCTCAGAGCCTTCGCGGCCTGGTAGACGACCTTCGTGTGCATCGTGCCGCCGAACTGCGGGTGTGGATGACCGAAGACGACCGCCGCCCGGAGCGGCACGCCCTCGTCCGGCTCGTCGAGCAGCGATTCGAGGCGGCCCGCAGGGCCGACAATCTCACGCAGCGGCATGTTGATCCTGCACGAACCCGTGGACGAGGTCCGCGAACTCGTCCGGCCTCGTGATCGAGCCGACGTGACCGGTTCCCGGCAGGGTCACGTACGTGGCGCCGCGAATCAGGTGCGCGTACGCCGACGTTCCGTCGACCGGTACGACGTGATCGAGACCGGGCTCCCCGGTCACCACGAGCGTGGGCGCCGTCACGCGCGCGCTGGCCTCCGCGCGATTGGAGCGTTCCACCGCGCGGGCGCGTCCGGCCATCCGCGTGCACGACAGCGGGGCGCTGAGGAGCGTCGCGAACTGGGCCAGCGCGAAGCGCAGCCGCGCCAGCGGTGACGGGATCGCCCTCGCGATTTCGGCGCGCAGGCGCAGCGGCGTCTGGACCAGGAACAGCGGCCCGTACAGGCGCGGGTGCCGCGAGTACCGCTCGTGCTGCGGGCTGAGATGCCAGTCTGGCCCGGGCGTCGAGACGAGCACGAGCGCCTGCGTGCGGCCCGGATAGTCGGCCGCAAAACGCAGCGCCACGACGCCGCCGAACGAGATGCCGCAGATGACGGCGCGATCGACGTGGCCGGCGTCGAGCACCCGGCGCACCTGTTCCACCCCGTGCTCGACGCTGTCGCCTTCGAGCGAGAAGGTGAGCACGTCGAAGGAGCGGCGCAGCGCGGCCACCGTCGGTCGCATGAACTCCCATCGGCCCTGAATCCCGGGGATCAGGACCAGCGGCGTGGATGGTCCCCGAGCGTTGGTGGACGCCATCTCAGTTTCTCAGGCTCTTCCCGGTCTTCAGTGTGTACTGGATCCGCTCCAGCGTCTTGCGCTCGCCGCAGAGCTTGAGGAACGCGTCGCGCTCGAGATCGAGCAGATACTGCTCGCTGACGCTGGTCTGCTGGGGCAGTGCGCCGCCGGCAAGCACGTTGGCCAGGGTGCGGCCGATCAGGGCGTCGTGGTCGCTCAGCCGGCCCGCGCGCCACGCGAGGTGGACTCCGAGATCGAGTGCCGCGCGCAGGGTCGCACCGCCGACCGCGATAGTGCGGCGCGCGGGTGCCCGGTATCCTTCCCGCACGCGCTCCAATGCGAGCGCCTTGGCGGTCGCGATCTGGCGGCCGCGATTCATGACGATCGCATCGGCCGCGCGCAGGTATCCGAGCTGCCGCGCGTGCGCGGCGCTCGTCGAGACCTTGCCGAACCCGATCGTCTCGAACACGCGCTGCACGAACGGCAGAAGGTCGGCGCCGGCGGGCAGCCCCTCGACCGCGCGCGCCAGCATCTCCTTCGTGCCGCCGCCGGCCGGAATCAGCCCGACTCCGACTTCCACGAGGCCGATGTAGCTCTCGGCCGCCGCGGCGACGCGGTCGCCGTGCAGCGCGATCTCGCAGCCGCCGCCGAGCGTCAGCCCGGCCGGGCACACGACCACCGGCACGTCGGCATGGCGCAGCGCGAGCGTCGCGCCCTGGAACGCGCGGACCATCAGGTCGATCTCGTCCCAGTTCTCCTCCTGCGCCTCGAGCAGCAGGAGCATCAGGTTCGCGCCCGCGGAGAAGGCCGGGGCGTCGTTTCCGATGACGAGCGCCGAGAAATTCCGCGACGCTTCGGCGATTCCGGCGTGCAGCATCTCGATGGTGTCGCCGCCGATCGCGTTCATCTTCGAGTGGAACTCGACCGCCAGCACGCCGTCGCCGAGATCGACGAGGCTCGCGCCCGGGTTCGTCCTGACGACCCGCTGCCGCTCCTTCGCGGCCCGGAGGATCTGCAGGCCCGGGCCCGCGGGGGGCACGCGGCCGTCCCGGAAGCAATTGCGGCCCTTCGCGAGAACGTCCGCGACGAGCGGCGGCAGGTCCGCCGGCGCCGCACCGCCGGCGCCGGCGCACGCCTCGACGACCTCGCGGACGCCGATGGCGTCGAAGGTCTCGAACGGGCCGAGATCCCACCCGAACCCCCACTGCATCGCCCGATCGACATCGTCGATGGAATGGGCGATGTCGAGCGCGACGCGAGCCGTGTACAGCAACGTCGGGCCGAGCGTCTCGCGCAGGAACGCGCCGACACGGTCGCGCCCGAGAAACAGCGTGCGTATCCGCGCGCCCGGGTCTTCGATCCCGCGCGCTGCATCGAGAGACGCGAGCGCCGGCGACCGCCGCGGCCGGTACTCCAGGGCGCCCGGATCGAGCGTGAGGATCTCCGTGCCGGCCGCGCCCTTCTGCCGCTTGTAGAATCCTTCGCCCGCCTTCTCGCCGATCGATCCCCGCTCGATGAGGCGCCTGACGAACTCCGGCAGCGCGAACACCGCCGAGCGGTCAGGAGGAAGGCGCCCGGCTAGGTTGCTGACGACGTGGCCGAGGACGTCGATGCCGGCGATGTCCATCGTGCGGAACGTGGCGCTCTTCGGCCGGCCCATGGCAGGACCGGTGATCGCGTCGATCTCCTCGATCGTGTATTCGCCGCGCTCGAGCACGCGGAGGATCTGCACGACGCCGAACAGCCCGATGTGGTTCGCGATGAAGTTCGGCGTGTCCTTCGCGACCACGACGCCCTTGCCGAGCGTGACGTCGGCGAACCGGGACAGCCGATCCACGACGTCGGGATCGGTTTCGGCGGTGGGAATCACTTCGAGCAGGTGGAGGTAGCGCGGCGGGTTGAAGAAGTGGGTGCCGAGCCAGTGGCGGCGGAAGTCGTCTCCCCGTCCTTCGGCCAGAGCCGAGATGGGGATGCCGGACGTGTTCGACGAGACGATGGTGCCCGGCGTTCTCACGGCATCGATGCGCTCCAGCAGCGCACGCTTGAGGTCGAGCCGCTCGACGATCGCTTCGACGATCCAGTCGGCCGAGGCGACACGTCCGAGATCCGCGTCGAACCCGCCGAGCGTGACCAGACCGGCCGCATCGGGCGTGAAGAACGGATCGGGCTTGAGCGCCCGCGCGCGGTCGAAGCCCTGGCGCGCTACGGCGGCCGTCAGATCGAGGAGCAGCGTCGGAATGCCGGCGTTGGCGAGATGGGCGGCAATCTGCGCGCCCATGGTCCCGGCCCCGAGGACGGCGGCGGAGGAGATCGGGGATCTGGTCATCCGGCTATCTGATCATTTTGATCGAGGAGGTGCGCTCGCTGCAAAGGCCGCCGCGCGTTTGCCCGATGTCCCTATGACCGGATGACCGGATGTCAAGTTCTCACCTCCACCTGGTGAGGATGGATTCGCGGTCGAAGACCGCCACGCTCAGCATGGTCAGCAGGATCCAGAGGACGAACAGCCCGGCCGTGGCGACGAGGAGCGTCCGCGTGGACAGCCAGGCGGTTCCGGTCAACTGCGCGACCAGCACGGCCGTGAGCGGCACGATGATCAGCACGCCGAACTGCTGCGCCGTGCGCGCGTCGTTGACGCGCGACGAGATGAGGATCGCGGTCTGCAGCGACACCAGGGCGATCGTCGTGCCGACGCCGCAGACGAGCACGAACGTCCGCGCGCCGAACACGCGAGCGGCCACGCCCGGCAGCGCCAGCCACTCAATCCCGCCGGCGAACAGCACGAGCGCGATGATGGTAATCGCCGCCGTCGGCAGCAGCGCTCCGAGCACTTTCGCCACCAGCAGCTCCCGCGTCGTGATTGGCGTCGCGAGCAGCGGCTCGAGCGTCCGCGCCTGCTTCTCGCCGACCACCGCATGCGCCGCGAGCGCCATCGCGCCCGTGACGGGCGTCAACAGGAACAGCACGAGGAACTGCTCGAACAGAAACGCCTGGATGCGGCCTTCGGGCCCGAGCTGCCCGCCCCCCGGCTCGAGACGGGCGGCAAGCCTCAGCATGTCGGCGTCGCCGCTCAGCGGCTTGCCGGTCAGCGCCGGCACGAGGACGGCAATCGCAAACGGCAGCGCCAGCGACATCAGCGCGACGATTCCCACCGGGACGAGCGCCGCGCGATTCCGCGCGATGTCGATCAGCTCTTTCCTGACGAGCGCCCGGACCCGCGGCCACATCAGTTGCTCCCGCGTTCCGGCCCGGCGCCGACCAGGCGCAGGTAGACGGCCTCCAGCTCGACCGTGTCCGGCCGGACTTCCACGACCTCCGCTCCGGCCATCACGAGCGCGCGCACGAGCGCCGGCACGTCGCGTTCCGGCATCGCGAGCGGCGCCTCGATCGCCATGCCCTCCGCGGTCGCGCCAGGCGAGACGGTGCGCGCGGCATCGATCCACTCCTGCGCCGCGCCGTTCACGCGCACGACGACGCGCCCGGCCGTGAGCCGCCGGCGAAGGGTCTCGGGCCGGTCGAGCGCGAGAAGGCGGCGGCTGAGCACCGCGACCCGGTCGGCCAGGCGCTCGACCTCGTCGAGATCGTGGGTGGAGACGAGGATGGCGCATCCGTCCTCGCGTCGGTCCTCGAGCAGGCGCCGCACGCTGCGGGTGATCTCGGGGTCGAGGCCCGACATCGGCTCGTCGAGGAGCAGGACCGGCGGATCGTGCAGGAGCGCGCGCGCCAGCGCCAGCTTCTGCCGCATTCCCTTCGACAGCTCCACCGCGCGCGTCGCTGCCCGATCGGCGAGATGCAGCAGGTCGAGCACGCGGTCGATGGCGCGCGCCGGCGTGTCGAGCTCGTACAAGCCGGCGTAGACCTGGAGGTTCTCGCGCACGGTGAGGCGATCCCAGAGACCGGGTGTCTCCGTGAGAAAGCCGATCCGCGCCCGAAGCTCGCTCGCGCCTCCCGGCGTCAGGGGAACGCCGTCGATCACGACGGAGCCGCTCGTCGGGGCGATGAGACCGGCGAGCATGCGGAGCGTCGTGGTCTTGCCGGCTCCGTTGGGGCCGACGAGCGCGACGATTTCCCCCGGCCGCACGTCGAAGCTGACGTCCTCGACCGCCGTGCGGTCGCCGAAGCGCCGGGTCAGGCCGATCGCCGCAATCACCAGTGCACGACGATCGACGCGCTGAACAGGTTCGCGCTGTACTTGAAGAGACCGTTGTTGACGGCGACGGTGGGGTTCGCCAGGCCGCCGTCCGTGCTGCGCCCCTGCCGGTCCTGCTGATCGACGTACATATAGGCGAGGTCGAGGCGCGCGTTCCCGAACGGGAGGCCGAGACCCGCCGCGTACTCGAGCCGCGGCGCCTCCGGCAGCACCGGCGTGACCGACTGATCCGGCGCCGCCGCGGAATTCGCCTCGAAGCCGCCGCGCACGATTGCACGGCTGAGCCCGTACTCGGCGCCGAGGCGGATGCCGTGTGAGTCCCGGTACGACTCGACCAGCACGGTCGGCGGCGCGAACTGATTCACGATCCCGATCGTGTCGAACAGCTTCCAGTGCGTGTACTGGTAGTCTGCGAGCAGCGTCAGTTTCGGCGTCGGCCGAACGGCGGCGCCGAGCACGAGCTGATCGGGCAGCGGAATGGCGGTCGTCGCGTTCTGGGCGCTCAGCGGTCCGCCGCTCGCGAAGCTGCCCTGGACGATCCGGTCGAGCGGCGTGCCCGGTGGCAGACCCGGCAGCGGCACGCGCAGGACCTGATTCGTTGCGATCTGCTGCGTAGCGAGGCGGCCGTTGCCGATGCTCACATGCTGGCGCGTCAGGTAGCGGGCGCCGAAAGACAGCTTTTCGTTCGCCTTGACGAGGATGCCGAAGTGGGCGCCCGCATGCGTGCCGGATCCGGTCAGGTCCACGTCGGCGAAATCGGTCCCCGGCGGCACACCGATCTGACGGAAGGTGAGCGGCGTGCCCGTGAGCGCGAGCGTCGACAGGTCGACGCGCCGCCGCAGCTCCAGGCTCGTGTGCGTGATGTCGATGCCGCCGCCGACCATGACTTGATCGGTCAGCCGGTACGCGACCGTGGGCTGGACGTACATGCTCCTGATGGAGCTGTAGTAGCTGAGAAAGCGTCCCTCGGACGTGCTCGGCCAGTCCATGGTGAGCCCGTACGGGGCGAACAGTCCGACGCCCGCCACCAGGCGTGAGCCGACCGGCACCGCGACGTACGCGCTCGGCGCCGGGAACGTCCGGTGCCTCACCGTGGCCACGAGTCCGGTGGTGTCGTTGGTGAAGGTGCCGCGCGGCGCGACGCCCGTGACGCCGCCGCTCGCGACGGCGCCGGTCTCGAGCGCCAGACCCGCCGGGTTGAAGAACATCGCGGAGCCGTCGTCGCACGGATTGGCCACGCCGGCGCCCGCTCGTCCCATCTGGCAGGAACCCTGCTCGTAGAGGCCGTATCCCTGGGCGAAGACGGGTGAAGCGGCCGTGAGGGCGCACAGCACGGCAGCGGTTGCTAGAGGGAACAGGCGCACGCGATCGATCGCTCGCATTCGCAGCTCTCCTTGGTCCGTCAGGTCAGTATACGGCGGCAGCCGGTCGGTTCACCTCCCCGGCTCGAAGATGAACAGGCCGGGTGCCGCGAGCAGGCGTCCGTTGAGGCCGAAGAACAGGCTGTCCGGTGCGAGCACGCCCGCCGCGCGGAATTGCACCGTGCGGATCTTGTCGCCGTCGCCGTCGTACACGTAGGTGTACGGCGTGACGAACGACACCCAGAGACGGCCGAGCCGGTCGACGGCCGCCGTGCGAATCGTGGGCGAGACCAGGGGAATCTCGCCGCGGTCGGTCCGCCGGCGCGGCCAGGCGGTCGGCAGGCGCGCGACGAGATCGTCGATCTCGCGCCCCTCGATGTGGCGCTCGAACACGAGCTCGCCGGAGCGGTCGTACTTGCGGAACACCGGCTCGCCGGTCTGGAACACGAAGAAGAATCCACCGGTCGGGTCGACCAGCGGGATGCCGCTGTTCAGCGCCAAGTGCAGGTCCCGGTCGTCCTCGTGGCCGGTCGCGCGCAGTCTGCCGAAGGTCCTGTTGACGCCGCCCGCGAGGGTGTACTCGCTGACGAGCGCGCCGGTCTCGGGCTGGCTCATCAGAATCGATCGCCCCGTGTACTGCAGCGACCCGATCCCGTTCAGCACGAAGCTGCCGAGCATGACGCGCGCCTCCGCGCGGCCGGGCAAGCGGAAGCCGCCGATACGGAATCCGGCGGGCGTGAAGATCTGAATGCGCTCGCGTCCGTTCGGCGCGTCGGCGACGACGAACGTGCCGTCGGAGGCGACGGAGAACGCGGTCGGATCGATGATCCGTCCCGGCTCGGCGCCAATCTGCACGATCTCCCACGCACTCGCGTGCGCCGCGTCGAGGCCGTACACGGTGTGCGCGCGACGATCGAAGACGAAGTACTGGCCGGAAGCCGACTGCTCGAAGCCGGCTGGATCGCGGAATCGGCCCGCGACGCTCGCCGGCACGGCGTCGGTCGATCGGAGGACGTCCGGCTTGCGCGCCGCGAGCGGCGCGATCGCGACGATCGCGGCGGCGGCGATCAGGAGCGGTGCCCGGACTTCGAACCGCAAGCTGCCAACCCCCAGCCCCGCGCTCCCCGACTAATACCGCGTCGTTTCCCTGATCGCCGTGAGGACGTCGGCGGCGCCAGGCAGAATGGCTTCCTCGAGATCCGGGCAGTACGCCACGGGGCAGTCCTTCGCGCCGACGCGCCGGACCGGCGCGTCGAGGTATTCGAACAGCTCGGCGGCGACGCGCGCGGCGATCTCGGCGCCGAAGCCGCAGAGGAGCTGGTCCTCGTGCGCGATCACGATGCGGTTCGTCCGCCTGACCTGTCCGGCGATCGCCTCGAAATCGTACGGGACGATGGTGCGGAGGTCGAGGACGGCGGCGCTCACGCCGTCCTTTTCGGCCTGCTGCGCGGCGAGCAGCGAGCGCTGCACCAGCGCGCCCCACGTGACGACGACCACGTCCGTGCCCTCGCGCCGCAGGCTCGCCTTCCCGAACGGGATCGTGAAGTCCCTGCCGGGGTACTCGCTCTTGTTGTACGTCTGGCGGTACAGGTGCTTGTGCTCGAGGAACATCACCGGATCGTCGCAGCGGATCGCGGTGCGGAGGAGCCCGGCGGCGTCGGAGGCGTTCGACGGGAACGCGATCCGGATGCCGGGACAGTGCGCGAAGATGCTCTCGCCGCACTGGCTGTGGTACGGTCCGCCGCCGCGCAGGTAGCCGCCGATCGGCACGCGCACCACCATCGGGCACGAGAAGTTGTTCCCCGACCGGTAGCGCATCATCGACATCTCGTCGCGCAGCTGCATCATCGCGGGCCAGATGTAGTCGAAGAACTGGATCTCGACCACCGGCTTCAGGCCGCGCGTCGCCATGCCGATGCCGCGGCCGATGATGTTCGCCTCCGCGAGCGGCGAGTTGAACACGCGGTCGTCGCCGAACAGGCGCTGCAGCCCGTGGGTCAGCTTGAAGACGCCGCCCTTCCCGGGCACCACCGCCAGCGCGTCCTTCCTGCTCGCGTCCGCGACGTCCTCGCCGAAGACGATGATCCGCGGGTTGCGCGCCATCTCGTCCTTCAGCGTGCGGTTGATGGCGGCGACCATCGTGTCGGGTTTGCCCTCGGGCCGGGCCGGCGTCTCGAAATCGGACGAGGTCGGGTCGACGTCGGGCGAATAGACCCACAGCTCGGCGGTGTCCTTCGCCGGCTTCGGGGCGGCGAGCGCGGCGAGCGCCGCCTCGTTCACGACGCGGTCGACGTCGGCCGCGATCGCCGACAGGTCCTGCTCGCCTGCGAGGTCCTGCGCGCGGAGGAACTCGGCCATGCGGCGGATCGGATCGCGGCGCGCCTCGGCCTCGCGCTCGGCCGGCGGCTTGTACAGCTTCTCGTCGTCGGAGAGCGAGTGGGAGTAAGGGCGGATCACGCGCGCGTGGACGAGCGCCGGTCCCTTGCGGGCGCGGACGTACGCGGTCGCTTCGCGCAGCGCGCGGACGCTGGCCAGGAAGTCGGTGCCGTCGATCGAGTCGACGTGCAGGCCGGGAAATCCACGGACCAGGCGCGAGATGTCGCCGCCGGCCGTCTGCACCTCCACGGGCACCGAGATCGCGTAGCCGTTGTCCTCGACCAGGATCAGCAGCGGCGTGCGCCGGTTGCAGGCCGTGTTGAGCGATTCCCAGAACTCGCCTTCGCTCGTCGCCCCGTCGCCGACCGATACATACACGACCTCGTCGTCGTGCGCACGCTCGGCGGCATCGGGGATCGCCGCCACGCGGCGGTAGATGAGGGAGGCCTCGGCGGCGCCGACCGCCTGGAGCATCTGCGTGCCGGTGGGGCTCGACTGCGAGACGATGTTCAGGCGCTTGTGGCCCCAGTGCGAGGGCATCTGACGCCCGCCGGAGTTCGGGTCGTCCTTCGCGCCGACCGCCGAGAGCAGCATCTCGAGCGGCGTCATCCCCAGTTGCAGGCACAGCGCGCGATCGCGGTAGTAGGGATAGAACCAGTCGTAGCCCGGTTTCAGGAACAGCGCGGCCGCGACGAGCACCGCCTCGTGGCCCGCACCGCTGATCTGGAAGAAGATCTGGCTCTGGTTCTTGAGCTGAATCTCCTTGTCGTCCAGACGGCGCGACAGCAGCATGGTGCGGTACACCTGCAGCAGCGCGTCGCGATCGAGCCCCTCGTGGGCGGCGCTGGCGGTTCCGTTCGCGGCCGATGCCTTCATTCCCCTCCTCGCAGCGGGCCCGGGTCCGGCTGAAACGGCAAATTATAGCATCCGGGCCGGATGGTATATTCTGCTCGCCTATGAGCACCCAGGCCGTGCGCCTCCACCGGTGGGACGAGATCGCCCTCGAAAAGGTGACCGAGATGCTGTCCCGCAAGATCGTCACCGGCGAGCGCGAGATGCTCGCCCAGATCTACCTGAAGCGAGGCTGCCTCGTGCCGAACCATTCGCACGAGAGCGAGCAGATGACGTACGTGCTGCAGGGGGCCCTGGAGTTCGCGATCGCCGGCGAGAAGATCACCGTGCGGGAGGGCGAGGTGCTGCACATCCCGTCCTGGGTCGAGCACCAGGCCGAAGCGCTCGAGGATACGTTCGAGCTCGATCTGTTCAGCCCGATCCGCCAGGACTGGCTCGACAAGACGGACGACTACTTCCGCCGCTGACTGAAGTGCCGGCGGACGGCTTCGTCCGCGGCATCTTCTGAGAGGACCTGCCATGGCAGCCATCATCGTGCTCGTCGTCATCGCGCTCGTCGTGATCTGGGTGATTGCCGGCTACAACCGGCTCGTGGGTCTGCGCAACCAGGTGACGAACGGCTGGCGCCAGATCGACGTGCAGCTGAAACGCCGGCACGACCTGATCCCGAATCTCGTCAACACCGTCCGCGGCGTCATGGACTTCGAGCGCGACACGCTCACCGCGGTGATGGATGCGCGCGCGAAGGCGATGGCGGCCACCGGGCCCGCCGACGCCGCGCAGAAGGAGGGACAGCTCACGCAGGCGCTGGGCCGGCTGATCGCGGTCGCAGAGAACTACCCGACGCTCAAGTCGAACGAGAACGCCCGGATGCTGCAGGAGGAACTGTCCGCGACGGAGAACAAGGTGGGGTTCGCGCGTCAGTTCTACAACGACATCGCGACGAAGTACAACATCGCGCAGCAGGTGTTCCCGACCAACCTGGTGGCCGGGAGCCTGGGATTCAAGCCGGCGGAGCTGTTCGAGATCACCAACGAGGCGGAGCGCGAGGTCCCGGCGGTCGATCTCTCGCGCAAGTGAACCAGGGTTCAGTGAACCCTGTCAACCGCGTGTACCTGCCCGATGAATCTGTTTGAGCAGCAGACGTCGAACCGCCGTCGCACGTGGCTGATCATCATCGGGTTCGTCGTGTTCCTCGTGCTGCTCGGCGCCGGCTTCGACGCGTTCTATCTCGACGTCGGCGGCGGCTACGTGCCCGTGGGCTCGATCGCCGCCCTCGGCGTCGGAGGCGCCTCGGCGCTGGTCACCTACTACAACGGCGACCGCGCGGTCCTGCTCGCGACCGGTGCGAAGCCGATCGGAGAGATCGCGGCGGCCGTGGACGGCGACGAGGCGCTCAGGGTGCGTCAGCTCCAGAACGTGGTGGACGAGATGGCGATCGCCGCCGGCCTGCCCCGGCCCGCGGTGTACGTCGTGCCCGACCCGGACCCGAACGCCTTCGCCACGGGGCGCGATCCCGCGCACGCGTCCATTGCGGTGACGCGCGGGCTCCTCGACGCGCTCGACCGCGAGGAGCTGCAGGGCGTCGTCGCGCACGAGATGAGCCACGTGCGCAATCTCGACACGCGCGTCATGACGCTGGTGGCGGCGCTCGCCGGCGGGGTGGCGCTGCTCGCCGACTGGGCGCGCCGCGGGATGCTGTGGGGCGGCGGCCGCCGTCGCAGTCGCGACGAAGGCGGAGGCGGGGGAGCCGCCGGCCTGCTGTTCTTCGCCGTCTGGATCGTGGCGATCATCCTGGCTCCGCTCGTCGCCCAGGCGCTGGCGATGATGGTGTCGCGTCAGCGCGAGTATCTCGCTGACGCCTCCGGCGCCGAGCTGACGCGCAATCCGATGGGCCTCGTGAGCGCGCTGGAGAAGATCGACGGCGCGACCGCGCCGACGCGCTCGATCGGCCGGGGAGCCGCGCACATGTGCATCGCGGACCCGCTGGGCCGCCAGGCGAATCTCAGGGACGACGGGGGCTTCTGGTCGAACCTGTTCGCCTCGCATCCTCCGATGGCCGCGCGCATCGCCGCCCTCAAGGCGATGGCGCTGCAAGGCTGAGAGACCGTATGGCCATCGACAGGCAGGGGCTGGGCCTGACCGTGGTGCGGATCCTGATCGGCGTGTTCTTCCTGTGCGAAGGCCTCGGGAAGCTGCGCTGGTTCGGCACGAGCAGCCTGCTCGCCGCACAGCTCGCCGCGTGGGCGCGGCAGGTCGCGCCCGGCACGGTGAGCAGCTGGTATCTCCATCGCGTCGCGATGCGCGGCGCTCCGCTGTTCGCGCGGCTGGTGCCGCTCGGCGAGCTCGGCTGCGGTCTGGCCCTCATCGCCGGCGCCTGGACGCGACCGGTGGCGCTCATCGCGTTCCTGATGGCGCTGAACTTTCACGTCGCGAGCGGCGACCTGTTCCACTACAGCTTTCTCACGAACGGTTACGGTCTGCCCGTGCTCGGCGCGACGCTGGGAGTGGCGATTGGCGGAACGAGAGGGAATTGGAGAATCAGGAATTAGGCCGGAAACCACGGCGAAGCGCGCGATCTGACGAAGTCGAACTGATTCCCGATTCTCGATTTCCCGCGTTCCTCAGTGCACTCGTCTGTCCCAGTCGTCGGCGCGGCCGCCTGAGTAGACGTCGAACTTGCGGCGGACGCGGTTGATCTTCCACTTGAGGTAGCGGTACTTGATCTCGGACAGCGGGTGGGCCCGGCCGCCCTTGAGGTAGACGTACGCGACCAGCAGACCGGCCAGGTGCGTTGCGTTCGCGATGCCGCTGCTGCTTTCGGCGACCGACGCGTACAGCGTGATGGCGCCCATGATGATCACGAACGTCCTCGCGCGGACCGGGAACAGGAAGTACATGTAGATCGGCCGATCCGGAAAGTACAGAGCGTAGGCGAGGAGCAGGCCGTAGATCGCGCCAGAAGCGCCGATGATGTCCGAGACGTACAGCTGCCCGGCGAAGGCGAACGGCAGCATCGCGAGCGCCACCGTCAGCACACCGGCACCGATGCCGGTCACGAAATAGAACTTCAGGAAATACCGCGTGCCCCACAGCCGCTCGAGCTCCGTGCCGAACATCCACAGCGCCAGCATGTTGAACAGGATGTGCAGCAGCCCGCCGTGCACGAACATGTAGGTGACCAGCTGCCACAGAAACAGCCGATGCACGACCCATATCGGCACGAGCCCGAGCGTCAGCTGGGCGGACGGGACGAACGTGGTGAAGAGGAAGACGACGACGTTCGCGCCGATGATCGCCTTCAGCGCGGTCGAGATCGGCCCGGGTCCGAACGAGAACGACGACACGTAGGGCGTGGCAGAGCGGCGCATGGCGCGACGTCAGGATCGTACCACATCCGATCAGGCGATCCGTCGCGGCTCAGGGAGCAACATCTGTACCTGCGAGCGGCTGCAGGCGTTGCCGCAGCATCGCGACTGCTTCGTCGAACTCGCGCAGGCGAAACAGCTTTGCCGCCGCCGCCAGCACGACCAGTCCCGCACCGATTCCGGACGCCAGCCGCAACATCTGCGGCAACACGCCACCACCCGGCAGTACGGCGGCCGCGCCATGCTCGACGGCGACGAGCGAGGCGCCCATCAGCAGCGCGGCTCCGGTGATGCGCACGAACGATGCGCCGAGCCGCACGCCGCCGATGCCGCGCAGTTCGCGGCGCAGCACCCATACGAGCGCTGCCGCGTTGGCGAGCGCCGCGATCGACGCCGCCAGCGCCAGGCCGCGAAAGCCCATGACGCGCACGAGCGAGACGCTCAGCAGGACGTTGAGCCCGATGCTGACGAGGCTCACCGCCACCGGCACGCCGCTGCGGCGCAGCGCATAGAACGTCGGCGACACAATCCGCACCGTCGAGTACCCGATCAGGCCGACCGCGTACAGGCGCAGCAGCGCCGCCGTCTGCGCGGTGTCGGACGGGCGGAAGTGACCGTGCTCGAACAGGAGGCGGACGATCGCCGGCGCGAGCGCCAGCAGGCCCACGGTCGCCGGAACGGTCAGCATCAGCATCAGCGCCAGACCCCGCGACACGGTGTCGCGCACGCCGCCCACGTCGCCGACGGTGGCGTGGCGCGATACGGCCGGCAGGACCGCCGTGCCAATCGACACGCCGATGAGCCCGAGCGGCAGGTGAACGAGGCGGTAGGAATACGTCAGCCACGAGACCGCGCCGCTGCCCTGTGTCGTCGCGAGCAGCGTGTTGACGAAGATGTTGACCTGCGTCGCCGCCAGGCCGATCGTGCCCGGTCCCATCAGGACGAGCACGTGCCGGAGCCCCGGATCGCGCGGGTCCAGGACGGGGCGGTACCGGAATCCTTCGCGCCGCAGCGACGGCCATTGGATGGCGACCTGGGCGACACCTCCGGCGAGCGCCGCGACGGCGATTGCCGTGATCCGCGACGCTCCGGACACGGGCATCAGCGGCACGACCGCCAGCCCGCAGGCGATGATCGCGATGTTGAACATCGCCGGCGACAACGCCGGCACGAAGAAATGGTGGAGCGAGTTGAGCATGCCCATGACGGCCGCCGCGAGCGCGACGAGCGTCAGGAATGGCAGCATCACCCGCGTCAGGCGGATGGTGAGCTCGAGCTTGCCGGGCGTCTGCGCGAAGTGCCCGGCGTAGAGTCCGACAAGAGGGTGGGCGGCGACAAACGCGAGCGCGGCGATCGCGCCCGTGACGAGCACGAGAGCGTTGAGGACGTTGTTGCCGAGACGCCATGCGGCGTCGCGGCCTTCGACGGTCAGGTGGCGCGTGAAGGTCGGCACGAAGGCCGCGCTCATCGCGCCTTCGGCGAACAGATCGCGTACCAGGTTCGGGATTCGAAACGCGATGATGAACGCGTCCATCTCGGTGCCCGCGCCAAAGAGCGCAGCGAGCACCTGCTCGCGGACGAGCCCGAGCACGCGGCTGGTCAGCGTGGCGGCGCTGGTGAGCCCGGCCGATCGCGCGAGGCGGACAACGTGCGCATGCGCACGCCGGTCGGATCCGGACGGTGTCGGAATCCGCGTCACGTCACCGCCGCGCGGCCGCCGGCGCAGCCACGTTCACGGCGCGCAGAAAAAAGGCCCTCGCTGCCGAGGGCCTCAAGGAGGATGGATGAGAGGGCAGTGGTAGCCGCCTCACCATCAAGATTAGACGCATGGCCCGACGCGAAAGTTTAGCGGCTGGCGAGGCGTTTGCGCACCAGATCGTTGACGATCCTGCCGTCCACGGTCTGTCCGGCAAGTCGCGCCATCGCCGCCTTCATCACCCGGCCCATGTCCTTCGGCGACGTCGCGCCGGTCTCGGCGATGGCGTCGGCAACGGCGCGTTCGATGACGGCGGGATCGGCGGCCGCCGGCAGGAAGCCCTCGAGAACGCGGATCTCCGCGGCCTCCTTGTCTGCAAGGTCCTGACGCCCGCCGCGCGTGAACTGCTCGATGGAATCGCGACGCTGCTTGACGAGCGCGCCCACCACGTGCCGCATCTCGGTCTCATCGAGCGGGCGGCCTTTTTCGACCTCGCGGTTGACCAGCGCCGCCTTGAGCATGCGCAGCGCGCCGAGGCGGACAGAGTCGT
The DNA here is from genome assembly GCA_050257855.1 of Betaproteobacteria bacterium. Classification (GTDB taxonomy): domain Bacteria; phylum Acidobacteriota; class Vicinamibacteria; order Vicinamibacterales; family CAVVIG01; genus JBLMXQ01. The sequence continues at coordinate 8,664 of JBLMXQ010000099.1, read as the reverse complement.
GCCGGCGCATCGCGTCCGCGATGCCGGCCTGCACGTCCTCAGCGAGCGTCATGACGGTAGTTGCCGACCGGGCGTGCTGCGTCTCAGGACGGATCCGGACCGCCGGGGCCGCCACCCGGCCGGCGCGGCTGCTGCACCGGCATTCCGGGCTGTTGTGGCGTCGGAACGACCATGCCCGGCACCGGCACGCCGCTGGGTGGCGTCGGCGCTACTGGCGTCGGCGGCAGCTCGAGCGGCCCTTCCCCTGGAACCATGCCTGGCGGGTTGACGACCTGCGGCTGCGGGAACGTGTTGAACACCGGTCCGCGACCCGGCATCATCACGTTCGGCGACGGCTGGCCCTGCTCGTCATCGTCCTGGGCAGGCCCCGGGAAGACCGGCTGGCCGGGCCTCTGATAAACCGGAGTCGGCGTGCGCGCGAGCGACGGCGCCGGTGCGGCGCTCGTCGGGAGCACCAGGATTCGGTCGTAGACCGACGCTCCGGGCACCGCGGCCGGACGCGGGGCGGCGACGTATCCGCTGGCCGAGCGCAGGAGCACGTCGAGCGCATCCTTCTCCGGGACGTTGCTCAGCTCAATCGTGACCGGCCCGCCCGGCACGCGCTCACCGTTGACGATCCGGGTCTGGCCGATCCGGGCCCACTCCGCCAGAATCTGGCCCACGGTCGCGTTCTTCGCGACGATCGACACGCGGCCGTCCTGAATCGAGAACTGCACGTCCGCGAACGCCGTCGAGCCGAGGGCGACGGAGAACACGACGCCGATGGCGAGAACCTGCAGATGGCGCATGGACATTCCCTGAATCCAGTATACGCCCTGCTGCGCCGGACGCCAGCCGGACCGTTCGCGAAACCGGGCTATTTCCGGCGGAAGTAGTCGACGACCTCGGTCAGGATGTCGTCGAGGGTATGGCGGGGGGCGTAGCCGATCATCCGGTGCACCTTTCCGAGGTCGGGCACACGCCGGGGCATGTCCTCGAACCCGGACTCGTAGGCCTCCTCGTAGCGGATGAACTTGATCGGGGAATTCGAGCCGCTGATCCTGCGGACGCGCTCGGCGAGATCCGCGATCGTCACTTCTTCCGGGTTGCCGATGTTGACGACCTGCCCGACGGCCGACGGCTGCTCGACGAGCTTCAGCAGCGCGTCGACGACGTCCCGGACGTGGGTGAACGAGCGCGACTGCGTGCCGTCGCCGAAGACGGTGATCGGCTCGCCGGCGAGCGCCTGACGCACGAAGTTCGGGATCACCATCCCGTACTGGCCTGTCTGCCGCGGGCCGACCGTGTTGAAGAACCGGACGATGATGACGGGCAGCTTGCGTTCCTTCCAGTACGCCAGCGCCAGGAACTCGTCCAGCGCCTTGCTGCAGGCGTAGGCCCAGCGGTGCTTCGGCGTGGGCCCGAGCACGAGGTCCGAGTCCTCGCGGAACGGCACGTCGTCGCTCTTGCCGTACACCTCGGACGTGGAGGCGACGACGACCAGCTTCTTCTTCTTGTTCGCGTGTTTGAGGACCACTTCGGTGCCGTGCACGTTGGTCTCGATCGTGTGCACCGGCTGCTCGACGATCAGCTTCACGCCGACGGCGGCCGCGAAGTGGAACACGACATCGCTGCGGTCGACGAGCTCGGCGAGCAGCGGCTCGTTGTCGACCGAGTCGATGAAATACTCGAAGCCGTCCCGACCCTTGAGGTGGGCGATGTTGTCGATGGAGCCCGTGGACAGGTTGTCGAGGATCAGGACCTCGTCGCCCCGCTCGAGCAGCGCCTCGGCAAGATGGGATCCGATGAAGCCGGCGCCGCCGGTAATCAACGCTCGCACGAACGATTCCTTTCGGGAATGGCGGACGACACCATAACACACACGCGCACGGCGGCCGTCAGCGGATGCGGCCGCGCGTGGCGACGAGGCGCCACGGCGTGACGACCGATTCCAGCAGCACCTTCGCCGACAGCTTCGATTGTCCGACCCGCCGTTCGACGAAGGTGATCGGCACCTCGGCGACCCGGCAGCCCTGATGCGCGGCGACGTACAGCATCTCGACGAGGAACGAGTAGCCGTCCGAGACGAGACGGTCGAGCGGCAGCGCCGCCAGCGCCGCGCGGCGCCAGCAGCGGTACCCGCTCGTGCAGTCGTGCGCCTGGAGCCGCGTCACGCTCCGGATGTACGCGTTCGCGACGCGGCTCAGGAGCCGCCGCCGCCTCGGCCAGTTCAGGATCCGCCCGCCGGCTACGTACCGCGAACCGATCACCACGTCGGCAGTCGCGGTCGCCGCCACGAGATCCGGCAGGTGTCGCGGATCGTGGGAGAGGTCGGCGTCCATCTGGCAGATCACGTCGGCGGGTCCGCCAAGGGCGCGCGCGATGCCCTCGATATAGGAGCGTCCGAGCCCGGGACGGTTCGTCCGGTGCACGACCTCGATCCGCCCGGCGTTCCGGCGCGCGGCTGCGTCCGCCACCTCGCCCGTTCCGTCGGGCGAATGGTCGTCCACCACCATCACCCGGACGTTGTCGCAGGCGAGCAGGCCCTCGATCAGCACGGGCAGGTTCTCGCGCTCGTTGAAAGTCGGCACGATGACGAGGACGCTCGGCGCCATCAGCGCCGCCCCTCGAACCACAGCGTCGAAATCTGCTCGGACACGAGCCCCACCAGGAACACGATGATGCTCGTCAGGATCAGCAGCACCGCCGCATTGGTGACGTGCGACTGCGTGACGATCGTCCAGGCCGCGTATCCCGCGCCCACCACGAACGCCGCTGCGCTGATGGGCATGAAGATGCGCAGCGGACTGTAGATCGTGATCACCTTCAGGAGGATCAGCAGGAAGCTGATGCCGTGGCGGGCGAGCCTGATCTTCGACCGGCCTGCGCGTCCGGCCGCCTCGATCGGTTCGAACCGGACGCTGTAGCCCGCCTTGATGAAGGCGAGCGTCGTCGTCGTGGGGGTCGAGAAGCCGTTCGGCAGCAGGTGCAGGAACTCGAGGAGGCGGTCGCGCCTCGCGGCCCGGAACCCCGAGGTCAGATCGGGGATGTGCCGCTCGGTCAGAAAGCTCGCGAGCGCGTTCAGCATCGCGTTGCCCAGCCGGCGCGCCCAGGTCGCCTGCGTGGCGGCCGAACGGGCACCGACCACGAGATCGTAGCCGTCGAGCTGCGCCACGAGGCGCCGGGCATCGTCCGGCTTGTGCTGGCCGTCGGCATCCACGATGAGCACGAACGCGCCGCTCGCCTCGCGGATGCCCGTCTTCACGGCCGCGCCGTTGCCTTTGTTGTACGGATGTCGAATCACGCGGGCGCCGGCCGCGGCGGCTTCCGCTGCAGTCCGGTCCGACGATCCATCGTCGACGACGAGGATCTCGTGCCAGGCAGCCGACGCAAGCAGCGCGGTGACGAGCGGCCCGATCGAGGCCTCCTCGTTGTACGCCGGAATCAGGATCGAGGTCTGGGCGGTCGACATGCCAACGCGCGAATCGCCGGTCTACGTCGCGAAGCGGAAGTTGATGATGTCGCCATCCTGGACGACGTACTCCTTGCCTTCGAGCCGGACTTCGCCGTGGTCGCGGCAGGCGGCCATCGAGCCGCGCGCGATCAGCGCATCGTAGCTGACGACCTCGGCGCGGATGAAGCCTCGGGCGATGTCGCTGTGGATTTCGCCGGCCGCGAGCTGGGCGGGCGTGTCGCGCGGTATCGACCACGCCCGGCACTCGTCCTCGCCGACCGTGAAGAAGGAGATGTAGCCGAGCAGGTCGTAGCTCGCGCGGATCACGCGGTCGAGCCCCGATTCCTTCAGTCCCAGATCCGCCAGGAACGCCGCGGCATCGGCCGGCTCGAGCTGCGCGATTTCGAGCTCGATTCTGGCGCAGACGGCCACGGCCGCCGTTCGGGCGCGCGACAGGAAAGACGCCAGGCCGGCGGTCTCCGGCGCACGGCGGATCCGGGCCGGCACGTCGGCGCCGCCCGCGAGCTGCGACTCGTCGACGTTGACGACCAGCAGCAGCGGCTTGGCCGACAGGAACTGGAACCCGCGCAGCCGTTTCAGATCCTCGCCTTTCAAGTCGAGCGCGCGCATTGGCCGGCCGTCCTCCAGCGCCGCCTTGCAGATCTCCAGGACGTCGCGTTCGCGCTCGAGCTCCGCGGAGCGCGATTTCTTCAGGTCCTTCTCCAGCCGCTCCAGGCGGCGCTCCGCGACGCCGAGGTCGGCCAGAATCAGCTCGTCCTCCATCGCCTGCGCGTCGCGCGCGGGATCGACGCTGCCCGACGGATGCGGCGCCGCGGCGTCGTCGAACGCGCGCAGCACGTGCACGAGCGCGTCGGCGTTCCTGTACGCCGCGACGTCGAGGAGCGCCTGTGCTCCGGACTTGCCGGCGGGAGCGGCGAGATCCGAGAACTCGATGGTCGCCGGCACGCGCTTCTTCGGGTTGAACATCGCCGTCAGGCGATCGAGGCGGGCGTCGGGCACGCGCGAGATACCGACGAGCGCTTCGCCCTTGCCGTGAGCGGCGCGCGCCGTTTCCCGTGCGCTCGTCATCAACTGGAAGAGAGTGGTCTTGCCGCTGGACCCGAAGCCGATGAGCGCTGCCCTGAGCATGACAAACTTCGCATCGTAGCACGCCGGGGCCCGGGGCCCGGGGCCGGGGCTCCGCGTGGCCGCTTGTCGGGCGACGGAATCGTGTGACCGCTGTCCCGGCCCTGTCCCGGTCCCCACAGCCAGAATTTCTGTCTTCCGCCCTATGTAGCGAGTAAAAGGCGAAAGTTTGACGTAACTTGCTGATGTCGTGTCATTTGGCTGTTGACAACCCAGGTGTGCGCTCTTACGATCCTGGTGGATTTTTGTGGATAGAAGTGGAGTGGTGCCGCGTGTTTAGGGGCAACGCGCCGGCGCGCATCGATGACAAGGGGCGACTCAAGGTGCCCAACACCTTCCGCTCCCTGCTCGAGAGCAAGTACGGCCGCGAGCTTTTCCTCACCAGTGTCACCGGCGAGTACGTCCGGATCTACCCGATGCCGGTGTGGCTCGAGATCGAGCAGAAGCTCGGCGCGATGCCGTCAACCCATCCGGCGCGCCTCAGGTACCTCGATCGCATCAACTACTTTGGTTCCGCGGGCGAGCTCGACGTCCAGGGTCGTGTGCTCATCCCGGTCCGCCTGCGCGAGGCGGCGACGATGGCAGGCGATGTGGATGTCCTCGGCCAGTTCGACTGCCTCGACGTGTGGAATCACGATCGGTTCCTCACCAAGCTGCAGCGCGAGCCGTTCACCGACGACGACGCGCGCGCGCTGTCGGAGTTCGGGATTTGAGCGGGCCTTCCGGCCGGCTGCACGAACCGGTGATGACGGCAGAGGTGTTGCACCACCTTCAACCCGCACGCGGCGGGCTGTTTCTCGACTGCACCGTCGGGCTCGGCGGTCACGCGTACGCCCTGCTCGAGGCCGGCGCCTCGCGCCTCGTCGGCCTCGATCGCGACCCGCACGCGCTCGCGCACGCCCGCGGCGTCCTCGCGCCGTTCGCGGATCGCGTCGAGCTCGTGCACGCCGATTATCGCGGCTTCGAAGCCGTGCTCGACGCGCGAGGGATCGATCGCGTGGACGGCGCCCTGGCGGACCTCGGCGTCTCCTCGATGCAGTTCGACGCACCGGAACGCGGCTTCAGCTTCCAGCGCGACGAGCCGCTCGACATGCGCATGGATCAGACCTCCGGCGAGACGGCTGCGGATCTGGTGGCCCGCGCGAGCGAGACCGAGCTCGCGGACGCGATTTTCCAGTACGGCGAAGAGCGGTTCTCGCGCCGGATCGCCCGGGCGATCGTCGCGGCGCGGCGCGAGGCGCCAATCGCCACGACCGGGCGGCTGGCGGCGGTCGTCCGGCGCGTCGTGCCGCGGCGCGGGGCGCGGATCGATCCGGCGACGCGCACGTTCCAGGCACTCCGGATCTGGGTGAACCGCGAGCTCGAGGGCCTCGACCGCTTCGTCGAGGCCGCCGTGCGCCGGCTCCGCGCGGGCGGCCGGCTGGTCGTGATCACCTTCCACTCGCTCGAGGACCGCATCGTCAAGCACACGCTGCGGGGGCTCGCGCAGGGGCATGAGGCGCTCGTGACGGTGCTGACGAAGAAGCCGGTGGTGGCGGACGAGGACGAGCTTGCACGCAATCCGCGGGCGCGGAGCGCGAAGCTGCGCGCGGCCGAGCGGGTCGCCTTGAACCGACAGCGGCTGGCCGACAGCCGATAGCCGAGAGCTGCGCCATGGAACCGTTCGAATACGCAATCAAGAAGGACGTCCGGAACAACCCGATCGTCCGTGAGATCGACGAGGCACGCCAGCGCGAGCTCTGGAAGTCGTTCGGGGTGGCGTGCGTGCTGGTGGCGGTCCTGCTGTTCTCGGCGTGGCAGCACTTCGAGCTGCTGCGGCACGGGTATCAGCTCGAGCAGCTCCAGCATCAGAAGGCGGCCGAGGACGAAATCGGCCGGCAGCTCCGGCTGGAAATCGAAACGCTCCGGTCTCCGCGCCGCATCGAGGCGCTGGCCACGGGCCAGCTCCATCTGGTGGCGCCGGCGCCGGAGGAAGCGATCGTGATCGAACGCGTCCAGCCGAGCGAGCCGCCGGCGAAGTCGGTCGTGGCGCTGCGGTGACAACGGGTGATTGAGCGACTCCGGCGCGCATGGACGCGCCACAACGCCCGGACGGCGGCCCCTCGGGAGCCGGCTGCGGACTGGCGCGCCACGCTGAGGCGCCGCGTCTTCGCGGCTGCCGTGCTGTTCGGCCTGTGGACCGGCGGCATCGAGGCGCGCCTGGTCTACCTCCAGGTCTTCCGGCACGCCGACCTGCTGGCGCGGCAGGAGCGCCAGCAGCTGCACACCATTCCCGCGCCCGCCGAGCGCGGCGACATCCTCGATCGCAACGGGCGCGTGCTGGCAACCAGCGTGGACGCGGACTCCATCTACGCCGTGCCGTCGGAGATCGACGACGCGGCCGCAGTCGCCGCGAAACTGTGCGCCGCGTTCCGCGACTGCACGCGGAAAGAGCGCGAGTCGCTGGTCGAGCGGCTCAGCCGGCAGCGCGCGTTCGCGTACGTCCGCCGCCAGGTGTCACCCGACGAGGCGCACCGCGTCGCCGACCTCGACCTCGACGGCGTCGGCTTCATCAAGGAAAGCCGGCGGTTCTATCCGAACCGGCAGCTCGCGGCCCACCTGCTCGGGTACGTCGGCATCGACGGCACCGGGCTCGCCGGCATCGAGGCGGCCTACAACTCGCAGATCAGCGGCAAGCCGGGCACGATTCTCATCCAGACCGACGCGCGACGGCACGCGTTCAGCCGTGCCGAGCGGCCACCGACGTCCGGCTCGACCGTCGAGCTCACGATCGACGAGTACCTGCAGTACATCACCGAGCGCGAGCTGCACCGCGGGATCGTCGAGAACCACGCCGCCGGCGGCAGCGCCGTCGTCATGGACCCGCACACGGGCGAGATCCTGGCGCTGGCGAACGAGCCGACGTTCAACCCGAACGTGTACCGCGATTTCGACGACGCGGCCAGGCGCGACCGGGCCGTGCAGGACCTGTACGAACCCGGCTCGACGTTCAAGCTCGTGACCGCGTCCGCCGCGATCGAGAACAGGGTGCTGCCGCTCGACGCGATGATCGACACGAGCCCCGGCCTCGTCAAAATCGGATCGCGCGTGGTCCACGACACGAAGAACCACGGGCTGCTCTCCTTCTTCGACGTGATTGCCGACTCGAGCAACGTCGGCGCGATCAAGATCGGCTTCAGGGTCGGCGCCCAGCGGCTCGGCGCGTACGTCGAGCGGTACGGCTTCGGCCATCCGGTGTCGCCGGACTTTCCAGGCGAGAGTCCCGGGATCGTCTGGCGTCCGGACACGTGGACCGACAGCGCGCTGATGTCCGTGTCGATGGGCTACCAGGTCGGCGTGACGCCGCTCCAGATGGTCGCGGCCGTCGCCTCGATCGCCAACGGCGGCCGGTACATGCAGCCGCGCGCCATTCGCGCGATCTACCGGAACGGCCGCCGCTACGGCATCCAGCCCAGAGCGCTGCGCCAGACGATCAGCGCGGACACGGCCGCCACGCTGGCCTCGATCATGGAAGGCGTCGTCGAGAGGGGCACCGGCACGGCGGCGAAGATGGCCGGGTACACGGTCGCGGGCAAGACCGGCACGGCCGCGAAGCTGGTCAACGGCCACTACTCGCACTCCGACTACAACGCCTCGTTCGTCGGCTTCGTCCCGTCGCGCAATCCCGCGGTCGCGATCATCGTCGTGACCGACTCGCCGCACGGCCCCCACGGGTACTACGGCGGCTCGGTGTCGGCGCCGGTGTTCCAGCGGATCGCCGAGGCGGCGATGCAGTATCTCGGCATTCCGCCGACGCTGGACGGCGCACCGCCCCTGCTCGTCGCGCGCCGGCAGGAATCGCCGGAGTCGCCGGCCGCCGGGGCCGCGCCGATCGTGAACCTCGTATCCGACGGGCCTCCCGGCGTGGTTCCCGATCTCGCCGGTCTGAGCGCCCGCGAAGCGGTGCGCAGGCTCGCCGCGCTCGGCCTCACGGCTCTCGTATCGGGCGACGGCGCCGTCGTCTCGCAGCAACCGGCGCCCGGCACGCCGGTCCAGGCCGCCGACATCTGCCGGCTCACGCTCGATCGCACCGCGCCCGGCCGCGC
>JBLMXQ010000098.1:0-6703 GCA_050257855.1 Betaproteobacteria bacterium | reverse complement strand
GCCGGCGGCGGCGTCGGCAGAATCGAGACCGTGCCGGTGAGCAGCCCGCCGATGTACGTCGTGTCGCCGCCCGGCAGATCGCGAGGCTTGAACCGCGGGTTCGCCTCGGAGGTCAACCCCTTGCCGCTCAGGACGAAAATCTGCGCGCCGTCACGGCTGAACATGGCGCCCGTTGGATACCAGCCGGTCGGGATGAAGCCCTGCACCTCGCTCCGCCCTGGCGTCGAGACGTCGACGACCGCAACCGTGTTGTTGTCGGCGTTGGCGACGAGCAGCCGCGTGCCGTCCGGCGACAGGCTGACGGCGTTCGGGGTCGAGCCGGGCGGCGCATCCGGGAACATCGAGACGCGGACCTGCTCGACGGCCCGACGGCCGGCCACGTCCACTACCCAGACGGCGTTGGTGTTGGCGCAGGCGACGAACAGCCGTGCGCCGTCCTTCGAGAGCGCCATGGCATTGGGATGCTCGCCGACGGCGATCTCGCCCCGCGCCTCGAGCGTCGCCGCGTCGAACAGGAGCACTTTGGCGCCGCCCCAGAGCGATACGATCACGGTCCTGCCGTCCGGCGAGACGATGCACGTGTACGGCTCGGCTGGAAGATCGATCGTCCGCACGACGCGCCCACTCTCCAGATCCACGGCCGACAGCGCCTTTCCGAGCACGTGCACCGCGTACAGGCGCGCGCCGTCCGGGCTGACGGCGACGCCGCCGATGAAGCTCTGTCGGACCTGCGCCTGACGGTTCCGCATCCACGCCGGGTTGTCCATGCCGCGGCCGAGCACGAGATCGATCCCGCGCGTGACGCGCCCGTTCTGGAACCACATCTCGTGCACCGTGGTGTTGCCGGCGCCCGACACGTAGAAGCGCCGCCCGTCGGGGTGCCACGCGAGGCCGAGCCAGGCATGATCGAGCTCCAGGCTCTGCGTGACGTATTCGTTCTTCAGGTCCACGACGGTGACGGTCGGCTTCGCGTAGCCGTTGTCCGCCACGAGCAGATAGCGGCCGTCGGCCGACTCGATCATCGAGAGCGGCAGATCTCCGACCTGGATGTGACGGCCCGCGGGCGCGATCTTCCAGCCGTTGGGCAGGAGCGTGACGCCGCCGCCCAGCGCGCCGGGCCGCCGCACCGGCGGCACGCCGTCGCCGAGCATCGCGGCGGCGGTCAGCACCGCAGTCGTCAACCCGAGGATTGCGGTCCAGCGATCGAATTTCATGAAGCCTCCGGCCGGTCCCGGACAGCTTACAGCGGCGTCACGGCGGCGTCGAGGAGACGTCACGCGAGGGCAGTATCAACGAGCCATGTCCTACACGGTGCGGATCCTCTTCGTGTCGAACGGCGGCGAGCTCGTCGCCAGCTGACGAGCCGGCGCCCGGTGCCCGGCGAGAAGCCTGCTGATCGCGGGGTCGGCGGCATCGCATCGCCGGGCCGCGATCGCTCCTCACCGGTCACCGGCCGCCGGCCGAGAACGGCGCTCGCCGCCCCGCCTCGCGTGAGGTCGTCATCGACCGAAGGATAGCAGCCCCGTGCAACATGCTGGCGGCAGGCGCGTTACGGGGACGTGAAATCTCTCCGTCGGGGACCACGGCAGCCAATTTGCTGGCCTTGCTGGCATGCGCGCACGGGGATTGCCCGGCGCCGTGTTGATTATCAGCGTTTCCATCGTACTGGCCGGAAACGCGTCGGCGATTGCTGCCGGAACACGGGGGAAATCCGGCGCCCGTCCTGCCGAAAATTCGGCGGTACGCAGCATGACCCCCTTCGTCGGCCGGCTCGTCGAGGAAGGCGTCCGCCACTCTCCGACCTTCGCCGCTGAAGTCCGCGAACTCTCGAACAGCGACATCATCGTGCTCGTGGAGCCCGCCGTGAAGCTCCCCCCGGGCATCTGCGGACACACCACCTTCCTCTCCGCACGGGGCGGGTTTCGCTACCTGCAGATCCTGTTCGAGACGCGGTACAACGTCCCGCAGACGATCGGTATCATCGGCCACGAGCTCCGGCATGCCCTGGAAGTCGCGACGCATCCGGAGGTGATCGACCAGAAGACGTTCGGCTCGATGTACGAGCGCATCGGCTACCGGAACCGGCTGGCTCGGCGCGGCCTGGCGTACGATTCGATCGAGGCAATTACCGCCGGCCGGACCATCGTCGAGGAAATGGTGTCGCCGGAGCTCAACGCCGACGCAGCCGATCCGGCTCCGGGGCGCTGATCACACGTCGCGTCAGTGGGAGGTTCCGGCGAGCGGCTCGAGGACGATGTACCAGCTCTCGCAGTCGGTGCGCGAGCCGCCCGCGAGCGCGACGCTGAAGGCCAGGTTCAGCGACGGTATCTCCCAGCGCTGTTTCGCGTGGCCCTTGACGAGCGGCACGCGATACGGCTTCAGCAGGTTGTCCGGCGAATTGTGATCGCGGTGCGCGTCCTGCACGCCCTTGAAGATCGCAAACTCCCGCCGTGGCCCCAGATGCACTTCGAACAGCCCCACCCCGTTCACGACGTGGTCGTAGATCCGCTCGGCGTAGTGGCCGTCGGGCCCGAGGCACGACTGCCAGTTGCCTTCGAGGATGGCACGCGAGCCGTGCGAAAACGAGGTGAACTGGGCCGCTGACGGACGCGCGAAGACCGCGGTGAACGCGATCGCGAGCGCACCGATCAGAAGCCGGAGCCGACCGGCGAGGGAATGGCGCACGCTTCTTCCTCCGTACGCGGGGAGCTACCTGAAGAATAGCATGCCGGCCGCAGCCGGTTAACCGACATTTAACAGGTTTGATATCGGCGCGAAACCGCCGGCGGCTAGCTTGGGACCCGGACCATGCCGCGCCCTCGCGTGCTCATCGTCGAAGACGAGAAGGACATCGCCAACCTGATCAAGCACACGCTCGAGCGGGGAGGGGACGTCCAATGCGAGATCGTCGCGAGCGGCGACGCCGCGCTGAAGGCCGTCAGCGATCGTCCGCCCGACCTGATTGTCCTCGATCTCAACCTGCCGGTGCTGAGCGGGCTCGAGGTCTGCCGCATCCTCCGCACCTGGCCGGACGCGCGCGACATCCGGATCATCATGCTGACCGCGCGCACGAGTGAAAACGACCGCGTCGGGGGGCTCGAGCTCGGCGCCGACGACTACGTGACGAAACCATTCAGTGTTCGGGAGCTGACCGCGCGCGTGCGCGCCGTCCTCCGTCGCAGCGCGCCCGCCGGGGAGCGCCCCGCCTTCGCATACCAGGGGAAAGTGCTCTCCGCCGATTTCGAGGCGGTGGCCGTGGCGGTCAACGGTCAGCCGGTGCGGCTCACCAGGCGCGAATTCGAGCTGCTGCGCTACCTCGTGCAGAACAAGAACCGCGTGGTGTCACGCGATCGGCTGCTCGAGCGCGTGTGGGGGTACGACCGGCTCGTCGAGACCCGCTCGGTGGACGTCCACGTCGGGCGTCTCCGTGGCAAGCTCGGAGACGCCGGACGGCAAATCGAGACCGTGGTCGGGCTCGGCTACCGCTTCGTGGATTGAGGGACGGCGGCGCCACCCATTCGCGATTCGCTGTCGGGCTGCCAGCCGGATGCCGTCAGCCTCGACACCTCGAGCTCGAACGACGCGAGCGCGCGCTCGACGCGGTGCCAGTCGCGATAGCAGGCATAGCGTGTCAGCTCGCGGTTCTCTTCCAGCTTCACTTCCCATCCAGTCCGCCCGAGCGGCCCGACGGAATAGCGGCGCGTACGCTCGGCACGGCGAAGAGTGATTTCGAACATCTGGTGACCTCGACGAGAGTCGGGATTCTTGATCGCGACCGGACCGACGTGTGTAAATTCTCTGTAACACCGCGTCTACCGCGGCGCGTCCGGCGGAAAACCGGCTCGGCGCTACGACTTCCTGAGGGCGCGGAGGATTTTCGGGGTGACGAACCAGCGGAGGGTGCCGGCGCCGGACGGCGGCAGGGCGTCGACGTCGATCCGGCACACCGCGCCCTTCTTGAACGGCAGCGGCCGCCGCAGCCCTGCGAGACGGCCCGCGAGCTCGCCGATGCCCGGCTCGTGCCCGATCAGCGCGATGCGCTCGCGGCGTGAGTGTTTCTCGAGATCGGTGAGCAGAGCCTGCGCCGGAGCGTCCGGCGACAGCCCGTCGCTCGTGACGACCGGCGGCCGCGGATCGAAGGCGGCCGCAACGACCTCCGCGGTCTGCCGGGTCCGCACGAGCGGGCTGGTGAGGATCACGTCGAACTGCACGCCGAGACGTGCGAGGCCGCGCGCCTCCTTCTTGAGACGCGCGACGCCGTGCGACGTCAGCGGCCGCTTCTCATCGTCGGGCCACGCCTCGCCGCGGTCCTCAGCAAGCCCGTGCCGGATCAGGTAGAGCTCGTGCATCATTCGCCATTCTCAGCTCGCCCGCGGCTCGGCCCGGCGCCGCGTGCCGGCGCCCTGGCTGGACGACAGCCGCTCGCCGACCGCTACGAGCGCCGCCCGGCGCCGCATGTAGCGTGCGTGCAGCCGCCGGCAGTCATTCTCGAGCGCGACGACCAGGCGATCGAGCTGCCGCCAGGCGGTGAGGTCGAGCGGCACGAGCGAGGCCTGCACCTGCCGGACGCGATCGAGCAGCACCTGCAGGTCGTGCAGGCGTCCGAGCAGCTCCTGCGCCTGGCGCAGCGAAATCTGCTCCGGGCTGCGTCGCGCGCCCGCGCTCTCGTCGCGCAGCTCGACGCCGTAGCGCAGCTTCTTGACGGCGATCCGCACGACGTGGAGGCGCTCGGGCAGGTACACCGCCCCGGCGTCGTTGATGCCGTCGACGACCGCCCGGGCGCGGCGCGCGATCCGCGCGTCCATGATCCAGCGCCACGCGCGCGCCGACTCGGCGCTCCGCGACGCGGCTCTCTCGAGCCCTTTTCCCTCGCGCTCCAGGCGGCGGGCGAGACGGGCCAGCTCGTCCGGCGACAGCGCGGCGGCAAGGCGCTCACCCGCCGACGCGCGATCGGCGCGGACCGCGGCTGCGATGCGGTCGATCGCGCGCTCGTCGTGCCCCGCCGTGCCGCGAAGCGACTCGAGCGTCAACAGCAGGACGTCCAGCTCGCGGACGCCGCCCAGCTCGCGTGTGACCTTCCGGAGGCGGCGGCCCAGCTTGCGGGCCACGCCGGCCTCGAGCCCGAGCAGGGGCAGCAGCTCCCTCAGGCGTCTGGACGCCACACGGACCTGGTGCACGGCATCGACGTCCCCTGCCTCGAGGGCCTGTAACAGCCGTGTAAACCGCTCCAGGCGCTTCCGGAGCAGGTCGTAACGCGTTCGTGAACGGGGCATGATATAGGGGAACAGGAACGGCTTCCCCATTATAGTGGAGGGCGGCCGGCCGGTCCTGGCCACGCCCCATGCGCCTCGCAGCCATCGACATCGGCACCAATTCCCTGCACATGATCGTGGTGCGCGTCCGGCCCGATCTGTCATTCGAGGTCATCGACCGCGAGAAGGAAATGGTCCGGCTGGGCGCCGGCGGCCTCGACGGCCGGGCACTCACACCGGAGGCGATGCGGGCCGCCCTGCAGGTGCTGTCCAAGTTCCGGCGGCTCGCGGAGTCGCATCGCGTCGACGAGATCATCGCAGCCGCGACGAGCGCCGCGCGTGAGGCCGAGAACGGCGGCGAGTTCCTGCGGCAGGTTGCGCACGAGACCGGCATCCGGGCCCGTGTCATCTCGGGGACGGAGGAGGCACGTCTCATCCATCTGGCGGCGGTGTACGGCGTCGACGTGGCGGGCGACGCGGCGGTGGTCGTGGACATCGGCGGCGGGAGCGTGGAAATCACGCTCGGGGCGGGCGCGATCGTCGATCTCGGACGCAGTTTCAAGCTCGGCGTCATCCGGCTGACCGAGCGCTTCGTCAGGAGCGATCCGATCGCTCCGCGCGAGGAGCGGCGAATCGTCCGGCACGTCGACGCGGAGCTCGGCCGCTTTCTCGACCAGGTCGCCGGCGCCGGATTCGACCGCCTGATCGGCACCTCGGGAACCATCCTCAGCCTCGGCGCGATTGCGGCGGCGCAGCAGGGGCGCGACCCGGACGCGCCCCTGCGCAACCGGCGCATCACGAGCAAGCAGCTCCATCGCATCCGCAAGCAGATCACCGCCTGCGATCTCGAGCAGCGGCTGAAGATTCCCGGTCTCGAGCCGCGCCGCGCGGACCTCGCGGTGGCCGGCGCGCTGCTGCTCGACGAGATCGTGCGCCGGCTCGGCGCGTCCGAGCTGACGCTGTGCGATCTGTCGCTGCGCGAAGGGCTCGTCCTGGACTACATCGCGCGGCACCGCCGGCAGATTGCGCAGGCCGACCGGTATCCGGACGTCCGACGCCGCAGCGTCGTCGAGCTCGCGGAACGCTGCAACTACTCGCCCGAGCACGCCGGGCAGGTGGCGCGGATGGCCGTGTCGATCTTCGATCAGACGCGCGCGGTCCACGGGTTCACCGACACCGAACGCGAATGGCTGGAGTATGCGGGCCTGCTGCACGACATCGGCGTGCACATCAGCTACGAACGGCATCACAAGCACTCGTATTACCTGATCAGGAACGGGCACCTGCGCGGGTTCGATCCGGACGAGATCCAGACGATCGCGCTCGTCGCGCGCTATCACCGGCGCGCCACGCCCAAGCGGCGGCAGGACGAGTTCGGCGCGCTCGGCCGCCGGCGCCGGCGCGTCGTCCGGACGCTTGCGGCGATCCTGCGCCTCGCCGAAAGCCTGGAC
>JBLMXQ010000097.1:0-29686 GCA_050257855.1 Betaproteobacteria bacterium | reverse complement strand
TCAACGATTCTTCTCGCGACCGCCGCGATCGGTGCCGGCAGCGCGGCCGTCGCGCGTGCCGGCGATCTCGTCGTCGCGAAGGTGCCATTTGCGTTCATGGTGCACGGAGAGTTGATGCCGGCGGGCCGGTATGTCGTGACCGACCACACGATGGACGCTCAGGGGATCGTGACGATCGAGAGCGCCAACGGCCGGCGGATCGCGTCCACGATCACCGTGCCGTGGTCCCCGTCGCCCGCGAGCGCGTCAGGGCAGCCGCAGCTCGTCTTCGACAAGGTCGACAACCAGTACTTCCTGGTAGACGTCGGATACGAAGGCGGGTCCGGACGCGAGATTCCGTTGAGCAGCGCAAACATGATGCGGCAGGCGATGGCCATGCGGGATGCGCACGCCCACGCCAACGCCGGCTAGGTCCGGGCAGGGACGGTCTGCCAGGGACGGTCTAAAGACCGTCCCCTACAGACGTGCATTCGGTCGAGCCGTGCATGTCCGGTTGGGGACGGCCTTCAGGCCGTCCCTTCATATGTCGGGTGGGGACGGCCTTCAGGCCGTCCCTTCATTCAACGCGATTGCAGCTTCGAGTCGAGCGTCCTGGACCACTACTTCTTGTCCAACACCCTTCCCGCATTCAGCTCGTCGTAATTGAGGATCGCATTGAACACCAGGAAGTAGCTGCCGTGCGTCTCGCCGCGCCAGATCGGGTTGTTCGAGAACAGCACGACGTGTCCCTTGTCGACCGGCACGTCGACGACGGCCGCGTGCTGCGCGATCTCGTTGCCACCCTCGACGAGGCCGGAGACGAGCAGGTCCTTGCTGTCCGCATACCGGAGCACGACGCGCGGCCGCATGGCCGGCGGGATCACGTTGATCCCGTTGCGGAGCTGCTCGATCGTCGGCGGAGCGGCCTGCCACGCCTCGACCTTCGGCTCCTCGGGAGCGGGCGCCGGCGGGCGGCCCTGCGGGACGTCCGGATCCTGGAGCGTGCCGCGCCCGGTCGGCCGTTCGCCCATCTCGCCGCCGAGCCGGCGGCCGCCGCGGGCGCCGGCGATGTTGCTCACGTTGAAGATCGGGCCGTTGAAGCACCAGACGGCCAGGTTGTCCGTGTAGCCGTACGCGATCGGGCTCGTGTCGTCGACCATCTTCGAGCGCACGACGCTGCCGATGATCTTCAGCTTCTGCGGACGTCCGAGCGACACGCCCGGCGTGAAGCCGCTCGACACGGCGAGGTCGGCGGTGTCCATCACCGTGATCAGGAGGCCGCCCTTGCGCACGAAGTCCTGCAGGTGCGCCACGCCGGTCCAGTCGAGGCCCGGGCGCATGTCGTCGGTCTGATCCTCCGAGCCGAGGTTCGGCGTCAGGTCGGTCTTCTTCCACGGCAGCGCGTTGCCCCACGACGGCATGCCGCTGACGATCATCTCCGGATTGCGGCCGACCGGCGGAAACACGATGACGTCGAATCGCGCGTTCAGGTCGCCGTCCTTCGAGACGCCCTGGGTGTTGATGTACGTGTAGGGCACCTTCGCGTCGTCGAACGCGTGGCGCCACCAGCCTTCGTCCTGCGTCGACAGCCAGGTGTGCAGGATGGCGATCCTCGGCGTCCCGAGCGGGTGCATCTTCACCGACGGCGCCGCGGCGACCGCGTACCCCTGCAGTCCGAGGTCGGCCGCCGCCTTCTGCAGGTCGGCCGGCGCGTTGCGGACGATGAAGGAGCCCCGGCTGAACTTGCGGCCGGCAGCTTCGAACGGCTCCTCGGCCGCGTCGAACGAGGCGTCCTTGAACTGATACCGCAGCGTCGCGAGCGCCGTCTCGGCGTTGTTGTCGATGAGCACGACCGGTCCCGTGCCGGTGACACCGCCGGCGGCGCTGACGGTTCCGGACACCTTGTCCATCGCCGCGTCGAGCACCTTCGTGTCGGTCACGCGCACGGCCTGGACGTTGAACAGCTCGGGGAAGGTCCAGCCGGTGTCGTCGTACGGCGTCTTCTGCGGGTCGTTCGGGCTCCAGTACTGGTAGTCGAGCAGCGCGTCGGCGATGCGGCTGTAGGGCTGATCCATGCGCACGATGTACGACCCGGCGGGGAATGTGCGTTGCTCCGTCTTCGGCTCGGCTGAAGCCTCGCGCTCCTTCTGCTGGCCGTTCCCGTCCGTTTCGGTCGTCGTCGGACGCGCGGGCTTCTTCTTCGCGGGGACGGTCACGGTGAAGGGAGCGGTCGCGCGCGAGATCTCGACCCCCTGTTTCTGGAGGACGCGCAGCAGATCCGCCTGCGCCGCCGGCCGCGGATCGTCGGAGGGCAGCACGTAGGCGGCCGGGCCCTCCGTCTTCGCCTTCAGGATCGACCGCTTGCTCTTCAGGTAGAAGTTGCGCAGGAAGAGGCGCGTGTTCGCGGAGAAGTACTGCAGCGAGGTGAGGAGTCCGGTCTCCTCGTAGTTGTTGTTGTCCCGCTGCGACCACAGCGTCTTCGGGAGCGGCGGGTTCTGCTTGTACCAGGTGCGCGCGTACTCGTCGGGGCGCAGCTCGCGCTCGACCGTGTCGGCGCCGCCGTTGCCGAACGTCTCGTACAGCCGGCTGATGCCGTTGTGGAGCGCGGCGATGAACATCAGGTAGCCGGGCGACCACGTGTCGAAGTTGCCGTGGGTGAACACGCCCGGCATGCCGAACTTGGTCATCGCCGACACGTTGTTCCAGCCGATCATCTCCCATTCGTCGGCCAGGAGCGGATCGATCCACGCGTTGTACGGGCCGTCGCCGACCGTGTTGTCGTAGAGGTACGGCACCGACTCGTGCAGGTCGTGCAGCACCTGCGGATGCCAGTCCATGTACGTGTTGAGCACGTTCTCGGTGAGCTTCAGCGTGGCGCCCATCGCGTCGCGGTTGTTGTCGTGCGCGACGTACTTGCCCCAGTACACGAGCGGCGGGTAGGTCCCGTTCGGGTGGGCGAGGTGCCATTTGTAGACGTCGACCATCTTGTCGCGGCCGTCCACCTCGATGACCGGCGTGATCAGCGTGATGACGTTGCTGCGGATCGCCTGGACGTACGGGTGCTCGTCGACGGCGAGGCGGTAGGCGAGCTCCATCAGCGCCGTCGGCGCGCCGGTCTCGGGCGAGTGAATCGTGCCGGTGATGTAGTAGATCGGCACCGCGCCGCTGATGATCTGCTCGGCCTGCGCATCGTCCATGTTGATCGAGCGCGGGTCGGCGAGCTTCGCGAGCCGCGCCTTGATGTCCGGGATCTTCGCGATGTTGGCTTCGGAGGACACGGCGACGGCGATCATCTCGCGCCCTTCCTCCGTCTTCCCGATCGAGTACACCTTCACGCGCGGGCTCGCCTTCTCGAGCATCCGCATGTAGCGGTACACGTCTTCGGCGTAGGGAAGCTTGCCCGGCGCGCCCGCGATGTCGCCGATGACGGCCTTCGGCGTCGGCACCGTCTTGGACGCCGGCAGGTAGTCGACGAGCGGGGAGGTGAAGTACGGCTCGGTCGTGTACTCCTTGATCTTGGCCGTGTACTCCTGGTCGATCGGAATCTTCGGATCGCGGACGAATGTCTGGGTGTACGGCACCGGCGTCGCCGGACGCTTCTTCGCCTGGGCGTTCAGCGCGACGGCGTCGCCGAGCGTCGCGACGGACAGGAGTGCCGCGACGGCCAGCCAGCGGATGGATGCGGTCTGCTCAGTCATGGTGGGCAACCTTGAAGAAAAGCGAGGTGTTCGAAAGCTGCAGTCTACCACCTCGTGCTAGGCTGACGCCCATGAAGAGACTGTCAATGGCGACTTCCGCCTTCGTGCTCTGCGCCCTCGTGCACCCTCTCGCGCAGCAGGCGCCGTCGGTCGTCGAAACGATCGACGCCGGCCGCGCCCACTACGCCGACGTGGCGAAGCAGATCTGGGGCTTCGCGGAGGTCGGTTACCAGGAGCAGAAGAGCAGCGCGCTCCTGCAGTCGGAACTCAAGGCGGCCGGCTTCGACGTGCAGGCCGCCGTCGCCGGCATTCCGACCGCGTTCGTCGCGAGCTTCGGAACCGGGAAACCGGTCGTTGCGATCATCGGCGAGTTCGACGCGCTGCCCGGCCTGTCCCAGGCCGCCGGCGTCGCCGCCCGCAAGCCGATCGTCGCGAATGCGCCCGGACACGGCTGCGGGCACAACCTGCTCGGCACCGGCGCGCTCGCCGCGGCCGTGGCCGTCAAGGACTGGCTGCGAGCCAGCGGGCACGGCGGAACGATTCGCTACTACGGCACGCCGGCCGAGGAGGGCGGCTCCGGCAAGGTCTACATGGTGCTCGCCGGCCTCTTCAAGGACGTCGACGTCGCCGTCTCGTGGCACCCGGGCGATAAGAACACCGCCGATCCGTCGAGCACGCTCGCGAACATCAGCGCCAAGTTCCGCTTCCACGGCATCGCCGCGCACGCCGCCGCCGCGCCCGACAAGGGCCGTTCGGCGCTCGATGCGGTCGAGGCGATGGACAACATGGTCAACATGATGCGCGAGCACGTGCCGCAGGAGACGCGCATCCACTACATCATCACGCGCGGTGGCGCCGCGCCGAACATCGTGCCGGACTTCGCCGAGGCCTACTACTACGCCCGCCATCCGGACATGCGCGTCCTCGACGGCATCTGGGATCGCATCGTGAACGCGGCCAAGGGCGCCGCGCTCGGCACGGGGACGACGATGGACATGGAACTGACCGGCGCCGTCTACAACGTGCTGCCGAACGCGTACCTCAGCGGCATCATGCACCGCAATCTGGAGCGCGTCGGGGGGTTCGGCTACACGCCGGAGGAGACCGCATTCGCCGACGACCTGCGCAAGACCCTGACGGCGCCGCCTGCGCTCCCGGTCGGGTCGCAGGAGCAGGTGCAGCCCGAGCGCGTCGGCGGCGTCAGCAGCGCGTCCACCGACCTGGCCGACGTGAGCTGGAACGTCCCGACGGTCTCGATGACCGCGGCGACGTTCGTGCCCGGGGTGCCCGCGCACAGCTGGCAGGCCACCGCCTGCACGGGCGGCAGCATCGGGATGAAGGGGATGATCGTGGCGGCGAAAGCGATGGCGCTGACGACGGTCGATCTGTTCAGCGATCCGGCGAACATCGAGAAGGCGAGGGCCGAGTTCGAGGCGACGCGCGGCCCGGGGTTCGTGTACAAGACGAGGCTCGCCGACCGCAAGCCGCCGCTCGACTATCGCAAGTAGGCGATCGTCACGCGCGGAGGCTTTCGACCAGCTCCCTCACGTTCGCGACGCGCTCGAGCGACTCGATCAGGTCGAGCGCGCGGCGGATCCGATCGTCGGGCAGCAGCAGGCTCGCGCAGTCGGTGAACTTCGCGTGCAGCTCCTCGCGCGTGAACGGTCGCTCCGGCCCGCCGCGGTAGCGCTCGTCGGAGGGCTGCGTGAACGTCCTTCCGTCCTCCAGCTCGACCTCGACGACGCTCCGCATCCTGTCGAACCCGCGCGCCTCGATGGCCGGATCGAATACGGTCTCGACGCGCGCCATTATCGCCTGCACGGGCGCCGACGAGACGAACGCGTCGGTGAACTCGCGGATGCCCGCGCGCCGCCGGAGCAGGATCGCGGACATCATGAACGGCAGACAGAATTTCGCCTCGAGCTCCGTCTTCGCGGTCTTGTAGCGCAGCGGGTCGAGGATGTTCGACCCGGCGCGCACGCGCACGTGCTTCACCTGCTCGGGTCTGATGTCGTGCTCCGTCACCAGCTTCATCATCGCGTCCATCGTCGGATGCCCGAGCGAGCCGCAGGGATACGGCTTGACCGACACGCCGGGCGTGACGATCGAGTAGGGGTTGCCGAGCGCGCCGACGATGCGGGCGACGTCGGCGCCGCCGCCCATGACCTCGAAAAATCCCCACCGGCCGTCGAGCGCGACGTCTCCCGCCGTGAACCCGCGCGACGCCAGCTCCGCCGCCACGACGCCGTTCTCGGCGGCGCGGCCCGCGTGCAGGGGCTTCGTCATCGATCCGAAGTTGACGCGGATGCCCGCGCTCATGCTCGCGGCGATGCCGAGCGCGTGCGCGATTCCGGGGCGCTGCAGGTGGAGCAGGTTGGCCGCGCTCGCGGCGGCTCCGATCGTGCCGATCGTCCCGGTGCTGTGAAAGCCGCGGAGATAGTGGTCGGGATTGATGGCCTCCGCAATCTTGCACTCGACCTCGAACCCGGTGAGGAAGGCTTCGAGGAACGCGCGCCCCGACGCGCCCGTCCGTTCGGCGAGCGCCAGCGACGCGGCCATCACCGGCACGGTGGGATGTGTCAGGAGTCCGAACACGCGATCCGGCGTCGTCGGCAGCTGGGTGTCGTCGTAGTCCATCGCGTGGCCGCTGCTGCCGTTGGCGAGCGCCGCCTGGGCGGCCGTGACGGTCAGCGGCTCCGGGCCGAGCACGGTCGCCTCCGCGCGTCCGCCGCACGTCTTCACGTAGTCGCGGACGATGGCGCTGCCGCGCACCGTCGCTCCCGCGAGCGCGACGCCGAGTCCGTCGATCAGGCAGCGCTTCGCCTGGATGACCACGGCTTCCGGCATGTCGTCGAAGCGCGCGCCGTCGATGAAGGCGACGACGGCATCGGTGATGCCGGAGGGTGGCGCCTTCGGCGAGGGCGCGGGTCCGGGAGGGGGTGCGGCCTGTGCGCGCGCGCCGAAGGGACCGACTGCCGACCACGCGGCGGCCGCGCCGGTGCCGCGCGAGGCGAGCTTCAGGAATTCGTGGCGGGTCATGGCGCGATCATTCTCCACTTGAGGGTCGACGTCCACTGCTTCAAAGTGCCGCCATGCGCAAGATCATCGTCTACATCGCGACGAGCGCCGACGGCTACATCGCCCGCCCCGACGGCGGCATCGACTGGCTGAACCGCCCGCGGCCGAAGGGCAACTACGACATGGGCGCGTTCCTGAAGTCGATCGACGCGATACTCTGGATCGCGTCGTTCCTCGACGCCGGCGCGATCGACGAGTTCATCATCCACGTCGTGCCGACGATGATCGGCGAGGGGATTCCGCTGGTTCAGCCGGGGCATCGGACGGTCCCGCTGAAGCTGCTCGGTGTCCGCAGGTTCAGCGACGGGCGTCGTGCGACTGCATTACGCGGCCGGCCGCTCCAGGCGGCCGGTCCGCGGGCGGGTCTGAAGACCCGCCCCTACTGCTGCGGCTGGAGGATCTTCGTTGCGCGATCGAGCGCGGCGACCAGGCGCCGGACCTGCTCGTCGAGCTCGGAGGGGTTTCCGATCGTCTCGGTCACGCCGGGCAGCAGTTCCGGCGCGTACGTCGGCTGCGGCGCGTAGATCAGGTGCCGGTACCAGGGGCGCCCGGGCAGGCCGCGCGGATCGAGGAAGGCGCGCTCGACGCCGAGCAGGGCGTGATTGAGCGCCGCGATCCGGGACGCATCGGGATGCGCGGCCGCCAGCAGCTGTCTCTCGGCCGCCGCGGCCTGCTCGGCGGCCTTCGCGAAGCGGATCGACGCGGCGCGAAGCGGCGCCAGCGTCGGCCGCTCGTTCGGGGGCGTCTTCCGCGTCGTCTCGACGATGAACTGGCCGATGCGGGCGGCGTACGCGCGATAGTCGAGCGGCACGACGTCCGCGTTGGCGAGCCGCAGCGCGAGCACTCCCCAGAACTGCGCCATCGCGGCGTGATAACGGAACGTCGGGTCGCCGAACTTCGTCATCCACACGTAGTTGTCGTACGCGGAGTGGTACACGCCGTACGGGCCGTCGAACGAGAGATCCGCGATCGGCACGCCGATGAAATTCAGGAACACCGTGTAGTCCGAGCCGCTCCCGAGGCGGTTGTTCACGAGCTGGGATCCTCCCGCCGTCGGGAGCGCGCTGGCCTGCCGGGTCCCGCCCGCGCGGGCGGCCGCCGCAATCGACCTGCCGGTGTCGGGATCGATGATCGCGTTGGCGACCTCGGCAATCAGCCGGTTCAACGACGGCACCGCCGAGGCCGTGAAGCTCGTGCCGGAGGCCGCGCTGTCGACGTTCAGGTACGCGACCGCGTGTCCGGACAGCTCGCGCTCGTGCTGCTCGCCCCACTCCGTGGACGAGGTCAGCGTGAACTCCTCTGCGTCCCAGTTCGCGAATTCGATCGTGCGCTTCGGCCGCACGCCGTCCCTGGCCAGGCTCCCGAGCGATCGCGCCAGCTCCATCAGGGCGGCCGTGCCGCTCGACGGATCGACGCCGCCGTACACCCAGGCGTCGCGATGGTTGCCGACGATCACGGTCTCGTCGGGGTACGTGGAACCCGTGATGCGTCCGGTGACCGTCCAGATCGGCCGCACGGCGTCGTCCATCCGGAGCCGCATGTGGACGACACCCGGACCGGCGCCGACGTGGTACGTGAACCCGAGGCGTCCCTGCCAGGCGGGCGGCGCGGCAGGACCGCGGAGCATTCGCATGATGGCCGCGGCGTCCTTCGCCGACAGCGGCGCGCTCATGATCTTCGGGAGCGAGGCGGCGTCGCGCGCGTCGATCCGGCGCGCGCCGGGCACGGACGGCCAGCCGGGCGTCAGCGGATCGCCGGGAACGTTGAAGTCGTACGGCACGCCGCCGCGCTGGATGTGGCTCAGCGGACCCCACGGGCCATCGGGATACGTCCGGCCCTTCCCCGAACCGTCGTCGGCGGGATCCGAGTAGATGAGAATGCCGGCGGCGCCGCGGCGCTGGGCGGTCAGGACCTTGAAGCCGCGATAGCTGTAGGGGACGGAGTAGCGGACCAGCACGATCTTGCCGCGCACGTCGACACCGTGCGCGGACAGCCACTCGTAGTCCGACGGGTTGCCGCTGTTCGCGTAGACGACCGGAGCGGTCGCGTCGCCCGACGCCGAGTACGCGTGATACGGGAGGCCGGTGTCGCGCGCGGAGAAGGGATCGCCAGGCACCGGGTCTTCCTTCATCGATGCCTGCCACGGCGTGGGCGCCGTCATCTCGATGTGCACTTCCGTGGGGTACGGCAGGAGCACGTCGTGCTCGACGATCTCGACCTGCTCGAGGCCGTACTCACGCCAGCGATCGCGCACCCACTCGGCCAGCGCGCGATCCCGAGGCGTGCCGGCGACGTGCGGGTCGGCAGTCAGGAACCGGAGCGCCTCGCGCGCCTTCTCCGGCGACGGCAGGAGCAGGAACCGCTCTTCGAGCCGACGCTCCGCGGCGGCGGAGCGGGCGCTGAATCCATAGATGACGGACGCCGGCGCCGCGGAGGCCGCCGCACGAAGAACACAGAGGGTACAGAGGATACAGAGAGTATCCAGCGTCCGCCTCCTTCGCGTCCCGTGTCGTCCTCGTGTCCGTTTCATTTGAGTGACCGCGATACTTCTTTTGCAGCGAGCGCGCCCGAGCGGCCCGTCAGGCCGGTACCGGGATGCGTGCCCGATCCGCACAGGAAGAGATTCTCGATCGGAGTCCGATATCGGGACCACCCGAGCAGGGGGCGCGCGACGTAGAACTGATCGAGCGCGAGCTCGCCGTGGAAGATCTGGCCGCCGGTGAGGCCGTAATCCCGTTCGAGATCGAGCGGTGTGAGCACCTGACAGGCGACGATCGATGCTCCGAACCCGGGCGCGTACTGCGCGATGGTGCGCGCCGTCGTGTCCCCGAGGCGGTCGCGCTCCGAATCCCAGCTCGTGCCGCGCAGGTCGTACGGCGCGAACTGCACGTACGCGGAGACGACGTGGCTCCCCCTCGGTGCGAGCGACGGGTCGAGCACGGACGGGATGGTCAGCTCGATCCAGGGCTCGTCGGCGACGCTGCCGTACTTCGCGGCGTCGAATGCGCGCTCGATGGCGTTCACGTCGCGCGCGAGGCGGACGCGGCCGGACAGCGCACGCTGTTCGTCGGCGCCTGGCGCCGGCAGGCCGGAGAACCGCGGCAGCGACGAGACGGCGAAGTTCACCTTGGCGAGCGCGCCGCGCATCCGGATGTTGCGCACGCGCCGGACGAAGTCCGGCGACAGGTGCACCGGATCGATCAGCCCGACGAGCGTCCGGCGGGGATCCGCGCTCGAGGCGACCGCGCGTGCGGCAATCGTTTCGCCGCTGTCGAGCGCGACGCCGGTGGCCGCGCCGTCCGACACGACGATCTCGCGGACGCTGGTGCCGGTGCGGATCGTGGCGCCTGCCGCAGTGGCCGCGGCGGCGAGCGCCTGTGTCACCGCGCCCGTGCCGCCGCGCGCGAACCAGCCGGTTCCGACCGGGTGGCCTTCGGCGGCGCCGAGCAGCATGAGGGCGGCGCCGGAGCCGGCCGACCAGGGGCCGAGGAACGAGCCCAGCACGCCGCCGCCGGCGACCGTCGCGCGGAGCGGCTCGCTTTCGAACCACTCCCCGACGAGATCCGCCACGGCCATCGGCATCCAGCGGAGCAGGCGATAGGCATCGGGGCGGCCGAGCGCGCGGAACGCCCGGCCGGTCTTCAACAGTTCGAGGAGATCGGCGCCCGAGGGGGCGTCGATCGAGGGCGGCGGGGCGCCGTGGACGGCGCGCAGGACGCCGGCGATCCGGGCGAACGCGGCGACGAACGCCGGGTACCTCTCCGCGTCGCGCCGCGAGAACGCGGCGATCGACCCGGACGCCCGCGCGGGATCGGCCCACAGGACGAGGGAGCGGCCGTCGAGCGTCGGCGCGCAGGCGGCGACATCCGGACGCAGAATCTCGAGTCCGTGGCGGTGCAGATCGAGCGCTCGCACGATCGCCGGGTCGATCGAGGCCGCGTGCGCCAGTGTCGGCACGCGGTAGCCGGGCGCGAGCTCGGTCGTGATTGCGGCTCCACCGACGCGCTCCGCGCGCTCGAGCACGAGCACCTTCAGTCCGGCCTTCGCGAGGAACGCGGCGGCGGTCAGCCCGTTGTGTCCGGCTCCGATGATGACGACGTCGTGCATGCGTTTCACGCGTTGAAGCACGAAGCCACGGACGGCGCATCGCTGAGATGCGCTTCACGAAGACCTGCTGGAGATCTCCGTGCTCCTCGCGACTTCGTGGTGATCGTTCGTTCCTCGATCAACGGGCCTGCCCCAGGATGCGCCGCGCGGCGTTGCGGCCGGGCGCGCCCATGATTCCTCCGCCGGGATGCGTCGCCGACCCGCACATCCACAGGTTCCGCACCGGCGTTTCGTACTGCGCCCACCCGGGCGCCGGCCTCAGGAAGAACAGCTGCTCCAGCGTCAGCTCGCCCTGGAAGATGTTGCCCTCGGTCAGCCCGAACTCCCGCTCGAGATCCAGCGGCGTCAGCACCTGCCGGTGCAGGATGATGTCGCGGATGTTCGGGGCGTATTCAGCCAGCGTATCGATGACCGCGTCGCCGAACGCGTCGCGCTGCTCGTCCCACGTGCCGGATGCGAGGTGGTACGGCGCGTACTGCACGAAGCACGACAGGATGTGCTTGCCGGGCGGCGCCACCGACGGATCGGTGAGCGTCGGGATCACCATGTCGACGTACGGCCGCCGCGAGAACTCGCCGTACTTCGCCTGGTCGTACGCGCGCTCCATGTAGTCGACGCTCGGCGAGATCGATACCGCGCCGCGCAGGTGCGCGCCGGGGCCGGGCCGGCACCTGAAGTCCGGCAGCGCGTCGAGCGCCAGGTTCACCTTGCCCGACGACCCGCGGAACTTGTAGCGGCGCACCTCTTCGAGGAACTCCGGCGGCAGCTCCTTCTCGTCGATGAATCGCAGGAACGTCAGGTTCGGATCGACGCTCGACAGCACCATCCCCGCATCGATCTCGTCCCCGCCGGCCAGGACGACGCCCGCCGCGGCGCCGTTCCTCACGGTTATCCGCGCGACCGGCGCCTCCGTGCGGATCTCGACGCCGGCCGCGCGCGCGGCGCCGGCAATCGCATCCGAGATCGCCCCGGTGCCGCCGCGCGCGAAGCCCCACGACCGGAACGCGCCGTCGATCTCGCCCATGTAGTGGTGCAGCAGCACGTACGCTGTCCCGGGCGACCGCACGCCGAGAAACGTCCCGATGATTCCCGACGCCGACATCGTCGCCTTGAGGACGTCGGTCTCGAACCACTGATCGAGGAAGTCGGCCGCGCTCATCGTCATGAGCTGCAGCTGGTTGTAGCGATCGCCCTCGCCGAGGCCGCGGAACCGGCGCCCCAGGAAGAGCAGCTTCATCAGATCCCGCGGGCGGAGGGTCATCGGATCCGGCGGCGTCATGTCGAGAATCGGCTTCACGAAGCGCGCCATCTCGACCATGGCCTTCCCGTACTCGTCGTACGCCTCGGCGTCGAGCTTCGAGTGCCGGGCAATCTCGCGGCGCGTCTTCGCGTGATCGTTGACGCGCCACAGGTAGTCGCCGTTCGGCATCGGCGTGAACGTGCCGTCGAGCGGCAGGATCTCGAGACCGTGGCTCGGCAGGTCGAGTTCGCGGATGATCTCCGGCCGGAGCAGCGAGACGACGTACGAGCAGACCGAGAACCTGAAGCCGGGAAACACTTCCTCGGTGACGGCGGCGCCGCCGAGCACGTGGCGCCGCTCGAGGACCAGCACCTTGCGGCCCGCGCGCGCCAGATAGGCGGCCGCGGTCAGGCCGTTGTGGCCGCCGCCGATGACGATGGCGTCGTACTTCATCGCTGGCCGATCTCGTCCTTGTAGACGACGCCGCCCTTCATGACCCACGCGACGCGCTCGAGCTCCGTGATGTCCCGCAGCGGATCGGCCCTGACCGCAATCAGGTCGGCGAACTTGCCGGCTTCGACCGTGCCGACGCGATCGCTCCACTGCATGATCTCGGCGGCCGTGCGCGTCGCCGAGACGATCGCGTCCATCGGCGACTGGCCGAGGCGCACGCGATAGGCGAACTCGCGCGCGTTCTGGCCGTGCGGCACCACCGCGGCATCCGTGCCGAAGCCGATCGGGATCCCGGACTTGAGCACGAGCTGGAACGACCGGTCCTTCCACTCGGTCATCTGACGCGAGCGCTCCTTCTCGGACTCCGGGACGTTCCCGGTGACCTTGATGGCTTCGCTCGTGTACAGCGTCGGCACGAAGTACGTGTGATGCGTCCGCATCAGCTCGACCGCTTCCTCGTCCATCATGCTGCCGTGGTCGATCGTGCGCACGCCCGCGCGGATGGCCGCCTTGATTCCCTCGGTGCCGTGCGCGTGCGCCGCGACGAACCGGCCCCAGCGGGCCGCCTCTTCGACGGCGACGCGCATCTCCTCTTCCGAGTACTCCTGCGCGCCCGGCGGGATCCCCTTCGACAGGATCGCGCCGGTCGCGAGAATCTTGATGAAGTCGGCCCCCTGCTTCAGGTTCGTGCGCACGACGTGACGGATCGCGTCGGGGCCGTCCGCCAGGTTCTGGACGATCGGCACGTCCACGTAGATCGAGAACTGCCGCGCATCGCCGGCGCCTCCGGTCGCGGACACGTAGTTGCCGGCGACCATCAGCCGCGGCCCCGGCACCACGCCCTCGTCGATCGCCTTCCGCAGGTCGATGTCGACGTACGGCCACGTCGGACCCATGTCGCGGCACGTCGTGAAACCCGCCAGGAGCGTGATGCGCGCGTTCTGCGCGCCGTGGAGCGCCGCCTGCCCGGGCGTGGTCTTCAGCAGCTCGTCTTCCCAGTGGACGCCGGTGCTCGTGAGGTGCGTGTGCAGGTCGATCAGGCCGGGGAGCAGCGTCGCGCCGCCCAGATCGAGCACGCGGGCGCCCGGCGGAATGGCGACGGCGCTGCCGACGGCCTGGATGCGGTCGCCGGACACGAGCACGACCGCCGGCGACACGGGCCGGCCGCCGCGCCCGTCGATGAGGTGCGCCGCGCGGATGGCCACGACCGGAGAAGGCGCCTGTGCCGGGAGCGGGGCCGCGGCCGCCAGGACGGCGGCCGCGCACGCAATGAGGTGCTTCATGACGCCGCATATAATACGCCTCATGCCGATCGGGACCGCCGTCCACGAGCGCACGCTCCCGCTCTGCGAGAGCCTCAATTTCCGGGAGTGGTCGGGATACTTCGCGGTCAGCGCCTACGAAACCCATCACGAGCACGAATACAACGCCATCCGGAACGCCGCCGCGCTCATCGACGTGTCGCCGCTCTTCAAGTACATCGTCAGCGGCCGCGACGCCGAGAAGCTCGTTGACCGCGTGATCGCTCGCGACGCGACGAAGCTGGCGGTCGGTCAGGTGTACTACACGCCGTGGTGCGACGAGCGCGGCAAGACGATCGACGACGGCACCGTGACGCGGCTGGACGAGACGGCGTTCCGCTGGACTGCCGCGGACCCGAGCCTGCGCTGGTTCACGCAGAACGCGGCCGGCCTCGACGTCGCGATCGAGGACGTCTCCGGGCAGGTGGCCGCGCTCGCGCTGCAGGGGCCGACCTCCGGCCGCCTCCTCGACGCCGTCGCCGACGCCGACATCCGCGGCCTGAAGTACTTCCGCATGACGAGCGGCGCGATTGCCGGCGTGCCGGTCGACATCTCGCGGACCGGCTACACCGGCGATCTCGGCTACGAGATCTGGATGCCGTGGGATCGCGCCGTCGAAGTCTGGGATGCGCTGATGGCGGGCGGCCGGCCGTTCGACATCCGCCCGGCCGGCATGCTCGCGCTCGACGTCGCGCGCGTGGAGGCCGGACTGCTCCTCATCGACATCGACTTCCACGGCAGCAGGAAGGCGCTGATCGAATCGCAGAAGTACTCGCCGTACGAGATGGGCCTCGGGCGCCTCGTCCAGCTCGACGGCGGGCCGTTCGTCGGACGCGCGGCGCTGGCCGACGAGCGCCGCCGCGGGCCGGCCCGCCAGATCGTCGGGCTCGAGATCGACTGGCCCTCGGTCGAGAAGCTCTACGAGTCGGTCGGCCTCCCGCCGCAGGTGGATCCGGCCGCCTCACGCGCCGCGGTGCCGGTGTTCAACGGAGGGCGGCAGGTGGGGCGGGCGACCACCACCGCGTGGTCGCCCGTGTTGAAGAAGCTGATCGCGCTCGCCACGATCGCCGCCCCGCACTTCGCGGCCGGCACGTCGGTCGAATGCGAGGTG
The DNA here is from genome assembly GCA_050257855.1 of Betaproteobacteria bacterium. Lineage (GTDB taxonomy): Bacteria > Acidobacteriota > Vicinamibacteria > Vicinamibacterales > CAVVIG01 > JBLMXQ01. The sequence continues at coordinate 14,719 of JBLMXQ010000097.1, read as the reverse complement.
ACGGTCGACGCGGTCCGCCACCGCGTCCCGGCGACGGTCGTCAGGACTCCGTTCTTCAATCCGCCGCGGAAGACCGCGATGATCACTCCGCGTTCATGAACGGATACTTGTAGTCGCGCGGCGGGTTGAAGTTCTCCTTGATTGTCCGCGCGCTGACCCAGCGCACGAGGTTCAGCTTCGATCCCGCCTTGTCGTTCGTCCCCGAGGCCCGCGCGCCGCCGAACGGCTGCTGCCCGACGACGGCGCCCGTCGGCTTGTCGTTGATGTAGAAATTGCCTGCCGAATACCGCAGCGCCGAGGTCGCCTGCACGACCGCGCGCCGATCGGTCGCGAACACCGCCCCGGTGAGGGCGTACGGGGATGTCGAGTCGAGGACCTTCAGCGTGTCGTCCCACTTCGCGTCGTCGTAGACGTACGCCGTGACGACCGGACCGAAGATTTCCTCGCAGAGGAGCTTGTACCCCGGATCGCCCGTCTCGATGAGCGTCGGCCGGATGAAGTAGCCCTTCGAAGCGTCGCACTGCCCGCCGGCGAGGATCTTCGCGTTCTTGCGCGCGTGGTCGATGTACTCGCTGATCTTCTCGAACGCGCGCCTGTCGATCACCGCGCCCATGAAGTTGCGGAAGTCCTGGACATCGCCCATCTTGATCTCGTCGATCATGGCGACGATGCGGTCGCGCACCTCGGTCCACATCGACTTCGGCACGTAGATACGGCTCGCCGCCGAGCACTTCTGCCCCTGGAACTCGTAGCCGCCGCGAACGACGGCGACGGCGAGGGCCGCCGGATCCGCCGATGGGTGCGCCAGGATGAAGTCCTTGCCGCCGGTCTCGCCGACGATGCGCGGATACGAGCGGTAGCTGCTCATCGACGCGCCGATCGTCTTCCACATGCTGTTGAAGACCTCGGTACTTCCGGTGAAGTGGACGCCGGCGAGGTTCCGGTCCGACAGCAGCACGTTCGAGATCATCGCCGAGTCGCCCGCGACGAAGTTGATGACGCCGGGCGGCATCCCGGCGGCGTCGTACAGCTTCATCAGCCAGTAGGCCGAGTACATCGCGCTCGAGGCCGGCTTCCAGACGACCGTGTTGCCCATCAGCGCAGGGGCGGTCGGGAGGTTCGCGGCGATCGACGTGAAGTTGAACGGCGTCACCGCGTAGACGAAGCCCTCGAGGCCCCGGTATTCGAGCTGGTTCCACATCGTGTGGTCGCTGAACGGCTGTTCGTCGAGCAGCTCCTGGCCGTAGTGGACGTTGAAGCGCCAGAAGTCGACGATCTCGGCCGCCGAATCGATTTCGGCCTGGAACGCCGTCTTCGACTGGCCGAGCATCGTGGCTGCATTGATCGTGTCGCGCCACGTCGTCGTCAGGAGCTCGGCCGCCTTGAGCAGGACGGCGGCGCGGTCGTCGAACGGCCAGCTCGCCCATTCGGCGTGTGCGGCCAGCGCGGCATCGATGGCCTGCTTGACGTGCTGCTCGCTCGCCTTGTGATAGTCGGCGAGCACGTGCTGGTGATCGTGGGGCATCACGGATTTGGCCGTGCTGCCCGTCCTGACTTCCCGGCCGCCGATGACGAGCGGGATCTCGATCTTCTCGGCGGCCATCGACGACAGCCTGGCCTTGAGAGAGGAGCGCTCGACCGAGCCCGGTGCGTACGAGCGGACGGGATCGTTGACCGGCGGGGGCACGCGGCGATGACCGTTGAATGAGGCGAATGAGCTCATAAGTGAACCTCGCAGGATAGCGGAACGACCCTTCAGTTTACTATTGTTCGCATGCGAATAGCTCTCGTGCAGCAGCACGCGACACAGGACAAGGCCGACAACGTCGCTCGCGGACTTCGCGCATTCGAGGCCGCGGCGCGCGGCGGCGCCGAGCTCGTCGCGTTCGCCGAGCTCGCCTTCGAGCCGTTCTATCCCCAGCATCGGGCCGGTCCAGGCACCCGCGCGCTCGCCGAGCCGGTGCCCGGACCGCTCACCGACGCGTTCGCGGCGAAGGCGCGCGCGCTCGGTGTCTCCGTCGTGCTGAATCTGTTCGAACGCGACGGCGACCGCACCTTCGACTGCTCGCCGGTCATCGATGCCGACGGGACGCTCCTCGGCCGCACGCGCATGGTGCACATCACCGACTACGCCTGCTTCCACGAGCAGGGCTACTACACGCCGGGCGACACGGGCGCGCCGGTGTACAACACGCGCGCGGGCAGGGTCGGCGTGTGCATCTGCTACGACCGCCACTATCCCGAGTACATGCGCGCGCTCGCCCTGAATGGCGCCGACCTCGTCGTCGTTCCGCAGGCCGGTGCGGTGGGCGAGTGGCCCGAAGGCCTGTACGAGGGGGAGATGCGCGTCGCCGCGTTCCAGAACGGCTACGCCGTCGCGCTCTGCAACCGCGTCGGCAGGGAAGACCAGTTGACGTTCGCCGGCGAGTCGTTCGTCTGTACGCCTGAGGGGGTCGTGATCGCGCGCGCCGGGCAGGGGACCGACGAGATCCTGGCGGCAGACGTCGATCTCTCGCGCAATGCCGGGTCACACGCGCGCCAGCTGTTCCTGCGGCACCGCCGGCCGGAGCTGTATGCGGCGTGGCTGGCCCGGTGAACCTTCACGGAACAGCCGCTACTCCTCGGCCGCGCGCCTGACGACCTCGTCGAACGCCCACAGCAGCGCCTCTCGATCCGAGTACGGTCCCGGCTCGTACGCCCGCGAGCTGATGCCGGCCTGAGACTGCTCCGAAATCCACCAGTCCTCGCGGTTCGTCAGGTCCCAGAACTCGATCGCATCGTCGGCATGGAAGTCCGGCTTCGCCATCTCGTCGGGCTGGAAGTGCCACTCGCACACGACCTCGGTCCGGTCGTGCGCGCGCGGCCAGAGGGTGTGGGTCATCACGTAGTCCGGGTGCAGGCTCAGGAGCAGGTTGGGGTAGATGCTGTAGTAGACGACCTGCCGGCGCTGCGCGTCGCTCAGTCCCGGCAGGTACGCGCGCCGCCGCTTCCCGTCCATGCTCATCGTCTCGACGCCGTCCCGGAAGCCCATCGCCCCGCCGCAATAGCATGCCGTCGGCGCGGCGTTGTCCGCGCCGAGGTAGTGATGCAGCCGGTTGAGCGCCGGGTGCAGCGTCGGACAGTGCAGGCACTCGTTGAAGTTGAGGACGACGAGCTTCCAGTTGGCCTTCACGTCGTAGACGATCCGGCGGCCGAGCCGGAGGTCACCCATCCGCCATGGCGCAAACCGGTCGGGCAGCTCGCCGAGCTGGTCGGCGAGCTTCGGGCCCGCGGCGGCGTCGGCGCCGAGGTGCACGAACACGTGCCCGTCCCACAGCTCGCATCCGGCCTGCCGGAGCGGGTAGTCGGCGCGGTTGAAGTCGGGCGGCATGTGCGGCGCGCCGAGCAGCCGGCCATCGAGCCCGTAGGTCCACGCGTGGTACGGACACTGGATGCGATCGGCGAAATGACCGCCCGCGTCGGCGCAGAGCCGCGTGCCGCGATGCCGGCAGACGTTGAACAGCGCGCGGACCGTGCCGGCGCCGTCGCGCGTGATGATCACGCTCTCGTCGCCGACGGTGCGCGTGACGTAGTCGCCGGGGCCCTGAATCTCGCCATCGCGGCCGACGCAGATCCACCGGCGGAGGTAGAACCGTTCGAGCTCGCGCCTGAAGAACTCCGGGTCGGCGAAGAAATATCGCGGCAGCGTCGTGTGCATGGCAGCGCGCGGCCCTATGATACCGCGCATGATCGAGTCGGTCAGGACGCCGGCGCTCCGGCGCGCGCTCGGCCGCTGGGATTTGACGGCCATCGGCGTCAACCAGGTGATCGGCGGCGCCATCTTCCTGATGCCGTCCCAGGTGGCGGCGCAGATTGGCGGCTGGAGCGCGATCGGGTTCGTGCTGATGGGGCTCGCGTCGTTGACGGTGGCGCTCTGCTTCGCTGAAGCGGGCAGCCGCTTCGACGCGACCGGCGGCCCGTATCTGTATACGCGCGCCGCGTTCGGCCGCTTCGTCGCGTTCGAGGTCGGCTGGATGCAGTGGTTCACGCGCGCGGCGAGCCAGGCGAGCATCATGGCCGGCATCGCGCTCGCGCTCGGCTACTACTGGCCGCTCGCGACCGCCGGCTGGCCGCGGGCGCTCCTCCTGTCGACGATCACCGCCGCGCTCGCGTGGGTGAACGTCAGCGGCATCCGCCAGAGCGCCTGGCTCGTCAACGTGCTGACGATCGGCAAGCTCGTGCCGCTGGCGATCTTCATCGTCGCGGGCCTGTGGTGGATGGACGCGACCACGCTGATGCCGGCCGGCCCCGTCAGCCTGAATCAGGCGTCCACCGCCGCGCTGCTCCTGATCTTCGTGTACGGCGGCTACGACGTCGTGCCGGTGCCGGCCGGCGAAGCGGTCGATCCCCGCCGGGACGTGCCGTTCGCGCTGGTCGCCACGATCGTGACGGTGACCGTCGTGATGACGGCGGCGCAGGTGGCCGCACAGGGCGTGCTCCCGGATCTCGCGAGCCACGGCACGCCGATCGCCGACGCCGCCGCCACGCTGCTCGGCGCCGGCGGCGCGCTGATGATCGGGATCGGATCCGTGCTGTCGATGACCGGCAACACCGCCGGACAGGTGCTCAGCGGATCGCGGATGCTGTTCGCGCTCGCCGAGCACGGCGAGCTCCCGGCGATCTTCGGGCGCATCCACGCGCGCTACCGCACGCCGGCGGCGGCGATTCTCTTCACGTCGGCGGTCGCGCTGGCGCTGGCGCTGTCGGGATCGTTCGCGCGGCTCGCGGTGGTCAGCGCGCTGGCGCGGCTGGTCACCTACACCGGCGTCAGCGCCGCCACCCTGCGGCTGCGCGCGCACGCCCTGGCGGGGTCGGTGCCGCCGGCGACCTTCGTCGCGCCGCTCGGCCCGGTGATCCCGATGATCGCCATTGCCGTTTCGATTGCGGTCGTGGCCGGCGCCACGCGCGACCAGCTCGTCGGCGGTGCGGCGGCGCTCGCGGCCGGCGCGGTGTTGTTCCTCGCCTATGCACGCCGGAACCCTTGACGCCCGCGCCCTCGAGCTCCCGCGTTACCAGGTCTCGGATGACTCCTCGAGCGCGAGCGACCCCTGCCGGCGGGCGCTCGTGGTCTCCGGGCTCAGCAACGGCTCGTTCAGGAAGCGAATCAGCGGCGCGATGCGGCGGAAGACGCCGACGACCCCGTGATAGAAGCGCGGGTTCGTGGCGAAAGTGGGCGGAAACTCGCCCCCGGCGAGGAACTGCCGGTACTTCAGGTACTCCGCGGCCTCGTGATCCTTCGAGAAGCCGCGCGGCACGCGCTGCAGGCGCTCGCCGTGCAGCCCACCTGTCCGCTTGAACGCGGGCGCTTCGACGATCGCGCGGAACCGCCGGAGGTTCGCGGCGATGTGCTCGCGGACGGCGACGAGCGCGGTCGTGTCGGGCGCGTACATGCCGCCGCCCACCCAGACCTCGTCCGGCGCGACGTGCACGTACAGCCCCGCGCCCTGGTTCTTCGCGAGCCCGCGGCAGGGGAACACGGCGGCGACGTGCGTCTTGAGCGGATCCTTGTTCTCCGAGAACCGCGTGTCCCGGTAGATGCGGTACAGCGACGTCTTCGGGCTGGCGACCAGCTCCGGGGCGAACTCCCGGAAGTCGGCCGCCAGCCGCTCGATCAGCGCGATCATCGGCGCGCGCAGGAGCAGCTCGTACTGATCCTTGCGCGCGCGAAACCACTCGCGATCGTTGTTCCGCTTCAGCGCCCGGAGGAAGGTCAGCGCCTTCGGCGAGAAGCGGGTGAAGGGCTGCGCCATCGACTCGCTCTACGTCCGGGCGGCCGCAGCCTGCGCTTGTGCCATGCGCTCCTGGTACTGCCGCGTCAAATGAGGAACCAGCCCGATCATCCGCTCGATCAGCATCAGCTGGCCGCGATGGTGCATCTCGTGCTCCTTCGGCGACATCAGCATCTCGAAGCGGCTCTTGGACGAAGGCTCCGCGCCGGGCGGCATGGCGACGCGCTCGGCGAGGAACGCCTCGTCGAGCCCTTCGAGGTACGATGCGTAGCTCTGGCCCTCGCTCCTGAGCAGGTCGATGATCTCCTGCTTCGTGCGGGGCTTCGCCTCCTCCGCGGAGAACTTCTGCATCAGCTCCGGGAAGTTCACCTTCATCAGGCTGTCGATCCGGTTCTGGTGGACGTGCAGCTGAAATGACGGCGACAACGCGATGTGCGTCAGGATCTTGCCGACGGGCCGCGTGTCGGGCGAGGCGCAGAAGTCGTACTTGTCCTCCGGAATCTCCTCGGCGATCTGGAGCGTGTTCTTGCGTACGGTCCGAAAGCCTGCCGCCAGTTCCCTGCCACCGTAATAGGTCATGTCTGTCCCTCCGCGTGAATGTCCGGGTCATCTGCGCCGGCAGGCTCGCGTTGAGCCGGCCGGCACAATCCCCCACTATACTGCAGCCGCCGAAACCGGTGTAAAGTTCGGCCGTCTCATCTTTCGCGTGTCAGGAGGGGCGATGAACTGTGCGCGTTCGTGCTTCGCGGTTCTGGCTCTGCTGTCCTTCGCTTCGGGCGCCGCGTCCGCCCAGGATCCGCACCCGACGTTTTCCGTGGGCACCGCCACGGCGGCGCGCGGCCAGCGCGCGTACGGCGTGCTCCACGTGCCGGCCGGCTCCGACCCGGCCACCGACATCGCCGTCGCCGTCGTCCACGGCGCCCGTCCGGGCCCGTCGCTGGCGATCGTTTCCGGCGCGCACGGCACGGAGTACGCGTCGGTCATCGCGGTCGAGAAGCTCATCGACGCGGTCAACCCGTCGGATCTGTCGGGCACCCTCGTGCTCGTGCCGCTCGTCAACGTCCAGTCGTTCGAGAAGATGGTGCCGCACGTCAACCCGGTCGACCAGCGCAGCATGAACGGCTCGTACCCCGGGCGGCTCGACGGCACCCAGACCGAGCGCGCCTCGTACGTCATCACGAAAGAGGTCGTCGACAAGTGCGATCACCTGATCGACCTGCACGGCGGCGATCTCGACGAGAGCCTGCGCCCGTACAGCTACTGGACCGTGACCGGCAACCAGGCGCAGGACGATCTCTCGAAGCAGATGGTGCTCGCTTTCGGCCTCGATCACGTCATCATCGCCGCCGACCGGCCGAAGGACCCGAACGCGTCCCGCTTCCTCGACACGACCGCCTCGACTCGCGGCAAGGCGTCGTTCGCCGCCGAGGCCGGCTACGCCGGCACGGTGGACACCGACGACGTCGCCGCGCTGGTGAACGGCTCGCTCAACGTCATGCGCCTCCTGAAGATGCTGCCCGGCGAGGCGCCGCTCGTCGAGCATCCGGTGTGGCTCGAGAAGGTCGTGACGCTCTCGAGCGACGTCACCGGCATCTTCTATCCGCTCGTCCGGCGCGGCACGTACGTCGAGCAAGGCATGAAGATCGGCTACGTGACCGACTACGTGAACCGCGTCATCTTCGAGGCCCACGCGCCGGCGACCGGCGTGATCACCTTCATCCGGGCGGTGCCGTCGCTCGTCAAGGGCCAGACGATCGCCAACGTCGGAGTCGTCCAACCATGAAAACGTTCGCATCCATTCCCACTTTCGACGACGTCAACCTGATTCTCCGCCTCTACGAGATCCGCCGGGAGGCCCGGATGCGCCAGGCGCGCGCGTGGTTCCTGGCGAAGTTCAAGCCCCGGACCTGGCAGGAGGCGCAGGCTCTCATTCCGGCCGGCAGCGAGGAGAACGCATCGTATCGAATGGTGACGAGCCATTGGGAGATGGTCGCTTCGTTCCTGACCAGCGGCGTGCTCAACCGGGAGCTGTTCTACCAGAGCGGACGCGAGCTGCTCGTGTGCTGGGAGCGCATGCGCGACCTGGTATCCGACATCCGCACGGCGAACAACAACCCGCTCGAGTTCACGAATCTCGAGAGGGCGGCCGCTGCGTACGTCAACTGGTGGACCAATCAGGCGCCCGGGGCGTACGAGGCGTTCAGCAGGCGCGTGCGCGGATAGGAAGGCCGGGGAGCATCCGATGGCGATCGTCCGCGGGGGACGGGGGCGGCCGGGTCCGGTCGGATGACCACCGGGCCACGGACGCTTACCGAATGGCTGGCCGTACCCCGCGACGCGCGGGAGGCGGCGCTCGCCTGCTGCCTGGAGCGCATCCGCGCGCTCGAACCGGCCGTTCACGCCTGGGTGCAGATCGCGCCCCGGAAGCCGACCGGCGACGGGCCGCTCCAAGGGATACCGTTCGGCTCGAAGGACATCATCGAGCTCGGCGGCCTCGCCACCGAGTACGGGTCGCCGATCTACGAAGGCCGTCTCGGGTCGGCCGACGCCGCCGTCGTCCGCGACCTGCGCTCGCGCGGTGCCGTGATCGTCGGCAACACGCGGTGCGCCGCGTTTGCGTATCGGACGCCGCCGCCGACGCGCAATCCACGCGCGCCGGAGCACACGCCGGGCGGAAGCTCCAGCGGGGCGGCGGCCGCGGTCGCCGCCGGCATGGTGCCGTTCGCGCTCGGGACGCAGACGCTCGGCTCCATACTCAGGCCGGCGTCCTACTGCGGCGTCACCGGCTTCAAGCCGACCTTCGGCCTCGTCTCCACCGGCGGCGTGCTGCCGTTCGCTCGCAGCCTCGACACCGTCGGCTTCTTCACGCATGCTGCCGCGGACATGCTCGCCCTCTGGCAGGCGATGGGCCGGCCGACGGGTCGTCATGACGAACAGCTCGCCTTCGCGGTGCCCGATCCAATTCCGCATGTCGAGCCGGCGATGGCCGACGCCTTTGGCGGGGCGGTGCGTGCGCTGCGCGCCGCCGGTGTCTCGATTCATGCGGTTGACATCGCCGGACTGCTGGCGGAGATCCTCGACGCCGCGACCGTGGTCATGTTCTACGAGGGCGCCCGGTTCCATCGGGAGCGCTTCGAGGAGCACGGCGACGCGCTGCGGGAGCTGGCGGATCTCGTCCGCGAGGGCCTCCAGATTTCCGATGCCCGCTATCACGAGGCCGCGCGGACGATCGCCGGCGCGAAGACACGCTTCAGCGAGCTGTACCGCAGGACGCCGGTCGTCCTCGTGCCGGCGGCCCCGGGCGCCGCGCCACGCGGCCTGACGTCCACCGGCGACGCCCGCATGAACGCGCCCTGGACCGCGCTGGGCACCCCGGCGATTTCGATTCCCATCCCGGTCGGCGACGGCCTGCCGCTGGGCCTGCAGCTCACTGCCGATCGCGATCAGGACGCGCGCCTGCTCCGCGCCGCGATGCGCGCGCAGACCGTGCTCGGCGAACGAGGATAGGAGGACGGTCTCGAGACCTTCCCCTGTGCTAGAGTCCGCCGGGATGACCCTGGACGCCGTCGCGCCTGCCCCGGCCGCGTCCGATGCCGCGCTGGTTCGCGCCATCGGCTTCTGGTCGGCGACGCTGCTCGTGATCGGCAACGTCATCGGTTCGGCGATCTTCCTGACCGCCGGCTCGATGGCCGCAGTGCTGCCTTCCGCTCCGCTGCTCGTCGCGGCGTGGATCGCCGGCGGCGCCATCGCGCTCTGCGGCGGCCTCACGTACGCGGAAATGGGCGCCATGTTCCCCCGGTCGGGCGGTCTCTACGTGTTCCTCGAGGAAGCGTACGGACCGCTCGTTGCGTTCCTGTTCGGATGGGCCGTGATCCTGGTCGTCGGCACCGGCAGCGTCGCGGCGGTCGCGGTCGGTTTTGCCACCTACTTCAGCTATTTCGTCCCCGCGCTGTCGACGGCGCGCGTCGTCGTGGCGGTGCCGGTGCCGTGGGGCGCCGTGACGATCTCGGCCGGGCAGATCGCCGCAGCCGCATCGATCGTGGTTCTTGGCGCCGTGAACTACGTCGGCGTCGAATCCGGCAATCTGCTGCAGGCGGGGCTGACCGTCATCAAGGTGGTGGCGCTGGCCGCGCTGCCGGTTCTCGTCGTGGCGCTGCATCCGGCGGTGCCTTCGCTCACGCCGGTCGTGCCGCCGGTGCCGCACCCGGCGGCAGCATTCGGCGTCGCGATGATCGCGGTGATGTGGGCGTACGAGGGCTGGTACTACCTGCCGTTCTGCGCCGGCGAGATCCAGGACGCGCGGCGGACCGTCCCGAGGGCGCTGGTGGCCGGCATCCTGGCGCTCGTGGCCATTTACGTCGCGGTCAACGTCGCGTACATGTTCGCCCTGCCGATTGACGAGATGCGCGGCGTGCAGCGCATCGCGGAGAAGGCGGTGACCGTGCTCGTCGGCGCGAGCGGCGCGCGGATCGTCGCGGCGACGGTCGTGATCTCGACGCTCGGCTGCAATGCCGCCGCGGTGATCACGATCTCGCGCGCGGCCTACGCGATGGCCCGTGACGGGCTCTTCTTCGGATCGGTTGCGCGGGTTCACCCGCGCTATCGGACTCCGCACGTCGCGATCGTCGTCGTCTGCGCGTGGTCGGCGCTGCTGACGCTGACGGGCACTTACGAGCAGCTCTTCACCTGGGTGACATTCTCGTCGGTGGCGTTCGGCGTGCTCGGCGGGGCGGCGATCTTCCGGCTCCGGCGCGCCCAGCCCGACACGCCCCGACCGTACCGCACGTGGGGATATCCGTGGGTGCCGATCCTTTTCGTCGCCGCACTGGGCGCTCTGGTCGTGAATACGCTGGCCGAGAAGCCGATGGAGTCGCTCATGGGGCTCGGCCTGGTAGCGCTCGGGCTGCCGGCGTACGTCTATTGGAGCCGTCAGGCGGCTGGCGGCTGTTAGCTGGCGCCTCTCAATCATGCGCTTCTGCATCGTTGGTTCCGGAGCGGTTGGCGGATATTTCGGCGCCAGGCTGGCGCGCGCCGGGCACCAGGTGACGTTCGTCGCGCGCGGCGCGCACCTGGCGGCGATCCGCGAGCGGGGGCTCTCGATCAGGAGCCCGCTCGGGGACTTCGTCGTGCACGCGGCCGCGGAAGACGACCCATCCAGGGTTCCGCCGGTGGACGTCGCGCTCTTCGCGGTGAAGACGTACAGCAATCCGGGCGCGATGCGGCTGCTCGAGCGGGTCGTCCGCGCCCAGACGGTCGCGCTGACGCTGCAGAACGGGGTGGAGAGCGTCGACCAGGTGGCCGCGGCCGTCGGAGGCGAGCGCGTGCTCGGCGGATCGACGTACATCGCGACGGCGCTCAGCCTGCCGGGTGTCATCGAGCAGACCGGGACGCATCGCCGCATCGTGTTCGGCGAGGTGTTCGGAGACAGATCGCGCGTGTCGCCGCGGGTGCAGGCGATCTCGGACGCTTTTGCCGGCGCCGACATCGTCTCCGAGCCGGTCGCCGATGCCCGGATCCCAATCTGGGAGAAATTCTGCTACCTGGCGCCGTTCGCCGCGTTCACCGGGGCGGCGCGCCTGCCGATCGGGCCGTTGTGGCAGGATCGGATTTCGCACGATCAGCTCGTCGCGGCGTTCCGCGAGGTGGAGGCGGTCGCGCGCGCCGAGGGCATCGCGCTCCCTGCCGGAGTCGTCGAGCGCATCGTCGAGTACGTCGATTCGATCCCGCCGACCACGCGATCGTCGCTGCTGATCGACCTGCAGCAGGGCAAGCCGATCGAGGTGGAGGCGCTGCTCGGCGCCGCCGTGCGCCGGGGCGGCCGGGCCGGCGTGCCGACGCCGATCATGGCGGCGCTCTACGCGGTGCTCAAGCCGCACGCCGCCGGCGCGGCGTGACGGTCGGAGCGATGTCGCTGCCCGACAGGATGATGCGCTGATGCCGGTCGTCACGCCCGCCCTCGCCGCGATCGTTTTCGCCGCCGGGATCCTCGCCGGCGGCCTCGGTGCAACGCTCGGGATCGGCGGCGGCGTCTTCCTCGTTCCGCTGCTCAACCTCGGTCTCCGGTTTCCCATCACCGCGGCGGCCGCGATCAGCCTCGCGACCGTGATCGCGACGTCGAGCACCGTAACGGCCGGCCGCGCGGGGCTGCGCCTGATGAACTTCCGCCTCGGCATGGTGCTCGAGGTGGCGACGGCCGCCGGCAGCGTGCTCGGCGGCATCACCGCACAGCTCCTCTCGCAGGCGACGCTGCAGAAGCTGTTCGGCGTCGTGACCGCCCTGACCGCGATCGTGACCGTCCGCCGGCTGAAGATGCGGAACGTGATCCTCGATCCGGCGATGGATCCGGGGATGCTGGGCGGCCGGTATCACGAGAAGGAGAGCGGCGGCACGATCGTGTACAGAGTCAAGCGGCTGCCGCTGGCGCTCGCCTCGTCGTTCGTGGCGGGCAACGTGGCGTCGCTGCTCGGGATCGGCGGCGGGGTGATCAAGGTGCCGGTCCTGAACGCCTGGTGCGGCGTGCCGCTGCGGGCGGCGGCCGCGACCAGCGCGTTCATGATCGGCGTGACCGCGACCGGCGGCGCGATCATCTATTTCGGCAACGGGCAGCTGCTGCCGGAGGCCGCTGCGGCCGCGGTGCTCGGAGTACAGGTCGGGTCCCGGCTCGGCTTCCGCCTCTCCGGCGCCGTGCCGGAACGGCACCTCAAGCTGCTGCTGGCCCTCGTCCTCGGGACGGTCGCGGTCCTGATGTTCGTGAGGGGCATGCGATGACCCGGAAGAGCGACTCGGCGCTCGAGGTGCTCATCGGACGCGTGCTGCGCATCGGCGTTGTGATCAGCACCGTGCTGCTCGGCGTCGGGCTCGTGCTCTCGCTCCTGCACCTCGGTGGCGCATCGGTGCTCCTGAACGCCGGGATCATCGTGCTGGTCTCCACGCCCGCCGCGCGCGTCGTGCTGTCGTTCGTGGAATACCTGCTCGGCCGCGACTGGGCCTTTGCCGTCCTGACCGGAATCGTTCTCATCGAGCTCATCGCCAGCGCCGTTGCGGCGATTGTGTTCCACAGACGAATCTGAAGAGCGCGCACATGGACGCCTCCAGTCAGCTGACCCACACGCCGCTCACAGGCGGGGGGCAATCCTTTCGGCCGCCTCTGCTGACGTGATCACGGGATATACCTCGAAATCGACGATGTCGCTCCAGTTCGCCATCCATCGATCGAGGAGCAGGCGATCGTCGGTCTCCATCAGCTGGTAGCAGCGCTCGAGTTTCGTATCCACCCAGCTCGAGACGTAAGAGAGGCCCTCTGGCGCCAGTCGCCCGCGGTCGCGAAATCGGCGGTAGACAGCAACCGCGTCGCCGCCCTTGAAGTGTTCGACCACCATGTAGAGCGTTCCAGCCATTCTGAATTCCTAGTTTCCCGTCTTCATCCGATACGCCGCGTCCATCGGCCTGAGCGGACGGTCGAACCACAGCGGCCGCCGCAGTCCGCCGGGGCCGGGCGCGGGCCGCGTCAGCGCGAGCCACTCCCGATAGACCGTGTGCGACTCGTTCGTGTCGACGTAGATGTCACCGTACCGGTCGTCGGGTCCGGCCTTCTCTAGCGTCACGCGCTGATGCCAGCAGTGCATGCCGCTCACCGGATCGGGCTGCACGGGGAACGTCAGGTTCTGATGCACGCCGACATCCGTCCACCAGACCCGGGCGGTATCCGGATCGGTCGTCACGTACGGCTCCGCGCCGTGCACCTGCGTGACCTTGTAGCCGGTTCCCTGACGATCGATGCGCACGAGCGCCGACGCGACGCGGTTGCCGGTCTCTTCCTGGAGGCGCCAGCGGCCCAAGTGATGCGACATCCCGAGAACGCCAGGCCGGATGGCCTCGGTCACCCACGCGCGCGTCACGAAATAGCCGATGCGCGTGCGGACCTTGACCAGATCGCCGGTCGCGAGGCCGTACCTGCGCGCGTCGGCGGCCGCGATCCACAACGGGTTGTCGTGCGAGATCTCGTAGAGCCACTTGACCGGCGAGCGCGTGTGGACGAGCGTCGGGAGGCGGAAGTTCGGGAGCAGATCGAACTCGCCCTCCTCGCGTTTCAGCGTCCGCCAGTGCACGTGGCCGGGGACGTAGCGCGGCGTCGCGTGCTCGGGCCAGCCCCACTCCGCGAGCGTCCGCGAATAGACCTCGAGGCGGCGTGACGGCGTGTTGAAGCCCTCGCGGGCGACTCCGCCGGCCATGACTCCTATCGTGCGGCCGCCGCGAAGCACGGTTTCGTCGGCGTCGACCGTCGTTCCGGCGAGCGCCTCCGCCGCCAGCGGCCGTTCGTGCGCACGGTACACGTTGTCCCGCACCTTGAAGACGCCGTACTTCCGCATGTAGGCGAGCGGCGTGAGGCCTTCGGCGCCCGCCGCCTCGGGCAGTCCGGGCACCGAGTGCTCGAACATCCACCCGTAGTACTCGTCCATGGTGACCGGTTCGCCGGGACGGTCCGGCGACTCGAAGTGGCGGCGGATGCCGAGCGCGCCGTCCGGATCGATGCGCCAGGAGAGCGCCACCCAGAACTCGTTCTCCTCCCACACCTCGCCGGGGTTCGCCTCGCGCGTGTCCGACACCGCCGCGCCGAGCCGCTCGCGCGCGACCCGCGTGACCGGCTGGCGGAAGCCGATCCACTGCGCGTCGTGGGTCTCGTAGGAGTGCAGGTCGTGGCGCTCGCTGCCGACGCCCATCGGCAGCACGTAGTCGGCGTACTGCGCGGTCTCGTTCCAGGTCGGCGTCAGCGCGACGTGGCAGCGCACCTTCGACTCGTCCGACAGCATCTCGATCCACGAGAAGCCGTCGGGGTTGGTCCACACCGGGTTGTAGACGCGCGTGAAGTACACCTCGAGCGCGCCGCGCCCCTCGGCGAGGAGGTGCGGCAGGAGGAACGACAGCTCGTTCATCGCGAGCGGGAACTCGCC